>NZ_CP068230.1:1145000-1769166 GCF_009183365.2 Shewanella algae
AGCTCATGATCGAAGCCCCGGTAAACGGCGGCCGTAACTATAACGGTCCTAAGGTAGCGAAATTCCTTGTCGGGTAAGTTCCGACCTGCACGAATGGCGTAATGATGGCCACGCTGTCTCCAGCCGAGACTCAGTGAAGTTGAAATTGCGGTGAAGATGCCGTATACCCGCGGCTAGACGGAAAGACCCCGTGAACCTTTACTATAGCTTGGCACTGAACATTGACCCTACATGTGTAGGATAGGTGGGAGACTATGAAGATGAGACGCCAGTCTTGTTGGAGTCAACCTTGAAATACCACCCTTGTAGTGTTGATGTTCTAACCTGGGCCCCTAATCGGGGTTAGGGACAGTGCCTGGTGGGTAGTTTGACTGGGGCGGTCTCCTCCCAAAGAGTAACGGAGGAGCACGAAGGTTGGCTAAGTACGGTCGGACATCGTACGGTTAGTGTAATGGCATAAGCCAGCTTAACTGCGAGACAGACACGTCGAGCAGGTGCGAAAGCAGGTCATAGTGATCCGGTGGTTCTGAATGGAAGGGCCATCGCTCAACGGATAAAAGGTACTCCGGGGATAACAGGCTGATACCGCCCAAGAGTTCATATCGACGGCGGTGTTTGGCACCTCGATGTCGGCTCATCACATCCTGGGGCTGAAGTCGGTCCCAAGGGTATGGCTGTTCGCCATTTAAAGTGGTACGCGAGCTGGGTTCAGAACGTCGTGAGACAGTTCGGTCCCTATCTGCCGTGGGCGTTGGATGATTGAGGGGAGCTGCTCCTAGTACGAGAGGACCGGAGTGGACGAACCGCTGGTGTTCGGGTTGTCATGCCAATGGCATTGCCCGGTAGCTACGTTCGGAATCGATAACCGCTGAAAGCATCTAAGCGGGAAGCGAGCCCCAAGATGAGTCATCCCTAGGGCCTAGAGCCCTCTGAAGAGCCGTTCGAGACCAGGACGTTGATAGGCAGGGTGTGTAAGCGTTGCGAGGCGTTGAGCTAACCTGTACTAATGACTCGAGAGGCTTAACCATACAACCCAGATGGGTTTTACGGACTTGAAGAAGTTAGATACTTGATTGAAGTTTGAACTCAGGCTCTGAAAAGAGCACAGCCAAGAATACCGGTCGCTTAGCTCAGCCGGGAGAGCACCTCCCTTACAAGGAGGGGGTCACTGGTTCGATCCCAGTAGCGACCACCATATTTCAAAGCAACAGCTTTCTGAATTGAAGAACAAAGGTTAATGACGCAGGTAATTGTTTGGCTGACAAAGCCGTGACGAGCGAGCCGCGCAGTGTACTGAAGTACATGAGCAGTGTAGCGAGGAAACAATACCGTCAGACGGACAATTAACCAGTAAGAATATGTCTGGTGACAATAGCATTGTGGTCCCACCTGATCCCATCCCGAACTCAGAAGTGAAACGCAATCGCGCCGATGGTAGTGTGGGGTCTCCCCATGTGAGAGTAGGTCATCGCCAGACGCCCAATAAACGATGGATCCCCAGCACTTTGTGTTGGGGATTTTTCGTTTTAATTGCATTTTGAAATGTCCACTCTCACATGGGGAAGATAAAGAGTCCGAACGCAGTGAGGCACAATTCCATGTGGAGTAGGGTGAGGTTATCGCGTTTATCAAACTCAGTTTGATGCGACAGACGAACGCGGAGAGCTTGCTCGAAGCGGGCCATCGCCAGACGCCCAATTTTATCTTCACTTTCTTAAAAAGTGGAGACAAAACAGTAACAAAAAAGCCCTAGCTAAATGCTAGGGCTTTTTTGTTTGTCTCGTTTCCAGCGAGCACGACTTAACATGCAGCCCAAAGCTGCTGGCGCAGTGTGTGCCCCTCAGCTCGCAGCCAAGCTGCTTCGCGCTACAGCCATCTATCAAGCTGTGCTTGATGAGCAGATGTCTTTCGCCCCCATGTGAGATGGTGCTGTGGAGATATTGAGAATAGATTGACCCGCTTGTCTGGGCAGATTTATCCAGTCTCTGGAGCACAAAGACTTCACCCAACCGGTATCCTCAATAAAGGTACTCGAGGCTTAAGTAAAGAAGCCACCTGAACAAGGTGGCTTTTTTGCGTTTGGAACCTGTGAATTTTGCATTAATCCAGCTCTAGATGTCTGGCGCTGTATGGTGATGACTCACCTATCTTGCTAACCTATCATCGTTCACCTTTCCATTATTCCCTCAATTACTATTTGATGCCGCTTGGATGACAGTTACCGGACTCCTAGGAAATGAATCGATCACAGCTTGTGCTTCTTTTGGGGTTGTTTATGATCTTGGGATTGCCAGAAAAAGGAGTCAGGCATGAAGCAGACCAATTCCCAAAAGAAACTCACGGTTGAACGCTTGCTGAGAGTCGATGGCACTGAGGCTAATCTATACCGGGGGGAAGAGAACATCTTTTTCTTAGCGGATGATAAGGGTTGCCTGTTGCCGATTAAAGATAAGGAAGGAGCCACTATCTATGGCATAGATACTAAGGCTTTTGCCCATCTTGGCGGCCACTTCTACGGCGATAAGACTCATCTCTATATACGTCCTGAGCGCAGCGGTCGCTGGGGTGTCTTTCCTCTGGTCCACGGTCACTTGAGAATATTGAATGAATGGTATGCATTTGATGAGCGCTATCTTTACTCCGGGATGTTTGGCGCTCGTAGGCGTATTGAGGGGGAACTCAGGATACCTCCGGGAAAGGGATACTATGCTGTCGATAGTAAACATGCCTACATAAATTCGACCAGAATAAACAATAGCTGCGCTGCCAGTTTCATCGGCCTGGAGTGCGATTATGCCCGAGATGCGAGTCAGGTGTATTTTCGTGGCAAGGCCATTGAAGGCGCTGACCCTGATAGTTTTCTGAGCTTTAACTTCAACGAACGCACGGGATTAGGCTTCGATGCCATCGACAAATACAGGGGCTACAATCTGGGGAAGGCCGACTCGAATAGTGCGGAGATAAAAGATCTTCAACTTTTCTTCAGTCTCTATCCGGGAAGTGAACAGACATACTCCTGGCTGTTAAACAGCAAAAGCAGTACCGACGAAACGGAACTCAGCTGGCAGTTTTTGGGTGATGGTTTTGCCGTTACTGAGCAGGCGGTTTATTTCACGCTACCGCCTTTTGCCTTGGCGGGAGAAAGTCTGCAAGGAAACCATGCAGGACGACTGCAGGATAAGGACAAGTATCAATGCTTGACTGAACTGGCGCCGGGCAAGTTCCAATATTTACAGTAGGGCTATTATCTGTATGACTGCCAACTCTACTGGCGAGACCTTGAAGACAGGTACCATTTTTGTGCGTTAAAGCTCAGTAAGGTCAATGCCGCGACGTTTACTTGTATTGGTGGTGAGTATTTCACTGATGGGAGCAAAGTCATCTGTCGTGGCAAGATATTGAAAGGTGTTCAGCCAGACGTTGTACAGCTTTACTCTGAATACCTATTGAGTGACGGCCTGTCGCTCTATTATCGGGGCAAGAAATTGAGTCGTGTGATGCTGGAGAACTTTGAATACTTCGGACACCATTATTTCAGTATTGCAGGACAGCTTTATCGTCATGACCGCGAGTTGAAAAACGCCAAGTCTCAATCGGTTTACCAAAGCAATTGCCGCTTTATCTCCGCTGAGTGTCTTGCCCTGAATAATGGCAGGGTGATTTATCGTAATCTTTTGCAAAACAAACAATTGGATGGTGCAAGTTTGGTAGTTTTCAATCACTACTTTGCCAAGGATGGTAAGCATGTATATTGCATCGACTGGAATGACAGGTTTCATGTAATAGCTGAGGCTGATCCGAAAACCTTTCACGCTCCAGATTTCAGACAAGATGTTAAGTTGCAGCAAAAAGGGCATGATAAGCAACGGACTTTTGATTGGCGGCAGTTGTTACCTGAGTCCGAATATTCCTGAGTCTTTGGCTTATGTTCTGGGCTGGTTCGCTGTTTACGGCTGCTTGGTTTTGTCTAGAGAAAACCCTGGATGCGCACCACGGCTTGGCTTTGCCTGAAAAAGCTGCAATCAGAGGTGTTTGTGCCAAAAAGTCCTTTACCTTTAGGAAGGCTTTTTGCATAATGCCCCTCGTTCCACAGGGGTGTAGTTCCAATTGGTAGAACAGCGGTCTCCAAAACCGACGGTTGCGGGTTCGAGTCCTGCCACCCCTGCCACATTCCAGACGGCCCGCATAGCAATATGCGGGCCGTTTTCCTTTATGACGGCATTCAAAGTTTCTCTGTTCTCGATATAAAAACAGCAGCCCTACAGGCTGCTGTTTGAGCTACCACTTTGCTTACTGAACCATGAGCAAGCAGGGATTACCAGGTGTAGTTGATACTCAGCTCCAGGCTTCTCGGTTCACCAAAGAAACCCTGGTTGTAAAAGTCGATGCTGGAATAATACTTCTTGTCGAACAGGTTCCGGACATTTAACCTGGCAACTAGATTGTCCTGTATTTGATAGCTGGCCATCAGATTAGCCAGGAAATAGCTATCCTGCCTGGAAGAAGCTTTGTTAGGGCCTACCTGGTCTTTGTAGGTTTTACTTTGCCAGCTGATGTTGCCTCCCAGAGTCAGATCGCTCAGCGCCCCGTCGAAGTGATACAGGCTGGAAATACGCAGCAGATGCTTGGGCAAATGAGTCCCGAAGGGGCTGCCATCGGCCTTTTCTGATTCGCTATAGGTATAGCTGAAGAACACGTCCAAGTCGTCGCTGGGGTGGCCGCTAAGCTCCAATTCGAAACCTTTATTGTTGGCGCCTTTCACCGCTCGTTGAGGGAAGCTGCCATCCGGTAGCGGTGGTTGCCCGGGATCGGCTTCGGCGACATTATCTTTTTGCACCTTGAATACCGCCAGGCTTGCCGTCAGCGCTTCGTTGAAGAAGTCCCCCTTGGCCCCCAACTCTATGTTGTCGCCTGTGACGGGATCCAGGTACTGGTTATTAATGTCTTTGGCATTCTGGGGTTGAAAGATTTCGGTATAGCTGGCGTAAAGCGACAGGGTATCGTTGAGCTTGTATACCAGTCCGGCGTAAGGCGTGAAAACATCATCATGTTTATAATCCTTGTTGTCCTGGTTTACCTCCATTTCATATTTACTCAATCTGGCACCCAAGATAAGAGTGACATCGTCATGCAGAGATAATTGGCTAGCCAGATAGGCACCCTGCTGGGTTTCGGTCGATTCGCTGCGCTGGGGAGTTTGTGTGTAGGAGGGTTCATTGATGCTGCCATCCCACTCAAAGAAATTACCCACTTGCAGAGTGTCGCTGCTGTAATATGAATCGGCGTCCACTTCCTGCTTGGAGTAGAGCAGACCCGCAGTTAACCTGTGGCTACGGCCAAAGAGTTCGAAGGGACCCGAAACAAACAGCCTGGCTGCATCTTGATCGCGCCAGGATTGGTAAATCATAGGAAGAGCCCCCATTCCCAGGCCGGTTGTTTTATCGGGATAACCGGACAAGTACAGCAGATGGCCATCCATTTCATCTTCTCTGTGCTCCAAGTCGATTCTCAGATCCCAGTCGCTATCGAAGCTGTGCTCAACTGAAGCGAAAACATTGGTGCCTTCCCGTTCCCAACGGGACCAGGATGCGGCAGTAGTACTGGAGGTGGACAGATCATCCGCCAGGCTTCCATCGGCATAAAACAGTGGTAACCCACCCCAAGTTGAGCCTTTGGGATCGCGTTTACTATGATCGGCTCCGATCAACAGTTTGGTTTGGTCACTGAGAGCGGCGCTGAACACAGCATAGAGTTGTAGATTTTGCTCTTCCGAGAGATTAACGTAGCTTTCTTTATCCTCGTAGGCTGCAGCAACCCGCGCCTGATACTTACCATCCTGGTCCAGATCAAATGAGCCGTCACCCTCGACTCGGTAACTATTCCAGGAGCCTAGCTTGGCACTCAGATAACCTGATGGATAGGCCTTGGGGCGTTTGCGGATCAGGTTTATGGCGGCCGAGGGTTCACCTGCACCAGTCAGGAGCCCTGTGGCACCACGGACTATCTCCACTCGGTCAAAGATGATGGTATCTGTAACCGCATCGTTGAAGAAGCTGCTGTAGTTGACCGGCACCCCATCAAACTGAAAGTTGGTGATAGGATTGCCTCTGGCATTGAAAAAGTAACGATTGGTTTCAGCCTGCTGGGCATAGATCCCTGGGCTAAGGGTCATGATCTCGGCAATATTATTCAAAGAGAAACTCTGAATAAATTCCTGATCTATGATGGACACAGATTGCGGCGTTTCCCTGAGTGTCAGTGGCAGTCCAGTTGCCGTGGCAGCCTTGTCCAGGCGACTGCCCTTGATCTGTATTACTTCAATATCGCTTGAGTCTGTTGTGGTTTCCTGGTCCTTTGCGTATGCCTGCGGTACCAGACTGATGCCCGCCAACAGGCTGGCAGTGACGACTCTGTGCATATTTCCCCTCTCAATATGATGGCTTGTGTTAGCTGAACTTGGTTTTTCTGTAGTTATTATTGCGATATTGATAATGATTTCTATTGTATTTACAATTCAGCTTTATTTTTTAGCCATGAGAAACTATGCCGAAGATAAGTAATCGCATGTGGTTCCTGTTTCACGGATGGTGTTCATTGCCTATCTGGTTGCTGTTCTGCTTCGTATGTTTGACCGGGACAGTGGCTGTTTTGAGCCATGAGATTACCTGGCTGACGAATCCCGCGGCCAGGGCATTGAATCCGGATGCTTTACCGGAAAAGAGCGTTGCCGAGTTGGTGGAGAATGTGCAGCGTGCTTACCCTGATGCCGATGTCAGCAATGTGATGCTGTTTGAGCCTTATCTGGTGAATGCCGTAGTGTTCTCCGATGTCGACAAGCCCTTTGCTATCGCTTATGTGAACCAGTACAGCGGAGAGATCCAGGAGGTGAACAGTGGTATTACCTTCATCGGATTTATGCGCTCATTGCATGGTTGGTTGCTGTTTCCCTGGCAAAACGGTTTTAGTGTCGGGTATTACCTGGTCAGTGGTTTATCACTGTTGATGTTGGGGTCTGTGATATCCGGGATGGTTATATACAAGCGTTTCTGGCGTAGTTTCTTCAGCCCCAAATTAAGATTCAACCAAGGTAAGAGAACCCTGGTGACAGATTTGCATCGCCTGCTGGGTGTTTGGTCTATCTGGTTTATTGTCCTGATGAGTCTTACCGGTCTTTGGTATCTGGCACAAGGAATAATGTGGCATGCCGATGTCGATATCGAGCCCCACACGCCTCTGGTTGATATCGCCGATGTGCCAATGGGCGAAGCCAGACCTCAGCCCTCTTTGAGTCTTGAACAGGCTCTGTTACAGGCCAAAGAGCAGTTTCCCGACTTTCATCCCAGTTATATCAGTTTGCCGGAGCACAACCGGGACCTCTATCGTTTGCAGGGCAGTGGCGATTTCCTGTTTTATGACCAGTATGCCTACGGATTGGAACTGGATCCCTGGAGCGGCGCAATCGTCAGTAGCAAGTCACCGCAAACCATGACCACATTGCAAACTATGATGCATATTGCCGATCCCTTGCATTACGGCACTTTGGCTGGCGTTTGGACCAAGATTATCTGGTTCCTGTTTGGCTTATTACTCAGTGGTATGTCTATCACCGGATTTATGATCTGGAGCAGTCGCATATTCAAGGCTGGCAGGCGTCAACAAGAGGTGCCATTAGTGGCAGAGCAACAGGAGAGTTATTGATGAAGAAACGGCTTTCTTTTTGGCAGCGCAATAAATTCAAGCTCAACGGAGTGTTGTTATTGCTGCCCATCTGGTTTCTCTATCGCTCCTTGACGCCTGAATTACCAGTGAGCTGGTCATCAGTAAGTGCCGGGCCGTTTGAGGTAGAGGCCACTCCGGCCGATATGGCGCCGGCTTATCTGCACCATGGTGAATATGTGAAGGACTTTGCCCTGAGGTTTATTGCAGGAGAAGTGAGTGATATTCGCCAGGGATACCTGAATATTGGTCCTGAGCCACTGGCGCTGGAGGTGTTGCAGCAAGGTGAGAGTGGCATCTTGCACGGAAGTCGCCACGGCCAACATGTACACGCCATAGCTCCGGCCGCGTTCGGCGCGGCCGATAAGTTATGGCTAACTCTTGAAGACTGGCACGGACGGCGTTATGTCGCTCATTGGCCTTTGCCGTCGGCTTGGGTGTTAGTGCAGTAATTACTGCACTAACAAGCTGCGAAGCATCCAGGCGGTCTTTTCATGCAGCTGAATACGCTGGGTCAGCAGATCTGCCGTTGCTTCGTCATTGGCCTGGTTCACCAAAGGGTAGAGTGCCCGGGCGTTTCGAATAATGATCTCCTGGCCTTCCAGCAGTTCCTCAAGCATCTGTTTGGCATCTGTGATGCCTGAGTCTTCTTTTATTTCGGTCTGAGCGGCGTAGGCGCTGTAGGATCCCAAGGCTCTTTCACCCAGGGCTCTGACCCGCTCTGCTATGACATCCACTGCGGCAGCCAATTCGGTGTACTGCTCTTCAAACAGTTGGTGTAGGCTGGTGAACATGGGGCCTGTCACGTTCCAGTGGAAGCTGTGAGTCTTAAGATAAAGGCTGTAGGTGTCAGCAAGTAAGCGATTCAAACCGTTGGCTATTTCCAGACGATCGGCTTGATTGATCCCGATATTGATATTCATAATATAACCTCCGTAAATGATCTGTTTTCTATACTACTCCGGAGTTTAATTAGTTAAAGTGGATAAAGTAGATATCTGCAATCGATTTTGTTTAAGTTGGTTGCCGGGGGATTTGCTCTCAGGTCACAGACAGTTGCTGAGCAAGCTGGTATTCTAAAGCGCTTAACTTGGAAGCTCTGTTGCGGGTTTCCTTCAGTCATTTTTTGCCCTTCTTGTTCGTCCCTCGGCTATGGATTTTGGGCGACATTTTCAAACTGCGTTAAAGCGGAGCGCAATCACCATGAATAAATATCTGCACGCCATGGGAATAGAGCTGTGGCGCAGTAGACAAGACTCTCCCTCCCAGGTGCCTTTCATGCTGTTGGTGCCTGATGCTGACGAGAGCGTATTGCAACATCCTCTGGTGCTCAAGGTGTTGGCGTTATTGGGACTGGAGGCCGGGCAGTGCAGCGTCGGTAATCGGCCTGTGGCTGGGCAAGAGGTGATATGGAATATGTTCCCTGAGCCTGTTGAAGGGGCCTGGCTGAATTCATCGCAGCCGGCGCAATTGATGTCAGGCAGTGAGGGCAAGCGCGCCCTATGGCAACAGATTTGGCACAGGTTGGAGGCGAAGTGACAGAGGTTATTGCAATCAGAGCCTTGGAGGCCGATGACCTCGACGAGATGATGAAAATTGAACAACTGGCCCATGAGTTTCCCTGGAGTGAGGCGACTCTGGGCAGTTGCTTTGGCCGTTTTTACCGGGCTCTGGGGTTATATCTAGGACCGGAGCTTCAAGGCTTTTGCTTGCTGCAGGTCTTGTTCGAGGAAGCGACCCTGATGAATATCTGTATCGCTCCTGCCGCACAAGGTCAGGGGTTGGGGCGGCAATTATTACAGGCGGCAATCGAGCTGCTTAAAGAGAGTGGTGTGGAGAGATTATTGCTGGAAGTCAGGGTGGGTAATGCCGCCGCTATCGCCTTGTATCGGCGCCTGGGCTTTATTGAGACCGGCTCCAGGGCCGATTACTATCAGGCCAAAGAGGGCCGGGAAGATGCTCTGCTGATGGAGTTGTCTCTTCACTCCTCTTAGTCTCTCTTGGCTCTTCTTCGCTCATCCCGGTTAATATGGGCAGAGGCAGCTATGTCAGAGCTTTGCCGCTAACCCTAAAGCTTTTAATTGTGCCCATAAATAGAAAAACAGCGCCTGTGGGCGCTGTTTCTTTAGGTGCTTGGGCTTGGTCTATTTGACCTCTTTCCCTTGGGCCTGAAGGTCTGCATGGTAGCTTGAGCGAACCAGCGGGCCACAGGCGGCGTGGGTAAAGCCAAGTTCGGTTGCCAGGTTGTGGAAGTCGTCAAACTCCTTGGGAGTCACGTAACGCTCTACCGGCAAGTGGAACTTGGATGGCTGCAGATACTGGCCCAGAGTCAGCATGTTGACATTGTGAGCGCGCAGATCTCTGAGCACCTGTTCAATCTCTTCATTGCTTTCACCCAGTCCGAGCATGATCCCCGACTTGGTCGGGATATCCGGATGGCGTTCTTTAAAGCGTTTGAGCAGATCCAATGACCACTGATAGTTGGCACCGGGACGGGCCTTACGATAGTGAGCCGGAGCCGTTTCCAGGTTGTGGTTGAATACATCCGGTGGCTCGGTCGCCAGAATATCCAGCGCCTGATCGATACGGCCGCGGAAGTCAGGCACCAATATCTCTATCTTGATCTCAGGGTTGAGTTTACGGATCTCACGGATACAGTCGGCGAAGTGCTGGGCGCCGCCGTCACGCAGATCGTCACGATCCACAGAGGTGATCACCACATACTTGAGCTTCATATCCTTGATGGTCTGTGCCAGCTTGAGTGGCTCCTCGGCGTCAGGCTTGAGTGGACGGCCATGGGCTACGTCACAGAAGGGACAACGCCGGGTACAGATGGCACCGAGGATCATAAAGGTGGCTGTACCATGGTTGAAGCACTCGGCCAGGTTCGGGCAAGAGGCTTCTTCACACACTGAGTGCAAACCATTTTTACGCAGTGCCTGTTTGATATCCAGGATCCGCTGATTGGAAGATGGCAGCTTAACCCGCAACCAATCGGGCTTGCGCAGCATGGTGTCGCGCTCTGATGGCACAACTTTGACCGGGATTCGGGCGACCTTTTCGGCGTCCCGCAATTTCACACCGGGCTGTAATCTTTCTGGCCTATTCATATGACTCTGCTAATCCTTGGTGATGCACTGTTTGCTCATAGCCCAAACGTTGGCTAAAAGTTTCAATCAGGTGTTGGCCTGCCTCCTCGACACTCTGGGGGCCACCGAGTGCTTTGCACTGGGCCATTTCGAGTCCGGCATAACCACAGGGGTTGATACGACGAAAAGGGGCGAGATCCATGTCGACATTCAGCGCCAAGCCGTGGAATGAGCATCCCTTACGGATCCTCAGCCCCAAAGAGGCGATTTTACGCTCCTCGACATAGACACCCGGCGCATCGGCCTTGGCGTAGGCTGGAATATCGAAGCGCTTGAGCAGCTCCACCAGGCTTTGTTCTATGTCGGTAACCAGCTGTCTTACCCCAAGCTTGCGCCGTTTGATGTTGATAAGAGGGTAGGCGACCAACTGCCCCGGGCCATGGTAAGTTACCTGGCCACCGCGATCCACCTGGATCACCGGGATATCGCCGGTGTTGAGCAGATGCTCACTCTTACCGGCCTGGCCTTGGGTGAAAACCGGTGGATGCTCCACCAGCCAGAGTTCATCTGGGCTGTGTTCGTCACGGGTGTCGGTATAGTGCTGCATGGCATGCCATACAGTCTCATAATCCATGTTACCCAAGTGGCGGATATGCAATGTATTGTCTGGCAAGGGCAACGTCTCCCCCTCTGTTTGAGATGATACCAATCAGTATCAAGCTGTGCTCACTTTCTGATACCGGCAGGTATTATACGCTTCGGCAGGAAAAATGTAATCCAGATCACACTTTCTCTGCCGAGTGCCAGGTATCAGAGTACCCGGCGAACGCCTTCAATAGCGGCAAGTTCAGTGTACAAGGTTTCGATATGTTCCTTGCTGGTCACTCTCACATTTATGGTCACCGAGATATAGGTGCCTTTGCTGGAGGCCTTGGTGGTAGGGCTGTAATCGCCGGGGGCGTGCTTCTGGACGACTTCGACTACGCGGTCGGCCAGGGTATCGCTGGCATCGCCAACCACTTTAAATGGGAAGGAGGTTGGAAACTCCAGATACTGATCAAAGGTGGTACTTATCATGGGATTGAGATTCTCATGGCAAAATAATAACGGCTATATGGCGGCTATTATATCCCAATTCAAGGGGCGGATCTTCTCGCGAATAGCACAGAGAGTTTGACAAAGGGCGCCGGCCATTGACGGCGCCCTTGGGTGTTACAGCGGCGAGGTGGCCTGTTCGAGCCAGGCCTGTGATTCGCCACTCATCAGCGGTGACAGAGTCTGATAAACGCGGCTGTGATAGTCATTGAACCAATTGAGCTCAGCTTCAGTAAGCAGACTCTTGTCTATCAAGCGTTTATCCATGGGGATCAGAGTCAGAGCGTCGAACTCGAATATCTCCCGCTCTGCCCCTTTGAGCGCTTCACAGGGGCGTACTTCCACCAGGTTTTCCAGACGGATACCGAAGGCATCTGTACGGTAATAGCCGGGCTCGTTAGAAAGCACCATTCCGGGCAGCAAGGGGATGGCATTGAGGTTCTTGCCTATTCTTTGTGGGCCTTCATGAACGCTGAGGAAGTGGCCAACACCATGGCCCGTGCCGTGGTCGTAGTCAAAACCGTGTTGCCACAAGTATTGACGGGCAAAGGCATCCAGTTGTTGTCCCGTAGTGCCCCGTGGGAAGCGGGCCTGATCCAGGGCGATATGCCCCTTTAGAACCAAGGTCACCATCTTTTTCTGCTCGGCGCTGACTTCACCTATGGCTATGGTGCGGGTAACGTCCGTGGTGCCGTCCAAATACTGGGCGCCAGAGTCCACCAGATAGATGCTGTTCATCTCCATCATGGCCGGAGTGCCGTTGAGATGGTTATAGTGGCACATGGCCGCATTGCCGCCGGTGGCGGAAATAGTGTCAAAGCTTGGCTCGCGGTAGAGAGGATCCTCAAGGCGATAGCTCTCGAGCTTATCAGCCAGAGTGCCCTCATCGTAGAGGCGGCCTGCGGCCACTTCGGCATCCAACCAAGCCAGGAAACGGCTCACGGCAACGCCGTCACGGATATGGCTGGCGCGCATTCCCTGCAGTTCGGCACTGTTTTTACAGGCCTTGGGTAGTGCCACAGGATCGAGTCCGGCGATCAGTTTGGCGCCGGCGGCTTTGGCCTGTAATTGGCTGAAGGCGTTGGCATTATTGGGATCGGCTAAAAGCTTTCTGCCTTCAAGCGCTTGCAACGCTTCGGCGAGCTCCGACTCGGCGCGGAAGCTGACACCGGCCCCTACGTGGGCTTCAATCCCCTGGGGTAATTTGGCAAGCTCGGTAAACAGTGTCACCTCACCATTGGCTTCCAGCAGGGCACAGCCCAGTACCACGGGCAACCTGGGCACGTCCTGACCGCGGATATTGAGTAACCAGCAGAAGGAGTCCAGCGCCGCTATCAGCGCTACATCGGCCCCGGCCTTTTTCACCAGGGCGCCGATTTCACTGCGCTTCTGTTCGCTGCTCTTGCCGGCAGACTCGGCATTGAAGAGGATAATGGGCTTGTTTTCCGGCACGGGTCTGCCTTGCCAGTGCAAATCCACCGGGTTGTCGTCAAGCGCCACCAGTGTCATACCCGCCTTGCTCAGTGTGGCTTCGGCATCTTGCTGCCAGGCCAGGGTATGCAACCTGGGATCGTAGCCAATGCGGCAACCGGCCGGCAGCTTTTCCGCCAACCATTGTGCCTGGGGCATATCTGTCAGGCTCTCATAACTGAACAGGGTCGAGTCCACCTGTTGCCTCACCTGCACTGTGTAGCGACCATCAGTAAAAATGGCGGCGCTGTCCTTCATCACAATCGCCATCCCCGCCGAGCCGGTAAAGTCGGTCAGCCAATGCAAACGCTCGTTGTGCGCCGGCACATACTCGCCGAGATACTCGTCGGCACGGGGCTGGATAAAGGCATCGAGTTGGTGTTTGGCCATTTCGCTGCGCACGGCATTAAGCCGTGATGCGATATGGGGGCTCTTGGGCGATTGTGATTGCAACATAGGGGCTCCGCTGATGGTCGGCTTGGGTACCCTTGGCCGACCTTGTCTTTATGAGTGATAGCGGATTATGGCAAGCCCTGAAGTCGCTTCGCAAGGGTGGGCATGTTGAAAAAACTTTAACTGCTGTAAAGGGGGCCAAGTTAATTGCTGCCAAACAGAGTCGCTATGCCGACCAAAAAGGAGCTAACCAGAGTAGCCATCACTCCCTTGCTGACATCTTCACTGCGTACTCTGTCATCGCTTGGTTGTTGATCCCGCGCCAGCTTTTCATTGCGCTGCTCGACATTGTCGGCCACGTTGTCATAGAGATCCTGAGAAGGAGAGTATGGCTGGTTGCTGCAGCCTGCTCCGATGCCCAGAAGCAAGGTCAACAGTAGCACTCTGATACAGTTTCGCTTTCCCACAGTGTTCTTCCTTGAATGAAAATGTTAAAACTGATTGGCTTAGGTTAACTCTATGTATGTTTATTGACCTGTTCAAGGTTTTTATCTGTCTCGACTTTTATTCAAGGATGCCTTTATGCCGCTAAATGTTTGGGTGTTGATGTTGGCGCAGGCCTTTGCCATGAGTGCCACACCTATCATGGTATTGCTCGGAGGCATCATAGGGGCAGAGCTGAGCCCGGTTCCCTCGCTGTCGACACTGCCTATCGCCATGATGGTAGTCGGAGTCGCTGTAGCGATTGTGCCCATCAATATCTTGATGCAGCGTTTGGGTCGGCGACGGGTATTTATCGGTGGCGCCCTGCTGACCAGTGTGGCCGGCGCTATGGCGGCGCTTAGTGTTTGGTATGCCCAGTTCTGGGGATTTTGTGGCAGTGGTCTGCTGCTCGGATGCGGCGGCGCCATTATTCAGCAATACCGTTTTGCCGCCATGGAGTCAGTGGCGCCGACTCTGTCTGCCAAGGCAGCCAGCCGGGTGTTGCTTGGTGGTTTACTCGCCGCCTTCCTCGGGCCAGAACTGGCCTTGCTGGCCAAGGATATTTTGCCGGTAACCTACACAGGTGCATTTTTGATGGTGACTCTGGTCGGTGTGCTGGCGCTGGCCTGCCTGCTGTTTTATCAAGATGAAGGCCCAGTGCTCAAAGCCTCCAAGGTTGAGAGTATGGATATTCGGCCATTGCCAATTATTTTGCGTCAAAGCCGACTCTGGGTTGCCTGCGGCGCCGCAGTTATAGGCTACGCCTTGATGAGTTTTATCATGACGGCGACCCCGGTACATATGCATCACATAGAGCATCACAGCCTGGAGGATACCAAGTGGGTGATCCAGAGTCATGTGATTGCCATGTATCTGCCCTCGCTGATAAGTGGCTACCTGATAGCCCGCTTGGGTCACACCCGCATCATGTTGGCCGGGCTGGCGCTTTACTGCCTGACCTTGGCTCTGGCGCTGGCGGGGCGTGACCTGCTCAACTATTGGAGTGCGCTGGTGATGTTGGGTGTGGGTTGGAACTTCCTGTTTGTTGCCGGCACTTCGCTGCTGCCTGGCTGTTATCGCCCCGAAGAGAGATTCACTGTGCAGTCTTTCAACGATTCTCTGGTATTTGGCTCTCAGGCGTTGGCCTCTCTGGGGGCCGGCTGGGTCATTTATCAGCTCGGCTGGCAACTGCTGCTGGTGATCTGTATTCCCGCCATTGCGACCCAACTTATCCTGATAGCATGGTGGAAGTTAAGTAAAAGCAAAGCGTTACAAATAACAGAACCTTGATGATTAGGTGCGGTGCCGGCAGCACTGTGCTAACATCTTAGGCCGTCTACCGCCTCTGGCGGTACGGTAAAAAGGGGTTTATTAATGTCGACATTAACGATCGAAGTGGGGACTGAAACCGCGCTGTTTCAGCTGCGGCAAGGGGAAACAACAGAACAATATAAAATCCCCACCGGAGAGAGTTTCACCATAGCAGATCTCAATCGGCAATTGGCTGAACTTGAATCTGATTATGGGCTTGCAAACTACCGTCTGGCTCTGGCCTTCCCCGGCATGGTGCGAGACAACCAACTAATATCCTGTCGTGCCTTGCCGGCGCTGGTGGGGCTCAACCCGGAAAAACTCAGCAGCCGTGGTGAACTGGTGGCTATCAGCAATGATATCCACGCCGGTCTGCACGCCATTGCCAGCGTAAAACACCAGTGCGAACTCTTGGTGATGTGTGGCACAGGGATCGGCATGTCACTGGCGCTCAACGGCCGGGTGTTCAGCGGTGCCAATGGTCTGGCCGGTGAGCTTGGGGCTTGCCGGGTGATGACGGAGTCGGGGGAATTCAGCCTCGAACAGTTGGCCAGCGGCGAGTCGGTGCGGCGTCGACGCTTGCGCAACCCGGTAGAACTCTACCGCGCCGGGGCCTATCTGGGGATGGGCATTGCCTGGGCGGTTAACCTGCTCAATCCGCAAAAACTCTGGCTCGCCGGTAACATGTTGGCCAATGCTGACTACTACAAGGGCTGTGTCAGCGGTGTTAAAGACTTGGCGGTTCCTGCCACTGTCAGTCAGTGTCAGATAAGTCGGGTCGACGATATGGAGACCTTGGTCTGCCGCGGCCTGCAAGTAATGCTGATGCAACAGGCCTGATACTCTGGTTCAAGGGGGAGACATCCCCCTTCAAGCCGGTTCCTGGCAGGCCTGACGCATCTTCAACCAGAAGGCCCGTTGGCACAGGTTGCTGAAAGCTTTTTGCTTTGGGCTGATATCGTTTCCTTTCAGCACCCGATAACGGGTCCAGTTATCTTCACAAAGCTCGCCGATATTAGGCTGGCTTGGCTCCTGTTCCAGCTCCTGCTGTTTTTCGATAATGGCGCCATCGGCAAAGTGATATTGCCATAAACCTTCATCGTCCGTGGTGTGAATTTGCACCGATTCCAACAGTTCAGCGCTGCTTGTCCGTCCTTCTATGGCCAGAATATAGTTGGCAAGATCCTGCATATTGTACTCCCGCGTTTGGCGCAAGCAGCATACCAGCGGTCGCCGGAAATTGGCAATTTCGTTTGCTGCTTTAAAATTTGCATACAATATGCTAAAACTCTCGAGCACATTAATACCCAAGCAAATAACGACTAAAAGTAATCAAGCAGGAGAATTCTATGAGCACAGGCGTTGGTGGCTCAACCCCGGAGCAGGAGTTGGCAAAGCTGGTGGATATGACCCGGGATGTCACAGCGGTGGAAGCCGCCGACTTCAAAACCAGGCAACAAAATGCCCAGACGCTGATGCAAGAGTTGGGGATAGATGCCCTCTATCTCAATGCCGGCACCAATCTCTACTATTTCTCCGGCCTGCGTTGGTATGCCAGTGAGCGTATGGTAGGAGCGATTTTGCCCTGTCGTGGTGAGCTGGAATACCTGGCGCCGGCATTTGAACTCGACACCCTCAAGGGCTTTATGTTGCAGCCTGGAGCGGTTAACACCTGGCATGAGCACCAGAGTCCCTATGAGCTGTGCCGCAATGTGCTTGAGCGCATGGGCTGTCTGCGCCCGGGCGCCGTTCTGGCTATAGATGAATCTGCCCCTTTCTTTTTGTTTGATGGCCTGCGTGAGGCTTGCCCCGAGCTTGCCTTTGTCAACGGCGCCAAGGTTAGTGCCCAACTGCGAATGCATAAATCGGCCGCCGAGCTGAGGCTGATTCAGCGGGCGATGGATATGACGCTCGAAGTGCACAAGGCCGCCGCCAGAATATTACGCCCGGGGATCAGTACCGCCGAGGTGGAAGATTTTATCGACAAGGCCCATAGAGCCGTGGGGGCCAGTGGCTCCTATTTCTGCATAGTGCTCTTTGGTGAGGACAGTGCCTATCCCCATGGGGTCAAGTCGCCCAAGACGCTGGAGCCGGGTGACACTGTGTTGATAGACACTGGCTGTCAGCTGCATGGTTACAACTCGGATATTACCCGCACTTATGTATTTGGTACGCCAAGCGAGCGGCAGCGGCAATTGTGGGCGCTGGAACAGGCAGCGCAGAGGGCCGGTTTTGAAGCGGCGGCTTTAGGTGCGCCCTGCAGTGGTGTCGACAAGGCGGCCAGAGCCGTGTTGGAAGGGGCCGGTTTCGGGCCCGGATATCAACTGCCGGGACTGCCCCATAGAACTGGCCACGGCATAGGCTTGGATATTCATGAGTGGCCCTACCTGGTTGATGGCGACAATACCCCACTGGCCGTTGGTATGTGTTTTTCCAATGAGCCCATGCTTTGTGTGCCCGGCGAGTTCGGCGTTCGCCATGAAGATCACTTCTATATGACGGCAGAGGGGCCACGCTGGTTTACCCAGCCGGCCAAGTCGATTGACGATCCCTTCGCGCAGGGTTAACAGCTGTTACTGAAACAACAAACCCGGCTTTGGCCGGGTTTATTGTTGGGGATTGTTAGTTGATCTTGAGTAATTCCACATCAAAAATCAGTACCGAACCCGGCGGGATGGAGCCGGCAGAGCGATTGCCGTAGCCCAGGCTGCTGGGTATAAAGAAGCGCATCTTGTCGCCTTCTGTCATCAACTGAACCCCTTCGGTCCAGCCCTTGATCACCTGATTGAGTGGAAAGGCGATGGGCTCGCCGCGATCGACCGAGCTGTCAAACACAGTGCCGTCAATCAGGGTGCCATGGTAGTGCACTGTCACCTTATCCTTGGGACCCGGATGAACCTGGCCTTGTCCCTTCTGCAGCAACTGATACTGCAGCCCTGAGTCTGTGGTGACCACACCCTCTTTATGCTTATTGGCCTCAAGAAATACCTCGCCCTTGGCAATATTCTCTTTTGCCAGTTTTTGGCCATTCATGGTGGTGAAAAAGTAAAAAATAACTGCGGCGATAACCACCACGGCAAGCAACATTCTCATTTGGGGATCCTCTGTCCTGAAGGTGGCGCTATCTTAGCAGTTGGACTGCGGCATTTACAGCTTCGGGTTATAGTGTACTTTTGTCGGGCTTTATCCCACGGGCAGACTTGTGTAGGCTATTGATAAAAAAGTGAAAGCTAAATCAGCTCTCCGCAGAATAATCATAATAAGACTCAAGGAAACCCCTATGCTCAATCGCGCCTCCCGGCCACTGGTCAAGCTGGTGGATAAGTATCTGCCCGATCCCTATATCTTTGTGCTCCTGCTTACTCTGTTGGTGTTTGCTGCCGCCATGCTCGGCCAGCAAAAGACACCGGTAGAAGTGCTGGGTTATTGGGGCAGTGGTTTTTGGAACCTGCTCAGTTTCTCGATGCAGATGTTGTTGGTGCTGGTCGCCGGTTTTATGCTGGCCAGCTCTCCGCCGGTGAAGAAGCTGCTGGACGCCATAGCGTCTCTGGCCCGTAGTGCGCCGCAGGCTATCATACTGGTGACCTTGGTCTCCTTGGCGGCCAGTTGGCTCAACTGGGGGTTCGGTTTGGTGGTCGGTGCCCTGTTTGCCAAGGCGTTGGCGCGCCGGGTCAAGGTGGATTACCGTTTGCTGGTAGCCAGTGCCTATTCGGGCTTTGTGGTCTGGCACGGCGGCTTGGCGGGCTCAGTGCCTTTGACAGTGGCCACACCAGGACATTTTGCCGAGGCGCAGATAGGCATTATTCCTACCTCGGAAACCATTTTTGCCGACTTTAATCTGCTGCTACTTGCCTTGCTGTTTATCATAATGCCGCTGGTCAATCGCTTTATGCTGCCGGATGACAAAGAGTCTGTGATAGTCGATCCTGCGCTGCTCGAGGATGCTGCGCCGACTCAGAATGAGAACAAACGCCCGGCCGACTATCTGGAGAACAGCCGGATACTCGGGATCCTGGTGGGCCTGTGTGGTCTGGGGTATCTGGGGTATTGGTTCTTTGTTCAGGGGGGCAGTCTCAACCTCAACATAGTCAACTTCCTGTTTCTGTTTCTGGCGATAACCTTGCACCAGACGCCACGCAGTCTGCTGGTCAGTCTCAATGAGGCGATAAAGGGCGGCGCCGGGATAGTGATCCAGTTTCCCTTTTACGCCGGCATCATGGCGGTGATGGTGCAGTCCGGGCTGGCACAGAGTATCTCTTCGGGTTTTGTTGCCATTGCCAGCGCCGAGTCACTGCCATTCTGGAGCTTTATCAGCGCCGGGGTGGTGAATATCTTCGTGCCGTCCGGTGGCGGCCAGTGGGCGGTACAGGCACCTATCATGTTGCCGGCCGCCGAGGCACTTGGCGCCGATGTCGCCAGAGTCGCCATGGCGGTGGCTTGGGGGGATGCCTGGACCAACCTGATCCAGCCTTTTTGGGCGCTGCCTGTGTTGGCCATTGCCGGGCTCAAGGCCCGGGATATCATGGGTTTTTGCCTGATGCAGTTGCTGATCACCGGCGTGGTGATAAGTGTTGCCCTCAGTTGGTTTTAGGCCAGTTATGCTTGCTGATCCCCTTGATATACAGGCTCTTGTGATAGGCCCAACCGAAAGCGAGGATCAGCAGCAACCCCGAAACCACAGGCGTTAGCAAAAACTGCCAGTCGGCCCCGGCCAGCATCACCAGCAAGGGGTTGGCACCGGCCGGTGGATGAGTGGTATTGGTCAACATCATCAGGCCGACCCCGAGGCCGGTTCCCAACCCCAGTGTCAGCGGCGACACTCCCAAGGTGTGCAATAACAAGAGTCCCAGAGCGCAGGTGAGCAGGTGGCCGAAGAAGATGTTTTTCGGCTGCGCCAGCGGGCTTTGGGGCAGGGCGTAGAGCAACACCATAGTGGCACCGAATGGTGCCATCAGCAGCAGACTCCAGCTCAGATTCTGTGTCAGCATCTCCTGTAATCCCGCCAGTAATCCAATACAGCTTCCGGCGCCCAGTGTGGCCCAGGCGGCAGCCTGCCAACGGTTTGTCGCCGCTTGGGCTGTGGTTTTTGCAGCAGGTGTTGCAGTCAGGGGAGGTGTGTTGTCCATATCTGTTTTCCTTTGGTTGTCAGCATTTTTGCTTGGTAGAACAATCGGTCTACCTTTTATGGTAGACAGACCGTTCTACTTTTGTCAAACTCATATTGAATCGTTAAGGAGTGTGAGATGGACAAGGTTTCCCAACTGCTTGCCGGCGCCTTTGAACTCTTTTATCGAGAGAGTGTGCATGGGGTGGGCATCAATCAAATTCTGGCCGAGGCCGGCATAGCCAAGAAGACCCTTTATCATCATTTCGAGGGGAAGGAGGCCCTGGTGCTGGCCGTGGTGCGTTATCGCGATCAGCTGTTTTTTGACTGGTTGAATCAAAGGCTGGAGGCGGCGCAAACGCCGACGGAGCTGGTCCATGAGCTGTTTAACGCCCTGGATGATTGGTTCAACAGCCGGGTTGAGTCCCTGAGCCAGTTTCGCGGCTGTTTCTTTATCAATACCGCCGCCGAGTATCCCTCACCCGAGCATCCGGTAAATCGTCTCTGCCGTGAGCATAAGGCCAGGGTTCAAAATGAGCTTGAGCAGAAATTGTCGTCTTGGCTTGGCAGCGAGCACGCTCGTGAGTTGGCCGGGCAGCTGTGTTTGATTAAAGAGGGGACGATAGTCTCGGCCCAGCTCGTCAGCCGGCAGTATGCTGCCGAGCGCGGCCGCAAGCTGGCACTTGGCTTACTTGATTGAGCTTGTTTGGTAAGTGAGCTTGCTCTTGAGTTTAGAGCCAACCGTTAAAAGGCTATCTCGGGCAGCAGTGCCAGCCATCCCAGCTTAAGGGCGGCGCCAAGCGCCAACAGGTTGAGGCCGACACAGCACCAGAACAGGAGTCTGAAACTTGTTTTACTGGTCTTATGGCGAAACTGGTAGCGTGCCAGCAAAGCGCCAGGCCAGCCACCGAGCAAACCGGTCAGTTGCAGGGTCGACTCCTTGGTGCGCCAGCGGCCAGTTTCGGCGGCCTTTTTATCACTGGCATAGAGCCAATAACAGAGAAGGCTCAGCAGCAGATACCAGACGGGCACCAAGAGCGGCAGCTTACCCAGTGCCACTAAAGCCAGTAGCAGCAGGGCAAACAGGACTGTGAGCTTACCGACGAAAGACTCGTGACTGCTGCGCTTATTCTGCTGACGCTGTTTTTGTTTGAGTCTGCCCCTGTCCTCGGGAAAGAAGGCCTGTTTTGCCTGGCGCCGGCCCTGGTCATCCAGTGTGATGTCAAAGGTCAGTACGTCGCCCACTTGTGGCCTGCGACCGCTCAGGCTCAGTGACTTAATGTGCAGAAATACCCGTTCACTGCCGTCATTGGGGTTGATAAACCCAAAACCTTTATCGTCCTGCCAATGGCTGACTTTTCCTTTGTACTTCATGTATTTGACTCGTGAGTATTCGTGGCGTTATTGATTGGCTTATTGCCAAAGGCCAGACGGCGCCAGAGCCATTCCAGCGGTCCTTGGTTGAAGAACTTAAGGTAGCAGCCGGCCAGTATTATCTGAACCAAGGCATAACCCAAGGCTATGGCCAGGTAGTCTATGCGCTCGAGTGTCAGCAGTAACTCGGGCGCCTGATGGCGAAACAGCCAGATCCCAAAACAGGACTGCAAAATATACAGGCTCAAGGGGATCCGGCCAACCGCCTGCAGGCGTCTTGGCAGCCATGGCAGTCGCCGGCCGAACTTAACCAACAGATGAGCATAGATGATAGCCATGGGAATGGCGCTCAGCATGACCAGAATATCGGAAAGCATCACCAGTTTGGGGCGGGATTGCAGGCTGAGAATCGTGTCCGCCAGCGACAGCAGCAAGCTCAGTGCCAGCAATTTCCCCAATTTGCCCTGGGGTAAACCTTGGTCAAACAGCCCGCGACGATATAGGCTAATCCCCAGCAGCATCACACCGCTGACAAACCACAGCAGAGTAAATGGCAGGGAAATCAGCATCAACAAGGTCATAAACAGGTGCATCAGCAACTGCTCGCCATAGCTGCCGGTCCAGGCGCTGTATTGTTCATTGAAGAGGACGTTGCCGCGGATCCAGGTTGCATCACCCGGCAGCAAGATCATCAAACCATAGGCCAGGGTGCCGATGGCGATAAAGAGCAGTGCCCGCCTTTGCTGTGCTTCAATCTCCAGGTTACGATAATGCCAGGCGAGGAAGCCACAAATGCTATAGGTGAGCAGGATATCCCCCGGCCAGATAAACAGGCTGTGCAGCGCCCCAAAGAGCATCAGCCAGAGTAAGCGTGAGCGGATTAAGGGGAAGGGCTCCAATCCTCTGGCGAGGAAATTCTGTTGTTGAATATAGAGGCCGACACCGAAGAGCATGGAAAACAGGCTGAGGAAGCGCCCTTCCAGCAGAAAATTACTCAGGGTTTCGGTAATGGCATCGGTTAAATGAAACTCGGGAAAAGGCGCATAACCATATAAGGTGACGCCCATAAAACTGACATTGAGAAAGAATATCCCCAATACTGCCAGCCCTCTGACGGCATCGATATTGGGGTTGTGACTGATTTTGACCGGCTGTCCCTGCATCTTTTTCCTGCTTACTCTTGAGTACCGTCTAAGGCTTCGATTAGCTGAGCCAAGTTAGCAATCAAACCCGAATGAGGGAAGTGCTGGCTTGTTTCAAATTATGATCCCTTCTCGGACGCGTTTTTGGCCGGCTTGGCCGAGATCCAGAGCCTGATACTGCCCTTGACCACCAGGATATCATTGCTGTCATAGGCGAGCACCTCGACATCGAGATCCCCCGGCTGCCAGGCATTGGCATCAACCTTGGCCACACAGCGGATATCGCTGCCGGCCTTGGCGGTGTAATCCAGCGTCATGCCCTTGGGGATCCAGCGTAGATGAGGTGGTATTGAAGCCTCGGCCATGACTCCCATCGCCATTTCTAGGCCGTTGCAGATGGCAATGACATGTACTGTACCTATGTGATTCTCCACTGCGCGGCGTTTACGCAGCAGGCATTCACAGTAGTTGGGCTCCAACTGACTGATTATCGGCTTGATACTGCCAAAGTAGGGCGCCATCCGGCTGACCAGCAAGGAGAATATCTTATTGCCAAAGGGCAGGCGCTTGCATTTGTGATACAAGTTCAGGGTCGAATTGGCGGTTTTACTCATAGTGATTCCTTGTGGGTATTCCTTGTGGGTATTCCTTGTTGATGTTCTTTGTTGGTATAGGGTAATGTTTTTGTTATTACTCTGGTCGGATGAGTGTGTATGCTGACGAGCGCTTTGGCAAGAGCCAAGAGGCAAGAGCTAAAAGGAAAGAGCCAAGAGCATTGGTTAAGATGAGCGAGGGTCACGCCAATCTGATCTGGGGCTGAACAGATAGAATAAAATGGCGTGGCAGTAACTGGGGGCTGTGCTTAAATGACGCTTTCTTCTGGAAGGTGCAAATGGTGAACCCTTTGCAAGTGCAAGAATCACTTCCTTGGACAATCCAACTTCAATCAGGATTGGTATAATCCGCGAGAATTATCAAAACAGTAGTAAGGAAACCTAGTGAAATTTCTGTTGACCTACCTCAAGGGGCTGGCCATGGGGGCCGCCGATGTGGTGCCCGGCGTTTCCGGGGGAACCATAGCCTTTATTACCGGCATCTATGACACCCTGCTGGAAAGTATTCGCCGTATCAATCCCAGTCTTTGGGGCATTATACGCCGCGACGGGATCAAGGCGGCGTTTGCACATATCAATGGCGCCTTTTTGTTGAGTCTGTTGGCGGGGATCCTCAGTAGTATTCTGAGTCTGGCCAAGCTTATCTCTTACCTGCTGGCACATCATCCTATTCCTGTATGGTCATTCTTTTTCGGGCTGATCCTTATCTCTGTGGTGCATATGTTGCGCCAGGTCAAGGGCGGTTTTTCACTGCCACGGCTACTGATTTTTGCACTGGGAGTGGCCTTTGCCTGGGGCATTACCGTGCTGAGCCCGGTTGAGTTGGAGGCCAGCTACTTTAATATTTTTGTTGGCGGTGCCATTGCCATATGCGCCATGATACTGCCAGGGATATCCGGCAGCTTTATCCTCTTGCTATTGGGTCTGTATCCGGCTGTGCTGGCGGCGGCCAAGAATATCCAGTTGGATATTCTCGGCTGTTTTGCTGTCGGTGCCGTGATAGGTATCCTGAGTTTCAGCCATCTGCTGTCTGCTTTGCTGCGGCGCTTTCACGATGCCACCCTTATCTTCCTTACCGGGCTTATGCTGGGGACGCTGGGCAAGATCTGGCCCTGGAAACAGACGCTGAGCTGGCGCACCAATTCCCATGGTGAGCAGGTACCCCTGGTGCAGCAAAACCTGTCTCCCTTTGACTTTGAGCAACTGACACAGCAGCCGCATCAGTTGGGGTTGGCGCTCTTGTGTGCCGCCGCCGGAATTGGCCTGGTACTCCTGGTTGAGCGCCTGGGGGCCGACAAGCAATAATTTCAGGCGCTAGCGCCCTGCAGTGAAAGGTATCAATGACAGAAAACGGGAGCTCAAGGCTCCCGTTTTTTATCTCCCTTCGAATCTCTCTTAAATGCCTTTGCGTTACAGGTTTCATTCAAGATGGGTCTTGCTTCGCCAGCGGATAGCCCAGGCTTGCTGGGCTTGACTCCTTTTAAGGTCTTGTATGGCTTGCCAGGCAAGTCGGTTCCTCTTTGCTAAAAAAAATATTGTACAAAAACTTGATCCTTGTACAGGTGTGTGCCTTAATCTACTACAAGGTTATACAAGGATTCTCAATATGTACAAGTTTGAGCCGCAGCGAATTCAACTGGGTATCAGTGCCTGCCTGTTGGGGCAGCAGGTGCGTTTTGACGGTGGTCATAAGAATTCTGTCTATTGCCAGCAGGAGCTTAGGCAGCATTTTGACTTTGTGCCAGTCTGTCCTGAGATGGCGATAGGTATGGGCGCGCCACGCAAGAGCATACGTCAGGTGCGCCGCGGTGATGAGATCCGGATCCAGAGCCGTGATGCCAGCTTGGATGTAACCGAGAGCCTGCAAAGTTTCAGTGAGCAAAAAGTCGCTGAATTGGGATTTTTAAGTGGCTATCTGCTTTGTGCCAAATCACCTACCTGCGGCATGGAACGGGTCACTGTCTACAAGGAAGGCAGTGATCAGGGGAATCGCAGCGGCATAGGTGTGTTCGCCAAGGCCCTGATGCAACGCTGGCCACAACTGCCGGTTGAAGAAGAGGGGCGCTTGAACGATTTGGTGATCAGGGAAAACTTTTTCACCCGGGTGTATGCCTTCCACGACTGGCAGTGTCTGCTGCACTCCGGCTTGAGCCTGCATAAATTGACCCAATTTCATGCCAGATACAAATACCTCTTGTTGGCTCACAGTCCGGCTCATTATCGCCAACTTGGCCCCTTGCTGGCTGACGGTGGTGAAGACTTGCAGGAAACTGCCCGGCGTTACTTTGAAGGCTTTATGGAGGCGCTGAAAAACAAGGCCAGTCGCCGCAATCACACCAGCGCGCTGCAGCATATTCAGGGCTATTTCAAACAAAAACTGACCAAGGCACAGAAGGCTGAGCTCAGTCAGGCGATAGATGAATATCGTCAGGGGCTGCAACCTCTGTTGGTGCCGCTGACATTGATTAAACATTACTTGAGGGAGCATCCGCAGCCGTATATTGCGGCCCAGGTTTATCTCAACCCTCATCCACAGGAGTTAAAACTGCGTTATGCCTACTGATAACATTGCCAACCTTTCCATCGGCGAAGTCGCCAGACTGACCGGGGTGAATCCTGTCACCTTGCGCGCCTGGCAGCGACGGTTTGGACTGGTTATCCCGCAGCGCACCCCCAAGGGCCATAGACTCTACACTCAGGAGCAGGTTCAGCAGATCCGTGAAATCCTCTCCTGGCTTGAGCAGGGCGTGGCCATCAGCAAGGTCAAGCCACTGCTCAGTGGCCAGACAGAAAAACAGCTGCAGCAAGAAAATGAAGACGACGACTGGCTGAAGTTCAGCAGCAGTCTCACCGAGGCGGCACTTTCTCTCAGTAGTGCCCGCTTTGGCCGCTTGCTGGATGAATTCAGTGCCCTCTATCCCATCGCCCTGTGTTGTCGGCGCCTGCGCCATTGGTTGCAAGTTTTGGACACCCAGCTCGATGAACGCCTCGACGGAGCGCTTGTCCGCAGTTGGCTCGAAAGCCGTCTGGCTCACTATGTCGGCGCCCGTAGCGAGCAGTTGCTGCGCCAGAAACCCCGCTGGCAACTTCTTTATCTGCCGCTTGGCAAGCAGCCGGCATGGAGTGAGATCTTGCTGCAACTGGAGCTTATCACCCGGGGTGTCAGCCTGTTGCCGCTCAATATAGAGGAGCCTTTGGAAGGCCAGGGGCTGCAACTCTTGGCACACAGGCTGCCGCTGCAGGGACTCTTGTTGCTGCCGCCTTCCCAGTTGCCCGGCAGCAGTGTCAAAGCCCTGTTCCAGCTGGCGAGTGCTTTGGATTATCCGCTGATCTTGAGCGGGGATTATGTGGCGGCTCATGCCAATGCCTTTGAGCACTATGCCAAGGAACTGGCTATGACTGAAAAAGGGGGCAAGAAGGACCGGGAGCCCGTCAAGAGTCCTGTGCTTTGCAGCAGCAATGCCGCCATATTGGCACTGCTGGCGCAGGCCGAGTCCGCCTCAAAACAACCGGAGGACAAGTAACATGTCCCAGTCTTTGCCCAATCATGTGCCTTCCCGTGAAAAGGCCTGTGTTGCCATCTGGTTTCGCAGCGATCTGCGCACTTCAGATAACCAGGCTCTGTGGCTGGCGTGCGAAGCGGCAAGGGCCCAAGATCTGCCGCTGCGGGGTTTTTATATTGAGACTCCAGCGCAGTGGCAGCAGCACTCTGTTGGTCCCATGCAACTCGATTTCATCGAACGCAGCGTCAATCAACTGCAACGGGCGTTGGCATCTTTGGGGATAGCTTTTGATTTACTGCACTGTGACGATTTCTCTTTGGTGAATGCCACTGTCGAGGCGTATTGCCAACGCCAGGGCGTTAAGCAGATTTTTGCCGGGCGCGAGGTGGAGATTAACGAGCAGCGCCGGGATCAGGCGCTGGCGCAGCTTACCAGGACTATAGGGGTAGGCCTGCAGTTTACCGATGAGCACTGTTTGCTGCCGCCAGGGAGCGTTTGTACCCAAGGCGGCGAAATGTATCGGGTATTTACCCCCTTCTTTCGCCGCTGGCGTGAGCTGCTGGGAAGAGAGGCGATAACGCCGCTGCCGGTACCTGCGCCTCTGGCCCCGGCTTTACCCGAACCCGCAGAGCTGAGTTTTAAGGTCAGCAATCAAGGCAGTAAACAAGACAGCCATCACTGGCCAGTGGGTGAAGGGGCGGCCAGGCAGCGGCTCGATAGTTTTATTGCCAATCAGCTTGCCGATTACGGCCAGGAGCGGGATTTCCCGGCGCTCGATGGCACCAGTTGCCTGTCGCCCTATCTGGCGTTTGGTATTCTCAGCCCGCGGCAATGTGTGGCGGCGTTGCTCAATCGCTTCCCCGAGGCTATGGCAGAGGACAATAGTCCGGGTCGCAGCTGGCTGGCTGAGCTGGCCTGGCGCGAGTTTTACCGCCATCTGCTGCACGCCTGGCCCCAGCTGTGTATGGGCCGCAACTTCAACGTGCTCGGCGATGACATAGTCTGGCGGAACGACCCGCAAGAGTTTGCCGCCTGGTGCGAGGGCCGCACCGGTTATCCGCTGGTGGATGCCGCCATGCGTCAGCTAAACCAGACCGGCTGGATGCACAATCGGCTGCGAATGGTGACCGCCAGCTTCCTCACCAAACACCTATTGGTGGACTGGCGTTGGGGCGAGCAGTATTTTCGCCGCACCCTGATAGATGGCGACCTGGCGGCCAATAACGGCGGCTGGCAGTGGTCTGCCGGCACCGGCTGTGATGCCCAGCCCTATTTCAGGATCTTCAACCCCATGAGCCAGAGCGAAAAGTTCGACCCCGACGCCAGTTTTATCCGCCGTTATCTGCCTGAACTGGCGCACTGGCCGCTTAAGCAGATACACCATCCGGGCACAGCTGCATCGTCCCGCTTCACCGAGCCGAGTCTGTTTGCCACTGCGGCTTATCCGCCACCGATAGTCGAGCACAGCGCGGCGCGGCAAAGGGCGTTGACCGCCCTGGCCGTGTTGAAAAAGTCTGCCTGAACTCAGTTCATTAGCCGAGGGATTATCATGACCAGCCACTCAGTCACTGCGGACATAGCACCCGCTTCACTGCCGGCATCGCCGCAGTCTCAGGAGATTATTCAGGCATTTATTGCCTTGTATCAATCCCTGGGCCCCGAGCAATTGCCCACATTGCGCCATAGGCTGCAGGCCGTCTACGCGCCTGAGATCTGTTTTTGCGATCCCATGCACCGACTGGAGGGGCTTGAGCAACTGGAACAGTATTTTGCCGGTTTGTATCGCAACCTGACCGAAATCGCCTTTGAGATCACTGATGTCTTGCCCGCCGGTGATCAGGCCGCCATCAGTTGGCAGATGAAGTATTGTCACCCCAAGTTGAACCGGGGTCAGAGTATCAGCGTCGATGGTATCAGCCTCATCAAGTTTGGCGACAAAATCCATTACCACAGGGATTATCTGGATCTGGGGCAGATGCTCTATGAACAGTTGCCACTGCTGGGCTCAGTGGTGCGCATGGTCAAGGGCAGGGCAAGCCGATGAAGACGGTATTGATCACGGGTGCCAGCTCAGGGATAGGTGCCGAGCTCGCCAGACAATATGCCGCCGCCGGTTGGCGGGTCTTGGCCTGTGGCCGTAATGAACAAGCTCTGGCCGACCTCGAAGGCTGCGAGCCTTTGAGGTTCGATGTCACAGACAGAGACTCGGTGCTTAAGCTTGGCAGCAAGCTCAAACTGGAGTTAGGCCAAGCCGATGGTGTGGATCTGCTGCTGCTCAACGCCGGTACCTGTGAGTACATAGACGAGGCCATGGCCTTTGACAGCGCCCTGTTTGAGCGGGTTATCCGCACCAATCTGTTGGCTGTGGGCTATTGCCTGGAAGCCTTTATGCCTTTGCTTGCCCGTGGCAGCCAACTGGCGCTGATGAGCTCAAGCGTTGTGATGCTGCCTTTCCCGCGGGCGGAGGCCTATGGCGCCTCCAAGGCCGGGATCAGTTACCTGGCGCAGAGCTTGCGGCTCGATCTGGCCCACAAGGGAATAGACGTCAGCGAAATTCGCCCTGGTTTTGTTAAAACGCCGCTCACCGACAAAAATGACTTCGCCATGCCGATGCGGATCTCCGCCGATAAAGCCGCCAACACCATCATCCAAGCCCTGGCCGCCAGACGGCGCCTGATTGCCTTTCCCGGGCGCTTTATCTGGCTGCTGACTCTGCTGAGCTGGCTGCCCCGCAGTTGGCTGGCCGCCGCCCTTGGTAAACCCTCTGCAAAAAACGGGAGCCCAGTATGACAGTTTCAACCGGCAACAAGCCGCGCATCGCCATAGTCGGTTCGGGGATCTCCTCGCTCACTTGTGGTTATCTGTTGTCGCAGCAGTATGAGGTGACGTTGTTTGAAGCCGCCGATTATCTGGGCGGTCATACGGCCACTGTGGATGTTGAGCTTGGCGGCAAACCCTACGCCATAGACACAGGGTTTATTGTATTCAACGACCGCACCTATCCCAGGTTTCAGGCCTTGATGGCCCGGGTCGGTATCAAGGCGCTGGCGACCGAGATGAGCTTCTCGGTGCAAAACCTTGTCAGCGGTCTTGAATACAACGGCCATAGCCTGGCGACCCTGTTTGCGCAAAAGCGCAACCTGCTGAGTCCGATTTTCTGGGGGTTCCTGAGGGAGATTTTGGCCTTCAACAGCCGCTGCAAAGCCTTGTATCAAAGCGGTCGTTACCCGGCGGTGACACTGGGTGAATTTCTCGAACAGCAGGGGTTCTCCGACTTCTTCTGTCAACACTATATCCTGCCGATGGGCGCCGCTATCTGGTCGTCCAGTATTCAGGATATGCGCGCCTTCTCGCTGCCTTTCTTTATCCGTTTCTTTGAACATCATGGACTGTTGGCCGTCAGCAATCGGCCGCAGTGGTATGTGCTCGAAGGCGGCTCCCGCAGTTACATTCCGGCGCTCAGCGCGCCCTTTGCCGAGTGGGTGCATCTCAACTCGCCTGTAGAACAAATCCGCCGCCAAGCGGGGAGCGTGCAGCTCAGAGTCAAGGATAGCTGGCATGAGTTCGATCAGGTGATCCTCGGCTGCCACAGCGATCAGGCGCTGGCCATGCTCGGTGACGCCAGTGAGCTGGAGCGGGAGATACTCTCCAGGCTTAAATACCAGGATAACCAGGTGACCTTGCATACAGACACCTCGTTGCTGCCGAAGCACCGCGCCGCCTGGGCCAGTTGGAATTATCGTCTCGATGGCGATGCCAGCCGTCCCGCCTGCGTAACCTATAACATGAATATTTTGCAGCGCCTGCCAAAGTCTGCGCCGGATTTTTTGGTGACCCTGAATCAGGATGAGGCGATAGCCAAGGACAAGGTGCTCAAACGCTTTGTCTATGCTCACCCGGTATTCAATGAACAGAGCCAGGCGGCGCAGCAACGCCGCAGCGAGATCTGCGGCCAAGACCGTATCCATTTTGTCGGCGCCTACTGGTACAACGGCTTTCATGAAGACGGGGTGCGCAGCGCCCTGGATGTTTGTGAAAGGTTCGGGGTAAGCCTATGAAACCTGAAACGGGTATCTACCTCGGCAGCGTCAGCCACTTGAGGCTAACACCGGTAAGACACTGTTTTCGCTATCCCTTTGCCCTGATGCTGCTGGACTTGGATGACTTGCCAAGGCTTTCGTCCCTGAGCGGCTTGTTTGGTGAATCCCCTTGGTCTGCGCTGCGTTTTCGGCAGCAGGATTATCTCAAGGCGGCTTCAGAATCGAATACTGCCACCTCGCTGAAACAGCGGGTGCTGGATAAGGTGATTGCCCTCGGCGGCGAGGCCGGCTGCGACAGTGTGCTGTTCGCCGGGCAACTGCGCCACTTTGGACTCTATTTCAGCCCGGTCAACTTTTTCTACTGCTTTCAAGGTGATGAGTATAAATACCTGTTGGCTGAGGTGAGCAATACCCCTTGGAATGAGCGTCACTGTTATCTGGTGTCGGCCGAGGCGCCGGCACTTGGCGACAAGTGCTTCCATGTATCGCCTTTTATGTCGCTGGATTATCGCTATCGCTGGCATATTCCGGCGCCGGCAGAGCGGCTCGATTTGCGGATCAGCAATCTGCCCGGCAAGGGGGACGTGGCAGGGCCGACACCCGAGTCGCAAAAGGCCAGCTTCGATGCGGTATTAAGCCTCAAACGCCGTCCCTTCAATGGTCGTGAGCTCAGGCGTTATCTGTGGGGCTTTCCCTTGATGAGCCTGAAAATTCTTTGGCTCATCTATTGGCAAGCGCTGCGTTTGTGGCTTAAGCGGGTGCCCTTTGTGCCATACGAGCGCAAGCCTCAGGGCGGCACGGACTGATGCTAAGGAAGGTGCGAACAAGTCCCATGTGTACTCTGCGTCGGCTTACGGGCTTGGATGCAAGGCGTGGTTCGCAGCAAATGGCCCTAGTCCTTTGCAAGAATTCCCTAAAGGTTTGGAAATTTCCCGAATGTGACAGCAAACATTGGAGAATGAGATGGAAAACACAGTAGCCAAAAACAGACAGCAGTTGGCCGCCAGCGGCAAGAGTCTATGGGCCAGAGTCATGCAACAGGCCTTGAATGCCATGGAGGGCGGTTGTCTTAAACTGCAGTTGGGGAGTGAGCAGTGGACCTTCGGCCCGCTCGATGCAGACCTGGTTGCCATAATTCGTATTCACGATGAGCGCTTTTTTCGCCAGGTGATTCTGGGCGGCTCTATCGGCGCCGGTGAAGCCTATATTCAGGGGCACTGGTCCAGTCCGGATGTTACCGCCGTGGTACGCCTGTTTGCCCGTAATCTGCCGCTGCTGGATAAGATAGAGAAACGGTTTTCCTGGTTTTCCAACACAGTTAGCCGGGTGAAACACCTGCTGCGCCGAAACTCAAAGGCAGGTTCAAAGCGCAATATTCTGGCGCACTATGATCTGGGCAATCCCTTGTATCAGGCATTTCTCGACCCTGAGCTGCTCTACTCAAGCGCCGTCTATCCCCATGAAGAGGCGCAGTTGGATGAGGCGCAGCAGTACAAGCTGCAACTGATTTGCGAGCGGCTGGATCTGCAGCCCGGCATGACTCTGCTGGAAATCGGTACCGGTTGGGGCGCCCTGGCTATCTATGCTGCCAAACACTATGGCGTCAAGGTAACCACTACCACTATTTCCGATGCCCAGTACCAATATGCCAGTGAACGGGTTGCCGCCGAAGGACTGAGTGAGCGCATTACCCTGTTGCGGCAGGATTATCGCCAGCTCAGCGGCCAGTATGACCGTTTGGTTTCAATAGAGATGATAGAGGCTGTAGGCCACGATTATCTGCCGGGCTTTTTTGCCGGACTGGATGCCCTGCTCAAGCCGAGCGGCAAGCTGTTACTGCAGGCGATCACCATTAAAGATCAACGCTATGACAGCTATCGCAAAGGGGTGGATTTTATTCAGCGCTATATTTTCCCCGGCGGCTGCCTGCCATCTGTCACCGAGATGACGCGCCACTTGCAGCGGCAAACCTCCATGACCCTCTGGTCGTTGGATGATATAGGTCTCGACTATGCACGCACCCTGAATGACTGGCATGCCAACTTCGATGACGCCAGAGAGCGGGTGCGCGAACTCGGCTATGGTGAAGATTTTGTGCGTATGTGGAAGTTTTATCTGAGTTACTGCGAGGGTGGTTTTCTTGAGCGCACCATAAGCACAGTGCAACTGACTGCGGTCAAGGACGGCTATCGTCCGCTCAGCTCAAGACAAATTGCAGGTTAGGCCATGAGACTCTCTTCACCCTGGTTTTTTCTGCTGCTCAATGCGGCCATTTTCCAGTTGGGCTGGTGGTCTTTGATCCTGTTTGCCAATCAGGCGCTGGTGTTTGCTCTCTTGCTGCTTTGTGTCCAGTTGCTGCTTGTCAATCCGGGCTACCGCTCAGCCCTCATGGCAGAGAATGCCGGGGATGAGCACAGCCAACTGGCAGGGCAAAACGTAAAGCGTACCGGATACAGCATGAAAACATTCAACGCCGTGCTTATACCGGCTGTTATCGGCATAGCCTTGGACGCCATGCTGTACCTTGGCGGAGTATTTGAGTTTGACAGTCCCTCGCGGCTTTTACCCTTGTGGCTCTGTTGCCTTTGGGGGCATTTTGCCGCGACGTTGGGGGTGAGTCTGGCCTGGCTCAGGGACTTGCCCAAATGGCAGCAGGTGCTCTTTGGCGCAGTGGGTGGCGCCGGCAGTTACCTGGCGGCATTCAGGTTGGAGGCCGTGGCTTGGCCCCTGGGACAATCGGCTACCTTTAGCTTGTTGATACTCATCTGGTCGCTGCTGCTGCCACTGTTAAGTTATTGCAATTTCAGGCTTGAATGGGGCGCAAATCGCCCAACCAAAGGATTTCTCTGACGGAGACCGGCAATGAAACGATTCATCAAGGGTGTAAACAAGGGAGCAAAGCAAGTCGGTAAGCTGCATAACCCAGGCTTTGCCGGGCTGCTGATGATACTGCTTGGCCTACCCACTCAGGGATGGGCAGACAATTTACAGATTCAAGCACAGCAGACTCAAGCGCAGCAGGCTCAAGCGCAGAGCCAAGTGCAGACATCTGAGCCCAAAGCTGCCCAGGTCGAGCCATCAAAGGCGGAGCTTGCCAGCTTTCGGGAAGTGGGCCGCGGTGAAATGGACTGGTGGTTTATAACCCTTTATCGGGCCAGGTTGCTGACGCCGGATGGTAGTTACCAGCCCAATAGCTTCCCGCAGCAGCTGGAAATTCAGTATTACCGGGATATCCCCGCCTCGCGACTCCTGGAGGCCACCAAACACCAGTGGCTGCACTTGGGATACGACAGAGAGCAGATATCCGCTTGGTTGGCGCTGCTTGAAGGGCTCTGGCCGGATGTGGAGCAGGGTGACAGATTGAGCTTTGTGGCAAACGGGCCGCAGCAGGGATACTTTCTGTTCAACGACAAGCCGTTAGCCGCGATTGCCATAGATGAGAGCGCTTCGAGCGAGCATAAGCGTTTTGCCGGCGCCTTTTTGGCGATTTGGTTGTCAGAGCGCAGCAGTCAGCCGCAGCTGAGAGCTCAGTTGATAGGAGAGCAGGCATGCAAATGTTAATGAGCAGGTTTATCGGTTTCACCAAGGTTTGGTTGTTACTTCTGATGCTTGGACTGAGCGGTTGCGGCAGTGTCGATATTCATGACTATAGCGCCAGCGAACCTAAGTTGGATCTGCAGCAATTCTTTAACGGGGAGCTGCAGGCTTCAGGCATGGTGGAAGATTACAGCGGCCAGGTGGTGCGCCGTTTCAATGTCCGGATGACGGGCAGTTGGCAGGGGAATCAGGGTGTGTTGCAGGAGTGGTTTGAGTATGACGATGGTGAGCTTGCCGAGCGAACCTGGCACATTACCAAGCTTGCCGATGGCCGCTACCAGGGCAGAGCCGAGGATATTCTGGGGGTGGCAGAAGGGCAAGCAGAGGGCTTTGCCCTGCGCTGGCGCTACGACATGCTGCTGAAGCTCGATAGCGGCGAGTATCAAGTGCATTTCGACGACTGGATGTATCAAACGGCGCCGGACACCATAATCAACCGTAGCGAGATCCGCAAATGGGGCCTAACGGTGGGGGAGGTGACTCTGGTGATCCGTAGGTTGGAAGACAAGTAGCAGAGCGACGATTAATCGTATGGCATGACTAACGCTGAGTCTCAGCCTGGGTTAAGCTTAGATCTGTTTAAATGGTAACAGTCTATCAACACAGGTTTAAATAACGATGAACAAAAAATCCGCTGTACTGCCATGGGTTTCAATGGGCTTATTGGCACTGGTATCCCTTGGCGGTTGCTCGAGTGGTATTGATTTCAGTTTTAAAGCGCCCGAGGAGGAGCGGGTGGACCCCAATCTCCCCGCCGAAGATCCCATGGCACAGGATAACCAGAGGATCATAGATGATGCGCGCCGGGAAGGTAAAATCGACCCTCAAGTGTTTCCCGCTAAACGCTGATCAGCCTAGTTGTTTGCTGTTGTCGCTCTGCTTGCGGTCATAGTATTCGAAGGGAAATAGGTTGCGCAGGCGCTGAATATTGGCATCTCCGGCATTGGCGCTGATGTGCAGCCGCACTTCACCACTGCGTTCGGCGCGTACTGTACAGGTGAGTTTCTCTTTCTTGACCAAGGCGCGGCATTCGCGTTCAAACCTCTCCGGGATCTTACCCTTGTGGGAGGTCATACGACCGTCCTTGAAATGCATTTCAAATATTGTCACCCCTTTTTTGTTAGTGAAAACCAGTTTGTAGATAAGCACTAACGCCAGGGCGATAAAGAATATTTTTAACATAGTGGCCATAGTGAGACTCCTTGTTTCACCAAGAGTGAATACTGTTATCCGGGTGTTATCTTATATCCTCAGTTATACCTGCAAGCGGTAGCGTTTGACAGTGCATCCAAGGCGGATTTTTGTGATAAGGCTAAAAGGACTGGCAAATTGGCTATCCTTGGTTATTATTTGTTCAGGAATATCTGTTTTACCACAAGCCAAGATCAAGGATGAAGCCATGTACCTTTCCAATGCCGAGCGCTGGGCGCAAATCTGTGACAAACAAGTGGAACTGATGGGAAAGCTCAGTGAGCAGTTTCCCGAGCGGCGAAAACAACTGCAACACCTCACCCATAGCTGGCAAGACGTCAAACAACAGGTGCGTCAGGGCGATACCCCTCACATACCGCCACTGCGTTGAGAACTGAATCAATTTATACAAAAGAGCCGCTCAGGGAGCGGCTCTTTTACTTTTGGTTGGTGGGAGGAAGATGGGGCTTGCCCGTGCAGGTCTGTCCTATGGCTTGCCTGGGAAGCGCAATTTTGCTGCTTAGAAAGCGTAACTGACACTCGCCAGCACAGTGCCGTCATTCTGGAAGGTACCACTGCTGATCTCGGCATCCGAATCTATATCTGTGTCCAACCAGGCCACAGACAGACCAAAACCGGCAATCTCAGTAGAGACACCTATGGAGTAATCCAGATACTTGCCCATATCGTCATCGGGCGCATCGCCGAAGTTGTAACCCAGGTGCAGATCCAGGCTCCAGTTTTCGGCAAACTCATAACTATAGTTCAGCTCGGCATAGTGATAGTCCAGATCTGAACCCGCATAGTCATTGGTGTACCAGTAGGCAGCCCTAAAATCACTGAACTCCAGGCCGAAAGAGATTTCGTTGTAGTCCTGAGAGACATTGTCGCCCGGGTACATATAGCGCAGCAGGGTAATGTCATAGGCCAGGTTGTCGTTGATTTCACCGGCGTAACCCAGGTAGACATCCAGTTCGAAATCGGCACCCACCTGATCCTCTTTGGGAGTACCATCTTCATCGAATTCCACATTACTGGCCCAGGCCCCGACGAAGAAACCCGAGTCGTGACTCCAGTCCAGCCCGCCCTGAACGGCAAAATCACCGGCGGTTTGTGACACGGCCCTAAAGCGGTAGTCATTGGTCACGGCTATCTCGCCGCTGACTTCGGCCATGGCAGAGGTTGAGGTTATGGCGCCGCCAAGCAGCAGTGCCCATAGCAGAGGGTTGGATCTTCTTATCACTTGGTTCACAAGCATTTCTCCCTTCTTTGGTTTGCCGGCCCCGTCCGGGAAGATTCCGGCGCGGCCTGGTTTATGCCAAACAACAGCAGCTATGCTGAGACCTCATGGCGGTTTTGTTTTTATCTGTTGGATTCAAACACCACATAGAGCTTGCGGCAGGGAACCGTTACCTGCCAGCTGCCGCGAAACCCGGCCGGGATAACAAACCTGTCGCCCGGGCCAACTTCGAGACGATTTCCCTGCTCATCGCTGATGACACTGTTACCCTCGAGGATTTCGCAATACTCGTGCTCAGTGTAGTCAACTTTCCAAGCACCTGTTTCGCTTTGCCAAATTCCGGTATGAAACTGCTCACAGGGGCTGGAGTAATGGTTCTCCAGCCGTTGGCGCGGCGCGTCCTGCAGACGCTTTTCCTCGGCGATGGAGTATTCACTTATCTCGGGAGTATTACGCGCCAGTACTCTGATATTGTTGATGTGCATCAGGCTCTCCCTCTCTCCCTATTTCATGGTCGGCATGATGAAATCGGCACTCAGCTGTTTGGGCCAGCGGGCGGTAACGGCTTTGCGCCGGGTGTAGAAGCGAACTCCATCCGGGCCGTGCATATGCAGTGGGCCAAACAGCGAGCGTTTCCAACCGCCGAAACTGTGAAATGCCATGGGCACAGGGATAGGCACATTGACCCCCACCATGCCGACTTGCACCGAGTGGCAAAAGTCGCGCGCCAGCTCGCCGCTCTGGGTAAAGATGGCGGTGCCGTTGCCGAACTCATGTTGATTGATAAGAGCCAGCGCCGAGTCATAGTCGGCCACCCTGACTATGCAAAGCACAGGGCCGAAGATCTCTTCCCGGTAAATCTGCATCTCGGGGGTTACGCCATCGAACAGGGTCGCACCGAGAAAGAAACCTTCGCTGTCTGCCAAGGTATTGCGGCCATCTACCAGGCAAACTGCGCCCTGCTGTATACCGCTGTCTATATAGCTGCAGACCTTGTCCAGATGCGCGCGGGAGATAAGCGGCCCCATTTCCATACCCGGCTCCAGGCCGTTACCTACCTTGAGCGCGGCTATCTTGGGTTGCAGTTTTTCTATCAGGGCATCGGCCACATCAGCAACCGCCAGTACCACGGAAATAGCCATACAGCGCTCGCCGGCAGAGCCATAGGCCGCACCCATCAGGGCGTTGCTGGCCAGTTCCAGATCGGCATCCGGCATCAGCAGCATGTGGTTCTTGGCGCCGCCGAGTGCCTGCACCCGCTTGCCGTGGGCCGATGCCTTACTGTAGATATACTCGGCGACAGGCGTTGAACCGACAAAGGAGATGGCCTGAACATCCTGATGGCAGAGCAGGGTATCTACCGCCAGCTTGTCGCCGTTGATAACATTGAAAACCCCATCCGGCAGCCCGGCCTGGGTCAACAGCTCGGCAATTCTGAGTACCGGCGCCGGATTCTTTTCCGATGGCTTCATCACAAAGGTATTGCCGCAGGCGATGGCAATCGGGAACATCCACATGGGAACCATCACAGGGAAATTGAACGGCGAAATGCCGGCAACCACCCCGAGCGGTTGATTGATGCTCCAGGCATCGACGCCAGTGCCAACCTGCTCCGTGTGTTCCCCCTTGAGAAGATGGGGAATGCCGCAGGCAAACTCCACCACTTCCAGCCCTCGAACCAGCTCGCCCCTGGCATCCTCAAGCACTTTGCCGTGTTGCAGGCAGATAAGCTCGGCCAGTTCATCCATGTGGGCTTCTACCAGGGCTTTGAAGCGAAACAGTACCCGTGCCCGGTTAAGGGGCGATACCTTTGACCAAGCGTCAAAAGCCTGCTTGGCCGAGTCTATCGCCCGTTCTGTATCTGCCTTAGAGGCGAGGGCGACTCTGGCTTGCTCTTCGCCGTTGGCTGGGTTGAAAATGGGCAGTGAAGCCTGAGCCTGGCTGCCATCTGTCTCATGTCCATCTATATAGTGGCTGTAAATACGCATAACTATCCTGTGTGCTTCAGTCGACGGTTTGGATGGCGTCGGCCAGGGTGGAAATCAGTTGATCTATTTGGGACTCTTCAACTATCAGTGGTGGTGAGAGGGCGATGATGTCGGCGGTGGCCCGTACCAGCGCACCTTGCCAGAAACAGCGCTCGAAAATCTGATAGCCACGTTTGCCTACACCTTGCGGGCTGGGGGCCAGTTGAATGCCACCCACCAGGCCGGTATTGCGAATATCGATGACATTGGGCAGCCCCTTGAGACTGTGCAGCGCCTGCTCAAAATAGGGCGCCAGCGTTGTAGTGCGCTCAAACAGCTTTTCGTCACGGTAGATATCCAGGGTGGCCAGTGCCGCCGCGGCCGCAACCGGATGCCCTGAATAGGTATAGCCGTGAAAGAACTCGATCATCGTCTCAGGGCCCTGCATACAGGCATCGTGAATCGCTTGCTGCACAAACACCGCGCCCATAGGGATGGCGCCATTGTTGAGCGCCTTGGCCGTGGTCATTATGTCCGGAGTCACATCCCAGTGGTTGCTGGCAAAAGCGCCGCCCACCCGGCCAAAACCTGTGATTACCTCATCGAATATCAGCAAGATGCCGTATTTTTGAGTGATCTCCCGAAGGCGCTTGAGATAGCCCTTGGGAGGCAATATTACCCCGGCCGAACCTGACATGGGCTCGACGATAACGGCGGCGATATTCTCTGCGCCATGCAGGGCAATCAGCCCCTCGAGCGCCTCGGCCTTGTCGGCGCCATGCTCGGGCAAGCCGCGGCTGAAGGCGTTGGCTTCCATATCAAGAGTGTGGGGCAGATGATCGATGCCGCCGAGGAGTTGCGGGCTGAAACCTTTGCGGTTATTGCCAATTCCGCCCACCGAAATACCGCCAAACCCCACACCGTGATAGCCCAGCTCACGGCCGATAAAACGGCTGCGGCTCGGCTCGCCATTGGCTCTGTGGTAACACAGCGCCAGCTTGAGTGCGGTGTCGACCGACTCTGAGCCCGAGTTGGTAAAGAAGATACGGTTCATGCCGGGCGGGGCGATTTCACTGAGGCGCTCGGCCAACTCGAATGCCAACGGATGACCCATCTGAAAACTGGGGGCATAGTCCATTTCGCGGATCTGACGGCTGACCGCCTCACTGATCTCCGCCCGGCCATGGCCGGCATTACAGCACCAAAGACCTGCAGTGCCGTCCAGCACCTGACGGCCATCGACATCCCGGTAATACATGCCTTCGGCCGAAGCCAGTAGCCTGGGAGTCTGCTTGAATTGACGGTTGGCACTGAAAGGCATCCAGTAATGCTCGAGATTGCCCTGTGTTTTCGCCTGTTGTTTTAGCTCTGCCATAAGCATTAACCTTAGTGTTGCGGGCTTGTTAATGGTGATTGATATTTCGCTATGCTATGTCAGAAATAATGAACATGGAAGGCCTGTGTGCAATTATTTATGCCAAAAAATCTATTTTTGTAAAATATATTGAATTTATGCCGTGCTCGAGGCTAATCTGGAGCGACCCGAATAACTCGCGATGGCTGCACGAGTTGGCCGCGATAGGCCTACTGAGGTAGTGGAATGCCCGCTTGCAAGCAGATGAGAGGATTTATGAGTACACCGCAAACCCGTCAGCAATGGCAGCAGTTGGCTGCGCAATTGCAGATCTGTGGCCAGGCCTTTATCCATGGAGAGTATTGTGCAGCCGTATCCGGCGAGACCTTCGATTGCATCAGCCCTGTGGATGGCAACAAGCTTGCCGCCGTAGCCAGTTGCGATCTGGCCGATGCCGAGGCGGCGGTGGCCAGTGCCAGAGCCAGTTTTGAATCCGGAGTCTGGTCGCGAATGGCGCCGGTAGAGCGCAAAAAGGTGATGATACGCTTTGCCGATTTGCTGGAGGCGCATAGTGATGAGCTGGCCTTGCTGGAAACCCTGGATATGGGCAAGCCTATCCGTTTTTCCAAGTCGGTGGATGTGACCAATGCCGCCAGGGCCTTGCGTTGGTCCGGCGAAGCGGTTGACAAGATTTACGACGAGATAGCGCCCACCGCTGACAATGAAATCGGCATGATCACCCGTGAGCCTGTCGGGGTAGTGGCCGCGATTGTGCCATGGAACTTCCCTTTGCTGATGGCCTGCTGGAAGCTGGGGCCAGCGCTGGCCAGCGGTAACTCTGTCATCCTCAAACCCTCGGAAAAATCCCCTTTGACGGCGATTCGTATGGCTGCCATTGCCTTGGAAGCCGGGATCCCGCCTGGAGTGCTCAATGTATTGCCCGGTTTTGGTCATACAGTTGGCAAGGCGCTGGCGCTGCATATGGATGTCGATACCCTGGTGTTTACCGGCTCCACCAAGATAGCCAAGCAACTGATGGTCTACGCCGGTCAGTCCAATATGAAACGTGTGTGGTTGGAGGCCGGTGGTAAGAGCCCCCACATAGTCTTTAACGATTGCCCGGATCTCAAGGCGGCGGCGCAGGCGGCAGCTTCGGCCATCGCCTTCAACCAGGGCGAAGTTTGCACCGCAGGTTCGCGCCTGCTGGTGGAGTCCGGGGTCAAGGAACAACTGATAGCGCTCATTATCGACGAGCTCAAATCCTGGCAGCCGGGGCATCCGCTGGATCCGGATACCGTCAGTGGCGCGGTGGTGGATCAGCAGCAGCTGCAGACTATTCTCGGTTATATCGAGGCGGGTAAGCAGCAAGGTGCTGTGCTGGCCTGTGGCGGCGAGCAACTCATGGCTGAAACCGGTGGCGTTTATGTGGCGCCGACCCTGTTCCGTGAAGTGAATAACCAGATGAGTATCGCCCGCGAGGAGATCTTCGGCCCTGTGCTGAGTGTGATTGAATTTGAGGGAATGGAGCAGGCGATAGCCATAGGCAACGATAGCATCTATGGCCTGGCGGCCGGTGTGTGGACTTCTGATCTCAGCAAGGCCCACAGAACCGCCAAGGCGCTGAGAAGCGGTATGGTGTGGATCAATCATTATGACGGCGGCGATATGACGGCGCCTTTCGGTGGTTATAAGCAGTCGGGTAACGGCCGCGATAAGTCGCTGCATGCTTTTGATAAATACACAGAAATTAAGGCGACCTGGATAGCCATTTAATCGGTTTGCTGTAATAGACAATCCCCCTGCCTTGCGGGGGGATTGTCTTTATAGAAGGCTACAGGGCTTGAGGTGTTCACGCACAGGTTCAAACAGCGCATCGAGCAGCACTTGAGTGCGGTTATCTTCGACTCGCAGCTCCAGCCAACCGTCACTGCCGAGAATTTCAAGCTGCCTGCACACGAGTTTCGGCGGTGAGGCTTGCAGTTCCCCCTTGAGGCGAAAAATCCCCTGTGGCGTATGAATGCGGCTGATATCGAAGGGAGTATTCACGACGGCCACAACGCCTTTGCTGTACTTACTTTCAAAATGGCTCCCTATTCAACATACACTTGTCTTCAAAACAGGCCTTTTCAAGACAGGCCTTGTTCAGAATAGATCCTTGAATCTATGGTACAGCATGCCTGCCGCCAGAATGGGCGAGCGCAGCGCCGGGCCACCCGGGAAGGTCATATGATCTATTGAGGCAAAGATATCGAAGCGCTCAGCCTGCTGACTGATAGCTTCTGCCAGCAGACGACCCGCCATATGGGTGGCATTGACGCCATGCCCGGCATAGGCCTGGGCGAAATAGATGTTGGGGCTATCCGGCAACCTGCCTATCTGCGGCATACGGTTGGCGCCTATCCCTATCATGCCACCCCACTGATAATCTATTTTCACGCCCTTGAGCGCCGGGAAGACTCTTTCCATATTGGGCCTGAGCGCGGCGCAAATGTCCTTGGGATCTCTGCCCGAGTAGTTGCACAGCCCGCCAAATAACAGACGGTTGTCGGCCGACAGATGAAAATAGTCCAGTGCTATGCTCATATCGGCGAAGGCCATATTCTGCGGAATAATGTCAGCGCAGAGTGCTTGCGGCAGGGGCTCGGTCGCCAGCAGATAACTGCCGGCCGGTAGCACCTTGCCGCCGATATGAGGTTCGAGTTTGGCACCTATATAGGCGTTGCCGGCCAAAATCAGATAGCGACAACGGACTTCGCCGCCCTCAGTCCTGACCCGTATCTGCTCGCCCTTGATGATTTCGGTGGCGGCGCTGTCTTCATAGATGTTAACCCCCAGGCTTCGGGCCGCACGGGCCTCGCCGAGGGCCAGATTCAAAGGGTGCAGATGGCCGCTGCCCATGTCGCTGAGCGCGCCGAGATAACGCTCAGAGCCTATGACTTCCGGCAACTGCTCCTTGGACAACAGCTTGAGCTTATGTGGGTAGCCAAGTTGCTCAAGCTCGGTAAGCTCCTGCTCAAGCTCCTGCATATGTCTTGGTTTCAGCGCCAGATCGCAGTAGCCCCAGCGCAGATCGCAATCGATTTGGTATTGCGCGATCCGTTCCCGGACGATATCGACGGCTTCAAAACCCATCTGCTTGATAGCCAGTACACCTTCTTTACCTATACTGGGCTCAAACTGTTCAATATTATGGCCAATACCGCGGATCAACTCTCCGCCATTACGCCCTGAGGCGCCCCAGCCCACTTTTTTGGCTTCCAGTATGGTGACCCCAAAGCCTCGTTCAGCCAGTTCTATGGCACTGTTGAGGCCGCTGAAGCCTGCGCCTATTACGCAGACATCTGTCTCCAAGGACTCTTCCAGCCTGGGATGCTGAAACAATTCTTTGGCGGTCGCATGGTAAAAAGAGGCGGGATAGTTGTCACTGTGAATGGGGGACTGGATTGGCATCATGGCTCCGTTCTTGTTATAAGTTTGGACTCGGCTGGTTACATCCGACGGTCGTCGCACTCTTGCCTTCAAAGTGTTCGTTTTATTTAACATGCTTTTGTCATATAATACAAAACAATTTCACCGGGACCCTGGTTGCCCTTGTGCAGAAGCCGCTGCCGACCGTGTCCTGTAACCGCCTGATAAGAGATTTTTGGGGGATTTGCGATTTGGATATAGGTGCCAGCCTCAAGGCTGTTAGAAAGATGAAAGGCCTGTCCCAGCGTGAGCTGGCTAAACGCGCCGGGGTGACCAACAGCACCATCTCTATGATAGAGAAAAACAGTGTCAGCCCTTCAGTCAGCTCACTCAAGAAAGTGCTTTCGGGGATCCCCATGTCGCTGGTGGAGTTTTTCTCCATAGGTGAAAACGGCACTACCGAGCAAAAAGTGGTGTATCGCTCCAATGAGCTTTTGGACATAGGCACTGGGCCACTGGAGTTCAAGCTTATTGGTCGGGATTATCCCAACCGTGCCATGTCTGTGATGTCGGAGACTTATCCCCCGGGAGCCGATACGGGTGAAGAGATGCTGCGCCACGAAGGGGAAGAAGCGGCGCTGGTGATTACCGGTCGCTTTGAACTGACGGTCGGTGAAGAGGTGTTTATTCTGGAGGCCGGTGACAGCTACTATTTCAATAGCGAACAACCACACAGGTTCCGAAATCCTTTCGATGAACCCTGTCATCTGGTCAGTGCCACCACTCCTGCCAACTTTTGATCTTCCATTTCCTCTGCTGATTGCGATTTGCTGCCCGTAAATTCACATCGGGCAGCATATTTGCCTGAAAGTGTAAATAATATCGACCGTATAACCCCGTGTGCACCGAATTGGTGCCCGCTGAACCAGTGTGATGCAAAGCCAATTTTTTGCCTTGTTCAAGCTTGTTTACACCTATCTCAAACACAAGGTATTTTTAAATATTCATTTAAAAATAAAAGCTTAAATAATTTTAGTTTGAGGCTGCGTTTAACAGGATATTAACCTCTTGCCTGTGCGAAAAAATCCGTGTAGTGTGTGAAAAAATGAACATTTGCTTTAGTGAATGTTCAAAACTGAGACCTGGATTTGAGTGTTTTGGGGTGAGATATGGCACAGGCAGCAATGGCGTTGGTGGGTGTAACCGCATGCAATGAGCAGTTGGGGCTGCATCCTTTCAATATTGTTGGCGAGAAATACCTCTTGGGGGTGGTCGAAGGTGCCGGAGCCTGGCCCCTGGTGATCCCGGCATTGGGGGCCGATACCCCGATAGCACAACTGCTCGAACGCCTGGACGGCATATTGTTTACCGGCTCCCCCTCCAATGTTGAACCTCATCATTACCAAGGCCCGGCCAGCGAGCCGGGCACCCACCATGATCCCAAGCGGGATGACACTACTTTGCCTTTAATTCGCGCTGCCATAGAGGCCGGAGTGCCGGTACTCGGGATCTGCCGCGGCTTTCAGGAAATGAATGTGGCTTACGGCGGCAGTTTGCACCAGAAGCTCTATGAAGTGGGTGGTTTTATTGAACACAGAGAAGACAAGAGCGCGCCGCTGGAGGTGCAGTATGGCTTGTCCCACGAGGTCAGCATAGAACCTGGAGGGATGCTTTTCGACGCCTGGGGCCGTAGCCATGCGATGGTTAATTCCGTCCATACTCAGGGCGTGGAGCGCCTGGGTCAGGGGTTGCGGCCTGAAGCGCATGCTCCAGATGGTCTGATTGAAGCCTTCTCTGTCACCGACGCCAAGGCATTCGCCTTGGGAGTGCAGTGGCATCCCGAATGGCAAGTCAGAAATAACCCCTTCTACAGCGCAATTTTTAAGGCCTTTGGGGAGGCTTGCAGTCTTAGGGCGCAACAGCGGAATAAATAATATGAATAAGCTTGAAGCCTTCTTAAAAGAACAAAAAATAACCGAAGTTGAATGTGTTATCTGCGATATGACAGGTATCGCCCGCGGTAAAATTGCCCCGGTAGACAAGTTTATCGATGAAAAGGGCATGCGGCTGCCCGAGAGTGTGTTGCTGCAAACCGTGACCGGCGATTATGTCGATGATGAGGCCTACTATGGCCTGCTCAACAGCGCCGATATCGACTTTGTCTGCGTGCCAGATGAAAATGCGGTCTTTATGTTGCCCTGGACCCTGGAGGCCACGGCTCAGGTGATCCACGATACTTATGACAAGATGGGCAATCCGCTGGAGCTGTCGCCGCGCAACGTATTGAAAAAAGTGCTCAAGCTTTATGAAGACAAGGGCTGGGAGCCGGTGATTGCCCCCGAGATGGAGTTTTATCTCACCAGTCGCAGTGACGATCCCGATCTGCCACTCAAGCCCCCGGTTGGTCGTTCCGGCCGCGCCGAATCCGGACGTCAGTCCTTCTCCATCGATGCCGCCAATGAGTATGACCCCCTGTTTGAGGATATGTACGACTGGTGTGAGGCGCAGGAGCTGGATATCGACACCCTGATCCACGAGGAAGGCACGGCGCAGATGGAGATCAACTTCAGCCACGGCAATCCACTGGCGCTGGCGGATCAGGTGTTTGTGTTCAAACGCACCCTGAGAGAGGCCGCCCTCAAGCACGGCGTCTGCGCCACCTTTATGGCCAAGCCTGTGACCAATGAGCCTGGCAGCGCCATGCACCTGCATCAGAGCGTAATCGACAAGGAAACCGGCAAAAATATCTTCACCCGCGAAGATGGCACCATGAGCCAGAATTTCCTCAGTTATATCGGCGGGCTGCAGCGCTTTATGCCGGAATTTCTGCCGCTGATGGCGCCCAACGTCAACTCATTCCGCCGCTTCCTGCCGGGCACCTCGGCGCCGGTCAATCTGGAGTGGGGCGAGGAGAATCGTACCTGTGGCCTGAGGATCCCCGAGTCTTCACCGCAAAATCGCCGCATTGAAAACCGTATCCCGGGGGCCGATGCCAACGCCTATCTGGCCATTGCCGCCAGCTTGTTGTGCGGCTATTTGGGAATCGTTGAAGACGTGAAACCTTCGACGCCGGTGCAGGGCCGGGCCAACGAAGACCGCTCGGGGATCTCTTTGCCGCAGACGCTGGAAGAGGCGATGGCCATGATGGAAGAGAGCCTATATTGCCGTAAATATCTGGGGGAAGATTTCACCACAGGTTTTGTCGCGGTCAAGCGCGCCGAGCTTGAGAATTTTCGCCGGGTGGTGAGTTCCTGGGAGCGGGAATTCCTGCTGCTGACTGTCTAAGGAGGGAGAGATGAAATCACAACAGACCCAAAGCTGGCAGGCCAAGGACCATGCCCACCACTTGCATCCCTTTACCGATCCCAAGGCGTTGAAACAGGCGGGCGGGCGGGTGATTACCCGCGCCGATGGCGTCTATATCTGGGATTCACAGGGCAATCAAATTCTCGATGGCATGGCCGGACTCTGGTGCGTCAACATGGGCTATGGCCTGCGTTCCATCGCCGATGTGGCGGCACATCAGTTGCAGGAATTACCTTACTACAACAGCTTCTTTCTGTGCAGCCACCCGCCGGCGATTGAACTGGCCGCCGAGATAGCCGCGCTGGCACCACCTCATATGAACAAGGTGTTCTTCACCGGCTCTGGCTCAGAGGCCAATGACACCAACTTGCGCCTGGTGCGTCATTACTGGGACATCCAGGGCAAGCCGGAGAAGAAAACCATTATCTCGCGCCACAATGCCTATCACGGTTCCACAGTTGCCGGTGCCAGTCTTGGTGGCATGAGTGGTATGCATGCCCAGGGCGATTTGCCCATTCCAGGCATAGTCCACATCGCTCAACCTTACTGGTATGGCGAAGGTCAGGGACTGTCTGCCGAAGAGTTTGGTATTCGCTGTGCCCGCGAGCTTGAAAGCAAGATCCTCGAGCTGGGTGAAGACAAGGTGGCGGCCTTTATTGCCGAGCCTATTCAGGGCGCTGGCGGCGTGATAGTCCCGCCGGACAGCTATTGGCCGGAGATCAAAAAGATCCTCGCCAAGTACGACATATTGTTCATCCTCGATGAAGTGATCACCGGCTTTGGCCGCACCGGCTGTTACTTTGCCGCCGAGTATTACGATCTTGAGCCGGATCTTATCACCATAGCCAAGGGGATGACTTCGGGCTACGCCCCCATGGGCGGAGTGATAGTGTCGGATAAAGTCGCCGATGCGCTGGATAAGGGCGGTGAATTTGCCCACGGCTACACTTATTCGGGCCATCCACTCAGTGCCGCGGTGGCACTGGAAAACTTACGCCTGATGAAGCAGGAAAACATAGTCGCCAAAGTGGCCGAGGAAACCGCGCCTTATCTGCAGCAGCGGCTGCGGCAAGTCTTGGCCCAGCATCCGCTGGTGGGTGAGGTGCGCGGCGTTGGCATGGTGGCCGCGCTGGAACTAGTCGCCGATAAGGCGAGTCATCAGCGCTTTGCTGCCGAGCTAGGGGTAGGCACTCAGTGCCGGGAGCATTCCATCGCCAGTGGCTTGGTGATGCGGGCGGTGGGAGACACTATGATCATCGCGCCACCCCTGGTGATAACCCAGGCTCAAATCGATGAATTGGTAACAAAGGCGAAACAAGCGCTCGATATGACCTACGCAAGCGTACGAAAATTGAACGACTAAGATTGCCTGCCATTGACGGTAAGGGCATGATATACCTTGCTGTCAAGGCGCCGATGCGGGTTTTAGGGAGTAGCATTGGTGACACTAATAACAATGACAATAAGTTAACAATTGAAGGCGGGTTACAACCGCTGCTACCCGTAAAAGGAGAGAGCATGAAGCTATTGACCAAAGTAACGTCTGTGGCACTGTTGGGAGGCCTTGCGGCCGCTGCCACGGCCCAGGCCGAAGAAGTTGTCCGGGTGTATAACTGGAGTGACTATATCGCCGAAGATACCCTGGCCAACTTCCAGAAGGAAACCGGGATCCGGGTGATCTATGACGTGTTTGACAGCAACGAAGTGGTTGAAGCCAAACTGCTTTCCGGCCGCTCCGGTTATGACATAGTCGTGCCTTCGAACAACTTTCTTGCCAAGCAGATCAAGGCCGGGGCCTTTAAGCCTCTGGATAAAAGCAAGCTGAGCAACTATCAGAATCTGGATCCCCAGTTGATGAAACAGCTGGAGAAGGCCGATCCGGGCAACCAGTATGCCGTGCCTTACCTCTGGGGCACCAACGGTATAGGCTATAACGTCGCCAAGGTAAAAGAGCTGCTGGGAGAGGATGCTCCCACAGATTCGCTCGAACTGATGTTCAACCCCAAGTATGCCGAGAAGCTGTCATCCTGCGGCATGTCCATGCTGGACTCGGCCGATGATATGGTGCCGCAGGCGCTGATCTATCTGGGATTGGATCCTAACAGTACCAAGGCGTCCGACTTTGACAAGGCCGGTGAAGTGCTGGCCAAGATACGGCCTTATATCACCTATTTCCACTCATCGCGCTATATCTCGGATCTGGCCAATGGTGATATCTGTGTCGCCTTCGGTTTCTCCGGCGATATCCTCCAGGCGGCTACCCGCGCCGATGAGGCAGGTAACGGCAACAAGATTGCCTATGCCATTCCCAAGGAAGGCGCCAACCTCTGGTTCGATATGTTGGCTATTCCTGCCGACGCCGGCAATGTCGACAATGCGCTGACCTTTATCAACTACCTGCTCAGGCCGGAAGTGATAGCCCCCATCTCCAACTATGTTTCCTACGCTAACCCCAATGTACCGGCGCAGAAACTGGTGGATGAGTCTATCCGTAACGATCCCGGCATCTATCCACCACAGGCAACTCTGGACAACCTGTATGTGGGGGAAATTCGTCCACTCAAGGCCCAGCGGGCCCTGACCCGGGTTTGGACCAAGGTTAAATCCGGCCAATAACAATAACTCAGGGGCCAGGTGCCCCTTCATTGTCTGATTGCGTAGTACAGGCAAACTTTACTCGTTCCACCAGCGGCGGCCGCTGAGCCGCCCATTTGGTATTTTGCGGAGAAGTATTATGGCAATCACCTCGGGCATTCCTGTCAAACCCAATAATAAAACTCAGGATGAAGTGCTGCTCAAAATCGAGCGGGTCAGCAAGCTCTTTGACGATGTTCGCGCCGTGGATGATGTGTCGCTGACCATCAACAAGGGCGAGATCTTTGCCTTGCTCGGCGGCTCAGGCTCAGGCAAGTCGACTCTTTTGAGAATGTTGGCCGGTTTTGAAAAGCCTACCGAAGGACGCATTTTTCTCGATGGTCAGGACATTACCCACCTGCCGCCCTATGAACGCCCCATCAATATGATGTTCCAATCCTACGCCCTGTTTCCCCATATGACGGTGGCGCAGAATATCGCCTTCGGCCTCAAGCAGGACAAGTTACCCAAGGCTGAAATCGAGCAGCGGGTGCAGGAGATGCTCAAGCTGGTGCATATGGAAAAATATGCCCGCCGCAAGCCGCATCAACTTTCCGGCGGTCAGCGTCAGCGGGTGGCGTTGGCCCGTTCTTTGGCCAAGCGGCCGAAACTCCTGTTGCTGGACGAGCCCATGGGAGCGCTGGATAAAAAACTGCGGACCCAGATGCAGCTTGAAGTGGTGGAAATTCTCGAGCGGGTAGGGGTGACCTGCGTCATGGTTACCCATGATCAGGAAGAAGCCATGACCATGGCCGAGCGGATTGCCATCATGAGCGATGGCTGGATAGCCCAGACCGGCTCGCCTATGGATATCTATGAAAGCCCCAATAGCCGGATGATTGCCGAGTTTATCGGCACAGTGAATCTGTTTGAGGGGGAGATCACCGCCGATGAGGTGGACCATGTGATCATTCAGTCCGAGAGCCTGAACCAGGCGTTTTACGTGGGTTATGGTGTGTCTACCAGCGTCGAGGACAAGCATGTCTGGTTGGCGGTCAGGCCGGAAAAAACCCTGATAAGCCGCGAGCAGCCCGAAGAGCAATACAACTGGGCCAAGGGCATAGTCCACGATATCGCCTATCTCGGTGGTTTCTCCGTGTATTACATTCGCCTTGGCAATGGTCAGATAGTCCAGTGCAGCATGACCAACCGTGAACGCCGCGCCGATCACCCCACCTGGGATGATGAAGTCTATATCAGCTGGGAGGACACCAGTGGCGTGGTGTTAAGATCATGAAGAAGCTCAAGTTAGGATTCAAAGGCCGCCACCTGACCATAGGCTTTCCCTATCTGTGGTTGCTGCTGTTTTTCGCGCTGCCGTTCGCCATAGTATTGAAGATAAGCTTTTCCACCGCGGCGATTGCCATTCCGCCCTATGAGCCAAGTTTTCAGTATGCCGACGAAGTGCTGCAGGTATTTATCAACCTGAGTAACTACCTGTTGCTGCTCAGCGACTCCATGTACTACTCGGCCTATCTCAACTCGCTCAAGATGGCGCTGGTTTCCACCCTAGGTTGTCTGCTGCTTGGGTATCCCATGGCCTATGCCATTGCCCGGGCGCCGGCCAGGTTGCAGACAGTGCTGCTGCTGTTGGTGATGTTGCCCTCCTGGACCTCATTTCTTATTCGGGTATACGCCTGGATGGGGATTTTGAGTAACACAGGGCTTATCAATAATCTGCTGCTGGGGCTCGGGATTGTTGATGAGCCGCTGCAGATGCTCAATACCAATCTGGCGGTGTATATCGGCATCATCTATGCGTATCTGCCCTTTATGATATTGCCGCTGTACGCCACCTTGGTGAAGCTGGATGTCAGTCTGCTGGAAGCCGCGGCCGATCTCGGCTCCCGCAGTCTCAATACCTTCTGGAAGGTGACGCTGCCCCTGTCCAAGAGCGGCGTCATTGCCGGTTCCATGCTGGTGTTTATTCCGGCCGTGGGGGAGTTTGTGATCCCCGAACTGCTTGGCGGGCCGGACTCGCTGATGATAGGTAAGGTGCTGTGGCAGGAGTTCTTCAACAACCGTGACTGGCCGGTGGCTTCATCGCTGGCGATAGTGATGCTGGTGCTGCTGATTGTGCCCATCACCCTGTTCCATCGCTATCAGAGCCGCAGTTTGGAGAAAGAGATATGAAGAAGCTGAGTTTCTCGACCCTGATGTTATGGATTGGGCTGGTGTTTCTGTATGCCCCCATGTTTATTTTGATTTTCTACTCTTTCAACGCCTCCAAACTGGTAACTGTCTGGGGCGGCTTTTCCGCCAAGTGGTACGCCGAGCTGTTTGCCGATCAGCAGATACTGGATGCGGTCTGGACCAGTCTGCAAATCGCCTTCTACAGCTCGACCATGGCGGTGATCATAGGCACTATGGCGGCCTTTGTGATGACACGTTTTCGTCGCTCCTGGGCCAAGCTGACGCTGTCGAACATGATTACGGCGCCCTTGGTTATGCCCGAGGTGATCACGGGTCTGTCGCTGATGCTGCTGTTTGTGCATATGTCGGATCTGCTCGGCTGGCCGGCTGAGCGGGGCAGGATGACAGTCTGGATTGCCCATTCTACCTTCTGCGCCGCCTATGTGGCCGTAGTGGTGTCATCGCGCCTCAGGGAGTTGGATCTCTCTATTGAAGAGGCGGCGATGGATCTGGGGGCGACACCGCTGAAGACCTTCTTCCTGATAACTGTGCCCATGATAGCCCCGGCGCTGATGGCGGGTTGGCTGTTGTCGTTCAGCCTGTCGCTGGACGATCTGGTGATTGCCAGCTTCGCCTCGGGACCTGGCGCCACTACACTGCCTATGGTGGTGTTCTCCTCGGTGCGGCTCGGGGTGTCCCCCAAGATCAACGCCCTGGCGACCCTGATCATTCTGGTGGTATCCCTGATCGCTTTCCTGTCCTGGTATCTGGCGCGCCGCGCCGAACGCCGTAGCAGACAAACAGAGGAATAACAATTAGGCGGTTGGCTGTGACATCCCCCGCCGCTATTTTTCTTGTGTGTTTTAAATTTTGAACAAAGTGTGTTTTATAATGCGTTTTCTACTGGTTTTAGTCGATTTAACTGTGTAGGATGATGCAAGTGTTAAAAATAACAAACATAAAAGGCTGGATTAACCATGACTGCCACTGCCCACACCTCCTCTTATTATGCCGATTCGGCCAATGACACCCGTGAACGCAACAGCTTAAGCGAGGTGCTGGAAACCGATGTCTGTGTGATAGGAGCCGGTTATACCGGGCTCAGCTCGGCGCTGCACCTGTTGGAGGCCGGTTTCAAGGTGGTGGTATTGGAAGCGGCTAGAGTGGGCTGGGGCGCCTCTGGCCGCAACGGTGGCCAGATAGTCAACAGCTACAGCCGCGATCTCGATGTGATAGAAAGCACTGTCGGTAAGGCGCAGGCCAAGCTCTTTGGCGAAATGGCCTTCGAGGGCGGCCGTATCATCCGCGAACGCATCGAAAAATACCAGATCGATTGTGACCTCAAAAACGGCGGGGTATTTGCCGCCATCAACCGCAAACAGATGGGGCATCTGCAGCAGCAAAAAGCCCTCTGGGAGCGATATGGCCACACAGAACAGCTGCAGCTGTTGGATGATGCCGGAATTCGCCAGGTGGTCAATACAGACCGTTATATCGGCGGCTTGCTGGACAAGAGTGGCGGACATATCCATCCGCTGAACCTGGCGCTGGGTGAGGCGAGGGCGGTGGAATCTCTCGGTGGAAAAATTTTTGAGGATTCGGCCGTAGTACGTATCGACGAAGGGGAGTACCCTATAGTACATACCGCCAATGGCCAGGTTAAGGCCAGGTTTGTGGTGGTGGCAGGAAATGCCTATCTTGGCAAACTGCTGCCCCAACTTGCTGCCAAATCCATGCCTTGCGGTACCCAGGTAATCACGACAGAACCCTTGGGTGAAGAGTTGGCCCACAGTCTGTTGCCGCAGGACTACTGCGTCGAGGACTGTAACTATCTGCTGGATTATTTCCGCCTGTCGGCCGACAAACGCCTGATCTATGGTGGCGGTGTAGTGTACGGCGCCCGAGATCCGGAGAATATCAAAGCGATTATCCTGCCCAAGCTGCTCAAGACCTTCCCCCAATTGAAAGGGGTCCGTATCGACTATACCTGGACAGGCAACTTTCTGCTGACACTCTCCCGTTTGCCTCAGGTCGGCAGGATTGGCAGCAACATCTATTACTCCCAGGGCTGCAGTGGTCATGGGGTGACTTATACCCACCTGGCGGGCAAGTTGATTGCCGAGGTGCTGACCGGACAGGCGGAGCGTTTCGATGCCTTTGCCAGCCTGCCCCATTATCCATTTCCCGGCGGACATGCCCTGCGAGTCCCCTTTTCTGCGCTCGGCGCCTGGTATTACAGCCTGAGGGACAAACTGGGTATTTGATGCCTATCCGTACAAGGGCGCCCGGCGCCCATTTAAAGGAGTCGCAATGAAACTTAACCAGAGTGCGCTGCTGCGTGAACAAGCCTATATCGATGGCCAGTGGCTGGACGCAGACTCAGGCAAGAAGGTCAATATTTTCAACCCGGCCACCGGCGAGCGTATCGGCAGTGTGCCCGAGATGGGCGCATTTGAAACCCACAGAGCCATAGATGCCGCCGAGCGGGCTCTTCCGGCCTGGCGGGCGCTGACCGCCAAAGAGCGCAGCACCATTCTCAAACGCTGGTTCGAGCTTATCAACCAACACGCCGATGACTTGGCGCTGCTGATGACCACAGAGCAGGGTAAGCCTCTGGCAGAAGCCCGTGGTGAGGTCACCTATGCCGCCTCCTTTATCGAGTGGTTTGCCGAAGAGGGCAAGCGGGTTTACGGCGATACGATCCCCGGCCATCAACAGGACAAGCGCCTGTTGGTGATCAAGCAGCCCGTGGGCGTGACTGCGGCCATTACGCCCTGGAACTTCCCGGCGGCGATGATCACCCGTAAGGCGGGGCCAGCACTGGCGGCCGGTTGCACCATGATAGTCAAACCGGCGCCGCAGACCCCTTTTACCGCTCTGGCGCTGGCCTACCTGGCGATTGAAGCCGGCATTCCTCCCGGCGTCTTCAGCGTGATTACCGGTGATGCCAAGGCGATAGGCAATACCCTTTGCGACAGCGCCGTGGTGCGTAAGCTGTCTTTCACCGGCTCGACCGGCGTGGGCATTCATCTGATGCAGCAATGCGCCGCCACCCTTAAGAAACTGTCACTGGAGCTCGGCGGCAACGCGCCCTTTATCGTGTTTGATGATGCCGATCTGGATGCGGCGGTCGAAGGGGCGATGATCTCCAAGTATCGCAATGCCGGCCAGACCTGCGTCTGCGCCAACCGCATCTATGTGCAGTCGTCCGTTTACGATGCTTTTAGCGAAAAGCTGGCCGCCAAAGTGGCCGAGCTCAAGGTGGGTGTCGGCACCGAATCCGGCATTACCACAGGGCCGCTTATCGACAAGAATGCGGTGAAAAAGGTGCAGGCTCATCTCGAGGATGCCGTCTCCAAAGGCGCCAGGGTCAAGACAGGCGGCCGGGCGCTGGGCGGTAACTTCTTCGAGCCCACTATTTTGACCGAGGTGAATGGCAGCATGCGGGTTGCCAAAGAGGAAACCTTTGGCCCGCTGGCGCCGCTGTTCCGCTTCGATAGTGTCGATGAAGTGATCGCCATGGCCAACGATACCGAGTTCGGCTTGGCGGCCTATTTCTACGCCAGGGATATCTCCAGAGTCTGGAAAGTTGCCGAGGCGCTGGAATACGGCATGGTGGGGATCAATACCGGGCTTATCTCCAACGAAGTAGCGCCTTTTGGTGGCATCAAGGCCTCGGGGTTGGGACGGGAAGGCTCTAAATACGGCATAGAGGAATATCTGGAGATCAAGTATCTCTGCCTCTCGGTCTGATTAACCCATGTCCCGGCGATGCCGGGACAACAACAGAGGATAGCAGGATGATAAGCAATGACTCTCTGATGGTGCGGCGCCAGGCCGCAGTGGCACCGGGTGTGGGACAGATACACCCTGTGTTTGTGGAACGGGCGGAAAATGCCCGGGTATGGGACGTCGAGGGCCGCGAATATCTGGACTTTGCCGGAGGCATAGCCGTGCTCAATACCGGGCACCTGCATCCCAGAGTCAAGCAGGCGGTTGCCCGCCAGTTGGAAGATTTCTCCCATACCTGTTTTATGGTGCTGGGCTATGAGAGTTATGTGGCCGTCTGCGAAAAACTCAACGCCCTGGTTCCCGGGTATTTCGCCAAGAAGTCGGCGCTGTTTACCAGTGGCTCGGAGGCGGTGGAAAATGCCCTCAAGGTCGCCAGGGCCTATACCAAACGCAGCGGTGTCATCGCCTTTACCTCAGGCTATCATGGCCGCACCATGGCAACGCTGGCGCTCACCGGCAAAGTGGCACCCTACAGTAAGGGCATGGGGCTGATGCAGGCCAACGTGTTTCGCGCCCAGTATCCCTGCGCGCAGCATGGGGTGAGTGACGACGATGCGATGAAGTCCATCGAGCAGATTTTCAAGAATGATGCCGAACCGGCGGATATTGCTGCCATTATTCTCGAGCCGGTGCAGGGCGAGGGCGGCTTCTATGCCGCATCCCCCGAGTTTATGGCGCGGCTGCGCAAGCTGTGTGACAAGGAAGGGATAGTGCTGATTGCCGATGAGGTGCAGACGGGCGCCGGCCGCACCGGCACCTTCTTTGCCATGGAGCAGATGGGCGTTGCCGCCGATATCACGACTTTTGCCAAGTCCATCGCCGGTGGTTTCCCGCTCTCCGGTATTACCGGCCGGGCCGAGATGATGGATGCCATAGGCCCTGGCGGTTTGGGAGGCACCTATGGCGGCAATCCGCTTGCCTGCGCCGCCGCCCTGGCGGTGATAGAAACCTTCGAGAAGGAACAGCTGCTGGCGCGGGCCAACCAGGTGGGCACTGTCATTAAAGAAGCGCTTGGCAAGCTGCAGCAGGAGTACGACTTTATTGCCGATATTCGCGGCCTAGGCGCTATGGTGGCCATGGAGCTGGTTGAAGACGGTGTGCCGAAGCCCGAGTATTGCGCGCGAGTCCTCACCTTGGCGCGGGAGCGCGGTCTTATCCTGCTTTCCTGTGGCACTTATGGCAATGTGCTGCGTCTCTTGGTGCCTTTGACCGTCAGTGACAGGGATCTGCAGCAGGGGCTGGAGATTATTGCCGAGTGTTTCCGGCAACTGCGTAGTTGAGCATGAAGGATGATAGGGAAGCCCAGCGCTTCCCTTTTTTATGTCTGTGACCCATCCGGAATACAGTTGACACTTTCCAGACTTCTTTTGGGAGAGAGTAATGGTAACAAGTACCAAGCGAACTCAGTGAGGTTGTTCCCTTGCCTTTAATCGGCCGTTGTCGAGCAAGTGGAAAAGACGAAATGACTTATCGGCAAGCTCAGCAGCGCCAATGGCAGTGCAAGCCAGAGTGCCGCGAAGGCTTATTGGCACTTTCCTTGGTAAAAATAATCCATAAGTGCTAGTAGATTGAGACAGGGAGAGTCCATGGTGCTATCTTTGTAGCTGTTAACCTTTCATTTACAAGCGCATTGCGCCCGCCGCTATCAGGAGCCTTGGATGAAGCAACTCTCCATCGGAACCAAACTTCTCTGGATAACTTCGGCGCTGTTTCTCATAACAGTGGCCATTCTCTCCATCAGTCTCTGGTGGTCTCTGTCGGATCAAAACCAACGTTTGTCGGCAGAGGTGCAGCAGACGCTGGAGCTGGAGATCCGCGATAAGCTCGAGGCCAGTGCCGCCCAATACGGTGAGAAAGTCGCTGGTTTTATTGATGAGGCCTACCGCATTCCCTGGTCACTGGCAGGGATTCTGGAGCTGACCTCTGAGCGGGAGCCCATGACCCGGGAAGAAGTGCAGACAACCGTCGAGGCGGTGCTCAGAAAGAACAGCCAGGTTTCCTCCATCTATGCCCAGTTTGAGCCAGATGGATACGACGGCCAGGATTGGCAGTATCAACAGCAAGCGAGCAAACACAGTGTGCCTGGTGCCGGGTCGCTGGAGATCTACTTTACCCGCAACAACGACGGCAGTATTGAGCAACACCAGGTAGACGATGCCGAGGAGAAGTATGTCGCCACGCTCAACGAGTTTGGCATTCGCGAGGCCGAGTGGTATCTGTGCGGTAAAGACACCCTCAAGCCCTGCCTGATGGAGCCCTACCTGTATGAGATAGCTCCGGGCAACAATGAGTTGATGACCTCCTTGACTGTACCGGCGCTGCGCGAAGGCCAGTTTGCCGGTATTGTCGGGGTGGATGTCAACCTGCCGGTATTTCAGAAACTGATCGATCAACTGTCGCAGTCGCTCTATCAGGGCAAGGCCAAGGTTACTCTGCTCAGCAGTAAGGGGCTGGTGGTGGCTGCCAGTCATTACAGCAAGAAGGCGCGGCCACTGGCCGAGTCTGTCGCCCCTGAGCTGGCCGCCAAAATGGTGGCCCTGGCCGGCGGCGAGGGCTTTATGTTGACGGACAATGACATAGTGGTTGCACACCGCATCGACATTCCTCTTTCCGGTAGTCGCTGGTCGCTGTTGATTGAAGTGCCCAAGGTGGACGCCTTTGCGCCCGTGGCCAAGCTCAGTGAAGAGATGACAGTGATGGCCACCGAATTGGGCAGCTTGCTGCTCGGGGTTGGCGTCTTGGTATCTGTGCTGGCGGTACTGGCCATAGCTTTGGTGATCCGCAGCATATTGGCACCGCTCAAGAGCATTCAATCCCGGGTTGAGAATTTGGCCAGTGCCGAAGGCGACCTGACCCAAAGCATTCAGGTGACTTCCCACGCCGAGCTTATCGCCCTTGGCGCCGGGGTAAACGCCTTTATTCTCAAACTCAGGGAGCTTATCCGTGAGCTGAAAATGCTTGCCGGACGCTCCCGTGATGAGGGCCAAACCACGGCAGAAATTGCCCGCCAGACACTGGACAGTGTCAATCGCCAATACAGTGAGATAGAGAGCGTGGTGGCCGCGGTCAACCAGATGAGCGCCACGGCCCATGAAGTGGCCAAGGCTTCGGAGCAGACGGCATCGGAAACTGAGTCCATGGCGGTCAATGTCCGCGACAGTGAAACCAGCCTCAACAAGGCGATGGATTACGTCAATACCATGTCCAGTGAGTCGATGCAGGCCAAGGCCGCCGTCGCCAAGGTGGCGGAGAGCAGCAATAACATCAGCAGCATTCTGGAAGTGATCAGCGCCATCGCCGAACAGACCAATCTGTTGGCGCTCAATGCGGCGATTGAAGCGGCCCGCGCCGGCGATCAGGGCCGAGGTTTCGCCGTGGTAGCGGATGAAGTGAGGGCGCTGGCTTCCAAGACCCAGAGCTCGACTCTGGATATTGGTCGTCTAATCGAGTCACTGCAGCAGGAAGTGGGCAGCGCCTCCAATATTATTGAACGCGGAGTGGAGCAGGCCAAAAACGCCGTGTCGCAAACAGAGCAGGCACTCAGCGCTCTGAATCTTATGGTCAGCCAGCTGGATCAGATCTCGGCGCAGATCACCCATATTGCCACGGCGGCCGAGGAGCAAAGCGCTGTCACCGAAGAGGTGAACAAGAATATCACAGGTATCTCAGACTCGGCGGCCGAACTGGCGCGTCTGGCCGGTGAGGCGGAGCAGAGCAGTCAGACGCTGGCACAGTTGGTGGACAGCCAAAACGATCAATTGGATAGACTCAAGACCTAAGGAAGATGCTAATAAGTCCTCGAGGCTTACATATCCGTCTACTGCATTGTGCTTCTTGCAAAGGACTTGGGCCATTTGTTGCGAACCACGCCTTGCATCCAGGCATGTAAGCCAACGCATGGCACACATGGGGCTTGTTCGCACCTTCCCCAAGCAAACAAAAAGAACCCAGCCTCGGCTGGGTTCTTTTTTAGAGGAGCGAGAGACGCCTTCGGATCAATGCCTGTGATGTTCATCAGACAGGGACGCGACGGTATCGACCACATTGCGGGCTCCGTCGAGAATCGCGCCCATTACGTCTGCGACTTCCTGCAGCTGGGTCTTACCCTGGTTGGCCGCCTCGGCCACCGCCGCCATTTCACGGGTGGCCTTGTCTGTGAGCTGACCATTTTGACTGACGACAGAGCCAATCTCCTTGGTAGACTCACTGGTGCGGGCCGCCAGTTGTCTGACTTCATCAGCGACGACGGCAAACCCCCGTCCTTGCTCACCGGCGCGGGCCGCTTCAATCGCCGCATTGAGCGCCAACAGGTTGGTCTGCTCTGCAATGGCGCTGATGGTCGAGACTATCGCCTGGATATTGCGTGACTGCTCATTGAGCTGAGCTATCGCCTCTGAGGCCTGCTGCACCTGAGACGCTATGCTGTTGGAGGTGGCGGTTACCCTGTCCAGCCTGTCTATCGCCTGCTCAACTGTGGCACCGGTATTCAGCGCCGTGCTGTGGGCTATTTCGGCCGCTTCTTTAATCGCCTGGGACTTTTCTATCCTGGCGGTGATATCACTGGCAAACTTAATCACCTTGATCACCTTACCGGCGGGATTGCGTATAGGGTTATAGCTGGCCTCAAGCCAGACGGTTTGCCCCAGTTTATTGAAGCGTTTAAACAGCCCGGACTTGAACTGGCCCTTATTGAGCTCTTCCCAAAAATGGGGGTGTTCCCGGTAGAAGGCCTCGTCACAAAACAGCTTGTGGTGTTGCCCCTTCAGTTCGGCCCGGGTATAGCCCATGACATCGAGAAAATTGGTGTTGGCTTCAATGATATTCCCCTTGGGATCAAACTCGATAATCGCCTGGGAGTTGTCCAGGGCGTTGGCCACGGCTTTTTGAGTGTCGGTTTCCATTTGGCTGTTGGTGATATCGGCGGCAATCTTCATGACGCGAGTGACTTTACCCTGCTCAAACACGGGGAAATAGGTGGCCTGCAAATAAATGCTGCTGCCATCTGCGTGGCGACGTTCAAACACCCCGGCAGCGGCTTTTCCTTGCCTGAGCTGTTCCCAAAAACTGCGGTACTGGGTTGAGGCGGCATAATCGGCCTGACACAAGGTTTTGTGTGGCATGCCTTTGAGCTTCTCATGCTCCAGGCCAAACAACTCGGCAAACAGGCGATTGGCTTCTATCACAGTGCCGTCGGGCGTGAATACCACACAGGCAAGCGACTGTTCTATGGCTTGCACAGTTGCCAGTTGCTTGGACAGCTGCAATTGACATTGTGCCAGCGCTTGTTTGGACGATTTATTAAAAAACATAAAACAGATCCCCACTTGTTAGGTTTAGTCGGCAGCTTGCTGTCGGCTCGTATTCTGAGGCGAGAATCCATTTCGCAGTTGTCATTCCTGATGCAGGGCTGCAGCTTTAACTTATTATAGCTTCAGTGAAAGGTAACATAAGCGTGGCAGAGTAAAAGGTGTGGATGAAGCCAAAGTCAAGATACCACTCCTGTGCCGCGGCGCTTAAGGTATAAGGCTTGTCGGCAGGCTATCAGCTTTTAATGAACATAAGATGTCAAGCTGCGGAAAAGTGATCGCGAGTTTCTCTAAATATAAGCTCTGGCCGGCAAAGAGATTCCCGGATTGCCTTGTCTGGCTTCTATTGGGAACTGGCAAATCGGTTATAAGGGGTTATCGCAGGTGGCATGTATGTTTGATTATGAAAATCAATCGGTTAAAAAGCTGTTTTCCTGCTTGATAAAGAGAACTCGTTTGGGCTTTGGGCCGCTACAGTTTAGTAAGTTGTGATATTTATCACAGTTTGCCCGGGCATAAGATCCCACTCTGTTATGGCTATTTTATCTTTAGTCGCCATTGAGCGCGGCTATCGCCAACAAGCAAAAGGAGTGTATATGGCAACCAAGAAAGTCAAGGCACCCACCATAGATATAGGTATCTCTGATGCGGATCGTAAAAAAATTGTCGCGGGGCTTTCTGCGCTGCTGGCCGACAGTTATACCCTGTATCTGATGACCCATAATTTCCATTGGAACGTCAAAGGGCCGCAGTTCAACAGCCTGCATCTGATGTTTATGGAGCAATACACGGAGCAATGGAATGCGCTGGATGAAATCGCCGAGCGGATCCGCGCCCTGGGGTATCCGGCGCCGGGGACTTATAAGGAGTTTGTGCGTCTGGCATCCATCAAGGAAGTGGAAGGTGTGCCCTCTGCCAATGAGATGATATTGCACCTGGTCGAAGCCCAGGAGGCCACGGCCCGCACCGCCAGAGCCCTGTTCCCCGTTATCGACAAGGCCAATGATCAGCCGAGCGCCGATCTGCTCACCCGTAGACTGGAAGTCCACGAAAAGACTGCCTGGATGCTGCGTAGCTTGCTGGAGGAATAGCCTAAACGCAAGGTGCTACGCATCAAAAAGCCGCCCCGGAGTGCTCCAGGGGCGGCTTTTTTACTCTTGCTAACTTGAAGAGGCAGCTGTGTTGGCAATCTTCGTTCATCCCAATCACATAGTTTGCCCATGTTGATGGGGAGCCACTCTTGCAGCCTTTGCCTCCTTGCCGCAACGCCAAGTCGTTTGGCGCTATTTATTCAAGGCTTAAGTGCCTTTCTCAAGGTGTCAGGCCTTTTCTGGAATACGCTCCAGTACAGCCAACAGCAGCTGCCAATATTGGCCCACTGTGGTGATATTCACCATTTCATCCGGGCTGTGAGGGAAACGTATGGTGGGGCCGATAGACACCATATCCATGGCCGGATAGGGCTCCTTGAACAGGCCACATTCCAAACCGGCATGGATCACCATGATCACCGGCTCTTTATGGTAGATGTCCTGATAGGTGTCGCGCACAATCGCCATCACAGGAGACTGGCTGTCTGGTTTCCAGCCTGGGTAGGCGCCGGAGAGATCGATTTCGGCACCGGCCAGGTTGGCCAGGGCGATCAGCATGCCCTCAATCTGGCTGCGGCCTGAGTCAATCAAGGAGCGGATCAGGCACAGGAGTTTAACATCCTGCTCGCTGGTATTGATCACCCCGAGGTTGAGTGAGGTCTCGGTCACGCCTTCAATCTCGTCACTCATCCGCATGACACCATTGGGGCAGGCATGCAGCAGATCGATAAGAGTGTTCTGACTCTGCTCGCTCATCACTTTGGCAGGCAGCGGCACTTCGGTGAGAGTCAGGCAAGCGGCCGGATCGGCAACCGCCAGCTCTTCTCTAAGCAGTGCCTGGAAAGCCGCGGCGGCTTCGCTCAAAGCTGTGGCTTGTTCGGCCGGTACCAGAATAGTGGCACTGGCTTCACGGGGAATGGCGTTACGCAGCGAGCCGCCGTTGAATTCGGCCAGTTCCAGCTGCAGGCTTTCGCTGTGTTCAAACAGAAAACGGGCCAGCAGCTTGTTGGCATTACCGCGTCCCAGGTGAATGTTCACCCCTGAGTGGCCACCCTTTAGCCCGGAGAGTGTCAGGTTGAATGCCTGGAAACCATCGCCTGTGGCTTCCCAGACCATGGGCAGGGTGATCTCGGCATCCACGCCACCGGCGCAGCCCATGTAGATCTCGCCTTCCTGCTCGGAATCTGTGTTGATCAGGATTTCACCGCGAAGCATACCGGCTTCCAGGCCAAAGGCTCCTGTCATACCCGCTTCTTCATCTATGGTCAGCAGCACTTCCAGTGGCCCGTGGGGAATATCGTCACTGCCGAGAATTGCCAGCGCCGATGCCATGCCTATGCCGTTATCGGCACCCAGAGTCGTGCCCTGAGCCTTGACCCAGTCGCCATCAATCCAGGGCTGGATCGGATCTTTGACGAAGTCATGCTCTTTATCGGCATTTTTCTGCGGCACCATATCGATATGGGCCTGGATCACCACGGGTTTGCGGTTTTCCATCCCGGGAGTGGCATCTTTGCGAATAATCAGGTTACCGACTTTATCTTCGATAACCTCAAGCTGACGGTCTTTGGCCCAGTTCTGAATATACTGGCTGAGCGCGGCTTCATGTTTGGATGGGTGAGGAATGGCACAGATTTGTTCAAACCACTGCCATAGAGGCTGAGGTTGCAATTGGCTGAGACTGGACACAGCAAACTCCTGATCTTTTCGTCTGGTTGGCGGGCTTGGACCGGGCCAAGCGCGAGTTGTCATCAGTCTACCACAGAGCGACGTAAGGGCGCAGAACCCAGTTGGGACAATTGTTTATTTGTGGCAGCGAAACTTGCCAGCCAGATATTGGTAATCCGGCGCCGGAAAGGGAATAATGCTGGGCGCCAATAAAAAATAATTAGGATGGGTCATGGTTGAATTTATTGATGTTACTGACCAGGATGCAATTTTCAGTGAGGCAGACTGGGATGCATTGCTGGTGGTCAGCGCCGATGTGACGGCGTGTCCAATCGAAGAGGTGGCGATACTGGCCTCCCATGGGGCTCAAGTTGACAAACGGGTGGGCAAGAGCCCAACCCTGTTGTTTGCTCCTGGGCTTGCCGGTGGCCGCTTGATTATCGCCCCGGTCGCGCCGCTTGGCGATTATGACGATGTGCGCGCCTTTGCCAATGCCGCCCGTGCCGGTATCGCCATCGCCCGTGACGCCGGAGCCAAAAGGCCGCTATTGTGGGTTGATAAGCCTGCATCCTTAGGTGATGAATACGCCAAGGCAGATATGGTTGCGGCGCTGGCAACGGCGCAGGAGCTATGGCAGCCATTGGAAGCCCGTGAGGCGGGCGCCGCCCTTGACAGCATAGAAGCCATAGGGGTGATGAACGGCGCAGATGCCGGCATGCTCAATGCCATTGAAGCCGGCCGCACCCTTGCCAGAGATCTTTGCGGCACTGAGCCCGAGCGCATGGGCGCCCCTGCCTTTGCCGATTACTGCCTCAACGCCTTCAAAGATTCAGGGCTGTCGCTGCAGGTCGTGGAAGACAGAGACATTCTCGAGCGGGACTATCCCTTGCTGAGCGCTGTGGCGCGGGCCTCTTTTGCCGTGGCCAGACATCAGCCCAGAGTCGTTAAATTGGAGTACCGCGGCGAAGGTGACATCCAGCACAACTATTTCTTTGCCGGCAAGGGCGTGGTGTATGACACAGGCGGCGCCGATCTGAAAGTGGGCGGTGCCATGGCCGGTATGAGCCGCGACAAGGGCGGCGCGGCTGCCGTGGCCGGTTTGATGAAGACCTTGTCATTACTCAAGCCCAAAGGCATTCGTGTGGTGGCCGAACTGGGGCTGGTACGCAACAGTATAGGCAGCGAAGCCTTTGTCACGGACGAAATCATCACAGCCCATTCGGGTGTCAGGGTCAGGATTGGCAATACCGATGCCGAAGGACGTTTAGTGCTGGCCGACTTGCTGTCCCATCTGCGTTTAAAGGCGCAGGGCAGTGCGGCGCCCGAGCTATTCTCTGTGGCAACCCTGACCGGCCATGTGGTGCGAGCCTATGGATCTTACAGTGCGGTAGTGGCCAACGCCGTTGCCGAGCAACAGGCATTACCCAAGCGGTTGCAAGCCAGCGCCGAACGTTACGGTGAAGGGCTGGAGCTGTCCCGTTTGCGTAAGGAAGATTTTGCCAAGGTGCGTGATGTTTCCGGCGCCTCTGAGCTACTTTCTTCCAATAATGCGCCCTCATCGGTTACCGCCAGAGGGCACCAGTATCCGGCGGCCTTCCTGCTAAAGGCTTCCGGATTGGCGCAACACGGGGTAAAAGACGCTCAGCCCATGGCCTATAGTCATCTGGATATCGCCGGCAGTGCCACAGAAGGTGATCCCCTCTATGGCAAACCTACGGCGGCGCCGCTGCTTGGGTTGTTTGCCTATATGACTGAGTAAGCCCTCAACGCCTCCCGGCCGATGTCGTCGGCCGGGTTATCCCTGCACCCTGTCCGTTGGCTTTTCTTCACTTGGCGACCGCTATGTTGGCATCACATGGCCCCGATATTTGCTGGACGTCATCTCACCCAAGCTATCCACTGCGAGTGATTGGATCTCGCCCCTGCTTTAGGTTGTTATTTGACACGATATCTGAAAACAACAGAAAACTTTCAGATGGATTTTTACCCAGCCCTTGGGTGGGGTGATCCAATTCACCTTAACTGGTCTTACCTCTTTGAGATCACGCTTTTACCCCCGCCGGGAGACTAACATTTGGGCTGTAACTGACAGCTAATTACAGTGTTAGATTTTACTTAATTGGAATGAGGTTGGCCTGATTGGCTTTTGATTTATTTATTTAAAATCAAATGGTAATGAGTGTTCTCTTACTATGTTTCGAGATGTATCATTAGGTGCGGTGGGTAAATCCTGTGTAACTTTTATGTAATTGTCTTACAGTTTTAGGTGTATTTTAAATTTCTAGCCTTAATACTTGTAATAAAATTACAGGTGGCTATAATAGCTCTCGTTGGTTAGGCAAGCGCCTTCCACCTCTAGTCAATCCAGGATGGATAACTATCTCCAAGGAAATGAGTGACAAGTTGTCTCCACGGATATGAGAACCTCTAGTTCCAGGGAACCGAGCCAAGCTTCACTAGAGTATTTATTTCACAACTTTGTTAGGAGTATCGGCTATGTCTTACACAGGCAAAAACAACGTAGTTTATTGGAGCAACACCTGGTTTGATTGTCAGGTTTTGCGCGGCGGCATGTTCGCCATGAGTTTCAAGGGCTGACTACCCCTTTAAGTAGTTCCATCATCCATCAACCTTTGTTCACCACTCTGTGGTGTATTTAGACTCAAGTCGCAATAGAAGTTTTGCTTCTGTTGCCAGGTGTTACCCGCTAGCGCGGTAGACTCTTTCCCTTTTGGGTGCTTGATACATGTCTTGGCCTGCTCTTTGAGCAGGCTTTTTTTTGTCCGCAGCAAAATGTGAATAAATTGTGAGCTGGTGGGCATTTAATGGATACCACAGGTAGCCTCCATGCTCTGGTGCTGGTCTGATCAGGTCAAACTCCCTATAATCTGCCGCCGATGACCTCGTTAAAGAAGTGTCACAAACCTCCCTACACTCAAACTCAAGGAACCTGGTTCCATGTTGGAAAAACTGTTCAAGTTAAAGCAAAACAAAACCTCTCTGAAGCAGGAAGCCGTGGCGGGTCTGACCACCTTTCTGACCATGGCTTACATCATCTTCGTTAACCCCTCTATGCTGGCCGATGCCGGTATGGATCAAGGCGCTGTCTTCGTGGCGACCTGTGTCGCGGCGGCGATAGGCTGTCTGGTCATGGGGCTGCTGGCCAATTATCCCATAGCCCTGGCGCCGGGAATGGGCCTCAACGCCTTTTTTACCTACACAGTTGTGGGGGAAATGGGCTATAGCTGGGAAACCGCGCTCGGCGCAGTATTCCTCTCCGGGATCTGCTTTATGATCCTCTCCCTGGTGCGAATTCGGGAATGGGTGGTCAACTCCATTCCCATGTCGCTGCGCCTTGGCATAGCCGCAGGTATCGGCCTGTTTTTGGCGCTCATCGGCCTCAAGAGTGCCGGCATAGTGGTTGCCAACCCGGCAACACTCGTAGGTATGGGCGATATCACTGCATTTCCGGCACTGATGTCGGTATTGGGGTTCTTCCTGATCATCGCTTTTGTTCAGCGTGGTTATAAGGCGGCGGTGATCCTCAGCATTCTGGCCATCACAGTGTTGGGGCTGGCCTTTGGTGATGTGCAATATAGTGGCCTGGTATCCATGCCGCCTTCCATAGCGCCCACCTTTATGAAGATGGATCTCTCCGGCATGCTGGAGATCAGCATGATTTCCGTGGTGTTTGCCTTTTTGTTTGTGGACTTGTTTGATACCTCGGGCACCTTGGTAGCCGTGGCCCATCGTGGCGGTTTTCTGGATGATAAGGGGCGCCTGCCAAGACTCAATCGCGCCCTGACCGCCGACAGCGCCGCCACTATTGCTGGGGCCATGCTGGGTACCTCGACCACCACAAGTTATGTCGAGAGTACCTCTGGCGTTAGTGCCGGTGGCCGTACCGGCTTGACCGCCGTCGTGGTCGGACTGCTGTTTTTGGCCTCGCTCTTTATCTCGCCGCTGGCCGGTATGGTGCCAGCCTATGCTACCGCGGGCACCCTCTTCTATGTGGCGATTCTGATGATGTCTGGTCTGGTGCATGTAGAGTGGGAAGATTTGACCGAGGCTGCCCCCGTGGTGGTGGTCTGCCTGTTGATGCCATTAACCTTCTCAATTGCCACGGGGATCGCCTTTGGCTTTATCGCCTATGCGGCGATTAAACTTCTCTGCGGCCGTTTTCGCGATCTCAACGCCGGGGTTGTGGCACTGGCGCTGCTGTTTATTCTCAAGTTTGCCTACGGGAGCTAAAGGTAAAACGCGAGCAAGTGCTTTATAAACAGTATTTATTGAGGGTCATACTTTGTATGGCCCTTTTTGTATGAGATACCGCAATAAATAACGATTTTATCCACTTGAAGGCCTACTGCCGCTAGGAATCAGGCGACGGATTGGGTATAAGATTTATCCCCGACTTTTTTAAGCAAATACAAGTGATGAACTTGAGTGACACACGCTACCGCCGGGTAGTGGTAAAACTGGGTACCAGTGTACTTACCTCCGGCAGCAAGCGCCTGGACAAGGCCCATATGGTCGAACTGGCCAGGCAGATGGCGACCCTGATGCGCGCCGGTATCGAAGTGGTTTTGTGTACCTCCGGCGCCATTGCCGCCGGGCGTGAGCACCTGATGTATCCGGAGTTGCCGGATACCATGGCCAACAAGCAGTTACTGGCGGCTGTGGGCCAGAGCCAGTTGATCCTGGCCTGGGCTCAGTTGTTCAGTATTTATGGTCTGCACGTGGGGCAGTTGCTGCTGACCCGGGCGGATCTGCACGATCGCGAGCGCTATCTCAACGCCAGAGATACCCTGAATGCGCTGCTGAAACAGAATATTATCCCCATCATCAATGAAAACGATGCCGTTGCCACCAATGAGATCAAGGTTGGGGACAACGACAACCTGTCCGCCCGCGCAGCGCTTTTGTGCGATGCCGACTTGCTGATCCTGCTGACAGACCAAAAAGGTTTGTTCGATGCCGATCCGCGCCACAATCCCAATGCTCATCTTATCAGCGAAGTGGCCAATATCGACGACAGCCTGCGGCAACTGGCCGGCGGTTCAGTTTCCGGATTGGGTACCGGCGGCATGGCAACCAAGCTGGAGGCGGCCGACATAGCTCGCCGCGCCGGTATCGAAGTGGTTATCGCCTCGGGCCATCATCCGGATGCTATCGAAAAAATCGCTGCCGGCGAGTCAGTGGGGACTCACTTCTGCGCCATCGAAACCCCGCTGGAGAGCCGCAAACAGTGGATTCTTGCCGGGCCCAAGGCCAAGGGGAAACTGACCTTGGATGAAGGCGCGGTGCGAGCGGTAACCGAAAAGGGCCGCAGTCTGTTGTCCAAGGGGATTATCGCCGTCGAGGGCGAGTTTGAACGGGGCGCCACAGTGCAACTCTTGGATCCCAATGGCCGTAAACTGGCGCGGGGGATCTGCCGCTACAGCGCCGTGGCCCTCAAACGTATCGCGGGCCAGCATTCAGATAACATTGAATCCTTGCTGGGCTATGACTATGGTGATGCAATAGTGCACCGCAACGACATGGTGGTTTTATGACAGCTGAATATCTGCAACAACTGGGGCAAAGGGCCAAGGAAGCCAGTTTTGCCCTGGCTAATCTTTCCGGCACCGCCAAGCAGCAACTGCTGCATAATATCGTTGCCGCTCTCAAGGCCGATGAAGCGGCAATCCTCGCGGCCAATGAGCAGGATGTAGCCGCGGCCAAAGAGGTCGGTCTCAACGAGGCCATGATAGACAGGTTGCTGCTGGATAAGCCGCGCCTGGCTGGAGTCATAGCCGATATCGACAATGTGATTGCCCTTGCCGATCCCATTGGCCGCGAATATGACAGCCGGGTGCTGGATAACGGCTTGCGCCTGTGCCGCCGCGCCGTGCCACTGGGGGTGATAGGCATTATCTATGAGGCCAGACCCAATGTGACTGTGGATATCGCCGTGCTGGCCCTTAAAACCGGTAATGCGGTGATCCTCCGTGGTGGCAAGGAAACCCTGAAATCCAACCTGGCACTAGCCAAGGCGATTCGCCAGGGCGTTAAAGCCAGTGGCTTGCCGGAAGATGCGGTGCAGCTTATCGACAACCCGGATCGTACCCTGGTTACCGGCCTGCTCAAACTGGATCAATATGTGGATATGATAGTGCCCCGCGGCGGCGACAAGCTGCAGCGGCTCTGCGCCGATCAGGCGACCATCCCGGTTATTCTCGGCGGTATCGGTATCTGCCATCTCTATCTGGATAAGGCGGCCGATCTGGAGAAGGCCATTCCTGTCATCCTCAACGCCAAGGTGCAGCGCCCAACCGTATGTAACGCCCTGGATACCCTGTTGGTGCATAAGCAGATAGCCAAGGAGGCATTGCCCAAGGTGGCCAAGGCCTTAGTCGATGCCGGGGTTAAGCTGGTAGGTTGCCCCGAGACTGTGGCTATTCTTGGATCCGAGCAAGTGGCCGCCGCCAGCGAGGATAGCTTTGCTACCGAGTGGTTATCTCTCAATCTGGGGATCCGGGTAGTCGATGATATCCAGCAGGCCATAGGTCATATTCGCCGCTATTCCAGCGGTCACTCCGAGGCTATCCTCACGGATGATATCAATGCCGCCACCGAGTTTATGAATCAGGTGAATTCGGCGGCGGTTTACCTCAATGCCAGCACCCGTTTCACCGATGGCGGCCAGTTTGGCCTGGGCGCCGAGGTGGCTGTCAGTACTCAGAAACTGCATGCCAGAGGCCCCATGGGACTGGAAGCACTGACCACCTACAAGTGGTTGGGTGTCGGTGATTACACCGCCAGAAGTTAGTGTTTACTTCTTGTAAAAGGGATTCAGAGCATAGTGTAACCCAAGCCCCGCAGTTGCGGGGCTTTTGCTTTGGCCGCTTACGATTCAGCTCTTAATCGCCGCAAAACTGCCGCGGCAGAGCTTGGCCAAGTCCTCTGCGGCAAGACAGATCTCCAGTCCGCGGCGACCGGCGCTGACATAGATGCTGTCAAACTCCTGGGCGCTGGCGTCTATCACTGTGGGTAACTGCTTTTTCTGCCCCAGAGGGCTAATGCCTCCCACCAGATAGCCGGATGAACGCTGCGCCAACTGCGGATTGGCCATCACCAACTTCTTGGCCTTAATCGCCTTGGCAACGCATTTCAAGCTGAGTTGATGATTCACTGGCACCAGGGCCACCGCCAGTGGCGGCGACTTTTCATCGCTGCTGACCAGCAGAGTCTTGAATACCCGGTTGGGATCCAGTCCAAGTGCACTGGCGGCCTCTTCTCCGTAGGAAGGGGCATTCTTGTCGTGGTGATATTCGTGAACGGTAAAAGAGATCCCCGCCTTGGTGGCGAGATCGATTGCGGGTGTCACAAGTGTCTCCTTAGGTGATGGCGTGAGTAGCGTTTAGTATCGCGTTTTAATCCGGAGATCTGTTGCGCCAAAACCTGTCTAACTATCAAAATAGGTGTCATAGCATAAGCCTCAAGCCTTTCTGGGTCGAGACAGCGGGTCACTCTTTTAAGACTCAGTTTAAGAGCAAGACCACAAAGCGGCACAAAAGCTTAAGTATTAACTCAGACAATAGCTTAGAAAATAGCCAAGAAAAATAGCTCAGACAATAGCCTAGATATCGGTGGCGATTCAATCTGAATTCGAGGCTAATCAAAGGATGGCAAAATCGATAGGCTAGGGAAGGGCTTTAAACATGAGTTAAGTCAAAATAAAACGCCCGGCATCAGGCTGGGCATTTTGAAATACTATGGCGGCCTTACTTCTGCGTTGCGCGGTAGTGGTCGAAATTCTCGATATAGTCGTCCATAGAGCCTTCAAGCATCTCCTTGTAGCGCTCCATATAGTAATCCATCATCTCTTGCTTCTTCGACTGCATCTGCTCCTTGGTGGCAAAACCGGTAGAGCCGAACCAGGCATTGTAGCGAGCCAGGGCATACATGAAGGAGGCACTGACTTCACCGGTTTGGACTTCAGTATTCTGGTTCTGTTTGTTGGCCAATTCGATGAGCTCACTGGCACGCTGAAAAAACGCCTTATCTGTATCAGACATCTGAGATTCCTGTTTAAAGTCGAGAGCTTGCCTCTCGGTATTAGGGTTAGCTTACCCTAGAGTGTTTTGCTGCAAACTGCTGTAATCCGCCTCACATTCCTGATTGCTAAAGCTCAACAAGCATGAGCTGAATCGCAAAGAGAGCAACTATCTTCCCAAATAGCCAATCATTTCGGCGCCGGCAGTTAAAACAGTATTTTATCGCTTTTATCTAATTTCTCCCTATTGGCGATTTTTTCACTTATCTACCATGGTTATTGTAGATACAATTCAACTACTTATGTTAGACTTTTTTTCTTAACTGCAGCGGATATGACTCTCAGTGTAGTAGGCCATGATAGGGAATATTGGCCTGACATAGTTCCCGGGCCGCTCTCGGCGGTTTTGGGGGATCTTCAGGGACGAAGTCAGTTTCGTGTCCGTGCGGTAGCTATGCCTGCAGCAAAATGTTCCGCAAAAGCAGCCTGTTTTAGATGGTTTGCGCGTTAATCTGTTGGCGGAATTAAAAATGTCAATAAAGCCAAGTGTATAGTGTTTTTTGGTAGATGGCAGATTTGGAAACTGTAGTGGCAAAAGAGCCTTTCGGTGAGGTTGAGTCAATGAAGTTTCCGAACAATATAATTCAGTTCACTGGAACCAACAGAAGCTAACAAGCGCATGCTGTCGAAAAATTAAGACGCCTGTTGTGGTCTATTTTTCACTAGGAATCTCTGAAGTTATTTTAACGTCTGCTCCTTGCCAGCTTACTGTTGGGGGGACTTTTTTCGCTGCAACGGTAGCTAGCTTCAGAAATTAAATAACCATCCTTCGCTACGATAAGTAATCGTATCTATTTTAATACATAGAATTTTATATTTTAACTAAGGGTTAACATTGAAGACGACTATTGAAACATCGCACTCTGAAATTATCTTTAATATTGAAGTTGATGACCTCGACTCTTTTGAATGTTTAAATGCGCTGGCCGATGTGTATCTTGATCTGAGTTATCAGATTGATGAGAAGCTCTCGGAACATGGTGTCAGTGTGGAATTCCACACGCTGTTCTATTCCATTAATGTTATGACCCCGGAAGGCCAGGTGGAGGAAGAGGAGGTGTTCGCTAAGTTTGTGGGTAACTCAACCCTGGAAGCGAAAGCGGCTACCTTTATCAGCAACGTTAATATCTGGTGTCGAACCCGTGACGACGACAGAATCTGGCAGGATGATGAAAATCCGCTGGCCGAGAACGCTGCTTATGTTTTGTGTATGCAGGATCTGAAATACATCCCGTTATATGTTGAGCTATTACTGCTGAACGATCTGGATCATGAGGTGTACCAGAATGATCATATCGAAGCCTTGATCGAAAAACACGGCATTTGTAAGCCTATGCTGACGCTGCTGGCGCATCGGGCAGGTGGCGCAGGTGGTCAGTGGGGGTCACTGCAGGTCGAAGCACACCAGGATGTGTTGCTGGATTATTTTGCTGAATATCCGCAACATCTTAAGTTATTTCTGGAAACCGGGGTTAAGTCCGTATACGATCAGTACATGGGTGGTGAGTTGTGGTTTGCAGCGATTCGTTTTTATGCGGATTTTATTGCCGATGAGAATGAGCGTGAAGATTGGTTAAGTCAGCAGGAACAAACCGCCTGGATTTATTTTAACAGTATTGATTTTGACTAATTGGAATAAAAGTCCTTAAAAGTATAAAATAATTTCGCGTGGTTAACCTTTTTAAGGTGGTTCTTATGCCACGCCATTGTCGCTTCTTCGTTCTATTCCTAATGCTCCAGATTGCAGTGTTAAATAGATAAAAGAGTCCATACCTGAAACCAAAGATCTCCGGTATGGTTACTCTGGCAATTGAGTTTTGGCGAGTAAGTGTCAGCGATTTAATTAGTATTATCTTGAATGGTAAGGATCGCGGATATTAATGCAGTCTTCACCGGGAACTGTCTCATAGATAACGCAATACTGGAGTGCTTTCAAAAACTCAGCCAAAATCTGTGGTCGTTTTTTGTAATTAAGACCAAGCCGATAAAAGTGTGTTGGCTGTAGATATGTTGGTTTTCTCTAATTCTTTTCCAGTTTTTGTAAGGAAGTGCAACAAACAGGGGGGTCTGGCTTTACCAATCCACGAAAAAACACGGAGGTCGACACCTGTATAAGGAATTATTATGTCTATGCTTATAGGAAAGTCTAATATTTCAATGTAAGTGCAAAACTCCACCATTTAGCTATTTAGATTATGAGATAATTGAATTGGGTGGAAACAACCAATGACAAGCTAGGTTACAGACGTGCAAAATTTGTGGTTCTGTCTGGGTCAATTATCTAATTGAAGAACCACACTATACAAAATCTGGTAGATGGTGGATAGCTGAGATTCAGTCTAGTGATTTTGGTTATTTAAAATTGAAAATGTTAAAAGCTATATTGAGTCACAAGAATCCTGTTTTGTTGGGGGGAGCTTTTACGAGCAAGGTATACATAGGCAAAGTAAACCGGCTAATAAAAAGAAAAAACGTTGGTTCTCAGCATTAATAACGTGGTAGTTAGGCTTCGGTTATGCTTAAATAGGTTAAGTCTAATCAAACATCTGCAATGCCAGGCTCTTTTTATCTCAGTGTGCTTAAGTTACCTAGCGGTGCTTGGATGCAGACCGAAAGAAGATTAACTTGTCGTTCTATAATAGGGCGCTTGATTTTTGTTAAAGAGGTCAAATGGTAGATTTCAGTATTTCACAAATAGGCGCGCTGATTCTGCTCCGGAATTTTAAGCTTTCAAACTTGCTAGAGTCAAAAATAATGGTGGCACCATTAAAGGCTGATGTCTGGAATTTGCGTTGTAAAAAAGATGAGCTGCTAAAGCTTCAGAAAGAATTGGCAGTAAAACTCAAACAAAATGAACAAAAATCTTCCCTAGGCTTGGTTCTTGAAGAAATTGATGAAATATGTAAAAAATAATAGGCTAATTATTATTGTCCATTCTGGGCTGAACCTCGTTACGATTGGCTGTTTTCGGTATTATGCATAGAGGAAGGTATGGAATACGTAAACAAACCACCTGGAGTAAGTAGAGAATCGATTAGAGAGCTTGAAGAGGCTTTTGGTGTTAGCTTACCAAGTGAATTTTATGATTGGTGGCAGAAAAGTAATGGGGCGGACATCTTTTTTGGTTTTAAAGAGCTGCAATTTTTCTCAATCATAGAAATACTAGGTGAGGATATATACGAGTTAAAGAAGTATATGCCTAACTCAATACCTGTTTGCATGGATGGGAATGGTAATATTTGCGTGGCAAAAATTGAACAGGAAAGAATTTCTGGCTATTACATCGCTAATTGTGGCGACTTAGGTTGGGATGAGGCAAAATTTGTTGCCAAGTCTCTTGTTGAACTGATAAATGATCAAGTTTCGCCAGAAAGTAGGTTAAATACATGAAAAGTGACTGTGATATTCTTTTTTGAAAAACACTGTTTTAACTTTGCCTAATACCCATGTGCGCTAATTGCTTTAAGGTATTTGTTCGGTACAACCGTTTGCTCGCATTGTGTAACTGTTATTTTTATAGGGAGTGCTTGTGATATTTCCAAGTTATTATACGGAATGGCTCAGTAGTATTGATACAGCTGAAGTGGTCTATTACAGAGGGAGTGAGTTCTATTTGTTCCCGGAGAGTGAGCTTGCTGATGAAGTCACGATAGATAAAAACACTGTCAACACCTTTAACCAGCTTTATGCCTTCATCAAAACTCAATTAGAAGTTTCCGGCAGCTCTCCTTTAACCATTGAACAGTGCAGCTCTTGCATTACTATCGGAACTGATAATGGTAATCCAGTTTTTATCGATCTAATGCGCGAATCAGAATTGTTCTGCTACTACCTGGATGGTGGTTATGTTGAAGCCAAAGGTGGTAACTTGCTAAGCCTGACTATCGAGGCAAGAAACATATAGAAATCACTCAAGAGGGAGCTCTTCTTTGCCAAATAACTGGAGACTCAGAAATTACCACTAAAGGCACGCTGATGTTCAATTTTTGGCTAGTCAAGGTTCGCGATTAATCCCGCAATATACTGATCATATTTATTATGTTGGTTATGTTGATGGAGTGGCATGCTTTAGTGGTCTGATCCTTGATTATTAATTAGAAGTTAGCATGTTCCTGCGCGGGGTAGTAACCGAGTTTAACCCAGCCATACAGTAAGCTCTGATATTATGTGCATTAACAGCATAGGCAGCTACTATTGACAAGGTTATGAACTTAAGGGAATTGAAATTGTCTATTGGGAAAAGAGAGTAGACGTTAAGATAGTTTGTTATCAATTTTTACAGACATACAGAGATAGAATGTTAGTTGCCGTTGCATATATCATAGTCACCTTGCTGATGCTCATAATGCTATTAAAGAAAGGGCGTTCAAAATTGATGCTTTTATACTTTATGTTGGAGCTTTATTTTGGCGTGGTTGCGCTAGCTTCTTATATGGATTAGTTCGAAAGTATCAATATTAGGAAGTGCTCAGGTAGCGAGGCGCTCAACTCTGGTTTTCCTGTCTAATGTAGGGAAACCCTAGAAACGAGCAAGTTGGCATCCACTGGTTAACAGTAATGAAATTTGTGGGTTTATTGGATTTTGGGTGAGTGTTTTGGCTTTTCTGGTATTAGTTGTTAGTAAGAGTTATGAATTAAATGAGATGGATTAATTTCTAAAAAACGACATGTCGACAAAACAGCCTTGCGCTCATGGTGAAGGTATCAGCCCTTCGATTATGTGGAAATGCAGCTTATGCTGCTGGCGAATAACTTTTCTATACGGTCGGCAGCGTCATTTGGGTTTAACTTCCTCTGGATTTCAACTTCTGCATGGAGGTAGAGTGGATTGTAAGAGGTGGATTTTATGCTTGGAAACCCAATAAGGAACGAATGACATCAGAGTTAAATCAAGGCTGAGATTATTTTGGATGTATACAATATGGCCGGTGGCTTTTTAGTCATGCATTTGACTGCGCTAATCAAGAATCAAGATTGACTCAGGCATAATTGTCACTTGAATAATTATTTTAATTTTATAGATTTATATTAAACAAGCCGGGAGTGATAATCCCCCGAAACTTTAGGCGATATTTTTATATGGTGACTGGTTGCACCCGGCAATGCCTTTGATTGAAATGGAGTTTAAATGAGTATTTTAGTAAACGCGTATTCCACGCACCTTAATCCTATAGATATCTCTTTTCCACATGTGTTGAATAACAGGCGTGGTTTAAGTGACCCAGAATTGACAAACCACCTTAATGGGTTTCACAGCTATATCCTCGAAAGAGGAGGTAGTGAGATGACTAAAATAAAATATCATCTTCTGCGTCATATACAGAGGGTAAATCATCAGTTTAGCTTCGATCTGGAAGAGGCTCATTTGGACGATTTGTCTACGTGGGCATTGGAGTCGAATTCGATCTTATTCCTCCCAGATGGAACTGTCCGAGATCCAAATGGCCATGTCCTATTTTACCCTGATGGACGTCAGGCCGATGAGGCGGCATTCATTCCATTCCTGGACGCAAGCTATAGCCGCAAGCATCAAACAGAAGCTCTGCTTAAAGCAAGGCATTTAAATGTTCCTCCAACTCCTCCTTTACCTTGTGAGCATGAAATAAGCCTTAGGCCTGTTAGCGAGATTGTTCTTCGTGCAATGTCACTATTTGTTGTCGCCGTCCGAGCTGAGTCTATAGCAACGGGAGACCCGCTCGATATAGAGATGCTGAAGGAACGTATTCCAAGTGGCTTTGTGGCTCTAAGCCCCGCAGAAGAGGCGTTTTTAAAGGCTGAACACCTTGATGATAACCCTGATGAAAGCCTGGTAGTGCAGTTTGTTTGGCGATATGAGGCTGCGGCGCTATTGCTATGGGTATTGGGTATTTTGCCTGAACTGCCATTTCCGGATTCCATTTGTGACGTGCCTGAAATTGCCAGGCTGATGCTCGATTCCAGCTCTTGGGAAGACAGGGTTGAGTTACGGGCGGTCGATGAAGTGCTGGACTGTTTGGACCTGCATTATCGGCTTCATTGGTTATGCCGTCAGGCCGGCATTGACGGGGCAGATATTTCCCCAGATATCGACCGAGGAGTTGTGCTTGAGCGCCATTATGCCCTTAATTGGCTAATCGGCTTTGAGAATAGTGATTGGGATGAAGTGGACACTCCAACTTGATCTATATTCAAACAGCCTAATAAGCTGCGGCATGGATGCTTATTGGTTTTTGGTGCCTGTTAGTATGCGCTTACCATGAGCTTGCAACCGGTTTCCTCGTTTGCACTACAGAGGGAAACGGCTCTCCTGAATTTAATTTAACAGCTTTGGATTAGGTAAATTATTAATGCTTAAAAGAGTCATCATCGGGATTGTCGTTTGCTTTGGCTTGGTCATGCCGATACAGGCGCAAACCTACAAAGGCACCTTGGGCAAGTATTCCATTATGCTTAGCATCCAGGATGATGCCGTGAGCACTTATATGTATACCCGTTACTTGAAGGAGATCCCTCTGGAGCGGGAGGGGTATACCTTTTATCAGCGTTACAGTTCGAAAGAGCAGAAGCTGGAACTGTTCGAGCTTCGCTTGGTAGGGGGGAACCTGCAAGGCACCTGGCAGAATAAACAAAGGGTTTTGCCTGTGCATCTGACGCCGGTTGAGCAAAGCCTTGCCGATTATCGGGCTGAGCATATGAAGTTTACCCTGGTCGGGGAAAAACAGTTTGCTAAGCAAACCATTGAGCTAATCAAAGAAGATCACAGCAACTTTGCTTTTTACCGGCTCGGCAAAGGGTTTACTCAAGCCCAGCAAGCATTTTTAAATCCGCTGCTGGCAAAATTGCACCGGGATTACGTCTCGAATTTTCTGCAATGTGAAGAGGCATCATACGAACCTCAAATAAGCCTGGTCTCTGATGAGTATTTTAGTGTCGTTATTCAGTACCAGATTTCTTGTGGTGGGCCACATCCTGAGTATGGTGAGCAGATGTTGAATTTTGATCTCAGCAAACTGGCGCAGTTGCATAACCTAACGGAACGCTTCCCCAAGTTGGACTATTACTCCTTGTTGAAAGAGAAGTATGCGAATAACAATAAGCTACAAGCTGAATGTGAGTACTTCGAATCCCGGGACAACTGGGCGACGGTGAAATGGCGACTCACCGCGGATGGGGTCATCATTCAACCTTACTATGGTCATTCTATGGCACCCTGTGAAGTTGATTTCTTTCTGAGTACGCAGGAGTTGAATGATTAGAGCTGACAGAACTATGAGTAAATGGGAGGCATCATGAGAAGAATTTTATTGGTTGTGTTTGCGGCTTTGCTCAGTGGTTGCCTGGGTATGCCAGATTCGGTCAAACCTGTATCAGGGTTTGAACTGAACAACTATTTGGGCAAGTGGTATGAGGTGGCTCGCCTCGACCATTCATTTGAGCGAGGCCTCACGCAGGTTACGGCCGAGTATAAGATGAGAAGTGATGGTGGCGTTTCTGTGCTCAACCGGGGCTACTCAGAGGCTGACGGCGAGTGGAAAGAGGCTGAAGGCAAGGCGTACTTTGTTAAAAGTGATACCGACGCTTATCTGAAAGTTTCATTTTTCGGTCCCTTTTACGGCTCTTATGTGGTCTTTGAATTGGATAGAGAAAACTACAGTTATGCCTTCGTTTCCGGGCCAGATACCGATTACCTGTGGTTACTGTCGCGAACGGCGGTTGTTGAGCCTGAGGTAATGGACAAATTTATTCAGATGTCGGCCGAACGCGGTTTTGATACCAGTAAATTGATCTTTGTCGCGCAGTGATAGACATGGCTTAGGGCAGCATAGAAATAGTTTCAGGCAGATAGCCTTGATGACTGAACTATCTTTTTCTCTTTTGCCCGTGGCTTTTTGTAGGGGGAAAGGTCAAGATGAGCTGGAGATAGATTCAAGCGACACAATTTCCCGTATCGCCTGCCAGCAAAAAGGCCAAGGTTTTGATACCTTGGCCTTTTTGTTAAACGCTGCTTCAACAACAGTTTCAATCAAATGCGGTTTGTTCTCAGAGTCAGTTCCCCATCAAACAATGTTCACTTTCGGCGCCTTGGGTTTCAGTACTTTTTGTATCAAGAGGGCTGACAGGATAAGCCCCATGCCTACCAGAGTCGCCAGTGTGATGGTTTCTTTCAATATCAGCGCAATAAACACCATGGACAGGAGTGGCGTCAGAAACACCAGATTGGTGATGCTGGCGGCTCGCTCTGTGGTTCTCAGTGCCATCAACCAGAGCACAAAGGTGACTCCCATTTCAAACAGGCCGACATAGACACCGGCACCGAGGGCTTGCCAATGCAAAGAGGGTAGGCTTTCGGTTGTCAGCAAGGTGATGGTTATCAGCGGCAGGCTCACCAAAAAACTCAGCATCAGGCTGACAATGGCATCGCCCTTGTCTTTGGTATTAATGATCCAATATAGGCACCATAGCAGGGTGCTGGAGAGTGCCAGCAGTATGCCAAAGGGGTTTGCAAAGTCCATTGACAACAGATTGCCACCGGTGGCTATCACCAATACTCCAAAGTAACCTGTGACGGCCGCCAGCATGTCACTGCCCTGTAGTTTTTGCTGCAACATGGGGGCTGCCAACAGCGGCAGCAGCACCGCCCAGGTGTAGTTCAGCGACAGCGCCTGCTGCGCTGGCAGCAGATCATAGGCCTTGAACAGCACCAGATAATAAAGAAAGGGGTTCAGTAACCCTGTTTGCAGGTAAAACCAGGGGCGGGCGCAAAACTGTTGCTTTAATAATTTGAGTTTTCCCTGCCAGGCAAGAATAAGCCCCAGGCAGACGGACGAAGTGATGACGGCAACAAACACCAGTTGCAACGGCGAGAAGAAGCCAAGGGCGATTTTAAAGGCGGTCGCCACTGTGGACCATAGGAATACGGCGGCCATCCCGTAGATCAGGGCCAGCTGGGATTTTCTCACTCTAGACTTCTCTGCCAGTACAGCTATTTGGCGGCCAGGCTGGCCACCTCCGGAATAGACATCATTTTATTCAGCGTCGGTGAAGAAAAAAAGATCCCGGCGCGGCGATGTGTAAAAAGATTGAGCAAAAGATCCATTTTTTTCTTCCTGGCCCTTGTAAAGCAATTTTACGCCCCTATATAGGGGGTAAGGCAAGATTGGGGGCCATCTACAACGGGCTTGAAAACAGCGAGTTTACCCCCATATCTGAAATCAGATAAACATATTCAGTTCGAAAGAAAAGATTTTTCGGAGGACCTCATGGGTAAAATTATTGGTATCGACTTAGGCACAACAAACTCTTGTGTAGCTGTCCTCGATGGTGACAAGGCTCGCGTATTGGAGAATGCCGAAGGCGATCGTACTACACCTTCTATCATCGCCTTCACTGAAGACGAGACACTGGTTGGTTCACCTGCAAAACGTCAGGCAGTGACCAACCCAGCCAACACTTTCTTTGCCATCAAGCGTTTGATTGGCCGTCGCTTCACTGACGATGAAGTTCAGCGCGACGTCAGCATCATGCCTTTCAAGATCATCAAGGCCGACAACGGCGACGCTTGGGTTGAAAGCCATGGCAAGAAAATGGCACCACCTCAGGTGTCTGCCGAAGTACTGAAAAAAATGAAGAAGACTGCTGAAGATTTCCTGGGTGAGCCAGTGACTGAAGCGGTAATCACAGTACCTGCTTACTTCAACGACTCTCAGCGTCAGGCCACCAAAGATGCCGGCCGTATCGCGGGTCTGGAAGTAAAACGTATCATCAACGAGCCAACTGCTGCGGCACTGGCCTATGGTATCGACAAGAAGCAGGGCGACAACATTGTTGCTGTATATGACCTGGGTGGCGGTACTTTCGATATCTCCATCATCGAAATCGACAGCAACGATGGCGACCAGACTTTCGAAGTACTGGCAACCAACGGTGATACTCACCTGGGTGGTGAAGACTTCGACAACCGTCTGATCAACTACTTGGCTGACGAATTCAAGAAAGAGCAAGGTCTGGATCTGCGTAACGACCCTCTGGCGATGCAGCGTCTGAAAGAAGCTGCCGAGAAGGCCAAGATTGAGCTGTCCAGCACCACTCAGACCGAGGTGAACCTGCCTTACATCACTGCTGATGCGACAGGTCCCAAGCACTTGGTGGTTAAGATCACCCGTGCCAAACTGGAATCTCTGGTTGAAGACCTGATCCAGCGCTCACTGGAGCCTCTGAAAGTGGCTCTGGCCGATGCCGACCTGTCAGTGTCTGACATCAATGAAGTGATCCTGGTGGGCGGTCAAACCCGTATGCCTAAGGTTCAGGAAGCGGTAACCAACTTCTTCGGCAAGGAACCACGTAAAGACGTGAACCCTGATGAAGCGGTAGCCGTAGGTGCTGCGATTCAAGGTGGTGTACTGGCCGGTGACGTGAAAGACGTACTGCTGCTGGACGTAACGCCTCTGTCTCTGGGTATTGAAACCATGGGCAGCGTAATGACCAAGCTGATTGAGAAGAACACCACTATTCCTACCAAGGCACAGCAGACCTTCTCTACAGCAGACGACAACCAGAGCGCAGTGACCATTCACGTGCTGCAGGGTGAGCGTAAGCAAGCCAGCGCCAACAAGTCACTGGGTCAGTTCAACTTGGAAGGTATTGAGCCTGCTCCACGCGGCATGCCACAGATTGAAGTGACTTTCGACATCGACGCCGACGGTATTCTGCACGTGTCTGCCAAAGACAAGAAGACAGGCAAAGAGCAGAACATCACCATCAAGGCCTCTTCCGGTCTGTCTGATGATGAAGTCGAGAAAATGGTTCGCGACGCCGAGGCTCACGCCGAGGAAGACAAGAAGTTTGAAGAGCTGGTCAGCGCTCGCAACCAGGCTGATGGTCTGGTACACGCCACCAAGAAACAGGTGGAAGAAGCCGGTGACGCTCTGGCAGCAGACGACAAGGCCAAGATCGAAACCGCTATGGCCGCTGTAGAAACTGCCGCCAAGGGTAACGACAAAGAAGCCATCGACAAGGCGACTCAAGAGCTGATCGAAGCTTCTGCCAAGCTGATGGAAATCGCTCAGGCCAAGGCACAACAAGCCCAAGGTCAAGGCGAAGCCCAGAGCAGCAATGCCCAGGCCGATGACGTTGTCGATGCCGAGTTCGAAGAGGTTAAAGACGACAAGAAGTAATTGGGTGGTAACACTCGATTAATTCCGGCGGGCGTTACGGGGCAACCCTAACGCCCGCTTGTGTGAATCCAGCTTGGAAAGCGTGAGATTATGTCAAAGCGAGATTATTACGAAGTATTGGGCGTCGGTCGCGACGCCAGCGAGCGGGAGATCAAGAAGGCCTATAAGCGCCTGGCGATGAAGTATCACCCTGACCGCAACCCGGGCGATAAGGCGGCCGAGGCCAGCTTTAAAGAAGTCAAAGAAGCCTATGAGATCCTGACCGACGAAGACAAAAAAGCTGCCTATGACCAGTTTGGTCATGCCGGGGTTGACCCCAACCGTGGCGGCGGTGGCTTTGGCGGCGGCGCCGATTTCGGTGATATCTTTGGCGATGTGTTCGGGGATATCTTCGGTGGTGGTCGTCGTGGCGGGCATCGTCAAGCTGCCCGTGGTTCAGATCTGCGTTACAACCTGGAACTGTCGCTGGAAGAAGCGGTTCGTGGCTTGACCAAAGAGCTGCGTATCCCAACTCTGGCAAGCTGTGACGTGTGTGATGGCTCAGGGGCCAAGAAGGGTACCTCGGCTACGACTTGTGGTACCTGTCATGGTGCCGGTCAGGTACAGATGCGTCAGGGCTTTTTCGCCGTGCAGCAGCCTTGTCCTACCTGTCATGGCCGCGGCAAGATCATCAAAGAGCCTTGCAGCAAGTGTCATGGCGATGGCCGCATAGAGAAGAGCAAGACACTGTCGGTGAAAATTCCGGCCGGTGTCGATACCGGTGACCGTATCCGTCTGGCCGGTGAAGGTGAAGCCGGTGAATTTGGCGCTCCGGCGGGTGATCTTTATGTTCAGGTCACAGTGCGTGAGCATCCGATATTTGTCCGTGACGGCAATAACCTCTATTGCGAAGTGCCTATCTCCTTTGCCAAGGCCGCCCTCGGCGGTGAAGTGGAAGTACCGACACTGGATGGCAAGGTAAGCCTGAAGATCCCGGCGGAAACCCAGACCGGACGCATGTTCCGCATGCGCGGCAAAGGGGTTAAGTCGGTACGCAGTCACGCGGTTGGCGATCTGCTTTGCAAAGTGGTGATGGAAACGCCGGTGAATTTGTCCGAGCGCCAGAAAGAGTTGCTGCGGGAATTCGAAGCCTCAGTCACCGGCGAATCCAAGAAGCATAGCCCCAAGGCCGAAGGTTTTTTCGACGGGGTGAAAAAGTTCTTTCAGGATCTGAATAGCTAACTTGCTCTCGGCCGAAACAAAAAACCGATGCTCAAGGCATCGGTTTTTTTTAGGCTATTCCCGGAGAAGCGTTAACGGTAGGTTCGATACTTATGCGGCTTCTTCAGTTTCTTCTGTTTGGGCTTTCCGGCGGCTTATTTTGCACTTTTAGAATTGCAGTGCTCGGGGCTACTGTATTGTAATCAGAGCCCTGGTATTCAGGCACCCAGCTTATGGAGCAGGCTTAGCCACAGTTGTTGCTCTTGCTCACTCAAGCGTGACATAAACTCATCGGCGACTTGCTGAAACGATACCTCGGCCTCTGCAAAGATCTTAGCGCCCGCCGGTGTCAGGGCCACCAGGCTGACTCTGGCATCCCGGCTGGCGGCTTCCTTTTCTACCAGACCAATTTTTTCCATTGGGTTAAGCAGGCGGGTGATCCCCGAAGCGCTAAGTCCGGCGCCCTGGGCCAGGTCAATCCTTCTGAGCTTATTGCCCTCGGCCTTTGCCAATTGCCTCAGTACCAAAAACTCGCTGAAGCTGATGCCGTGCAGCGACAGCCTGCCTGCCAGACTGCGTTGCAGTTGGCTGTGTATCTCGGTTATGGCAAGCGCAATACTTGCCGTAATGGGTTGTGTCATCTGAAACCTCTTCAGAACGAAACTAACTTGACCAATGCTTTATTAATACTTGATTGCGCAAGTATCTGCGTATTTGCTTGAGTGGTCAAGTAGTTTGCAAGTTTTTATTTGGTTTGATGACTCCTGGCGCTGAGCTTCTGGTCTTTACCTAAGGCTTTTGTTCGGAGGTAGACTCTTGCTCTTGCTTTGGCACAGACTCAGCTTGGGTCGCGGGTGCATTGGCATTGCTTATCATGGCAGCGCTGCGCTCAAAGGTCATTATCAGGCGCTCAAACATCCCCTGAACCATCTCCAATTGCTCCTGTGCCAAACCATCGGTTTGCAGCCGGGCCAAGAGGCGTTCGCAGCTGGCACGGAACTCGGGTGGGTTTTCGCCGCGGGAACAGAGGATAAAAGCGTTGGCGAGTGCCAACTGCCAGTCTTGCAGCAGTTCGTCGAGTTGGCTGTCGCTGATGCTGGCCAGCAGGCGGCGCAGGCGCACCGAAACATGGCCCAGGTTAAGGCCGGTAAGGCCTAAGTCGGTCAGGGTTCGGTTGCTGCTCTGGCTGCTGCGTTCATAATTGGCCAAGCGCAGCAGGCGATCTGCCATGCGGGCATTGAACCAGTCCTCTGGCTTGTCCTGTTTGACCATATCAATCAGATCTTTGCGAGTGGCGTTGAGCAGGCGTTGCTGCATCATTTTGACTCCTGGCTCTGTCACCAGCTTAAACAGCCAATAGAGGATGCTGACGCCGACAAAGATGGCCATCGCTTTGCTCAGGGTGCTGTCTATGGCAAAGGCCTGGGTCATGTCTTTGCTGGGGCTGACCAAAATGGCGAATGGGATGCAAAATCCCAGGCCGTAGGGCAGGGTGGCACGATTGGCCAGTGCCATCAGGCCAATAAAGAAGGGACCTGCCAATACCAACAACATGATCTCAATATCACCGCTGCTCTGGGCCAGTAGTTCGAGGGCGTAAAATATCGCGACCGGAATGGCAATCATCACCCCTATCAGCAGCCGCCGCAGGATCATACTCAAAAGGGGTAAGGGTAGCCTGGCCATCATGATGGAGAATATCACCGGCATGGTCATTATCATCAGTGCTGCGCTGGATGCGGTGCCAATCCAGATACCGGCGCCGATCAGGAAAATCAGCATGGTTCTGACACCCGTGATCAGCCCGAGCAGGGGATCTCTGTGGGTCTGCATCGCGGGAGCATTGAGCAGCGTTTTGTCCGGTGACTCCAACGCCTTGAAAGCCCGCAGCACCAGCACCAAATCGCTGGCCAGCTCTGAGGCGGTTTTCAGCAGCCGCGACTCCAGTGGGCTGATACAGGCATGAGTGTTGCGATAGTGAATGATTTCGCGCCTCTGCCTGTGTGCCAGTTCATAACAGAAATGGAAATCGTCCGATTCGGACATCGCCTTGAAGTTGCTTTTCAGGGTACGGATTAGCCCTGAGAGGGTGCCTGTCATCAACTCTTCATGGTTACGCTGCAAACGGCCGAATATCTGGATCACGGCGAGCAATGACAACACCTTGTTGAATAACAAATTGGCCGCACGACTGCGTCCAGGGCCTTCCGGCCCCTCGTAGCTGAGGGCGTTGGCATCGTCACTGGCTTCTGCCAGTGATTCGAGAATCGCATCTATCTGTTGATGGCGGTTTTCATGGGAGCCGTTGAGATCCAGCTCCAGCGTGAGGTATTCCAACGTCTGGTTGACTATTGTTCGGGTTTGTTTCTGCAGCCCTTCGGTGACTCTGACTGGCCACAGCAACTGGCTCACCAGAGTGGCACAGATGGCGCCGACTATGATTTCACTGACCCTGGAATGGGCGACGGCGAAGATGGTTTCACTGTTGGCGGTGGCAGGGTTGACCATTACCAAGAGCACAATAAGACAGGGGGTGATCCCCGCCATAGCGAAGGCGTAGACAAAGTTGATATGGCGCACCATGGCCGACAGCGCCGAGTTCAGACCCAGCCACAGCGTCAGGGTGAGGATGGCCAGTTCGGGAGCGTTGTAAAAGCCGCTGAGAATCGCTATGCCGACAACCCCGCCTACCAATGTGCCTATTATCTGACAAAGGCCTTTTTCAAGCACCAGGCCACTTTCGGGGCGCATCTGCAGGAATACCGCCGACACCAGCGCCCAGTAGGGGCGCTCCAAGTCCAGGTAGAGCGCCGCCGTCAGCGCCAGCGCCATGGCAATCACCCCTTTGGTGGCGAAGATCAGTGTGCGCTTGTCCGGGGTCAGGAATACTGCCAGCGTGGGAGACAGGGCCATGTTATTCTTCGGCTTGCAGTTGGATGGAAACCGTCATTCCGGCGCTGAGTTCACGTTCTTCTGAAGCCGGGTCCAGCTTGATATCTACAGGGATCCTCTGTGCCAGCCTGACCCAGTTGAAGCTTTGTTGAATTTGCGGCAGCAGTTGGCCATTGGCATTGGTATTAGTGTCGGCAATCGCCTTGCCTATGCTAACTACTTCGCCCCTGAGCGGCTCGCCACCACTCATCAGGCTGATTTTGGCCTTTTGGCCTATCTTTATCAGCGGCAGCTTGGTTTCTTCAAAGTAACCTGTGACATAGAAAGAGCCTTGTTTAACCAGAGACAATACCGCCTTGCCCTGGTTGACATAGTTGCCCTGACGCAGGCTGAGGTTGATTATGGTGCCATCGGCGGGGGAGTGGACCTGGGTGCGCTGCAGATCTATTTTGCTGCTGTCGAGTCTGGCCTTTGCCAAGTTGTAGCTGGCTTTGGCCAACTCAGTGTTGATCCGTGCCGTTTCCAAATCTTCTTCGCTGATCACCTCGCGGCCGGTGAGATTCTTGCGCCGCTCATATTTGTGTTTGGCCAGTTCCCAGGCATAGAGTTTGTTTTCCAGCTCGGCGGCCAATTCGGTACTGGTGGCCTGATAACGGGTATCATCCACCTGAAACAGCAGATCGCCGGCTTTGACTTGCTGGTTATCCCTAACATTCAGTTGGGTTACCCAGCCGGAGACATCGGCCGAGAGCGTAATCACTTCGGCCCGCACCCGGCCGTCACGGGTCCAGGGTGAATAGAGGTAGTGATTCCAAATCCAGTATCCGGCCACTATGGCGGCCAGCACGAGAAGCAGGGTAATGGAGATGCGCAGTACTTTTGCCATGGTAAGTGTCAATTCTCAAACAGGTAGATAATCAGTGCCAGATAGCACACGAACAGGGCGACTTCGAACCAGGCCACTCGCCAGATTTTTGCATACAGCCCGGTCCAGTGAAGGACCAGTCTGGTCAGAAACCAGAGTACGAGCGCAAGAGGTGCGAAGAGAACCAAAGGACTGAACAGCAATCCTCCCAAGGCTAATTCTTCAAGCATTGTATGAGTTGGATCCTATAAAAAGGCCAATGATAATGAGTGACTTATAAGCGGGTAACGGCGTTTTTCCGTATCCCAGTCTGCTAACCAGTTTCGTGCCAGATAGGCTTGAGGTCAACTTTTTTCATGTCTTCGCTGTGAGCGGAAATGACTTTTGAGTCGGTCAATCCTTTGGCGATACGGCAAGCTGTGCTTGCTTGTAACACTGAGGTAAAATCCCGGGAAACTTTATCACCGGAAGATAAAAGATGAATAACCGAATTCTCGGCCTGCTGGCCATACTCTTTGTGGGTTTGCTCTCGGGCTGCTCTACTACCCAGTCGCCCACTGGGCGCTCGCAGATGCTACTGTTTTCACCCGAGCAGATAAACCAGATGGGCACCGCCTCTTTCGAGCAGATAAAAGCAAAGGAGAAGCAGAGCCAGGACAAAGCGGCCAGTGCCTATGTTGCCTGCGTGGCGCAGCGTATTACCTCTTTGTTGCCGCAGCAACATTGGCAATGGGTGCTGTTTGACTCGGAGCAGGTCAACGCCTTTGCCCTGCCCGGAGGGCATATCGGTGTCTATACCGGGCTTCTCAAGGTGGCTAACAATGAAGACCAACTGGCAACGGTAATCGGCCATGAGATAGCCCATGTGCTGGCGCAGCACGGTAATGAGCAGGCCTCACGGGCCCAACTCAGCAATACCGGCATGCAGTTGGCCGGTGCTGCATTGGGGATGGGGCAGGTAGCCAATGCCGATCTCTATATGGCGGCTCTGGGGCTTGGGGTGCAGGTGGGCTATATCTTACCCTATGGCCGGGCGCAGGAGTCCGAGGCCGATGTGATGGGGCTGGAGCTGATGGCCAGGGCCGGCTTCGATCCCAGTGCCGGGGTGACCTTGTGGCAAAACATGGCCAAGGCGGGTGGCAGTCAGGGGCCGGAGCTCTTATCGACTCATCCATCCAATGAGAACCGCATTGCCCAGTTGCGTGATTTACAAGCGCAGATGATGCCGCTCTATCAGGCGAGCAAGGGTAAGTTTCGCTCTTGCCAAAGATGAGGTGTATGAAAATCGGCTTGCTTGGCCCTCAGTTTATTTCGGCTGAGGCCAGGCGAATGAACAAACCGTAAGGATACGAATAAGCGCAACACTTGGACCCGGATAAGTGTTACACTGTGCCGCGAAAAATTCACAGATAAACTGAGAGTAAACTGATTATGTCTGATAAGTTCACCAGTGTTGAACAACAAGCCAGCTACGGCGTAGGTCGCCAGTTGGGTGAGCAACTGGCCGCCAACTCTTTTGAAGGTCTGGATATTCCAGCCGTTCAAGCCGGTCTGGCCGATGCATTTGACGGCAAAGAGAGTGTTGTTTCCCTGGAAGATCTGCAGGTTGCTTTCTCTGAAATCAGCCAGCGTCTGCAGAAGGCTCAGGAAGAGGCTGCCGAAGCCGCTTCTGCCGAAGGCAACGCTTTCCTGGCTGAAAACGCCAAGCGTGAAGGTGTGGTGACTACCGAATCAGGTCTGCAGTACGAAATCATCAACGAAGGCTCAGGCGCGAAGCCAAGCTATGATTCCAATGTTCGTACTCACTATCACGGTACCTTTATCGACGGTAAAGTATTCGACAGTTCAGTGACCCGTGGTCAGCCTGCCGAATTTCCGGTTTCCGGCGTGATTGCCGGTTGGACCGAAGCGCTGCAATTGATGCCGGTTGGCGCCAAGTACAAGCTGTATGTACCGCATCACCTGGCCTACGGCGAGCGCGGTGCCGGGGCGGCTATCCCGCCTTATTCCACTCTGGTTTTTGAAGTGGAATTGCTGGACATTCTGTAATACCAAAATCGCTTGAGTCTGACTCAGGCGATTTTTTTAGCCTGTATGTGGAGAAAGTTATGAGTGGACATGTCAGAGTTGCGGTTGCCGGAAGCAGCGGCCGTATGGGGCGTACCCTGATAGAAGCGGCCGCGCATTCCAGCCGGATCATTCTGGGCGCGGCCATCGAGCGAGCAGGCTCGACTCTGGTGGGAGTCGATGCCGGAGAGTTGGCCGGAGTCGGTTGTCTCCATGTCCGGGTCAGCGATAGCCTGGATCAGGTTGCCGATGACTTCGATGTGTTGGTGGATTTCACCAGCCCGGAAGGCACCCTCAGCAATCTGGATTGGTGTGCCCGCCATCATAAGGCGATAGTGATAGGCACTACAGGTTTCAACTCGGCGCAAAAGGCGCAGATTGAGGCCTTTGCCGAGCAGATGCCTGTGGTCTTGGCACCCAATATGTCGGTTGGGGTTAACCTAATGTGGAAGCTGCTGGAACTGGCTGCGGAAGTCATGGGTGATTATACCGACATAGAGATCATCGAAGGTCATCACAGACACAAGAAGGATGCTCCTTCAGGTACCGCCTTGAAGATGGGGGAAGTGATTGCCAACACGCTGGGGCGGGATCTGGAAAAAGTGGCCGTTTATGGCCGCGAAGGGATCACCGGCGAGCGTGAGCGCGACACCATAGGTTTTGCCACTATCAGGGCGGGCGACTTGGTGGGTGAGCATACCGCCATGTTTGCCGATATGGGCGAGCGTTTGGAGATCACCCACAAGGCTTCCAGCCGAATGACCTTTGCCAACGGTGCCATGCGTGCGGCACTTTGGCTACAGGAACAGGATGCCGGGCTCTACGACATGCAACAGGTATTGGGGTTGAAACCCCTGTGACATTATTTAAAAAACCGCCAATCGGCGGTTTTTTTTCGAATTCGTCCGCCAAGCTATAGACGGATTACCATTTCTCGTGTAGGATGCTCGGAATTTGTCAAAATTTCGTATTTTAGCGGAAATTGGTACTTTAAACAAAGATAAAAATATTATATTTCAGTGGCTTGGCTCTTTTCTCGGAGGTCGCGTTGACAAAGTCTGCCTTACTCGTACTCGAAGATGGAAGCGTATTTTCCGGCACAGCAATAGGTGCCGATGGTATTGCAGTTGGAGAAGTCGTTTTTAACACTTCGATGACCGGATATCAAGAAATCCTCACCGATCCATCTTATTCTCGCCAGATAGTAACTCTAACCTACCCACATATCGGTAATACCGGTACCAACGATGAAGACACAGAATCCGATGCAGTTCATGCCTGTGGTCTTATTATTCGTGATCTTCCCCTCCTCGCCAGTAACTTCCGTAACCAACAATCCCTCAGTGATTACCTCAAAGCCAACAAGGTGGTCGGTATCGCCGATATCGACACCCGTAAGCTGACCCGTATTCTGCGGGAGAAGGGCGCTCAGGCCGGTTGCATTCTGGTGGGTGAACAGGACGTAGACAAGGCGCTGGCCGCCGCCAAGGCCTTCCCTGGGCTGAAAGGCATGGACTTGGCCAAGGAAGTGACGACCGACAAGTCTTACACCTGGCGCAAGGGAACCTGGCGTTTGGAGAGCGGCCTGCCGGTCGATACTCCCGAGTCAGAACTCAAGTACAAGGTAGTGGCTTATGACTATGGCGTGAAGCAGAACATACTGCGAATGCTGGTAGACAGAGGCTGTGATGTGACTGTGGTTCCTGCACAAACGCCTGCCAGTGAAGTGCTGGCGATGGCACCGGATGGGGTATTCCTCTCCAACGGCCCCGGTGACCCGGAGCCATGTGACTACGCCATCAAGGCGATTCAGCAAATTCTCGAAACCGATATCCCGGTATTCGGCATCTGCCTTGGCCACCAACTGCTGGCACTGGCCAATGGTGCCAAGACGCTGAAGATGAAGTTTGGTCACCACGGTGCTAACCACCCGGTAAGCGATATTGACAAAGGCACTGTGATGATCACCAGTCAGAACCATGGTTTTGCTGCCGACGAAGCCACACTGCCAGCCAACATCAAGGTGACTCACAAGTCGTTGTTTGATGGCTCACTGCAGGGGATCCACCTGACAGACAAGCCGGCCTTCAGCTTCCAGGGGCACCCTGAAGCGAGTCCAGGGCCGCACGATTGTGCGCCACTGTTCGATCACTTTATCGAACTGATTGAGCAATACCGTCACCAAGTCAAGCTGTAATCGCCGGGAGAAGATAGAAGAAAATGCCAAAACGTACTGATATCCAAAGTATTCTTATCCTGGGTGCCGGCCCAATCGTTATCGGTCAGGCCTGTGAGTTTGACTATTCGGGAGCCCAGGCCTGTAAGGCGCTGAGAGAAGAGGGTTACCGGGTCATTCTGGTGAACTCCAACCCTGCAACCATTATGACAGACCCGGAAATGGCCGATGCCACATACATCGAGCCTATCCACTGGGAAGTGGTGCGCAACATTATCGCCAAAGAACGCCCCGATGCGATTCTGCCAACCATGGGCGGCCAGACGGCGCTGAACTGTGCCCTGGAACTGGAAGCCAAAGGCGTATTGAAAGAGTTTGATGTCGAGATGATCGGCGCCACTGCCGATGCCATCGACAAGGCCGAAGACCGTGCCCGTTTTGACAAGGCGATGAAGAGTATCGGCCTCGAGTGTCCCCGTGCCGGTATTGCCCACAGCATGGAAGATGCACACAAGGTGCTGGATCAAGTGGGCTTCCCCTGCATCATTCGCCCCTCTTTCACCATGGGCGGCAGCGGCGGCGGTATCGCTTACAACGTCGAAGAGTTTGAAGAGATCTGTACCCGGGGTCTGGACTTGTCGCCGACCAATGAGCTGCTGATTGACGAGTCGCTGATTGGCTGGAAAGAGTATGAGATGGAAGTGGTGCGCGATCGCAACGACAACTGCATCATAGTCTGCGCCATCGAAAACTTTGACCCCATGGGCGTGCACACAGGTGACTCCATTACAGTGGCACCGGCCCAGACCCTGACTGACAAAGAATATCAACTGATGCGTAACGCCTCCATGGCGGTGCTTCGGGAAATCGGCGTTGAAACCGGTGGCTCCAACGTGCAGTTTGGTATTAACCCCAAAGATGGTCGCATGGTGATCATCGAGATGAACCCAAGGGTATCGCGCTCATCTGCGCTGGCCTCCAAGGCGACCGGTTTCCCGATTGCCAAGGTTGCGGCCAAGTTGGCGGTGGGCTTTACCCTGGATGAGCTGATGAACGACATTACCGGCGGTCTGACCCCGGCTTCGTTCGAGCCCTCTATCGACTATGTAGTTACCAAAATCCCTCGCTTCAACTTCGAGAAGTTTGCCGGTTCCAACGACCGCCTGACCACTCAGATGAAGTCTGTCGGTGAAGTGATGGCCATCGGCCGTACCTTCCAGGAGTCGATGCAAAAAGCTCTGCGCGGCCTGGAAACCGGGATGACAGGTTTTGACCCTATCGTGGATATCAACGAGCCGGAAGCCCTGGCCAAGATACGTTACGAATTGCAGGATGTGGGCCCTGAGCGTCCTTGGTATATCGCTGATGCTTTCCGCGCCGGTATGTCCATGGAAGGTATTCGCCGCATCACCAACATAGACCCTTGGTTCCTGGTGCAGATTGAAGATCTGGTACTGCAGGAAGAGAAGGTCAAGGAAGGTGGCTGGAGCGGTCTTTCCCAGGAATTCCTGCGCAAGCTGAAGCGCAAAGGTTTCTCCGATGCGCGCCTGGCGTCACTGCTGGGGGTTTCTGAAAGTGAAGTGCGCAAACTGCGTCACAAGTATGAGCTCTTCCCTGTCTACAAGCGGGTAGATACCTGCGCCGCCGAGTTCGCCACGGATACCGCCTACATGTACTCCACCTACGAGGAAGAGTGTGAGGCCAATCCGTCCGATAAAGACAAGATCATGGTGATAGGTGGCGGCCCCAACCGTATCGGTCAGGGTATCGAGTTCGACTACTGCTGTGTGCACGCAGCGCTGGCGATGCGTGAAGACGGCTATGAAACCATCATGGTTAACTGTAACCCTGAAACCGTTTCCACCGACTATGACACCTCTGACAGACTCTACTTTGAACCTGTTACCCTGGAAGACGTACTGGAAATCGTGCGGGTTGAGCAGCCCAAAGGGGTTATCGTGCAGTATGGTGGCCAAACGCCACTGAAACTGGCCCGCGCCCTGGAAGCCGCAGGTGTGCCCATCATAGGGACCAGCCCGGATGCCATCGACCGCGCCGAAGACCGTGAGCGCTTCCAACAAGCGGTTGAGCGTTTGGGGCTGAAACAGCCTGAAAACAGCACAGTGACCAACCTGGAGCAGGCGGTACTGGATGCCGAGCGTATAGGCTACCCCCTGGTGGTTCGTCCCTCCTATGTTCTGGGTGGCCGGGCGATGGAAATCGTCTACGACGAGCAGGATCTGCGCCGTTACTTCAACGAAGCCGTCAGTGTATCCAACGAGTCGCCGGTACTGCTGGATCGCTTCCTGGATGACGCCACCGAAGTAGACGTGGATGCCGTTTGTGATGGCAAGGACGTGGTTATCGGCGGGATCATGGAGCATATTGAGCAGGCCGGTGTTCACTCAGGTGACTCAGGTTGTTCACTGCCTCCTTACACTCTCTCCAAGGCGATTCAGGACGAGATGCGCGAGCAGGTACGCAAGCTGGCGCTGGAGCTGGGCGTTGTCGGTCTGATGAATGTGCAGTTTGCGGTCAAGAGCGACGTGATTTACCTGATTGAGGTAAATCCGCGCGCCGCCCGCACAGTGCCTTTCGTTTCCAAGGCCACAGGTGTGCCTCTGGCCAAGATTGCCGCCCGGGTAATGGCCGGCACTTCACTGGCCGAACAGCAACATACTCAGGAAGTGATCCCGCCTTACTACTCGGTGAAAGAAGTGGTTCTGCCGTTCAACAAGTTCCCGGGTGTTGACCCTCTGCTCGGCCCTGAAATGCGCTCTACCGGTGAGGTGATGGGTGTGGGTGATACCTTCGCCGAAGCCTACGCCAAGGCGCAACTGGGCTCAGTGAAAGATGTGCCCAAGTCAGGCCGCGCCCTGTTGTCTGTTCGTCACAGCGACAAGAAGCGGGTTTCGGATCTGGCGGCCAAGCTGATTGAACTCGGCTATGAGCTGGATGCCACCCACGGCACGGCTGTGGTGCTGGGTGAAGCGGGTATCAATCCCCGCCTGGTGAACAAGGTGCATGAAGGTCGTCCACACATTCTTGACCGGATCAAGAACGGTGAATACACCTACATAGTGAATACCACGGAGGGTCGTCAGGCCATCGAGGATTCCAGACAGCTGCGCCGCGGCGCGCTGCAGCACAAGGTGAACTACACCACCACCATGAATGCGGCTTTTGCAACCTGTATGGCCCATGATGCCGACGACAGAAGCAATGTTGCCTCAGTGCAGGAACTGCACGCGAGAGTCAACAAGTAAACGCTGTCAGTCAGTAACTGAAAGTGACCAGGCCACCCATTAGGGTGGCCTGTTTTTTTGTAGGCCGGATGATTTGGGTCAAATTCCTTGGCTTTGGGATCTTGGCGGCTCTTGCTAAACTCGCCCACTATCAAGGCGTTTCATTTAAGATGCTGCAATCAAGATGTTTCAGGGAAAGGAAGTGATGATACTCGAGTCTGTCTCAAAGGAGCCCAAGGGCCGGGAAAACGTTGCGGGGCGCGTCAAAGGGCTGTTTAACCGGCGGAGCAAAGCACAGGCTCTTGCCTTGAGTTTTGGCTTGGCTTTGAGCCTCGGCAGTAACGGCGTGCTGGCCGATATCAACACTGTGCCTTTGGTGGCGCCCTTGTATCACGGCGGCGATCTGTTGCAAAAGCAGTTGTTTAAAGGGTTGGAGCTCAGTGTCACCACTGGGCGCGATCTGGCGATATTTTCCGTTGCCGGTATGAGCCTGGATGCCTACATTTTAACGCTGCCGCTCGATGCGCCGACCAAGACCAGGGTCATAGCCCGGCTGTCGGATCCTTTCTACAGCATCCCCCTTGGGCATTTTCTCTACCTTTTTTACGACAGATACAGCCGCGCCGAAAACCGGGATCAGTTCCGGGATTATCTGCTGAGCCAATACGGCAAGGAGCAAATCGCGCCCTGGCAGCATTCGCTGTTCAGCCTGGAGGAGCAGGTCAAAGACAACACCGAACCGACCGCCGAAGCCAATGACAGACGCGAGGGCATGACGCTCAATCGCCAGTTGGTTGCCATGTTGGTGACTGTCTATGATCGTCTGTTCAACAATGATGACTGGGCCCTTGGCAAGAAACTGCCGGAACATTACCGCTATCTTGGCGATAGCCCTGAAGATCTGGCGCTGATTGCCGACATTCAGCCGCTGATCATCACTGAGATTGGCAAGTATGTCGGCAGTTTGCCCGAGGGGGATATGCGCAGCGCCCTCGAGCTGATTATTGAAGATGGCAAGGCGGAAAATGCCGCCAAGGTAAACAACAAGGCGCAGGCGATAACCGTTACCCTTATCGACTTTGTCCGTCTCAATGTGCTCAAGGCCTATCGCCAATATGCATTACCGGCGCAGCGGGCCAAGTCCTTTTCTGCCTGGATGCAGGCCAGTCTCAAGGAAGATCCCAAGGGGCTGAGTGATTTTCTGGCAAGTTGGAGTCAACGCCCAAGAGCGGTGCAGATAACGGTAGATGGCTTGAGCCAGGGACTGATGCAGGCGTTGGTTGCACCCAATTCAGGCCCTTATCTCAAAGAAGTACTAGCCAGGGATGCGGCTTTGTTGCAACTCTCGCCCGCGTCAGCCATGGGGCGGCCGCAGCATACTCCCAAGCAGGACTTTTTGCGTCAGTTGGTGAAACATGGCGCCACCGACCAGTACTATCTGCCGTTTTTCAAGTCACTCTATCGCCGGAGTGAAAATGGCATAGCCACAGGAGGTATCTCTTCCACGCCTACCATCAGTGTGCGCAATCTGCCGATTATCAAGACAGGCGCCGCAGTGTCCGGCCAGGGTGGCACAGGGATCCCCAATTTTCACTTTGTCGATCGCACCCGTGACCGGGCCTATTACTTCTTCGGCAATGATGCTCTGCAGCTCGAAAATCTGGCGGAGAGCCGCGGCATGCGCACCATGTTCGACCGACTGAACTATCTCAAGACCTTAAACTGCAACGCCCAATATGACTGGAACGCCCAGACCAGCTTCGATGCCCTGGTCAATCTGGGGCTGGGGGAAGTGATCCGTGATTTTGGCGAGCAGCGCTGTCTCAATGAGTTGTCGCTGCGCGCCGAAGCCGAGAAGGGCTTGCAACATAAAGTGGCGGCGGTTCGAGAGCAACTCGAGGCCTACGACAGGATGGGCGCCTGGCGGCTGTTTTCCCGCATGAGCTTGCGGGCCAAGCTCAATGAGCAGCTCAATGAGCTGGCCTTGCTGAGTGAGCAGGCAATGCCGGACTATCTGCTTATTTATAACCCCTGGCCGGATCACTTCGCCCATTTCAAGGGGCCGTTCAGCGATGAAATCATAGCGCCGACCGGTGAGCTTAACCGGCTCGATTACTGGCTCGGCCGTCTGGACAAGGTGTATCGGGACGCGGGTATCTATCCGCAGACGCTGTGGGGCATGGCCGGCGATCATGGTTTGGCACCTGTGTATCACACCCTTAACCCCGAACTGGTGCTGCAAGATGCGCTCAAGCAACGCGGGGTCGAGCTCAAGATAAGCAAAATCTCCTCTGATGAAGGGGAAGGCCCCAAGATAACCAACAACCTCAATCCGCCTTCACTGCATGGGGTAGATTTGGTGATAGCCTCCACTGCCGGTGGCAACTATATGCTGGACTTCTTTAACTCGGACCGAGGTTGGCAGATGCAACCCCTGTACCAAGAGTTGACCCGTTTTAAGGTCAGAGAAGGCAAGGCGCTGGATATGGTCAGCCTACTTGCCGATGAGTTGCAGGAATCGCTGGATTATCTGGTGGTGCGCCAAAGCGATTGTACGCTTGATAGCTGCTCTGTGCGTTTGGTGGGATACAGAAACGGGCAGCGCCGCGATGAAATGATCAGTCGTGAATCGGGCGTTATCCGTTATCAGGCGCTGGATGCTAAGGGCGCGCCAGAGCTGCTGGCACTGGCTCAGAGCAACCCTTATCTGGCGCCGTTGTCTGATGTTCAGCTGTCTGCCAAGCAACAACTGCTCGAACTATGCCTGGGGAGTGCCAAGGGCTGCAGCGCCGAGCAGTGGCGCAGCCTGGCGGCCATGAGTCCTAGACCCGATGCTGTGGTGCAGCTGGCACATCTCTATGATGAAGACAGGGCCGGCACCATCAACCTCTTCCCCAAAGAGGGGTTTGGCTACAACACCCTGGTACCGGGTCGTCATGCGGGCGAGCATTATCTGGAAAAAGATGCCTTCATAGGTTTCTGGGGCGAGACGGTCAAACCCGGCCAGAGATTGGGGCCGCTGGATAACGGCTCACTGGCACCGACCTTGTATCAGTACCTTACCGGTGAGCAGGTCGAGGTAGGAGACAATGGTTGGGGCTATCCCTCTGTGCTTTCGAGTCTTAACTGAGATGAATTTCTCATCGTCGGTGCCACAGAAACAGAGATTTTTGTCGCCATGGCTGGCAAGCCAGCCATGGCTTAGGTAAGCTTGTAGCCAAGATGAATTGAGTTTTAGCCGGTGTATTCCCCGGTATTCCGCTATGCATCCCTGGCGCCGCTGACAAAATGGCGCCCATTCACCCGGAAAATGAGTCTCTGTTGGCCTTAGGCCGACGGAGGCTGCTTTTGTTTGACAGGAGACGAAAGAGATTATGAACAAGGTTCCCATGACCCTGGTTGGGGCAGAACAGTTGCGCAAAGAACTGGATATACTCAAGTTTGATCGCCGTCCCAAGATCACCGAGGCAATTGCCGCGGCGCGTGAACTGGGGGATTTGAAAGAAAACGCGGAATACCATGCAGCCCGTGAAGAGCAAGGCATTTGCGAAGCCCGTATCCGCGATATCGAAGGCAAACTGTCCAATGCCCAGATCATTGATGTGACCAAGATGCCCAACAATGGCCGGATCATCTTTGGCGCCACTGTGACCATACTGAATCTGGACACAGATGCCGAAGTGACTTACCGCATTGTCGGTGACGATGAGGCCAATATCAAAGAGAACCTGATCTCGGTGAACTCACCCATTGCCCGTGGCCTTATCGGCAAAAATCTGGGGGATGAAGTCAACATCCAAACTCCCGGTGGCTTGGCAGAGTATGAAGTGGTCGCCGTCGAATATATCTGATTGCGTTATCAAGCCGCCTCCGGGCGGCTTTTTTGTGCAAGATGGACAAAGTTTAATTTGCCCGTCAGGGCTTGAAAGACTAGCATCCGCCCAAATAACCCTGTTTATGGATAACACCTTGCTGAGAATCATGCGCCTCTTTACCCTGCTGCTCGCCATAGGTCTGCTGGGCAATGTGTATTCCGGGATTGCCTCTGATGCAACCTGGAAGGCGTTTGAGCAAGCCTTACCCGAGCTCAGTCAGCAACAAGATGCTGACAAAGAGCCGTCTTCTGCAGTGTTGTCAGCGTCTCTTGGTCAAGAGCCCCAATCCCAGGAGTCCCTGCATCATAAGCTTGGCAAGCATGATGCTGCCGACAGAGAAAAGGTGGATGGCAAGGTTTCCCTGTCTCACTTATCCAAGTTGCTGCGCTCCGAGCAGGGCGACCAACTCTATTCGGCGCCCGGAGCCAGCCAGCGCTGCCTCAGCACGGCCGCTCCGCATGATGTGGCCGAGCCACCCTATGAATTGGCGTTTGAAATCGCTATGCCACCGGCGCCTGTGCTCAGCATAGGTTTTGCCGAGCAATTGCCTATTGAGCAGTATTGGACCTTAAAGCACCCAGGAGCCGGTTTGCGCCTTGGGGGCTGGAAAGACGCCAACCTCCGCTATCGCTTCAGTCAGCAAGCCGCCTGACGCTCTCTACCGGGCTTTTCTGTCCGGGTTTCACTTCATCTGTTGTCAGTCACTCCTTCATTGGATGGCTGCGACTGTGATATGTGGCTTAAGCCACGAGTCGAAAAGAGAGCATAAATATGATAACTGACTCATTATTAAAGAGTAATGGCCGCGGGCGCCAGCCTAAAAAACTGCTTAATCACTACAGCGCCTGGAAATATCTGGTACTGGTAGTCACCCTGGTGGTGATGGCGCTGAGCGCCTTGCCGACTTGGTATGGTGAAGATGCCGCGGTGCAGATTTCCCCAAAGGCCGGACTGGACTTATCTCCGACCCAGATAGTTTCTGAACTGGCCAAGGCCGATATTCAAGTCAAGCGCCTGGACAGCAAAGATCAGCAAACCCTGATTATTCTCAATGATGAAGGCCAACAGACTTTGGCCAAATCCTTGCTGGCCGGTCGTGCCAAAGATCCCGCTGAACTCACTCTGGCTTTGAGCCCGGCAGCGCCCGAGTGGTTGCTCGGCATGGGGTTTGAACCCATTAAGTTGGGGCTGGATCTTCGTGGCGGGGTGCAATTCTTGTTGGATGTGGATATCACCCCTGTGTATCAAACCCAGGGAAGTTCACTGGCCGATGCCCTGCGTGCCTTTGCCAGAGAGCAGGGGATCCGAGGCTTGAGTGTGCGTCAGGGCGCTGAAGAGCAACTGACAGTGGTTATGCCAGAGGCGGCTCGCGCCGAGGTGCGGCAGTTTATGGCCAGGCAATACCCGCTCTGGCAGGTGAGCAGCAATAACAGTCAGCTCAAGTTGGCGCTGACTGAGGCTGAGAAAATCAATTTGCGTAACCTGACAGTGCAGCAAAACCTGCAGATCATGCGTACCCGTATCGAAGAGTTGGGGATCACCGAAGCGCTGGTGCAGCGTCAGGGCGAAAGCCGCATCCGTATCGAGCTGCCAGGTGTTCAAGACCCGGCTGCCGCCAAGAGCGTGATAGGGGCGACCGCGACTCTGGCCTTCTATGAAGTCAAGGACAGTGCCACCGGCGCCATGTTGATTAAGGACAAGTCCGGCAATCCTGTACCCGTGGCGCGCAAACCTGTGCTGACCGGCGAGCATATTGTCGATGCCCGTGCCGGCATAGGTGAAATGGGTACTGCCGAGGTCAATATTACCCTGGACAGTGAAGGCGGCCGCCGTATGACCGACTTCTCCCGAGGCCATATCGGCAAACCTATGGCCACGGCATACAGTGAGTACAGCCGCGATGCCAACGGCAAGGCAGTACAAAGCAATGAAATTATCAGTGTCGCCACCATTCAGTCTGTGCTGCCGGAGCGTTTTCGGATAACCGGCGCCGGTAGTTATCAGGATGCGCAGCAACTGGCTCTTTTGCTGCGGGCCGGTTCTATGACTGCGCCTGTCACCATAGTTGAAGAGCGCACTATAGGCCCGACGCTGGGGGCAGAGAATATTCACAACGGCTTTGCCGCCCTGGCGCTCGGCATGGGGATCACCCTGGTGTTTATGGCGCTTTGGTATCGCAGGCTTGGCTGGGTCGCCAACCTGGCGTTGCTGGCTAACATGGTGTTGCTGTTTGGCTTGCTGGCCTTGATTCCCGGCGCGGTACTGACTCTCCCCGGGATTGCCGGTTTGGTGCTGACAGTGGGGATGGCGGTGGATACCAATGTACTGATTTTCGAGCGGATCCGCGACAAGCTTCGTGAAGGGCGGGCATTGGCGCACGCCATTGACAAGGGCTTTGACAGCGCCTTCTCCACCATTTTCGATGCCAACTTCACCACTATGATCACTGCTGTAGTGCTCTACGCCATAGGTAATGGTCCTATTCAGGGGTTTGCGCTGACGCTGGGGCTGGGGTTGTTGACCAGTATGTTCACCGGGATTTTTGCCTCAAGGGCGATTATTAACCTGGTCTATGGCAAGAACTTTAGCCGCGAAGTGAGGGTTTAATATTATGATTAATATGAAAAATGCAACCAAGTGGCGTTATTTCAGCAGCGCGGTTTCCGTGTTTTTGATGATAGTGTCCATCAGTGTGATTGCCGTCAAGGGGCTCAACTGGGGGCTGGATTTTACCGGCGGTGTGGTCAGTGAAATCCGTATCGACAGCTCAATCAGCTCCAAATCGCTGCAACCTGTGCTGCAGCAGGCCTATGGCCAGGAAGTCAGCCTGATTGCTGCCGGTGAGCCGGGACGCTGGGTGCTGCGTTATGCAGCGCCAAGTGCCGGGCAAACCATGCCCGAACTGCCGGAGGTACTGGCGGGTATGAACACTCATGTTGAAGTGCTCAATACCAGCATAGTCGGGCCTCAGGTCGGCCAGGAGTTGGCCGAGCAGGGCGGCTTGGCTTTGCTGGTGGCAATGCTGTGTATTCTGGGGTATCTCTCTTACCGCTTTGAGTGGCGTCTGGCGTCCGGTGCGATATTTGCTCTGGTGCATGATGTTATCTTTGTGCTGGCTTTTTTCGCCGCCACTCAGATGGAGTTCAACCTGACGGTGCTGGCGGCTGTGTTGGCCATTTTGGGATATTCGCTCAACGATTCCATCATTATTGCCGACAGGATCCGCGAATTGCTGGCTGCCAAACCCAAGTTGGCGGTAAAAGACATCAATAACCAGGCGATTGCGGCCACTTTTGCCCGAACCATGGTGACATCCGGTACTACCCTGATGACTATTTCAGCACTGTGGATCATGGGCGGAGGCCCCTTGGAAGGATTTTCCATCGCCATGTTTATCGGGGTGTTGACCGGTACTTTCTCATCGATATCGGTTGGTACTTCACTGCCGGAATGGCTGGGACTGTCCAGTGAGCATTATCGGGTGACGCCTGTGACCCAGACACCCTGATTGAAACCCATCAATTAATACTGATTTAATCCGCCGGCGCCACAATGTGTGCGCCGATGGGATTATGGCAACAAAAAAGCCACCGGTTAAGGTGGCTTTTTTGTGGGGAAAGGGCTTATCTGGCCTTGGGCAGAGCGATTTTCATCTCCTCGGATTGACGGAAGAGCACCAAAACATGGCCGATCAGCTGCACCTTGGTTGCCTGGGTTTCACGGACAATGGCATCAACGATAGCGGCTTTCAGTTCTCTGTCTTCAGAGGCGACTTTAACTTTAATCAGCTCATGGTGAGAGAGCGCATTATCAATTTCAGCCAGTACCCCTTCAGTCAGGCCATTGGCACCAAGCAGCACTACCGGCTTGAGGCTATGTGCCAGGCCCTTGAGATGCTGTTTCTGTTTGGTTGTTAAGTTCATTTCTACCAACTTTTGCTGAGTTACTGTTGAAAAGCCGCTATTCTACCCTCATATAGCCCTTGTGTAACTCTCATTTGTTGCGGATTTTGAATGTCAGGTAAGAAACGTACGGCCAGTTCCACCCGTTGGATGCAGGAACACTTTGATGATCACTATGTCAAATTGGCACAAAAACGGGGGCTGCGTTCGCGGGCCGCGTTCAAGTTAGAGGAGCTGCAACAAAAAGATCAGCTGATTAAACCCGGGATGACAGTGGTCGACCTGGGGGCGGCTCCCGGAGGTTGGTCTCAGGTGGCGGCCAAGTTGGTCGGTGAAAAAGGTAAAGTGGTTGCCTGTGATATTTTACCGATGGACCCAATCGTTGGTGTCGATTTCCTTCAGGGAGACTTCCGTGAGGAAAAAGTCCTTGAGGCCTTGCTGACCCGGGTAGGGGAAGATAAGGTTGACTTGGTGCTCTCGGATATGGCGCCCAATATGAGTGGTTCAGATGGTGTGGATCAGCCCAGAGCCATGTATTTAGTGGAGTTGGCGCTGGATATGTGTCATCAGGTGTTGGCAGCCAATGGTAGTTTTGCTGTTAAAGTCTTTCAGGGGGAGGGCTTTGACGAGTATATGAAAGCAGTCAGACAAGCGTTCAAGACTGTAAAAACCCGTAAGCCGGATTCCTCCAGGCCACGTTCTCGCGAGGTCTATCTGGTAGCGACAGGGTACAAGTTGTAGTACCCTGATTGAAGTAAATCTCAAGACTTTGTGAGGTTCAGTAATTGAGTGACATGGCAAAAAATTTGATTCTCTGGGTGGTCATCGCCGTGGTGCTGATGTCCGTGTTCCAGGGTTACTCCCCCTCTTCTTCGTCAGCGCAGAAGATGGATTATTCGACTTTCCTGGACGATGTTCGTAGCGGCCAAGTCAGTAACGTTGAAGTGAAAAGCGACCAACGTACGATTGAAGGCGTCAAAAAGTCCGGTGAAAAGTTCACCACCATTATGCCCTTGTATGACCAGGATCTGATCAATGACCTGGATCGTAAAGGCATCCGCATGAAAGGGCAGGAAGCCGAAGAGTCAGGTTTCCTGACACAGATCTTCATCTCCTGGTTCCCCATGTTGCTGCTTATCGGGGTGTGGATCTTCTTTATGCGACAGATGCAGGGCGGTGGCGGTAAAGGCGCCATGTCCTTTGGCAAGAGTAAAGCCAAGCTGATGAGCGAAGATCAGATTAAGACTACCTTTGCCGATGTGGCCGGTTGTGACGAGGCCAAGGAAGAGGTGAAGGAGATGGTGGATTATCTGCGTGATCCCACCAAATTCCAGAAACTCGGTGGCCGTATTCCTACCGGTGTCTTGATGGTTGGTCCCCCAGGTACAGGTAAAACCTTGCTTGCCAAGGCGATTGCCGGTGAAGCAAAGGTGCCTTTCTTTACCATCTCAGGTTCTGACTTTGTGGAAATGTTTGTCGGTGTCGGTGCCTCCCGGGTACGTGACATGTTCGAGCAAGCCAAAAAGTCGGCTCCATGCATCATCTTTATCGATGAAATCGATGCCGTTGGCCGTCAGCGTGGTGCCGGGCTCGGTGGTGGTCACGACGAGCGTGAGCAAACATTGAACCAGATGTTGGTGGAAATGGATGGCTTTGAAGGTAATGAAGGTATTATCGTTATCGCCGCAACCAACCGTCCAGACGTATTGGATGCCGCTCTGCTGCGTCCAGGCCGTTTCGACCGCCAGGTTGTAGTGGGGCTGCCGGATGTTCGTGGCCGTGAGCAAATTCTTAAAGTGCACATGCGTAAAGTGCCTTTGGGTGACGATGTTAAAGCCAGTGTAATTGCTCGTGGTACACCAGGGTTCTCAGGTGCGGATCTTGCCAACCTGGTTAACGAGGCTGCACTGTTTGCCGCTCGCGGTAATCGCCGTGTGGTGACCATGGAAGAGTTTGAGAGTGCCAAAGACAAGATCATGATGGGCGCCGAACGCCGCTCCATGGTGATGTCTGAGTCCGAGAAAGAGATGACGGCTTACCACGAAGCCGGCCACGCGATTGTGGGCTATCTGGTGCCTGAGCACGACCCTGTGCATAAGGTAACCATTATCCCTCGAGGCCGGGCCTTGGGTGTGACCTTCTTCCTGCCGGAAGCCGATGCCATCAGTGAGAGCCGCCAGAAGCTGGAGAGTAAGATCTCTGTGGCCTACGGTGGTCGACTGGCCGAAGAGATTATCTTTGGCACTGAAAAAGTCTCTACCGGTGCATCTCAGGACATTAAATATGCTACGGCCATTGCCCGTAACATGGTGACCCAGTGGGGCTTCTCCGAGAAACTCGGTCCGCTGCTGTATGCAGAGGAAGAGGGTGAAGTATTCCTGGGCCGCTCCATGGCCAAGTCCAAGCATATGTCTGATGAGACTGCGGCCATCATAGACTCTGAAATCAAGGCCATCATTGACCGCAACTACCAGCGTGCCAAACAACTGCTGGATGAGAATATGGACGTACTGCACGCGATGAAAGATGCGTTGATGAAGTATGAGACCATAGACTCGCGCCAGATAGAGGACCTGATGGAGCGCCGCGAAGTGCGTCCTCCGGTCGATTGGCAGCTGGACGACAATGGCTCTTCCAACGGCAATAATGGCAGTAAAGGTGCCAAGCCTGAAGAGACTGAAGTTGAAGAGCATGAGCCGAGTGATACTGCTGCAGATTTGGGCAAACCCGGCGAGAGCCCACTGAAATAAGCCTACTCTGAGGTAAAAGAAAACCCCGCAAGGGGTTTTCTTGTTTCTGCCTGAAGGCACAATAATAAATCCAATAAAGATGTTCTCGCGCTTGACGCGTAAGGGAGTAAAGAGTGTTTGAACTAAAGTCCGGTGCTCACAAACTACTACTCGATGAGCCCAAGGTAATGGGGATCCTCAATGTAACCCCGGATTCATTTTCCGATGGCGGCCGCTTTTCTTCCTTTGAACTGGCCTGCCGCCACGCCGACCAAATGGTGGCCGATGGCGCCGTGTTTATCGATATCGGCGGCGAGTCCACCCGGCCCGGAGCTGCCGATGTCAGCGTCGATGAGGAGCTTTCCCGGGTTGTTCCCTTGGTGGAGTATATTGTCGCCAAGTATCCCCACATCTGGATCTCTTTGGATACCAGTAAAGCCGAAGTGATGCGCGCCGGTATCAATGCCGGCGCTCACCTTATCAATGATGTGCGGGCCTTGCAGGAGCCCGGCGCCCTACAAGCCGCTGCTGAGCTGCAGGTACCTGTATGCCTGATGCATATGCAAGGACAACCCAGAACCATGCAGAATGCGCCCCACTATGAGGATCTGCTTGCCGAGGTGAATGACTTCTTTGCCAAGCGCATTGAGGCCTGTATTGATGCGGGGATCGCCAGAGAGGCAATATTGCTGGATCCGGGTTTTGGATTTGGCAAGACGCTGGAACACAATTATCATCTGCTGGCTCATTTGCAAGAGCTGGCAAAATTTGATCTGCCTTTACTTATCGGACTATCGCGAAAGAGTATGATAGGAAATCTGCTTGAGCGCAGTGTCGACAACAGATTGGCAGGTAGCCTGGCGGGCGCCATGTTGGCTGCTCAGCGGGGCGCACATATTATTCGGGTACATGATGTTGCAGAGACCAGCGATGTACTCAAGGTCATGGCAGCAACCAAGCAGTTTGGATAAAGACTGCGCCGTGACTTCATAGGTTTCAGGCCGGCGGGTCAGCCGGCATTAGGTTTACAGTATATAGAATAACCATTCAAAGATGGTTCTCAGTAGGAGTGAGCGTGAGAAAGTTTTTTGGTACGGACGGGATCCGCGGCAAGGTTGGAGCGGGCAAGATGACTCCGGAGCTGGCACTTAAGCTTGGCTGGGCTGCCGGTAGGGTCTTGTCCCGCAGTGGTACCCGTAAAGTGATTATAGGCAAGGATACCCGGATCTCAGGTTATCTGTTCGAGTCGGCGTTGGAAGCCGGCCTGTCTGCCGCCGGACTCAATGTGATGTTAATGGGGCCCATGCCGACGCCGGCAGTCGCCTACCTGACCCGAACATTCCGCGCCGAGGCGGGGGTCGTTATCAGTGCATCTCACAATCCCTACTATGACAACGGCATCAAGTTTTTCTCCACAGATGGCAGCAAGCTGGATGACGAACTGGAACTGGAGATTGAAGCCGAGCTGGAAAAACCTCTGGTTTGTGTTGAGTCGCACCTGCTGGGGAAAGTCTCCCGTATCGATGATGCCGCCGGTCGTTATATCGAATATTGCAAAGGTAACTTCCCGGCGGATCAAACCCTCGCCGGGCTCAAGATAGTGGTGGATTGTGCTCACGGCGCTACCTATCACATTGCTCCCAATGTGTTCCGCGAACTGGGCGCCGAGGTAGTGACCATAGGGGATAAACCCAATGGCATCAACATCAATGATCAGGTTGGCGCGACCTCCATGGCCAAGATTTGTGAGACCGTGGTCAGCGAAGGCGCCGATCTGGGTATCGCGCTCGATGGCGACGGTGACCGTATCATGATGGTCAATCGACAGGGTGAAGTGATAGACGGCGATCAGATCCTCTATATTCTTGCCTGCGACGCCCAAAAGCGCGGCATTCTTAAAGGCGGGGTTGTCGGTACCCTGATGTCCAATCTTGGACTCGAATTGGCACTCAAACAGCTCAATATCCCCTTTGCCCGTTCCAAAGTCGGCGACCGCTATGTAATGGAACTGCTGAAAGAGAAAGATTGGCGTATAGGGGGGGAGAACTCAGGCCATATCCTCAATCTGGATCATGGTACTACGGGTGATGGCATAGTGGCAGGTATTCTGGTGCTGGCGGCCATGCGTCGTCACAACGCCTCGCTGGACGAGTTGACTGAATCTATGAAGATGTTGCCTCAGGTCCTTATTAATGTTCGCTTTGAAGGCAACTCAGATCCGCTGGCATCACAACTGGTGAAAGACGCCCAGGCTCAGGTTGAGTCGCAACTTGGTGAGCGCGGCCGGGTCCTGCTGCGTAAATCCGGTACTGAGCCTTTGATCCGGGTGATGGTGGAAGGGGACGATGAAGCCCAGGTGCGCGCCCATGCCGAAACCATTGCCACCGCAGTCAAACAAGCGGTTTAAACTGGCCTTTTTTAGCTTAATCAAAGTAAAATTAATGACTTAAGCTGGAATTGTGAGCGATTTACTGAGTGCGAGCGCAAAAAGTAGCCGAACACACAGTAAATCGCAAAAATTCCGTAATCAGGTATTGTAAGTTAATAAGTGGTTCGCTATTATTCACGCCGCTTTCAGAGGAGATGGTGATGGCACTCAGACGTCCAATGGTAGCAGGCAACTGGAAAATGAATGGCAGCGCGCAGTTGGCGCAAGAGTTGTTCAAGAAGTTTGCCACCAAGCTACATAATGATTCTGTTGAAGTGGTTTTATGCCCACCAGCAATTTACCTGGAAAGCGTAAGGCAACTGCTCGAAACTAACAGAGAAACCCTGAACGGTTCTCTGGTTAGAATGGGGGCTCAAAACCTGAGTCAGCACGATTTTGGTGCCTACACAGGTGAAACCTCAGGGCGGATGCTGAAAGATGCCGGCTGTCGTTATGTGATAATCGGTCACTCGGAACGCCGCCGTATGTACGGTGAGACGAGTAATATAGTGGCAGAGAAATTTGCCGCAGCTCAAAAGCACGGTTTGACCCCGATACTTTGTGTCGGTGAATCGGGCCCGGCTCGTGAAGCAAGACGTACCTTCGAGGTGCTTGCCGAGGAGTTGGATGTGGTAATCGAAAAGAACGGTACCATGGCTTTTGATAATGCGATCATCGCCTATGAACCCCTTTGGGCTGTAGGGACAGGAAAGAGCGCAACACCGGAGCAGGCACAAGAAGTTCACGCGTTTATACGCAATCGCCTCTCTGAAGTGTCCCCTTATATCGGGGAAAATATCAGGATCTTGTACGGCGGCAGTGTCACACCGAGTAATGCTGCAGATTTATTCGCCCAACCTGATGTGGATGGTGGACTGATAGGCGGTGCTAGCTTAAACTCTACCGAATTCTTGAGTTTATGTACGATAGCAATGAGCGCTTAATATGAAAGAAGTACTGATGGTTATTTACTTGTTGGTAGCTTTGGGTCTGGTTGGACTCATCCTTATCCAGCAAGGCAAAGGGGCTGACATGGGCGCATCTTTTGGTGCCGGTGCTTCAGGAACCCTGTTCGGTTCAGCAGGTTCAGGTAACTTTCTGACCCGTACAACGGCGATTCTCGCTATCGCGTTTTTCACTCTCAGCCTGGTTATCGGCAATATGAGTGCACATCACGTGAAGCAGGAAACCAACATTATGGGGCCTGACGTAGAACAGACCCAACAGTCTGAGACCAAAATTCCAGACTAATACCGAATATGCCGAGGTGGTGAAATTGGTAGACGCGCAGCCTTGAGGTGGCTGTGACCTAACGGTCGTGCGGGTTCAAGTCCCGCTCTCGGCACCAATCTTTAACTGAGAAATGGATGTGAAATTTTCCTCAGTTATTGCAAGTAAAAACTGAAATCAGTAAACTTGCAGCAGTTGACGCGGGGTGGAGCAGCTTGGTAGCTCGTCGGGCTCATAACCCGAAGGTCGTCGGTTCAAATCCGGCCCCCGCAACCAGCTCCCAGTGATGAATTGCGCTACTCTACAATTCATCCTGTTTACAGGTTCTTGAACATAATGACCTCGTGATTACGGGGTTTTTTGTTATCTGGGACTTTTAAATTTGCTGCCTTTTACGGCAGCTCAATACTGGGGCTATTAATAGCCCTTTTTTGTTTTTCGGGGGTTACCTTGGCAACATTAGAATCCAGACTCACAGAAATGCTTACTCCAGCAGTGGAAGGCTTAGGCTACCAGCTCTGGGGTATTGAATTTGTTAAGGCCGGCAAGCATTCAACCTTGCGGCTATTTATTGACAGTGAGAACGGCATTAATATTGAAGACTGTGCCAATGCCAGTCGTCAGGCGAGCGCCATTCTGGATGTCGAGGACCCTATCACTTCCGAATACACTCTGGAAGTCTCCTCTCCCGGTCTCGACAGGCCGCTGTTCACCTCTGAGCAATATGGTATGTACCTTGGAGAGGAAGCAAAGATTCAACTGACTATGCCGGTAGCGGGTAGTCGTAACTTAAAAGGTACCATCACTAAGGTGGACGGGCAGATGCTCACCCTGACAGTGGATGGAAAAGACTTGATTATTGCCTTGGATAACATCCGTAAAGGCAACCTGATCGCTAAGTTTTGATGGTTTCAAGGTGAACGAGGCAAGACGATGAATAAAGATATTTTGCTGGTCGCTGAAGCGGTTTCCAACGAAAAGGCTGTACCGCGCGAAAAGATTTTCGAGGCGCTCGAAATTGCGCTGGCTACCGCAACCAAGAAAAAGTATGAAGGCGATATCGATGTTCGTGTTGCCATAGATCGCAAAACCGGCGACTACGAGACTTTTCGCCGCTGGTTGGTGGTTGATGATAACGGTGAAGCGTTGGAAAACCCTTACCGTGAAATCACTCTGGAAGCGGCTCGTTATGAGAACCCTGAGATCCAGCCTGGTGAGTTCATTGAGGATGAAATTGATTCGGTACAATTTGACCGTATCACCACTCAAACCGCCAAGCAGGTGATAGTACAGAAAGTCCGTGAAGCCGAGCGTGCCCAAATCGTCGAGCAGTTTATCGACAAAGAAGGTGATTTGGTTACCGGTGTGGTCAAAAAGAGCAACCGCGACAGCGTAGTGGTTGATCTCGGCAACAACGCAGATGGCGTGCTGTTCAAAGAAGATCTGATCTCCCGTGAGACTTTCCGTCCGGGTGACCGTGTACGTTCTCTGTTGTATGCAGTGCGTCCCGAGGCCCGTGGTGCTCAGTTGTTCCTGACTCGCACCAAGCCAGAGATGCTGATCGAACTGTTCCGTGTTGAAGTACCGGAAATTGCCGATGAGATGATCGAAGTGATGGGCGCCGCCCGTGACCCAGGTTCACGGGCCAAGATCGCCGTGAAATCAAACGATCGTCGTATCGACCCTATCGGTGCCTGCGTAGGTATGCGTGGAGCCCGGGTACAGGCCGTATCCAATGAGCTCGGTGGTGAGCGTGTTGACATAGTGCTTTGGGACGATAACCCGGCACAATTTGTTATCAACGCCATGGCACCGGCCGATGTGGCCTCAATTATTGTTGACGAAGATAACCACTCAATGGATATCGCCGTCGAAGCCGATAGTCTGGCACAAGCTATCGGCCGCAATGGTCAAAACGTTCGTTTGGCGACACAGCTGACCGGCTGGGTACTGAACGTGATGACAGTGGAAGACATGAACAAGAAACATCAGGCCGAAAGCGCCAAAGTGATGGAGCTGTTCATGGGTGCGTTGGATGTGGACGAAGATTTCGCCCAGGTGCTGGCCGACGAAGGATTCACCTCTCTGGAAGAGGTGGCTTATGTTCCTGTTTCCGAGCTGTTGGCCATCGAAGGATTTGATGAAGACATAGTTGCCGCATTGCGTGAGCGCGCCAAGGCTGCCTTGTCTACCCGTGCACTGGCATCCGAAGAAGCACTGGATGGTGCCGAACCGAGTGAAGAGTTGTTGTCCATGCCTGGAATGGAGCGCCACCTGGCCTACGTTCTGGCAAGCATGGGTGTGATAACTCTGGAAGATTTAGCCGAGCAAGGCATTGACGATTTGATCGAAATTGAAGAATTGACAGAAGAAAAAGCAGGTGAGCTCATCATGGCAGCCCGCAACATCTGTTGGTTTGGCGAAGAAGCATAGTCGATCAACAGGGGGATTTAACTGATGGCAGAGACAACAGTAGAGAAACTGTCCACTGAAGTGGGAAAAAGCGTAGAGCGATTGATCGAGCAGTTTTCCAAGGCCGGTATCAAGAAAGGCAAGAATGACAGTGTCACCGAGGCAGAGAAACAGCAACTGCTGGACTACCTGAAAAAGCAACATGGTGCGGACAGTGCGCCCACCAAGATGACATTACAGCGTAAAACCGTATCGACTCTGAGTGTCGCCGGCAGCGGCGGCCAGTCCAAAGACGTCAAAGTCGAAGTTCGCAAGAAGCGCACCTTTGTGAAGCGTGACCCGGCCGAATTGGCCCGTCAGGCGGAAGAGCAGGCCCGCGCAGAAGCCGAAGCCAAAGCTCAGGCAGAAGCCGAAGCGAAAGCCAAGGCAGAAGCTGAAGCCAAGGCCAAGGTAGAAGCCGAAGCGAAAGCCAAGGCGGAAGCTGAAGCCAAAGCCAAGGCTAAAGCGGCTCAGGATGCCGGCAAAGCCAAGGAAGAGGTTAAGGCCGATCCCAAGACCAGCGCCGAGCAGGAAGCTGCCCGTGTTGAAGCCGAGCGTTTGAAAGCGGCTCAGGCTGAAGCTGTTAAGCGCAAGGCCGATGAAGAAGCCGCCCGTGCGGCAGCCGAAGCCCGTCGCCTAGCTGAAGAGAATGAAAAGCGCTGGGCCGAAGAAGAGCGTCAGCGTCTTGAAGCCGAGAAGCGCAGCGATCACCATATCACTACCTCTAAAGTGGCCCGCGCCGCCGAAGATACCAGCGATATGGATGAGGAGAAGCGTGGTCGTCGTTCACGTCACAAGAGTGCCGGTAAGAAACGTACCAAGGACTCCCGTGACGGTCGCGAGCGCAACATCCGTAACCGTGCGCCTCAATCCATGAACCATGGCTTCAACAAGCCGGTTGCCGCGGTAAACCGCGATGTACGCATAGGTGAAACTATTACTGTGGCCGAGCTGGCCCAGAAGATGGCCATCAAAGCCACTGAAATCATCAAGACCATGATGAAGATGGGCTCTATGGTGACCATCAACCAGGTACTGGATCAGGAAACTGCCCAACTGGTTGCCGAGGAGATGGGCCATAAGGTTGTGCTTATCCGTGAAAACGAGCTGGAGCATCAAGTTCTGGCCGACCGTGACGGTGAAGATGTCAAACTGGAGCCTCGTGCGCCGGTTGTGACCATCATGGGTCACGTTGACCACGGTAAGACCTCGCTGCTTGACTATATCCGTCGCACCAAGGTTGCGGCCGGTGAGGCAGGTGGTATTACCCAGCATATCGGTGCCTACCATGTAGAAACCGACAACGGCATGATCACCTTCCTGGATACTCCAGGCCACGCCGCGTTTACCGCTATGCGTGCCCGTGGTGCCAAGGCCACTGATATCGTGGTTCTGGTTGTGGCTGCCGATGACGGCGTAATGCCTCAGACCATTGAAGCTATCCAGCATGCCAAGGCCGGTGGTGTACCGCTGATTGTGGCAGTGAACAAGATGGATAAGCCCGAAGCCGATATCGACCGCGTCAAGAGCGAACTGTCCCAGCACGGCGTGATGTCGGAAGAGTGGGGCGGTGACAACATGTTTGTGTTCGTATCTGCCAAGACAGGTATGGGCGTGGACGAGCTGCTGGAAGGTATCTTGCTGCAAGCCGAGATCCTCGAGCTCAAAGCCGTACGTGACGGCATGGCCGCCGGTGTGGTTGTTGAGTCTCAGCTGGATAAGGGCCGTGGTCCTGTTGCTACCGTCCTGGTTCAGGAAGGTACTCTGCGTCAGGGCGATATCGTTCTGTGTGGTCTGGAGTACGGTAAGATCCGTGCCATGAAGGATGAAAACGGTAAGAGCATCACTGAAGCCGGTCCGTCGATTCCGGTTGAGATCCTGGGTCTGTCCGGGGTGCCTTCTGCCGGTGACGAAGCGACTGTTGTTCGTGACGAGCGTAAGGCCCGTGAAGTCGCCCTGTATCGTCAGGGTAAGTTCCGCGACATCAAGCTGGCGCGTCAGCAGAAGTCCAAGCTGGAAAACATGTTTGCCAACATGACCGAAGGCGAAGTGAAAGAGCTGAATATCGTGCTCAAGTCCGACGTACAGGGTTCTTTGGAAGCCATCGTCGACTCGCTGACCCGTCTGTCTACCGAAGAAGTGAAAGTTAACATCATAGCCAGTGGCGTAGGTGCACTGACCGAGACAGATGCGACTCTGGCAGCGGCGTCCAACGCCATCATGGTGGGCTTCAACGTCCGTGCTGACGCTCAGGCCCGTAAGACCATCGAAAGTGAGAGTGTGGATTTGCGCTACTACAGCGTAATCTATGACCTCATCGACGAAGTCAAGTCGGCCATGAGCGGTATGCTTTCTCCTGAATTCAAGCAGGAGATCATTGGTCTGGCTGAAGTGCGCGATGTGTTCAAGTCGCCTAAACTGGGTGCAATCGCCGGTTGTATGGTGACCGAAGGTATCGTTAAGCGCAGTGCACCTATCCGGGTTCTGCGTGAGAACGTGGTTATCTATGAAGGTGAGCTTGAGTCTCTGCGTCGCTTTAAAGATGACGTTAGCGAAGTTCGCAATGGCATGGAATGTGGTATCGGCGTGAAGAACTACAATGATGTTCGCGTAGGCGACCAGATTGAGGTGTTCGAAACCGTCGAGGTTGCCCGTACCCTGTAACGACAACATCGAAAAGGGCGGCTGAGGCCGCCCTTGTTGATTTTGGGGAAGAATACTATGGCAAAAGAATTTAGTCGTACCCGGCGTATCGCACAGCAACTGCAACAGGAGCTGGCGCAGGTACTGCAGCGTGATATGAAAGATCCTCGTGTAGGCATGGTCACTGTCAATGACGTGGAAGTCTCACGGGATCTGAGTTATGCAAAGGTGTTTGTCACCTTCTTTGAAGAAGACCCTGTCAAGGTCGACGAAAAGCTGGCTGCACTCAACAAGGCAGCGCCTTATGCCCGCACCTTGGTTGCCGGCAGAATGAAACTCAGGGTGATGCCTGAGCTGAGATTTGTCTATGACAAGTCTCTGGTCGAGGGGATGAGAATGTCCAACCTGGTGACCGAGGTCATCAATCAGGACAAGGCCAAACAGCAGACCTTTGGCACCGAGTCTCAAGACAAGGATGAGGAAAACAACTGATGGCGCGTCGTCCCAAAGGCCGTTTGGTCGATGGTATCGTCCTGTTGGATAAAGACACTGGCATGAGTTCCAACTTTGCCCTGCAAAGGGTTAAGCGGATCTACAACGCCGCCAAGGCCGGCCATACCGGCGCGTTGGATCCTCTGGCGACAGGTATGCTGCCCATCTGTCTTGGCGAAGCCACCAAGTTTTCCCAGCATCTGTTGGATGCCGATAAACGCTATCTGGTGACAGCCAAGCTTGGAGAGCGCACTGATACCAGCGATTCTGACGGTGAAGTGGTACAAACCCGGCCGGTTGAGTTTTCCGTGACTCAACTGGAAGAGGCGCTGGAGCATTTTCGCGGCGATAGCATGCAGGTGCCTTCCATGTACTCGGCGCTCAAGTATCAGGGGCAGCCCTTGTACAAGTACGCCCGGGAAGGCAAGGAAGTGCCTCGCGAAGCCAGGCCTATTCATGTCTATGATCTCAAGTTCATCTCTTTGGAGAATGACGAGCTGACGCTGGATATTCACTGCTCCAAGGGCACGTACATTCGCACTATCGTAGACGACTTGGGCGAAATGCTTGGCTGCGGTGCCCATGTGATCATGTTGCGTCGCACTCAGGTGGCGGGTTATCCCTATGAGCGCATGGTTAGTCTGGCACAGCTTGAAGCCTTGCTGGAACAGGCCATGACCGAAGAGCGGGTGCCTTCCGAGCTGTTGGATCCTTTGCTGCTTCCCATGGACACTGCGGTTGCCGACCTTCCCGAGTGCAATGTTCCCGATGCCATGGCCGGATATCTGCTCAACGGTAACCCGGTGCGGGTCGCCAAGCTGGAAGCCGATACCCTGGTGCGGATCACCCTGGGTGAAAGCAAGCGCTTTATCGGTGTTGGTATGATGAATGACGATGGTTTGTTGGCTCCCAAGCGTTTGGTAGTGTTGCCTGAGGCAAAAAGCTGAGCTTGACTTGCGATCTACGGCCCTTGAGGTTATTATGTCGCGCCCTTGGCTGAGTTAGTGATCGGCTGGGGAAACTATCAAGACTATTTTGGAGAGACACATGTCACTAAGTACTGAAGCGAAAGCGAAAATCCTGGCTGAATTCGGCCGTGGCGAAAACGACACTGGTTCTACAGAAGTTCAGGTTGCACTGTTGACTGCTCAGATCAACCACCTGCAAGACCACTTCAAAGAGCACACTCACGATCACCACTCACGTCGTGGTCTGCTGCGTATGGTTAGCTCTCGTCGTAAGCTGCTGGCTTACCTGAAGCGTACCGACGTTGCTCGTTATACCGCTCTGATCCAGAAGCTGGGTCTGCGTCGCTAATCGCGAACTGTACCAAAAGAAGAGGAGGCCCAGGCCTCCTTTTTTTGTATCTGCAATTTGGGGCAAGCTTATTGAAATCATGCCCTTTTCTGTGCGCTTTCGTCCTAACCTGTCTTTAAAAATTCTGACCAGTCATTCTCTTTGAGCACGGGCTTTTCAGAGTGAGTGAATGCAGCGAAGCTTATCGGCTCAAGCTCAGCTTAGTTGGCCATCCAGCTCCAGGATCCTGGCGTTATTCGGGATGATGTACTTGGCCTCAAACTCTTCCAGTGACAGCGGCTGACTGAAATAGAAGCCTTGACCTATGGCGCAGTGATTTTGCTTCAGCCACTCAAGTTGCTGCTCGTTCTCTATGCCTTCGGCGACAATTTTCAGATCCAGTTGCCGTCCCAACATCAAAATAGTGGAAGCTATTGCGCTCTCATGGGGCAGGTCGGTCACGAAACAGCGGTCAATCTTCATGGTGGTGATTGGCAAGTGTCTCAGATAGGAAAGGGATGAGTAACCTGTACCGAAGTCATCGACGGCAATACCGAACCCTGCGGATTTAAGTTGCTCCAGCTTGCTGATTGCCAGCTCAATATCATTCATCAGCGAGGTCTCGGTGATCTCCACTTCCAGCAATTCGGGCTTTATCTGATAGCGCAGCGCCATCTGTTTGATATCCGGTACCAGGCTGGCGTCAGCAAACTGCTGTGAGGCAACGTTGACGGCGATAGGAGTGCTGAAGTTATAGCGTTTTTGCCAGCGGCGCAGCACCCGGCAGCTTTGTTCTATGACCCAGCGGCCGATAGGGATGATGATCCCGGTTTCTTCCGCCACGGGAATAAACGACATGGGGCTTATCAGGCGGCCGTCTTTTTGCCAGCGGATCAGCGCCTCACATCCCATCAACTCGCCGGTCTCTATATTGACCTTAGGCTGAAAGTGCAACAGGAATTCGTTGTTACGGATGGCATCGTGCAGGGAGGCTTCGGTGCGCAGTCTCACCGCCGCTCGCTCTGTCATCTGTTGCTTGAAGAAAGCCCATTGGTTGGAACCGGCGGCCTTGGCACTGTACATGGCGATATCGGCATGACGAATAAGGTCTTCGGCGCTCAGACCATCTTCGGGGTAGATGGAGATACCTATGGAAGCGGCCGGGTGAATGGCATGTTCGTTGAGCTGCACCGGGGTATTGAGCTGGACCAGCAACTTGTCGACAAAGTCGGCGGCCTGGGTCGGTGATTGGATTTCATCGGCCAGGATCACAAACTCATCGCCGCCTAGACGGGCCACTGTGCCCTTGTCACCGACCACCCGTTCCAAAATACGGGCGATTCTTGCCAGAAACTGATCACCCACCGCATGACCCAGGGAATCGTTGACGTTTTTGAACCTATCGAGGTCGATAAACAGCAGGCTGAAGTTACGTCTGTGCACCCTGGCGCGTTGAATGGTGACGGCTATGGTTTCCAGTAGCAAGGTACGGTTGGGCAGGCCGGTGAGTGGATCCCGGGTCGCCATTTTACGCAGCTTGCTTTGGGTCTGGCTGAACTGTTTGAGGATCTGGTTGAACTTGGAGGTAACCAGCCCCAATTCGTCATCTTTGTGGTTGGCCGATACCGGCAGCATGTTTTCATCCGGTGATTCCGGGTCAATTTTGTCTATCGCCTCGCTGATACGGGCGATGGGTTGGGTCAAGAAGCGGTGGAATACTATGGACAGCACCAGAGTCAGAAACAACGCCCTGGCCAGGGTGGCGGCAAAACTGAACTGCAACTGGCTTATAAGGCTTTGGGTCAGCTCTCGGGTATCATAATTGATAGTGAGCGTGCCTATCAGTTGCTCTTTTTGCGCACCTTCAAAATAAAAGGGCCGTTGCAGTGGCCTTGATATCTGCTTGAGATCGCCAAACAGTTTGAGACTGATATCCCCGAAAGTATCTGAGGGCTCCGGGCGGCTGCTGCCGAGATTCACGAATAGAGAGTTGTCGTCCAGAGTGATCTTGGCCGAACCGACATGGTCTACCTTCATCACCCCTTCAAGGGTTTGCCGGGCCAGATTATCATCCAGCGCCCAGACAGCATTGGCGGCAGGCTGCTCCACAGAATCGAGCAACTCCTGCTGGCTGCTGATCAAGGACTGCCTTTCTGTAGTCACCACTATCAAAATTTCGATGATAAAAATGGCAACGGCAAAGAATAGCGCAGTGAAAACCACCAGATTGGTTTGCTTCCAGGTGAGTGATTTGAACCTGGCAGTATTCATCTGCCTCTTCCTGCTTTGTAGTCGAATTCTATATTCAAGGCTAGTCCAAATTGGTAGCAATGCAGCAACTTGTGGTTGATATAGTCCACTTTAGAAAAAAGAAGCGCCTTTGTCATCATCTGGCACTCTTTATCTATTCAAGATGTTTGCAGTATACTTACGCGCGAAATTCAAGGTTATTAAATTAAGGAATGGGTCAAGTGAATCCTATTGTAAAAAGTTTTGAGTATGGTCAACACACAGTCACTCTGGAAACAGGGGTTATTGCACGCCAAGCCGATGCAGCCGTTCTGGCCAGCATGGGCGATACTACAGTTCTGGTGACTGTGGTTGGCAAGAAAGAAGCAGACCCAAGCCGTGACTTCTTCCCGCTGACTGTTAACTATCAGGAAAAGACTTACGCAGCCGGTAAGATCCCTGGTGGTTTCTTCAAGCGTGAAGGTCGACCATCCGAAGATGAAACACTGATCGCCCGCCTGATTGACCGTCCTATCCGTCCACTGTTCCCTGACGGCTTCACCAACGAAGTCCAAGTGATCATCACTGTGGTTTCTGTTGATCCACAGATCGAGCCAGACATTGTGGCCATGATAGGTACCTCTGCTGCTTTGGCTATTTCCGGTATTCCATTCAATGGTCCTCTGGGTGCGGCACGTGTCGGTTACATCAATGGCGAGTACGTGCTGAATCCTGGTGCAGAGCTGCGTGAAAACAGCCAGCTGGATCTGGTTGTTGCCGGTACTCAGAGCGCCGTGCTCATGGTGGAGTCTGAAGCCAAGGCCCTGCCTGAAGAAGTGATGCTGGGCGCCGTGGTATACGGTCACGAACAGCAGCAGGTGGTGGTTAATGCCATCAATGAACTCAAGGCCGAAGCCGGTAAGCCTGCTTGGGACTGGACAGCTCCTGTTGCCAACGAAGAGCTGGTTGCCAAGGTTAAGGCGCTGGCCGAAGAAGGTCTTACCGCCGCTTACCAGATCATCGCCAAGCATGAGCGCCGCGATGCGGTAGTTGAAGTCAAGAAAGCCGCTATCGAAAAGCTGCTTGAGGAAAACCCTGAGCTGGATCAGCGTGAGCTGGACGGCCTGCTGGGTAGCCTGGAGAAGAAAGTGGTTCGTAGCCGCATCATCAAAGGTATGCCTCGTATCGATGGTCGTGAGCCTGATATGGTGCGTGCCCTGTCTGTGATGGCCGGCGTGCTGCCACGTACTCACGGTAGCGCCCTGTTTACCCGTGGTGAAACTCAGGCTCTGGTGACCTGTACTCTGGGTACCGAGCGTGATGCGCAGAAGATTGACTCCATCATGGGCGAGCGTACCAACCGCTTCATGCTGCACTATAACTTCCCTCCATACTCTGTCGGTGAAACCGGCATGGTGGGTTCACCCAAGCGTCGTGAAATCGGTCACGGTAAGCTGGCATGGCGTGGTATCAACGCAGTAATGCCTTCTGCCGAAGAATTCCCATATAGCGTGCGCGTAGTATCTGAAATCACTGAATCCAACGGCTCCAGCTCTATGGCGTCTGTGTGTGGTACTTCTCTGGCGCTGATGGATGCCGGTGTACCTATCAAGACTTCTGTTGCCGGTATCGCCATGGGTCTGGTGAAAGAAGGTGATGACTTCGTTGTACTGTCTGACATTCTGGGCGATGAAGATCACCTGGGTGATATGGACTTTAAAGTGGCCGGTACCCGTGATGGTGTAACCGCACTGCAGATGGATATCAAGATTGAAGGTATCACCAAGGAGATCATGGAAATTGCGCTGCAGCAAGCCTATGGTGCCCGTGTGCATATCCTCAATGTAATGGATCAGGCCATTGGCTCTGCCCGTGACGATATCTCCGACCATGCTCCACGTATCACTACCATCAAGATCAACCCTGAGAAGATCCGTGAAGTGATAGGTAAGGGCGGTGCAACTATCCGTGCACTGACCGAAGAGACAGGTACCACTATCGAGTTGGAAGACGACGGCACTGTGAAGATTGCTTCAAACAATGCCGATGCCACCAAGGAAGCTATCCGCCGCATCGAAGAGATCACCTCTGAAGTGGAAGTGGGTCGCATCTACAAGGGTAAAGTTATCCGCATCGTTGACTTCGGTGCCTTCGTTAACATATTGCCTGGTAAAGATGGCCTGGTACACATCTCTCAAATCGCTGAAGAGCGTGTGGCCAATGTATCCGACTACCTGCAACTGAACCAGGAAGTTACCGTTAAGGTAATGGAAGTGGATCGTCAGGGCCGTGTACGTCTGTCTATCAAGGAAGCACAACAAGCCGCTCCAGAAGCAGCCGAGTAAGCTTTCATAGCATGAGAAAAGGAGACCTTGGGGTCTCCTTTTTTATTGCCACCACTTAAATTATCTTGGATTTGCCACTGCGGCTTGATAGCGTAGGCACTGCTGTATTGCTATGATTGAGCCTGCATTGGGATATGACAAAGGAAGGATTGGATGAGTTTTAATCTGCGCGCCGCTGTGTTTTCTGTACTGGCAGGAGCCAGTTTGCTGACTTCGGGATGCGCTTCCCTGCCGGCGTCTGAAGCCAACAGTGAATTGTTGGTTGCCCCTGTCTTGCCGGACTATAAGTTGGAAGTCACTCTGGCAAAACTCAACGAAATCCTGGCCAGAGCAGAGCTGACCACAGAGCAACGCGCCCGTTTTCATTATGATCGCGGCGTTATATACGACAGCGTAGGCTTGAGGATCCTCGGACGTATCGATTTCCATCAGGCGCTGAAATTGCAACCGGATTTGGCCGATGCCTATAACTTCCTCGGTATCTATTACACCCAGGAAGGTGAGTTTGAAAGTGCCTACGAGGCGTTTGATGCGGTTCTTGAGTTATCGCCTGAATATGATTATGCCTTTCTCAATCGCGGAATTGCCCTCTACTATGGCGATCGCAAAGAGCTTGCTGCCAAAGACATGGAAAGCTTTTACCTCAAGGATGAAAGCGATGGTTACCGGGCGCTGTGGCTATATCTGACCGAGTATGAACTCTCACCCCAGGAAGCGCTGGCAAGGCTGCAGTTCAACCGCACCCGTCTGGATGACAATGCCTGGGCGACTGTGCTGGTCGACTATTATCTGGGCGCGGTTGATGAGTCCCAGGTGTTTGCCATGGCCAAGAGTGGCCTGACTCACCCCAAAGAATATGCCGAGCGCTTGTGTGAAGCCTATTTCTATTTGGCCAAGGTGGCGACCGAGCAAGGCCATAAGGATAAGGCGGCCGATTATCTGCGCCTGGCGCTGGCTACCAATATCTATGATTTTGTCGAGCACAGATATGCCAGAATGGAACTGGCATTGCTGGAGCAAACGCCGCAACCTGTACAACAGACAGCTAACTGATCTGCCTTTATCTGACAATCAAAGGCCTTGCCTAGCCAAGGCCTGAGTGAGGCGCTATAATTTGCGCCTTTTTCAAGCGTCATAAGTGTACGGAAGAACATGTCAGGTATTAAAGTCGAAGTGGACAAGCGCCGCACCTTCGCCATCATTTCTCACCCGGATGCGGGTAAAACCACCATTACAGAGAAAGTCTTGCTCCATGGCCGCGCCATTCAATCTGCCGGTACAGTGAAAGGCCGTGGCTCGTCTCAGCATGCAAAATCTGACTGGATGGAGATGGAAAAGGAGCGGGGGATCTCGGTCACGACTTCTGTGATGCAGTTCCCCTACAACGACTGCCTGGTTAACCTGCTGGATACCCCAGGCCACGAAGACTTCTCTGAGGATACCTACCGTACCCTGACAGCGGTGGATTCCTGCCTTATGGTTATCGATGCTGCCAAAGGGGTTGAGGATAGAACCCGTAAGCTGATGGAAGTGACGCGGCTGCGTGATACCCCTATCGTCACCTTCATGAACAAGCTCGACCGGGATATCCGCGATCCGATGGAATTGCTCGATGAAGTGGAAAACGAGCTCGATATTCTCTGTGCACCGGTCAGCTGGCCTATAGGCTGTGGTAAGTCTTTCAAAGGCGTTTATCATATCCACCGCGATGAAACCATCCTGTATCAAACCGGTCACGGTCACACCATTCAGGAAGTGAAGATACTCAAAGGATTGGATAACCCTGAGTTGGACCAAGCTGTTGGCAGCGATCTGGCCGCGCAGCTGCGTGAAGAGATGGAGTTGGTAACCGGCGCCTCCAATGAATTTGATCTCGAGCTGTTCTTAAGTGGTGAGCTGACACCTGTGTTCTTCGGTACCGCCCTGGGTAACTTCGGGGTTGACCATATGCTGGATGGCCTGACCGCCTGGGCCCCCAAGCCAATGCCAAGACAGACCACTGAGCGTTTGGTCGAAGCCGGTGAAGACAAGTTTTCCGGTTTCGTTTTCAAGATCCAGGCGAACATGGATCCCAAGCACAGAGACCGTATCGCCTTTATGCGTATCGTTTCCGGTAAATACACCCAAGGCATGAAGATGAAGCATGTCCGTATAGGGAAAACCGTCAGTATTTCCGATGCGGTAACCTTTATGGCCGGTGACCGTGAGCGCGCCGCCGAAGCTTATGCCGGTGATATCATAGGCCTGCACAACCATGGCACCATTCAGATAGGTGATACTTTTACCCAAGGTGAAGAGTTGAAGTTCTCCGGGATCCCCAACTTTGCGCCGGAAATGTTCCGCCGTATTCGCCTTAAAGATCCATTGAAGCAGAAACAGCTGCTTAAAGGCTTGGTGCAGCTCTCGGAAGAGGGGGCTGTACAGGTTTTCCGCCCTCTGGACACCAATGACCTTATCGTTGGCGCTGTTGGGGTGCTGCAGTTTGAGGTGGTAGTAGCCAGACTCAAGTCGGAATATAACGTGGAAGCCATCTATGAGGCCATCAACGTGGCAACCGCGCGTTGGGTCTACTGTGACGATGCCCGCAAGTTGGAGGAGTTCAGGCGCAAATGCTCCACCAACCTGGCGCTGGATGGCGGCGACAACCTGACTTATATTGCCCCGACCATGGTTAACCTCAATTTGTCCATGGAGCGCTATCCGGACATTGAGTTTGCCAAGACCCGGGAACACTAAATCATAAAGGTGGAGCTTGCTCCACCTTTTTTATTGGGATGTTGTTGAGAGATCTTCTGATGTTTTTTATTCAAAAGTGCTGGCAAAGTTACATCCGTTTTTGTGATCGCATGGGGTTAACCGAAGAAAATCGGCGCTGCTGTATGCCAAGACTCAGCGATCCTCCTTTGCAAAAAGTTGGGCAAGAGGCTGACGCTAAAGACAGGCAAAAAGAAGGAGAACAGCATGATCTTTGATTCTCACGCTCATCTGGATTTCAGCGACTTTGATCATGACAGACTAGCCCTCATGGCCGCGATGAAAGCCGCCGGTATTGGCGGTGCTATCATTCCCGGTGTCAGTCCTCGGCATTGGTCAAAGCAGAAAGCGATTGCTCACCAGCTGCAACTGCCTTTCACCTTAGGGATACATCCTTGGTATTGCCCTAAATCAATTGCCGAGAGTGACCTGGCGCTGACAGCGCTCAAAAGTGAGCTCACTTCTGTAAATGACCCTCTGATGGTAGGAATCGGCGAGTGTGGTTTGGACAAACCCAAGGCTGAGCTGGCGCAAGATAACCCGGCGCATGTCCCCTGGAACCTGCAATACAGGGTGCTGGAAGGGCAGTTGGCCTTGGCGGCGGAGTTGAAGCTGCCGCTGATACTGCATTCGGTGAAGACCCATAATGAACTCTTGGGCATGTTGAAACAGCATTCACTGCCGCGGGGCGGAGTGGTTCATGCCTTTAATGGCTCTTATGAGACGGCGATCGCTTATTTAGAGCTTGGCTTCAAGTTGGGGATTGGCGGCTTGTTGCTGAATAAAAATGCAAAAAAGCTGCGTGATGCAGTTGGCAAATTACCGCTCGATGCCTTGTTGGTGGAGACTGATTCGCCCTCAATGACGCCGAGTTTCCTGCCGGAAAAACGCAATACCCCCCTGACATTGGTACAAATAATAGCCGAATTGGCGGATTTGCAGAAAAAAACCAATGTTCTAATATCAGAACACCTCCAACAGAACTTGATGCAACTGTTTGAGCTTTAGTTTCTTTTAATTAAACAGGTGTAACTCGCATTCTGTGATGTGACTAAACTTTTGAAAATTAACTTCAAAAATTTGATCAAAACGACGATTTTGCCCCGGAGGTCGGGTATAATCTTGCTCGGAAAAAGGTTGGTTAACAACATAATTAAAAAGCGTTAACAATAGGGTGATGGTTAATGAATATACTTATGAGCTTGGTAGGGGTGGTCACCCTACTCGCGATTGGTTTCTTGTTGTCCAACAACAAGAAGGCAATCAATCTTAGAACTGTCGGTGGTGCACTGGCAATTCAGGCTGCATTGGGCGGTTTTGTCTTGTACGTGCCGTTCGGTAAGGACGTTCTCAAGAACGTATCCGATGCTGTTTCCAGTGTTATCGGTTATGCACAAAATGGTATCAGCTTCCTGTTTGGTGATTTGGCTAACTTCAAAGTTGGCTTTATCTTCGCAGTGAACGTGCTGCCGGTTATCGTGTTCTTCTCCTCTCTGATCGCTGTGCTCTACTATCTGGGCATCATGCAGTGGATCATTCGTATTTTGGGTGGGGCGCTGCAGAAGGCCCTGGGCACCAGCCGTACCGAGTCCATGTCTGCCACAGCCAACATCTTCGTGGGTCAGACCGAAGCGCCTCTGGTGGTTCGTCCCTTTATTCCAACCATGACTCAATCTGAGCTGTTCGCCATTATGGTGGGTGGTCTTGCATCTATCGCAGGTTCTGTTTTGGCCGGTTATGCACAGATGGGTGTACCTATCCAGTATCTGGTTGCGGCTTCTTTCATGGCGGCACCTGCGGGTCTGTTGATGGCCAAGCTGATGCATCCTGAAACTGAAACTGCCAAGAACGACATGGATGAGCTGCCTGAAGATCCAGACAAGCCTGCCAACGTACTTGATGCTGCCGCTGCCGGTGCTTCTTCCGGTATGCACCTGGCACTGAACGTTGGTGCTATGCTGCTGGCCTTCATCGGTTTGATTGCCATGATCAACGGCATCATAGGTGGTATCGGCGGTTGGTTCGGCATGGAAAACCTGACTTTGGAACTGATCCTTGGCTATATCTTTATGCCTCTGGCTTACCTCATCGGTGTGCCTTGGAATGAAGCCATGGTTGCCGGTTCTTTCATCGGTCAGAAGATAGTGGTCAACGAGTTTGTGGCTTACATGAACTTCGCACCCTACATCCATGATGCAGCTATGAGCTGTACTGCCGTTGCCGCTGAGGTCACTAAAGAGTTGCCTATGTGTGTGGCTGAAACTCAGGCGCCAATGACAGTCCGTACTCAGGCGATTATCTCTTTCGCTCTGTGTGGCTTCGCTAACCTGTCTTCCATCGCAATTCTGCTGGGCGGCTTGGGTGCCATGGCACCAAATCGTCGTCACGATCTGGCTAAACTGGGTCTGCGCGCTGTGGTTGCCGGTTCTCTGGCTAACCTGATGAGTGCGACTCTGGCCGGTTTGTTCCTGGCACTGTAAGACGGTAGTGAACAGAGGCCTGAATTCGCAGGCCTCTTGTTAACCCAATCGATTTCCAAATTAGCTTTGCTTGGCTCCTGTGCCCACTTAGGTAGGCAACATGAGCAGAACAAGAGTGCAGATATTTCTGACTAGTGAGTGAAATGGGTACTTTTGTTCAAATATAAAATTTAGTGTTCGTATTTTATTTTGTCTTTCTTGTAGTTTTGGATGGAGAAGGTAGAATGCGGGCGCCAATTAAAAGAATGCTGCTCCAAGAGGGTAGCGAGAACCAAAGATGAATGGGGTTGATGATGAAAAACGTTAAAACTTTAGCTTTAGCCGCTACAGCGGTCGCTGCCATGTCAGGCAATGCCTACGCCGCTGATCGTTCTGACCTGCACGCCAGTGACTACAAATGGATGCAGTTCAACCTGATGTACTCTATCGGTGAGAAGCCTGAAAACCCAGCTTCAGGTGATCAGCACAACTACCTGGAAATGGAATTCGGTGGTCGTTCAGGTATTTTCGATCTGTACGGTTACGTTGATGTGTTTAATCTGGGTAACCAGTACACCAATAACGGTGACAAAAACCCAGGTTCAGGTAAAAGTAAGCTGTTCATGAAGTTTGCACCACGTATCTCCATGGATGCAGTATTCAATAAAGACCTGTCTTTCGGCCCAGTTCAAGAAGTTTACTTCTCTACTCTGTTCAACTGGGACGGTCTGGTTAACGATGGTGACGGCACTGGTGTTAACAGCTCTTTCTGGGGTGTGGGTGCTGATGTGATGGTGCCATGGTTGGGTAAAACCGGCATGAACCTGTATGCATACTATGACCTGAATAACAAAGAATGGAACGGTTATCAGTTCTCCATGAACTGGTTCAAGCCTTTCTACTTCTTCGACAACAAGAGCTTCCTGTCGTTCCAGGGTTACATCGACTACCAGTTCGGTGCTGACGAAGACAAGACTGCTTTCGTACCAACCACAACAAACGGTGGTAACGTGTTCTTCGGCCTGTACTGGCACTCAGATCGTTACGCTCTGGGCTATGGCCTGAAAGGCTTTAAAGACGTATACCTGCTTGAAGACGGTGCCGGTGCCCTGGCTCTGGAATCTACAGGTTGGTCTCACTACCTGAGCGCTACCTACAAGTTCTAATGGTAGATGGGGGGTTATCCTCTAGGGTGACCCCCGTTTTTATTTTGCTCTGACTTAATCTTTACCTAAGCCTGAGCTATAGTGAGTTGGGTTCAATGAACCCGCAATATTAGCCGGAAGCTGGTTCAGCTTGTTTATGTAAAGGTTGACAGATTTCTCGCGTTAAAAGGGATTTTTCGCGGCAAGGCAAGGAACTCGAGTTCCCCCTTCCCGGTCTTCAAGGATTCAAGTCGTGATACTCGTTATCAAGGTTGAATACCCTACAAAGATGATTTGCAGTCAAATGCAGGCGTCGCCCGAAGGCCCGGCCATAACAATAACCACAAAAAGCCCCTCTGGCGCTGCCAAGACAGATTTTTAATCCTTTGATTTTATGTCTCGGAGAGCAATTATGAGCGATTTAAAACAAGCAGCACAGCGCGCCATCCAACTGATGGATCTGACTACCCTGAATGATGATGATACCGATCAGAAGGTGATCGAACTGTGTCATAAGGCCAACACTCCGGCCGGTCATACTGCTGCTATCTGTATCTATCCACGCTTTATTCCTATCGCGCGCAAGACTTTGGATGCCATGGGCGCCGATGATATCCGTATTGCCACAGTCACCAACTTCCCTCACGGCAATGATGACATCGCTATCGCCGTGCTGGAAACCCGTGCAGCAGTCGCTTACGGTGCCGACGAAGTGGATGTGGTATTCCCTTATCGTGCACTGATGGAAGGCAACGAAACTGTTGGTTTTGAGCTGGTCAAAGCCTGTAAAGAAGCCTGTGGTGACGAGGTGCTTTTGAAAGTGATCATCGAATCCGGTGAACTGAAAGACCCGGCGCTTATTCGCAAGGCTTCCGAGTTGTCTATCGATGCCGGCGCTGACTTTATCAAGACCTCTACCGGTAAGGTACCTGTCAATGCCACTCTTGAAGCGGCTGAAATCATGCTGACCGTTATCAGTGAAAAGAACCCCGCAGTAGGCTTCAAGCCTGCCGGTGGTGTACGTGATGCCGCCCAAGCCGCTGAATTCCTCGGTACAGCCGAGCGTATTCTGGGCAATGACTGGGTTTCACCCCGTACTTTCCGTTTCGGTGCATCCAGCCTGCTGGCCAGTCTGCTGCACACGCTGGAATTGGCTGACGCTCCAGCACCGACTCAAGGTTACTAATCCCCGCTGATTGTGATCCAAGTCTATTTGGTGACGTCAAAACTTGGCTAGTATCTGTAATAAAGTTACTACATATTTTGACGTCCAACCCCAATACTGTAACGGCTTTTATAGACAAGGTTGCAGTAGAAAGGAGGCAGTATTATGTTTCTGGCACAAGAGATAATTCGTAAAAAACGCGAAAAAATGGCGCTTTCCAAGGAGGAGATCCAGTTCTTTGTCAAAGGCATTACCGATAACAGCGTGTCTGAAGGTCAGATAGCTGCATTCGGGATGGCGGTGTATTTTAACGACATGAGCATGGATGAGCGCATCGCACTGACTACGGCTATGCGTGATTCCGGCACTGTGCTCAATTGGGATAGCCTGCAGCTCGACGGCCCTGTCATAGACAAACACAGCACAGGCGGAGTGGGCGATGTTATCAGCCTGATGCTTGGCCCCATGGCGGCAGCCTGCGGCGGTTATGTTCCCATGATTTCAGGTCGTGGTCTGGGCCACACAGGTGGCACTCTGGATAAGTTTGACGCCATCCCCGGCTATCAGACTGAGCCTGACAGCGAACTATTCCGTAAGGTGGTTAAAGAGGTCGGTGTGGCCATTATCGGTCAAACCGGCGATCTGGTTCCTGCCGACAAGCGTTTCTATTCCATTCGTGACAACACGGCCACTGTCGAATCCATCCCGCTTATCACCGCCTCTATTCTGTCGAAGAAACTGGCTTGTAGCCTGGATGCGCTGGCGATGGACGTCAAAGTGGGCAGCGGCGCCTTTATGCCTACTTATCAGGCATCCGAGGAACTGGCTCGTTCTATTGTTGCGGTTGCCAATGGTGCAGGTACCAAGACCACGGCTCTGCTGACCGATATGAACCAGGTGTTGGCCTCCTGCGCCGGGAACGCGGTCGAAGTGCTCGAGGCGGTGAACTTCCTTACCGGCAAATATCGTAATCCGCGCCTCTACGAAGTCACCATGGGACTTTGTAGTGAGATGTTGCTGCTCGGTGGCCTTGCCGCCAATGAGGCCGAGGCCCGCAGTAAGCTCAACGCCGTGCTGGATAATGGCAAGGCCGCCGAGATCTTCGCCCGTATGGTTTCCGGACTGGGCGGCCCGGTCGATTTTGTCGAACATCCTGAAAAATACTTGCCCCAAGCCAAGATTATTCGTCCTGTATATGCCGAGCGTTCCGGCTTTGCTTACAGCATGGATACCCGTGAACTCGGCTTGGCTGTGGTCACTCTGGGTGGTGGTCGTCGTAAGCCTGGTGATGCCCTGGATTACAGCGTCGGCCTGACACAGGTTTGTGCCCTGGGACATGAAATCAATGCCGACAAACCGCTGGCAATGGTGCATGCCCAGTCAGAAAGCGCCTTCGAAGAAGCCGCTGCCGCGGTGCGCAGAGCCATAGTCATTGGCGACAGCGCCCCTGAGAAAACACCGGAGATCTATCGCGCCATCCGCGCCGCCGATCTCCAGGAGAAGTAGTATGAAACGTACCATTATTTTAATGCTGGATTCCTTCGGCGTCGGCGCAGCCGGTGATGCGGCCAAGTTTGGTGACCTGGGTTCAGATACCTTTGGTCATATCGCCAAAGAGTGTGCCGAAGGGCGTGCCAATGATGGCCGTGAAGGGCCGCTGAAGTTACCCAACCTTAGCCGTCTGGGGCTGGCACATGCCGCCATGGAAAGCACAGGTCAGTTTGCCCCTGGGTTTGACGCCGATGTCGAGCTGATAGGCGCTTATGGCCATGCTGAAGAGCTGAGCTCAGGCAAGGATACCCCCAGTGGTCACTGGGAAATGGCCGGCGTTCCCGTGCTGTTTGATTGGGGCTATTTCAGCGACAAGCAAAACTCTTTCCCCAAAGAATTGACCGATAAGATCCTGGCGCGCGCTGGCCTCAGCGGTTTCCTTGGCAATTGTCACGCATCCGGTACTGCGATTCTGGAAGAATTGGGTGAAGAGCATATGCGTTCCGGCCTGCCTATCTTCTATACCTCGGCCGACTCCGTGTTCCAGATTGCCTGCCATGAAGAAAGCTTCGGCCTGGAAAACCTCTACCGTTTGTGTGAAATCGCCCGTGAAGAGCTTGAGCCATATAATATCGGCCGAGTCATAGCGCGACCTTTTGTTGGCAGCGGCGCCGCCGATTTTGCCCGCACCGGCAATCGCCGTGACTACGCGGTAGAGCCGCCGGCGAAAACTGTGCTGGATAAGCTGAAAGCCGCCGGCGGCCAAGTGGTCAGTGTCGGTAAAATTTCCGATATTTATGCCCATTGCGGTATCACCAGCAAGGTTAAGGCCTCGGGCCTGGAGGCTCTATTCGATGCTACACTGGAGCAGGTCAAGGCTGCCGGTGACAACACCATAGTCTTCACCAACTTCGTGGATTTCGATTCCCACTATGGCCACCGTCGTGATGTGGCAGGTTATGCCCGGGGATTGGAATACTTCGATGCAAGATTGCCTGAAATCCTGGCACTGCTGAATAAGGATGACTTGCTTATCCTGACTGCAGACCATGGTTGCGACCCTACTTGGGAAGGCACAGATCATACCCGCGAACATGTGCCGGTTCTGGCCTATGGCGCAGGTTTGAGTGCCGGCTCATTGGGGCGTCGCAAGAGCTTTGCCGATATCGGCCAATCCATTGCCAGCTACTTCAAGCTGGAACCAATGGAATACGGCGAATCATTTATTCGCTGACAAGATATGGCTCCCTCGCCGGAGCCGTCTTTAATAAACAGACTTGAGTCTTTATAAAACTAACGGGGTTATTTCGATGGCAACACCACATATCAATGCAGTTGACGGCGCATTCGCTGAAACCGTACTTTTCCCTGGCGATCCATTGCGGGCCAAGTACATTGCCGAAACCTTCCTGGAAAACGTAGAACAGGTTACCGACGTACGTAACATGCTCGGTTTCACAGGTACCTACAAAGGCAAGCGTATCTCTGTGATGGGTTCAGGCATGGGTATCCCTTCCTGCTCCATTTATGCCACTGAGCTTATCAAGGACTATGGTGTCAAGAACCTGATCCGCGTAGGCACCTGTGGTGCAATCAGTACAGACGTTAAAGTGCGCGATGTGATCATCGGCATGGGCGCCTGCACCGATTCTCAGGTGAACCGTCTGCGTTTCAAAGGTCAGGACTTTGCTGCCATCGCCAACTATGAGCTGATGAGCGCCGTAGTCGACTCAGCCAAGACTCACGGTACCAAAATTCGTGTAGGTAACGTGTTCTCTGCCGATCTCTTCTACACTCCGGATCCTGAAATGTTCGACGTGATGGAAAAGATGGGAGTATTGGGTGTGGAAATGGAAGCTGCCGGTCTCTACGGTGTTGCCCATGAATTCGGTGCCCGCGCTCTTTGCGTGGTAACTGTTTCCGACCATATCCGTACCGGTGAGAAGACCAGCTCTGATGAGCGTCAAACCACTTTCAACGATATGATCGTCATGACGCTGGATGCAGCGATTACCCTGTAATCCGGTAACCAACTGACATCATAAGGGCTCCCTCGGGAGCCCTTATTGTTTTTAAGCCTTTTCACTTATTCCTGGAGCGCGGCTCTGCAGCTGAAGCTGGCTCTTGGGCTACTCGTTCTTTTTGTTTGCTTCTGCAGTTTGTGGCTCCCGTTTGGGGACAACTCCCGGCCAGGGACGTTTACCGCGGGGATCGTCCGCATCGACAGGATCCGGGATCAGGCTATCGTTGGCTTGCTTGGCTTCGCTTTGGTTACTTTGGTCTCTTTGGTTACTTGGGTCAATTGGGAGCGCTGAAGTTTCAGCGCCTGTTTCTGTTTGGACCTTTTCCCCTGTTTTATTGTCAATCCCAGGCTCAGTGTTTACCTCCGAGTGCTTTGGCCTGGCAGCCTTTCTGGCCATGGCTTTGGCGGGCTTTTCTGCCTGTTTGAGAGGCGTATTGGTGTTGAATTCAGCGTCAAGCTCGGTCTGGGATTCGCCGGTATCCGGGGCTGAATCTTGGCTTTCGGTGACAGTAGGTTCAGTATCCGCGGCTTCCTTGGCGGTTGCTTTTCCCTGCTGTTTAAGCTTTTTACGCCTGCGCTTGACCCGGGTGCGGCGGCGGTCAAAGTCGGCGCGTTTGAACGACAAGGCCCGCGACAGCAACAGGCCGATAAAGCCCGCGACTATCAGCATCAGTTGCTGCTGCTCCATATTCAGCTCGTGGGCTTCTTTGATCTCATTGAAAAACAGCTTGGGATCCAGCCTGACTTCGACGAAGCCCAGGTTTTTACCTTGCTGGATCACCGGCTCGACATAAGGGGGATAGGGCGCCAGCAGATCATCCAGCTCCGGGGAGTCCGGCTCCAGTAACTCTGGGCTGACATCCTGGGCAAAGGATAGCCGCTGGCCATTCTCGCTGTAGATAGTCGCCGCCATCACCTTGGGATCTTCCACCAGGGCGCTGGCCAGCCACTGCAACTGCTCATCATTTTGCAGTTGCAACGCCGGTGCGGCACCATAGGCTGTTTGTTGCACCAATAATCTGGCCATCTTTTGGGTTTGGGTCTTCAGAAGCCGCTGCCCTTGTAGTAGGCTTGTCTGCCACAGCTGGACCAGGCCGACCAGCAGAGTGACGGCTATGGCGATCTGCAGCAGTCTGCTGATCTTCTGGCTTTTTTTAAGGCCCTTGAACAACAATACTTTGTCCCTTAATCAAATTCGGTGTTTCCCTAATCATAATGGATTATGGGTATGCCCGATAGCCGGAGAGCAGTGACCATGGAGTCAGTCTTACCTTTTCCCCTGTTGGCCAGTCAACGTCAGGATGGTGTCTATGTCTTGAGTCTGCAGCAGCATACTTGGCCGGCATTCAAGGAAGGGCACCATGCTCAGGGTGAGCGATTACGGCTGATCTTCAGTGAAAAAGCCGCTGCTGCTGTTGCCGATTTGCTTCCCGAGTTGGCACCGAGGGCGGTGGCGATTTTGCAGCGCGAGCAATCCTTGTATGGGCTCGAGTTGCTGCTCGAGGCGGGTATCTGTCAATCCATGCAGAATCGTCTTGAGTCAATTTGCGAGCTGGACTACCTGTCCATTGCGGCGACAACGAGTTTACCGCAGCTTTCGACTCCAGGCCTGTTGGTGATGGATATGGACTCGACCGCCATTACCATTGAGTGTATCGATGAATTGGCGGCCGCTGCCGGCGTGGGCGCCGAGGTGGCACAAGTGACCGAGCGGGCGATGCAGGGGGAGCTGGACTTCGAACAGAGCCTGCGCCAGAGGGTGGCCAAGCTCAAGGGCGCGAATCAAAGTATTATTGATGACCTCTGTGCCCGCTTGCCCTTGAGCCCCGGGCTTGAGAGCATGATAGCCGAGCTCAAGTCCTATGGCTGGCGCACTGTGGTGGCCTCAGGTGGTTTTACCCCCTTTGTTGGCCATCTGCAGCAGTTGCTTGGGTTGGATGCCGCTTTTGCCAATGAACTGGTAATAAGCGATGGCAAGTTGCTCGGCGAGGTTAGCGGCCAGGTAGTGGATGCCGCCTTCAAGGCTGATGTGGTGAAAAAATGCGCCGAGCAGTGGCAGATAGCTGCCGGGCAAAGGCTGGCCATAGGCGATGGCGCCAACGATATCCCCATGGTGCAGGCGGCCGATTTTGGTATTGCCTATCATGCCAAACCTAAGCTGGCTGCGGCGGCTGCGGCCAGGATCAATAAGCTGGGCCTGCAGGTATTACCTTTCTTGCTGCAAGGGCGCTGAAGCGTTAACAGTTAGAATTAGAGTGATTGCTCTTGTTTTTGTGACCGGGATTTATTAGCTTTTGCTATAGAACCCGGTGACGACACACTCCATGGAAACTGTACAGCAATCAATCTTTCTGCCTTATCGAGATGGCGAACTGCATCTTCGGAAAATTTCTCCCGCCGCCGGTTTTCGGCATCAGATCCCGATTTTGATGTTGCATGGCGCCATGTCCAACGGCCGGGTGTTTTACAGCAGCAGAGGTCGAGGTCTGGCACCGTTTCTGGCCCAGGCGGGCTTTACCGTCTATGTAATGGACAGTGCAGGTCGCGGTCTCAGCACGCCTAAGTTGGCGCGAGGGTTTGAGCTTGGACAAGGCGAGGTCATCCGTGAACAACTGCCCCAGGTGCAACAGTATCTGCTTGAGGCCGAATCCCTGGACAAACTGCATTGGTGTGCCCATTCCTGGGGCGGGGTGCTGATGGCCAGCGCCTTGGCCCGATTTCCTGAACTGCAAGCCTCGGTGGCATCACTGCTTACCTTTGGCAGCAAGCGCACCATCAGAGTCAGGTCATTGAAAAAGTGGCTGATGGTGGATCTCGTTTGGAACCGCCTGGCTCCCGGCATTGCCGCCGGTCACGGCTATCTCGCGGCCGACAAGTGGCGCATGGGCATGGATAACGAGAGCCGGGCTTCGCTACAGCAGAGCATAGATTGGGTACGCGGTGATTGGATAGATCATGACGATGGTTTCGACTATGGCCGGGCTGCCGCCAAAGCCACTTGGCCCAAGAGTTGGTTTATCGCCGGACAGAATGACACTGTGCTCGGCAACCCGGAAGATGTGCTGGATATGATGGCCGAATGCGGCTTGCAAAATAGCTGCTTTACCTTACTGTCACGGGAAAACGGCAATCGCCACGACTATGGTCATGCGGATATGCTGACCCATGTGGATGCACCAAACGATCATTTCAACAAGGTGCTCGCCTGGTATCAGGGTTTTGAGCTTTTCAGCGTCAGTGACTGAGCTTCTGGATTTAATTCCGGGTAGCGCAGCAAGACCTCGCTGGTGATCTCCAAAAACTCGCCAACGCCCACTACCCGCCACAGCATCTCTTCGAGCTTCTTGGCCTTGTGCTTGGCATGGACACCTATATATTCCAGCTCGCGGCGGATATAGCCCAGATCCGGTTTACCGGCGGCGCCGCGATAGACTTTCAAGGCCATAAAGCTGCCGAGCGACTGCGCCTGACGGATAAAATCCACTTGAGCCTGACGCTCCGCCAGTTCATGGCGGGCAGTGCAACGTAGCCGCAACTGGCCGCTGGATTGGCGCACCAACTGCACAAAGACTTCGAAGCTGTCCATGGTCATCTGCGGCTTCATCGCCCGTATCGGGCCGATAAAGTCGCGCTTCAGCCGGCCGTCTTGCAGTAAAGGTTCGAGATTGAACTGCAACTGCTCAGCGCTGCTGTTGGCGAACAAGTCGCTGACGGCATCCGGCTCTACGCCGACCCCCAGCGCCGACAAGCGGAAAGACTTGACGGTTTTTTCCACAAGGAAAGGCACTGAATGCAGTTTGCGCATCAAGAGGTTTTTCATCGCTTCGGCCAGTTCTTTGACCTCAGAGTTATCCTCTGTCAGTTGCTGCAATTTCTCGCGGTTTTGCTCTATCAGGCGATGTAAAAACTCCACGCCCGGATGAGGCGTGTGGCCCATAACTGCCGCCAGATGCAGGGTGACACCGTTTTTACGGCTGCGCACCAATCGATAGGGCAGCGCCTGAAGTTTTGCCTTGGGCGCCAGCTCCTGCAGTTTGGGAAAGCTCAGCAGCAGCGGCTCCTTGGGGTTGAGAGTCGCGTTCTCATCCAGGTTCAGCTGCAGGCCACGACTGGAAATATCATGGGTGATCCCTGTGTATTGCTGTTTACCCTGACTGATGTTGACCAGGGTCTTGAAGGAGAATCTGGCTTCCTGGCGCCGCTCGCTGAAATACATGGACACCAATCGGATACTGTTGCTGGTGATTTTGGCTTGGCCGAAACGCTTGAGCTCATTGGCGTCCATCTTGAATGGCCAGCGACGATACTCTTCGGCGGCCTGTTCGTCGGTCACATCCATCAACTGTAATATGTGGCTGTATTTACTCAGCTGCTGTTCAGTCAGTGCCGAGTAGTTGCTGTCATCGCCCGGGAGCATGGAGGCCTTGTAGGAACCCTGGTGGTCTATGGCATCCAGGCTCACCTGGATAACCTTCCAACTGCCCTTGGTGGCACCAAAGCCGAGAAACAGAGGTTGCAGGCGGCTTTTTTTCAGTTCGCTGAGGCTGGCAGAGTAGAAGTAGAGTTGACCACGGGCATTATAGGTAAAGCTGAACAGTAATCTGTGGTCGGCGTTGTCCGGCTCGGCGAGCATGGCCGTCAGTCTCTGCTTGCTCAGCAGTCCCGGCAATTGGTTGATATCGGCTTCATCGAGGAAATCGTGCAGCAGTGCCTGATTGTCCCGGCTAAGCAGCAGAGCACCAATAGCAGGCTTGCCTTGGCTGTCCTGTTCGATAAACAGCGGCAGGTGCGGCAGATGAGCCAGGTAATGGCGCTCGAACCCCATCCCCGTGGCGGTTACCAGCACATCGTTGACATCCACCTTATAGCGGAACTTATAGCCGCGAATGAGGCTGGCGAGCATTTCGGCCAACTGTTCGCTGCCGCCGATGCGCTTGAGCCGCATCCAGCAGGTGTCCTGCTCTGTCTGGGCATCGACTATCTGGTAGTCGACCCCGAGTTGCAGATCCCGGTAATAGTATTCATCGCTGAGATCCAGCAGCTTGACCCGCAGCGGCCGGTTGAGATCGAAGTTGTGTCTGGCGGGCAGGCGCACTCTGGCGCCACCGACGGAGAGATCCGCGGTATTGCCGCGCACCTCCTCTCTGCCGGGTTGGGAGACCGCTATCTTGATGCTGTAGTTCATCCGCTCTTCACTGCGGTTGAAGTAGCGCCCCAGCACAATCCCGGGTACCAGATAGGGATTCCCCTGTCCTTCCTGATTGCGGGGCGTTTGCTGCAGCTTTTGGCGACGCTGGCGATGAGCCTCCATCACCTGCTCGTACACTCCCATGGTGTACTGGTTGCGGTACAGTGCCAGTGCGGCATCAAAGGCCTCTTTGGCCGGGTCATCGAGGAAGTGGCGTTGGTCGGCGAAGCGATACTCCTGGCAGGGCAGTTCCGACTTGTCTCTGAGGTCAATGATCCTCAGGCAGGGGGAAGCCAGGCGCTGGATTTCCATCTTTAACAGAAAGCGGGTCGAGTTGGACTCTTCGGCGGTGAGCTGCAAGAAGATCTCACTGAAGTCCGGCTCCATCATCAGGGGCTTGAGTTGTTCAATCAGGGCGCTGTGGTGATCTGGGCTCATGGACTCGCTCTTTAAAGGGTGCTTATTCTTGTGCTGACTGTTAGTCTTATGTCGGCCCGGCTTTGGGAAGCTTGAACCCAATTCGGGATTATCACGCTGAAAGTATCACTTTGAAAGTGCAATTATTTTAATTAACTATTACAGATTTTACACAAGTTTGAACCCAGATGGCGAAGAATAAAACAGCATACGTGTGCAACGAATGTGGCCAGGACTTTCCCCGCTGGCAGGGGCAGTGCAGTGCCTGTCATGAATGGAATACCATTACTGAAGTCAGACTGGGGGCGGCCACGCCATCCCGGGGCGGTCAGTTCAGCGGTTATGCCGGTGCCAGTGCCAGTGAGATCCAGACGCTGGATCAGATAGATCTCAACGAAGTGCCAAGGATCCCCAGCAGCTTTATCGAATTTGACCGAGTGCTCGGTGGCGGCATAGTCGCCGGCAGTGCCATCCTGATTGGCGGGCATCCGGGCGCAGGCAAGAGTACCTTGCTGCTGCAGACTTTGTGTCAGTTGGCCGAGACCATGCCGGCTCTCTATGTGACCGGCGAGGAATCTTTGCAGCAAGTGGCGATGCGTGCCCATCGTTTGGGCCTGCCCACAGGACGCTTGAAGATGTTGTCCGAAACCAGTGTCGAGACCATCTGCACTGTGGCACTGCGGGAGAAGCCCAAGGTCATAGTAATAGACTCGATTCAGGTGATGCATATCAGCGATGTGCAGTCTTCCCCCGGCAGTGTGGCCCAGGTTCGTGAGTCGGCCGCCTTTCTGACCCGTTTTGCCAAGCAAAACGGTATCGCCATCATCATGGTCGGCCATGTTACCAAAGACGGCTCTCTGGCCGGCCCCAAGGTGTTGGAGCACTGCATAGATTGCTCTGTGATGTTTGAAGGGGACAGCGATAGCCGCTACCGCACCCTGCGCTCGCACAAGAACCGCTTTGGCGCCATCAATGAACTGGGGGTGTTCGCCATGACGGAGCGGGGGCTCAAGGAAGTGGCCAATCCGTCGGCGATATTCCTGTCACGCGCCGATGAAGCCGCCTCCGGCTCGTTGGTGATGGTGGTTTGGGAAGGTACCCGGCCGCTGCTGGTGGAACTGCAGGTGTTGGTAGACAGCTCGGCACTGTCGCATCCGCGGCGGGTCGCCGTGGGAATGGATGCCAACCGTTTGGCTATGTTGCTGGCGGTAATGCATCGTCATGGCGGCTTACAGATGTCGGATCAGGACGTGTTTGTCAACGTGGTCGGCGGTGTCAAGGTGACAGAAACCAGCGCCGATTTGACTCTGCTGCTGGCCATGGTTTCCAGTTTCCGCGGTGATATTCTGCCCAGGGATCTGGTGGTGTTCGGCGAAGTGGGCCTTTCCGGCGAGATACGTCCCGTGCCCAATGGCCAGGAGCGTTTGGTGGAGGCTGCCAAGCACGGTTTTACTCGGGCAATAGTGCCCAAGGCCAATATGCCGAAAAAACCGCCTCAGGGGATGCAGGTGATAGGGGTAAGCAAACTCAGCGAGGCGCTCGGGGCTTTATGATTGCTATATGAGCGCTATATGAGCGCTATGTGAGTGCTATGTGAGTCATAGCCCGGCAAACAGGGTTATTGCGGCCCTGTAAACTGCGAAGCAGGAGCCGCCTCAGCGGCTCTGTTCATGTTCGGCGATAAACTGCTCCAACTCCCGGTGCAGCAGTGAGGCATCGCCAAGATTCAACTCCAGCAGCCTTCTTAAGTGACTGATGCTCTCGACATCGATGAGGGCACACTTGAGACCCAGAAGGCCGTTGCGGCGATGCACAACTTCGGCCTCCATACAGAGTTGCACCTCGGACTGAGGCAGGCGAAAACTCAGCTCCAGCACGCCTTCGGGAGCGAAATCGGCAGGTTCTTCTACCATGGCGCCGTTGAGACAGAGATCCAGCAAGTGGGTGCCCCATATCTTGTCACCGCAGCTCAACTGGGCATCTATGGTAAACAGGATCCGTGAAAACTTGCGCTTTTCGTCCATATTCAGTCCTTTAATTCTTGGTCTGTCCTTATTGTAGCCACATAAGAAGCGCTTGGCACCGAACTCAGGTCAAATATCTATCCGCTACAGACAAAATATGAAAAATTGTGAATAATGGCGTCTACCCCAGCCGGTTGGAATACAAGCATGGCATACCGCATATTGATAGTGGACGATGAGGCTATCATTCGGACTCGTTTGAAAGGCTATTTTGAAAAAGATGGTTACCAGGTGATGGAAGCCGCCGACGGTGAGCAGATGTGGCAGCAACTGCAGCAACAGCATGTGGATCTGGTGATGCTGGATATCAATATGCCGGGGGACGATGGTCTGATGCTGACCCGTGAGCTGCGCAGCCGCTCAGATGTGGGCATTATTCTAGTAACCGGCCGGGATGAGGCGATAGATAAGATAGTGGGCCTGGAGATGGGCGCCGATGATTATGTCACCAAGCCGTTTGAGTTTCGCGAGCTCAGGGTCAGGGTCAAAAACCTGCTCTGGCGCATCTCTCTGGTGAAAAAGGCCCAGCAGCAAACGGCCGAACAATTGTCGCGCTCGGACGATAATCTCTATTTCGAGGGCTATCATCTGCAGCTCAACAGTCGCCGTTTGAGCCTGGATGGGCAGGCTATCAAGTTGACCAAGGCGGAGTTTGAACTCTTGGTGGCCTTTGCCCTGCATCCGCAGCAGGTACTCTCGAGAGAGCGCTTGATGCAGCAAACCAGCCACAGGGATCAGGATGTCAACGACCGCACCATAGATGTGATTATTCGGCGCCTGCGCAGCAAACTGAGCCCTGAGCTGTTTGTCACTGTGCACGGCGAGGGCTATCTGTTTGCCGCCGATGTCAGCGACTGAGTTCTGAGCCCTTGGCTTCCACCCTGTATATGGGGTAGAAGTCTGCCGGTGCCAAACTGTCATCCAGTTGCATGCTTTTGAGGTTATCCGGGCGCAACTGCAAAATTGCCGGACCTATATCACCAAACGCCTTTTCCCCCTGCAACAGCCTGACGGCGAGATCGACCGCCAGCCGCCCCTGTAGTACCACTCTGTCATCATTGGCATAAGCAACCTTGTTGCGCTTGAGGGCACGCAGTACATCCGGCGATAGATAGCTGCTCACCAGCGCCATTTTGTTGGTCAGGTTTCTCTGCCTGAGAGTGCCCATGGCGGCTTCAATGGCGACGGCACTGCCGAGCAAGGCTTGCGGCAGTGGCTGCTCACTTTGATTGAGCAACAGATTGAGCTGATCCCGGTAGAGATTACGGTTGTTGTCGGCATGCATCACGGCCACTATCTCCACCTGGCTGTCTTGCAGTGCTTGTTTGACGCCTTTTTCCACCAGGTCGGTTCCGCCACGGCCTTCGGGGCCCGCCAGCATCGCCAGGCGTTTGTGCGGGGTAGATGAGAGAAACTCACCGGTCAGATAACCCATCTGATACCAATTGACTCCTATATGGGTTCGTACCCGGTTGTCTGCCAGTTGGTTCACCAGCGCCAACACCGGCTTGGTCAGCTCCAGCGTCTGGCCCTCGAGCAGGTGTGGGCTGACGGCGCCAAGCAAAATCGCATCGGCATCGCCATCGAGGCAGGATTTGAGTTGCGCCAACTGGGTCTGGTTGTTGCCATAGCCGCCGGCTTCATGGAGTTCCAGCCCAAGGCCCAAGGCTTGGCTCTGTTTGGCCAAACCATAATCAATCCCTATCCAATAGGCGTCTTTAAGATGCGGCACCAAAGCGCACAGCTTCCAGGGCTTGTTGGCCTTGGTGAGCGGAGTGTGGGTCAGAGGGCTGGCCTGCTGGATTGCTTCGTTGTAAGGACTGCGCTGCTCAAGCTCCCAGGTTTCATTGGCCAGCACGGCAGGGGTAAACATCAGCAGAGCCAATAACCACAGCAGCAGAGGTCTTTTGGTTGTCGGCAACAAAGACTCGAACTTGGCGGCAAATTGGCTCATGGGGAAGGTCCTGATATATGATGCCAGTATTCTACCATAGCATTCCTGCTGAATGTTTGAGTGGGTCAATGCCTATGCGGACCGGTATCAACAAGGATAACAAGTGAGACCTTTATCTTCATGGCTGAGCAGCCTGACCGGCCGTCTGATGCTGGCGTTCTGTTTGCTGGCGCTGCTGCTGTTATTACTGGTGACTCTGGGAAACTTGAGCCTTTACTGGGTCAAGGGCGCCGACAGTTTTCTTTACGAGAAGGCCTTGCCCGCATCAGAAGCCGCGCGGCAGCTATCGCAATCGGCCACCTCGCTGGCGGAGAATGCCCAGCGCCTGGGCACAGTTGCCGATGAAAAGCAGCGTCAATATTTGGGGCGTCGCCTGTCTCTTGAAAGCAATCGCATGTTGGCGGCGATTGCGACCCTGGAGCAGTTGGCGGTGCCGGATTCGGCCAATCTGAAACAGGCGGCGGCCACCATTATCGCCGAGCTGACCTTACTCGGCGAACAGACGGGGGAGCGACTTGAGCGTACCCAAGCGCTGAAACAGAAAGGGCTTTTACTGGTACAGGCCTCCAAGCAGGCCGATAATCTGCTGCGCTCCGAGCTGGCGGTGCTGGACTCAGTCATTATTGCCAAGCTGAGCCAGATCCCGGGGGCGGCGGCAGTGGATGACATTATAGAGCTGGATCTCAGCAGCGCCGAGCAGCTCAACCGCGCCCTGAAACTGACCCACAAGATAGCCTTGCTCGGGCAGATATTTGCAGCGGCCGATGCGCCGCAAGACTTGGTCGGTGCCATTAACCATTCACCGTTGACCGATGATGCCCTGTCCCCGGGATTGCTCAAGCGCATTCCCGTGGCCGATTTGGTTCGGGACCCCGGCCGGGCCGAGGCGCTCGAGGCCGAATTTGCCCGTCTTGATCAGGTCATTGCCGGCCAACAATTGGCCGAAGCAATATGGCAGTTGCAGCAGCAACTGGAGCAAAGGCAACTGGTGATTTCGGACAACCTCAAGTCGATGGAGCAAACCGTGGATGCTGCGCTCGAGGGCCAACAGCAACAGCTGAATTTGGCCCGACGCGACTATCTGGGGCAGCTCAATTGGGCCAGTGCCGGGCTCTGGGGGACGGGCGCCTTGATGTTGCTGCTGATCCTGTTTGTCAGTTGGCAGGTTATCTATAAGGGTATCGCCCGGCGCTTGAGCGATGCCACCCAGGCGCTGAGTCGCCTGAGTCTTGGTGATACCAACGTCAGCATACGCTCTTACGGCGATGATGAACTTACCGCCATGGCCTCGGCGCTGGAAGCCTTCAAACAGAAAACGGCCCACAATCAAAAGTTGCAGCAGGATCTGCAGCGCACCGCGGCCGAGTTGACCGAGCATAAGCTGGCGCTGGAGCTGAAGGTGGCCGAGCGAACCCGCGAGCTCGCCCAGACCAACGCCCAACTGGAAGAGGCCAGTCAGGCCAAGTCGCTGTTTTTGGCTACCATGAGCCACGAAATACGCACGCCCCTTAACGGCTTGCTCGGCACTCTGAGTCTGCTGGGGCAGGCGGAGTTACCCGCCAAGGCGCGGCAGATGTTGGCGCTGTCCCAGTACAGTGGTACTCAACTGCAAACCGTGCTCAATGACATTCTCGATTTTTCACGTCTGGAGCAGGGCAGGCTGCTCAATGAGCCAAGGGCCGTGGAGTTGCCGGCGCTGCTCAACGAAGTGACCGCCATCATGTTGGCCGGTGCCAATCTTGCCGGGCTCGAGCTCAGGCTGTTAAAGCCGGAATTGCCCGAATGGGTCTGGCTCGATGGGCCCAAGCTCAGACAGGTGCTGTTTAACCTTCTGGGCAATGCCATCAAGTTTACCACCAAGGGTAGTGTGACCTTGGAGGTCAGTATTCAAGATGCGCGCCTGTGCTTCAGCGTGACCGACACAGGTATCGGCATCCGCCCCGAGGCCATGGCGCATCTGTTTACTCCCTATGCCACTGAGGCAACCCATGCCAGTGCCAGAGGAACCGGACTTGGGCTGAGTATCAGTCGCGACCTGGTGCAGCTGATGAATGGCTGTGAGAGCGGGGATGCTCCCGCCATAGAAGTTATCAGCACGCCGGGGCAGGGCAGCCGTTTCAGTTTCAGTGTGCCGCTTCAGCCCTGTGAGCAGGGGGAGCAACAATCGAGTAGCCTGCCACAGAGTGAAATCGCCAAGCGGGTGCTGCTGGTGGAAGATAACAGGGTTAATGCCTTGGTGGCTCAGGGCTTTTTGGCGCATCTTGGGCATGAGTCACTCTTGTGTGTCAGTTTGGCAGAGGCACGGAGTGTGTTGCTTGATAACACGTCAGGCCCATTCGATGCCGTGATGCTGGATTTACAACTGAGTGACGGCTCCGGCAGTGAGCTGTTACCCGAGCTCAGGCAACAGCTGGGCCCCAAGGTGCCGATTGCCGCCTTTACCGCCCAGTTGCAGACTCAGGATATGGCCGATTACCAGGCCATGGGCTTTGATATAGTGCTGGGCAAGCCCTTGGGATTACAGGCACTGGCCAACTGGCTAGGGGTTGTCTCCGGCTCGAATCAGAGTGATGAGCGCGATAAGGAAGAGGATGCCCAAGCGCTGGGCCTTAAATCCCGCAATACGGACAACACCCAATGGCTGGCGCAGGAGCAACTTGAGCAGGACCTGCAGGTGCTCGGCAAGGACACTTTGCTGGAGATGCGGCAGCAGTTTGTGGACAGCTGTGATGCGCAGCTGCAAGCTTTACAGGCGGCAGATGGGCAACGGGATATCATGGCTGCCAAGCTGCACGCACTTAAGGGCAGCAGTGGCAACATGGGGCTTGAAGCACTGCACTTGCGCTGCGCCGCACTGGAGCAGGCCATCAAGACTGGCAAACCTTTGCGCGACGAGGAACTTACCGAGCTGACAGATTGCGTAGCGGCATCATTGCAGGCGCTCGATAACTGGCTTGAGCAGCAATCAGACTAAGACGCTTTCTTACCTGGGGTTTAAGCACTGAAGACAGGAAGCGCAGCATTTACCGGCTGCTGAAGATATAGAAAGGGCACCGCTCGATACTCGAGTTGGCGCCCTTTGAACCTTTGACCCTTTGACCCTTTAACCCTTTGACCCTTTGCCTCTTTGATTAGGGGGGGCTGTGTTACGTTTGATTCAGGCAAGCGCTTGTTAGCTCTTGTCTAAATCGCCTCACTCAGTGCGCTGCGGCGCCTTTCAGCCACTCGGCATCGCTTTGAACAAAGGCCAGGGTCAGGCGCGCGAGCGCGGCATAAAAACCGCCGCGATCGCATTCGGTCACCCGCTGACAAAATGGCTCCAGCCAACTGAGCAGGCACTCTTGCAGAAACTCTTGCTGCGTTGATGCCGAGGCGTTCAGACACAGATGAGCCTGATAGGCCAGAATCACCGCCAGGTGGTCGGCGGGCTCGGGGAAGTCACCGCTCAGCTGCAGCTGACTTCGCTGCAAAAAGGCCAGCATCTGTTGATGCTGCTCACCGAACAGGGTGACATCTTCATTCGCTTGCAGATAGAGGCTGGCATAGGGCGAAGCACTCTGTTTACTGCCCACCAGAAACAGCCCACAGAAGTCTGCCGCCAGCTCCAGCAGCGCCTTGTCTCTGTCCTGCATCCAGGCAATGGATTGCAGTTTTTGCTCCATCAGCTTGGCTTCTTGCTTGAGGGAGGGATCGCTGCTCAGCTGTTGCCAAAAGGCCTTGCTTTCCGGCGCCGTCAGTTGACTCAGGCGCTCGGCATTCAACTCGCGGGCGAACAGGCCCGAGAGGAAGTTGTACAGCATGGCTCTGCCTTGATTTAACTGTTCCATTGGCTTACCTCAGTTATCTGCGATTAGTGATGGTGCGAATAAGTCCTCGTGGGACTTGTTCGCACCTTCCCTTAGATTTTTATCTCAATCGGCCCATCGAAGGAGGATACCTTGGGCGCCTTGCCGGTGAACTTTTCAAATTCCACCTGGCAAGTGTAGGCCGAGCAGGCCTGCGCCAGCTTGGAGGTACCTATATCCTGAGTCAGGGTATTGGGGTCACCATAGCTGCACAGGGCACCGATTTCGGCGCCGCCTTCAATGCTGCCATCCTTACCTACCGGGCCATACCAGGCGCCTTCATGGATCCGGATAACCCCTTTGGGGAAACGGCCCGAGACGACGGCTCCGGCCAGCAGTTGGCCGCGGCCGTTGAACACCCGCACCAGATCGCCGTCTTTGATACCGCGAGCCCTGGCATCTTCAGGGTTAATGTAAACCGGCTCACGCCCTTGCACCGTATAGGTTTCGCGATATTCCTTGGACTCACACATCTGTGAGTGCAGGCGCTTGTCCGGGTGGCAGGACTGCAGCCAAACCGGGTACTTATCGCTGCCTGGACCGCCATGGCTGCGCTCGGATTTTTCCATCCACACTGGGTGGCCAGGGCAGTCATCATAACCGAACTGGGCAATCTTACGGCTGAAGATTTCAATCAGGCCGGAAGGAGTACCCAAGGGGTTGATCTCAGGATCCTCGCGGAAGTCGGCATGTCTGACCCAGTTTTGCCCTTCACCGAAGTGCACATAACCCTGCTTCCAGAACTTGTTGAAGTCCGGCATGGCAAACTTGCCTTGGTTGGCGGCCTTACACTCGTTGTAGAGTTTTTCCAGCCATTCCATTTCTGTTAGCCCGCGGGTGTATTCCTTCTCCTTGCCGAGTATTTTGGCAAAGCGGGTGAATATCTCAAAGTCTGACAGACTTTCAAACAGTGGCTCAACCATCTTGTGCATCGCCAGAATACCGCGGCCGGCGTAGGCACCGTAGACATCGATATCGTTACGCTCCATGGTGGTACAGGCGGGCAGGACTATATCTGAGAAGCGGCAGGTGGCGGTCCAGTTCACATCTATGGAGACCACGCATTCCAGCTTGCGGAATGCCTGCTTCATACGGTTTCTGTCCTGATGGTGGTTCCAGGGGTTGTTGCCCGAGAACACCATCATGCGGATATCCGGATAGGTAACCTTGCTGCCGTTGGCATCAATAGTCTTGCCGGGTTCCAGAATGGCATCTATCCAGCGGGCGACCGGAATAGTGCTGCTGGCGCCCTTGAAGTCGTTGTTGTCGAACAGTGGCTTTTGGCCTTCGTCCAGGTTGCGCGGGAAGGCGCCCGGTGCTGCGGCACCTGTGGCGGGTACCCCAATACCTGAATAGTGGTGGCCATAGCTGATACCACCGCCAGGCAGGCCTATCTGGCCTATCATGGTGGCCAGTACCGCCGCCATCCAGTAAGGCTGCTCTCCGTGTTGCTGACGCTGAATACACCAGCCCATCATGATCTGGGTACGGCCCTTGGTCAGGGTGCGGGCCAGATCGCGGATGACTTCAGCCTTGACGCCACAGATGGCTTCGGCCCATTCCGGAGTCTTGGCGATGCCGTCTTTGTCACCCAGGAGGTAGGGCAGGAACTCTTCAAAGCCCAGGCTATAGCCTTCGATAAACTTGGCATCGTGCAGCTTGGCTGTGTACATCTCATGGGCGATACCCAACATCAAGGCCACGTCTGTTTGTGGGTTGACATACAGCTGCTCACAACCCAGATAGGCTTGGGTCTTGGTTTCGACCGGATCTATGCTGATCACCCGGATCTTACCGGCTTTGACCTTTTCCTTGAGCTGCGCCAGATAGGCGAAGGACTCGTGGGTTTCGGCGTTCCAGCCCACCTGCAGGTTTTTGTAAGGATCGTTGGACCAGAGCACTATGGTATCGCTGTGCTTGAGGATCAGCGGCCAGGAGGTGCCCTGAGCGTACACTTCGGTAGAGCCCAGCACATAAGGCATAATCGTTTGCCCGGCGCCAGTGGAGTAGTCGCCCACTTTCTTGACGAAGTTGCCGTGCATGGCGATGGCGCGCTGCATATGGCTGGTGCTTGAGTGCAGCTGTCCGGTGGCACGCCAACCGGTTTGTCCGGCGTGCAGGCCAGATGGCCCGTACTGGGTTTGAATGATATCCAGCGACTCTTTGAACAGAGTCAACGCCTTGTCCCAGGTGACACGAACGAAACGGAAGTCGCCGCGTTCATGGGTATTGCTCTTGTGTCCCTTGAGCAGGAAGTCGAGCCGCACCATGGGATAACGGATCCGCGATGGGTTATAGACCAGGCCACGGATGCCGCGGATCATGTCGGTGGGATACTTGTCGTATTCCAGTGGTTTGACGTCGGCGATAACCCCGTTGCGGCGCTTGATACGAAATGCGCCGAAGTGGGAGCCTGTGGTCAGCCAGGCGTCACCGTCATCCATCCCCTTGGCCAGCGCCGACAGGGGAGCGAGTACCGAACTGCTTCCGGCAACCACAACGGAAGTGGAGGCCAGGCCTTTTAAAAAGTCTCTTCTGTTCATAACGCCAACCTCTTAGTGCTCTTCTTTGCTGAAGGTGGAAGAATGTTGTTGCAGGTATTTCTGCACCAGTGCCTGGGTGTCCTGATCCATGTTGACGAAGGCCAACATCCCCTGGAACATGCCCGGCCAGGTGTTGGCATCGAAGTGATGCTCATCGGGCTGGGTGTGGCAGACACTGCAGCTAGAGGCATAAGTGCTGCGGGCATAACCCCAGAGCGGTGCAAGTTCGGTCAGCAGATAATCGCTGTCGGTCCAGATCTCGGCTTCCACACGCTGCCACTTGAGGCCAGTCATGGGATCTTCTTTCTCTTCAAAGGTCTTGATCACCCCGTCGGTTTCGGCAGCGGCCTTGGTCAACTGAGCCGAGAGGATATTGATACCGAAATCCATGTAGATCACCCGGCCGGCACCTATCTTCTTACGCCAGCCATCGATGGCGATTTTGACCCGTTTGCCCTTGAGCTCCAGCACCTTGATTTCGGTGGCCACGTTCAGAGTACCGGCTTCTTCCGCGCTCTTGTCATCCAGATACAGAGGCTTGGTCAAGGCGCTGAAATATTTGCCGCCCTGTTGCAGTGAGGTCTCACCTGAACCCACTTCGGCAATCAGTTCAGGGGCTCTGGCTGTGCCCATATCGGGCAGCTTGTGAGCTATGCCCTTGTGGCAATCGATACAGGACTGATCTTTCTCTGCCGCTTGTTTCATCTGTTTTTGCGCCAGGGCTGACATCTCGTCCCATTTCATTGACTTGTAGTCATGGCAGTTTTTACAGGCCTGGGAGTTGTCACGGGCAAAACGTTTCCACTCACGGCTGGCCATTTCCAGACGCTTGGCTTCAAATTTTTCCGGAGTGTTGACCGTTTGGAACAGCCAGCCCCAGACATCGTGAGATGCTTCCATCTTACGGGCTATCTTGCGGCTCCAGTCGTGGGGCACGTGGCAATCAGGGCAGGTTGCCCGCACGCCGGAGTGATTTGACCAATGCACAGTTTGCTGCAGTTCTTGATAGGGATTGCTCTCCATCGAATGACAGCTGATACAGAAGGCCTCAGTGTTGGTGGCTTCCAGCGCCGTATTGAAGCCGCCCCAGAAAATAATGCCCATGATAAAGGCCGACAGGCTGATGGCGCCCAGGCTCAGGTACTTGGTTGGGCGGTTGAGAGTACGCCAGATTGCTATTAACCGTTTCATCTATTCAATCCTCTCTTGTATCAGTGACTGGCGACGCCGCCGAGGGCCAGCATGATCCAGATGATCAGGCCATAGAGGCTGATACCTGTGATGGTCAGGGCCGGAAACAGCATGAAAATAATCAGGCCGTGGGCCATAAGTTCCTGTTTTTTGCTTGATGTGGACTCAGACATAGTGATTGCTCCAACGCAGCAGGGTTTGCTTGATGGGGCCACTATAGGGAAAGGATGTGAATGGCGATTGCGCTGCCAATGAATGGGATTTGAGTAAATATGAAAAGTTATGAACAACTGCATATTCAGGATGAGCCACAGATCCCGAAATCTTTTTAGCCGGGCGCGCCAATTTGCAGTATTATCCGCGACCAACAAAGGCTGCGTTGGACATCGGTTGACGATATTCCTTGGTGCCCACCACCTGCAGGTCACGTTTTATTGTGGATCTCTCACCCGCCCAGCGGGGCTCTCACCTGCCGTAGCCGGCGTCATCTGACCCGAACAAAGAGATCAAAAAGGTAGAATAATTATGATGTCTTCAAAGACAAATACCGCTGTACCTACTACATCATCATGGCTGGAACGCTTCTTCAATATCAGCGCTCGTGGCAGCACTGTCCGCCAGGAAGTGATCGCCGGTTTGACCACGTTTCTTGCCATGGTTTACTCAGTTATCGTTGTCCCCTCCATGCTGGGAAAGGCCGGGTTTGATCCCGGCTCTGTGTTTATTGCCACCTGTCTGATTGCCGCCTTCGGCTCACTGCTGATGGGCCTGTGGGCCAATCTGCCGATGGCAATAGGCTGCGCTATCTCACTGACTGCGTTTACCGCCTTCAGTCTGGTGATGGGGCAGGGCATGAGCCTGCCTGTCACCCTGGGAGCGATTTTCCTTATGGGTATCGTCTTTACCCTGGTGAGCGTTACCGGCATTCGCCAGTGGGTGCTTGCTAACCTGCCCAAGGGGATTGCCCATGGTACAGGGATAGGTATCGGCCTGTTTCTGCTGCTGATTGCCACTAACAGTGTGCAACTGATTGTGGCCAATGATGCCGGTTTACCGGTCAAGCTGGGCGATATCCACAGCCTGCCGGTGATCGCCACTGTCGTGGGGTTGGCTGCCACTATCGGACTCGAGCGGCGCCGGGTGCCGGGCGGCATTCTGTTGGTGATCATCGCTCTGTCAGTGTTTGGTTTGCTGTTTGACCCCAATGTGGAGTTCAAAGGCGTGTTTGCGGTACCCGACTTGGGCGCAGAAGGCTCTTTGATTGGCCAGCTGGATATCATGGGTGCCCTTAACCCTGTGGTGCTGCCGATAGTGCTGGCGCTGGTGATGACAGCTATCTTTGATGCCACAGGTACCATAAGAGCCGTGGCCGGACAAGCCAATTTGCTGGACAAGAATGACAACATCATAGGGGGCGGTAAGGCGCTGACCTCGGATTCTGTCAGCTCTATCTTCGCCGGTCTGGTGGGCGGCGCGCCTGCCGCCGTTTACATTGAATCGGCCGCCGGTACTGCCGCAGGCGGAAAAACAGGCCTGACCGCCACTGTGGTGGGTGTACTGTTCCTGCTGATGATCTTCCTGGCCCCCCTGTCTTATTTGGTGCCTGCCTACGCCACGGCGCCTGCGCTCATGTATGTGGGACTGCTGATGTTGTCCAATGTCACCAAGTTGGACTTCGATGATAAGGTGGATGCCATGGCGGGACTGACCTGCGCGGTATTCATCATACTCTCCTGCAACATAGTCACAGGCATTATGCTGGGGTTTGCGACCCTGGTTATCGGCCGTATCTGCAGCGGTGAGTGGCGCAAGCTCAAGCCGGGTGTGTTGGTTATCACCATAGGCCTGGTGGTGTTCTATATGGGCGGCTGGGCCATTTAACCCTTAGCCCCTTATGGCTGGTGGCGGAAACTATACCCCGCTAGAGTAAGCCCAATCGACTTAAACAAAGACCCCAGCCTAGGCTGGGGTCTTTGTTGTGAGCGCAGAGTCTTGCACTCCTGGGGCATACTTTGAGGATAATGGCTAAGGCATCCTCGATGACCTGGCCGATACTGCCTGCTAGCTACAGGCAAGCCCGTCGGCGCCGTATTTGATCATCCCTGAGCTGGAAACCGTCACACTTCTTGAGCCGCTGGCCTGTTTTGCCGGGCAATAGATAAAGGTCACTTCACCTGTGGTGTTGCTGAGGCCATCGGGACGAAAACCCACATTGCTGCCTTTGATGGCGTCCTTACTGTCGATGCCTTCCACTACCCGCAGCACTTTTTCACTGCCGCTGGCAGTGGTATAGACCTTGAGGCCATTGTTGAAATTGGCGGCGCAGCCGACAGCACTCTGATAGCCACAAACTTCTACTGTCATGCCGTAGCTGATGGCTTGGTTGCGGGCGAAGGACAGGGCTTGCTCAATCCGGCTTATTTCCGACTGACTACGGTAGCCTTCATACAAGGAAGTGAGAGAGGGAACCCCCACAGACAGCAGTATGGCGGCTACAGCAATGGTGACCATGAGTTCGACCAGAGTAAAGCCGCGGATTCTGGAACTGGAAAAATGTGGTACAGCCATAGTCAACTCTTCACACGAATAGATAGGCTTAAGTATAAGTGAATGAGTTGTTAATTACAGCTGTCTTTGCAAATCCTGTGCAGTGGTCGTCAATTCAGCCGCCATCACCATCCTGGCAATTGATATTTTCATCCTGAGAGTGACGAATTCGCCCCGCCTGATTGATGACCAAGGCCTCGGAATGGGGACTGTTGGCCTGACCCGGGCAATATTTGAAGGTACCATTGGTTCCTGTTGCCAATCCGTCCGGCAGAAAGCGTATTGCATCCCGGTTGTACCTGAGTATGTCTTGGCTATCAAAAGCGCCGCTTTGAAACAGCAGCTTGTCGTCATCATCCAGGGCCAGATTACCGTTGTGATCGCTGAAAACCGTTACTCCTTGTTGCCAGGCATCGGCTTCACAGTGGCCATCCTTGAGAGCGCAGACACTGACTCTGACACCATAACTAATGGCCTGATTGCGAGCAAATTGCAGCAGTTGTTGTACTTGTTTGATACCGGTTTGAGCGCGATAACCTTCGTAGAGCGACTTGAGTGAGGGGGCTCCGACTGAGGCCAATACCGCCAGCAGAGCCATGGCGACCATGACCTCCAGCAGCGAAAAACCAAGCTGTAAATGACGCATAATCTCATCCTTGAGTGTTGGACGGCCCGCATCCGGCGAACCTGAGTGTTGTCTTAGTTTAGTCCAGGCAGTGGCTCGGCTCTGGTTTCCTTTTAGATGAGTTTGCACTAAATATTGCACTTGCTTACCTAAGGGATGAATAAGTACACCGTGTTGATCATGGCTACTACCAAGGAATAGGCCTGGTTTTTTCATCTGAGCGGACAATCACTTCTTGCCCGCAGTATGTCGTGATAAGCTATTGCGATTGTATGCGAACAAGCAAAATCGCGAGCTATTTCTCCGGTCAAATTGCCGAGGAAATGGTCATGAGTCGCAGAAGAATTCCAAGCCCTAAAGGAGTGCCTGATGAAGAAAGTGGAAGCCATAATCAAGCCGTTTAAACTGGACGATGTCCGTGAGGCGTTGGCTGAGATAGGAATAACCGGTATGACGGTTCTGGAAGTCAAAGGTTTTGGCCGCCAGAAGGGACATACGGAGTTGTACCGTGGTGCCGAGTATATGGTCGACTTTCTGCCCAAGGTGAAGATAGAGCTGGTTATTCAGGATGATCTGCTGGAACAGGCACTGGATGTGATTGTTGAAACCGCCCGTACCGGTAAAATCGGCGACGGCAAGATCTTTGTGACCGATATCGAACGTATTATTCGTATCCGTACCGGTGAAGAAAACGAAGAAGCGGTATAAAAACGAACGTAAAAAATTAGGTTCATCACAGATTAGCGTGGACTGGAAATGAAAACGGTTGGAGAGTTATTGTTTAGTCGCCAAATAAACACAATGACCCACCCCAACCGTTGTCGATGTCGAATATTACCTGTACTAGCTCAGACTTGTACTGACAGTGTAGTGGTCAAGTTAATTGGCCACTACAAGCCAATCACACTCAGAACCAAAACCACCGAATGTTCCTGCGTCCGTTTTAGCAGTTTTTTATGTGTAAAACCACGATTATCGTAGTAAAGAAAAATATTTATCCAAGGTGATCTCTGCTACCCAACACTCCAGCGTACCTTCACAGGATAAACCTAATGGATTCAAAGGAGTACAGGCACTTTTGATAGGTACTAGAGAGTTTTCAATTTGATATTCAAAAGTGTAATATTCCGTTTTGTATATGAATTTATCCCCCAATAAACGACCATTCTCATCGTCGTGCCTCATAAAATAATGCGTAATTACGTGGACTTCCTCATCGTTCTCTTCAACTAATTGAGAAACAACATTGGCCATTCCTTCGTAACATTCAAATATTAATTCAGAGAACTTATATTCATTAAAAGTATCAGTCATATTGATAGGGCGAAAATATATATGAGGTCTAAGAATAACACCTTCATTAGAACTAAAAGCCACATTTAATCCACTATGAGGCACTTGTTCATATAAGCTTTTTTTAAGAATCAAATGTTGGTCGAAATATATAACCTCATATAAATCATCACTCATTTACACTACATCTCCTTAACTTGTTGGCAGATTCAAATCCACATATAAAAATCAAGCCACCCACTGTAAAACAATAACTTAATCTTCTTTCTGTCTGCGTTCAAGCACCAGTAGTGGATTTGAGCACCCGGAGGTAGAAAGATATCCGTGAGTTGCAGAGGTTTGATGAAATCGAACCGATTTCACGCAAAAATGCGAGATTTGAGCCGTGCTAGCCCTACCCATGCTTCAGGGGATTTCAACAACTGTGGTTGAGATAAATAGCGTAGGGTTTAGGCCGTTTGAAAGTACTGACAGCTGGTTGCAAAATGCCGTCGTCGCTTCTCCAAGTGTTCGCAGTAACAGCTGAGCTCTTGCAAGGTGCCTACTGGCCCACGAAATAGTCTTCCAAATTCAGTGGTAAGCTTGAGCCAGTTCTCATGAGGGATATTCAACCGCGTCAGCAGCTTGGTACTCTTTTCACTTATCGCGCCACGCTTATCATCGCGAATACAACGCCCAGTATCATCCACTAATTCAAGATAATCCTTGAGCCCAAACGCAATACCGCTGCGCTGGTTATCGCATTCATTGCCAATAAAGGGCAGTAGCTTGGTGGGTTGTTCGCATTTCAATGCTGCCTGAATACGTAGTCGAATGCTGGTATGCGCCGACTGCTCAGGCGTATCGGCCATCTTGGCTCTGATGGGATTGAGGTCAACGTAAGCCATGCAGGTTAACACCGCGGCTTCATCCAGTAAGGCTTGCGACTTAAATCTTCCTTCCCAGAATCGGCCGGTACAGTTATCTTCCTGATTGGCTTGACGCGCTATCGGTTCATTGAGACAACGCATAAACCAGCTGATGTCACATAACCTGCTGCGATAAATCGCGATAGTATTCTTCAGCCTGGGGACTTCATACGCTTCAATCAGCTCACCCTGGGTGAATTTGCGGGTTAACTCGTCACCTTTAAACAGCTTATGCCATTGCTCAAGCACTTCTCTGTCTGTCCATCGGTTTGCTGTCTCTATATCGATATGCAACACCAGATGCAGATGATTACTCATGATGGCGAATGCCGCTACATCAATGGCAAAAACGGCCTCCAGTTCAAACAATAACGATTCCACCCAACCACGGCGGTGGTCATAATTCTTACCCGAGTAGGCATCATCACCACACAGAAAGGCTCGCCGTACCACGCGGCTGCAACAGTGGTAGTAAGGCGTATCTTCAAGGCTGATTTGAGTTCGGCGAGGGCGCGGCATAATAACCTCCTTGTTAAATGCTTAAACAAAGCATAGTCGGAGGCTAACTACCGCGCCATTAACGTTGGGTGTCCATATTTTCTTATCCAAGGTGATCTCTGCTACCCAACACTCCAGCGTACCTTCACAGGATAAACCTAATGGATTCAAAGGAGTACAGGCACTTTTGATAGGTACTAGAGAGTTTTCAATTTGATATTCAAAAGTGTAATATTCCGTTTTGTATATGAATTTATCCCCCAATAAACGACCATTCTCATCGTCGTGCCTCATAAAATAACGCGTAATTACGTGGACTTCCTCATCGTTCTCTTCAACTAATTGAGAAACAACATTGGCCATTCCTTCGTAACATTCAAATATTAATTCAGAGAACTTATATTCATTAAAAGTATCAGTCATATTGATAGGGCGAAAATATATATGAGGTCTAAGAATAACACCTTCATTAGAACTAAAAGCCACATTTAATCCACTATGAGGCACTTGTTCATATAAGCTTTTTTTAAGAATCAAATGTTGGTCGAAATATATAACCTCATATAAATCATCACTCATTTACACTACATCTCCTTAACTTGTTGGCAGATTCAAATCCACATATAAAAATCAAGCCACCCACTGTAAAACAATAACTTAATCTTCTTTCTGTCTGCGTTCAAGCACCAGTAGTGGATTTGAGCACCCGGAGGTAGAAAGATATCCGTGAGTTGCAGAGGTTTGATGAAATCGAACATATTTCATGCTTAAAAATCAAGCCACCCACTGTAAAACAATAACTTAATCTTCTTTCAGTCTGCGTTCAAGCACCAGTAGGGGATTTGAGCACCCGGAGGTAGAAAAATATCCATGAATTGTAGAGGTTTGATGAAATCGAAAATATTTCACGCAAAAATGCGAGATTCGAGCCGTGCTAACCCTACCCATGGTTCAGGGGATTTCAACAACTGTGGTTGAGATAAATAGCGTAGGGTTTAGGCCGTTTGAAAGTACTGACAGCTGGTTGCAAAATGCCGTCGTCGCTTCTCCAAGTGTTCGCAGTAACAGCTGAGCTCTTGCAAGGTGCCTACTGGCCCACGAAATAGTCTTCCAAATTCAGTGGTAAGCTTGAGCCAGTTCTCATGAGGGATATTCAACCGCGTCAGCAGCTTGGTACTCTTTTCACTTATCGCGCCACGCTTATCATCGCGAATACAACGCCCAGTATCATCCACTAATTCAAGATAATCCTTGAGCCCAAACGCAATACCGCTGCGCTGGTTATCGCATTCATTGCCAATAAAGGGCAGTAGCTTGGTGGGTTGTTCGCATTTCAATGCTGCCTGAATACGTAGTCGAATGCTGGTATGCGCCGACTGCTCAGGCGTATCGGCCATCTTGGCTCTGATGGGATTGAGGTCAACGTAAGCCATGCAGGTTAACACCGCGGCTTCATCCAGTAAGGCTTGCGACTTAAATCTTCCTTCCCAGAATCGGCCGGTACAGTTATCTTCCTGATTGGCTTGACGCGCTATCGGTTCGTTGAGACAACGCATGAACCAACTGATGTCACATAACCTGCTGCGAAAAATCGCGATAGTATGCCTCAGCCTGGGCACTTCATGCGCTTCAATCAGCTCTCCCTGGGTGAATTTGCGGGTTAACTCGTCACCTTTAAACAGCTTATGCCATTGCTCAAGCACTTCTCTGTCTGTCCATCGGTTTGCTGTCTCTATATCGATATGCAACACCAGATGCAGATGATTACTCATGATGGCGAATGCCGCTACATCAATGGCAAAAACGGCCTCCAGTTCAAACAATAACGATTCCACCCAACCACGGCGGTGGTCATAATTCTTACCCGAGTAGGCATCATCACCACACAGAAAGGCTCGCCGTACCACGCGGCTGCAACAGTGGTAGTAAGGCGTATCTTCAAGGCTGATTTGAGTTCGGCGAGGGCGCGGCATAATAACCTCCTTGTTAAATGCTTAAACAAAGCATAGTCGGGGGCTAACTACCGCGCCATTAACGCGGGGTGTCCATTTTTGTTTCCTTGTGGTGCATGTTCTAAGCTTTGTGACTCTAAACTCTTTGAACTGTATTTAATGAGGGAAAAAATGCGTTTTAATTATTAGTTTAATCTAGTCATGATTTTTAAATCCTGGAGCTATTTTAAAATCGCATATTCCTAACAATGCTTGATTGTTTTTAAGCCACAATTGGTATTCGTCACCTTTCAATAAATTTCCAGCAGGCGAACAGTCTATATTCCATTTTCTGAGAAAAAATTCAACCATAGATGTTTTTACATAAACTATCTTCTCCCCATTGTCCATATTGTAATCAGCTTCAATAGCTTCTTTGTGTTTGACATTTGGATGAGGGGCTAATACTAATGGCACAGTAGAGTTCCATTTTTTATCTGACTGAATAATTTCATTATTTTCTATTTCTAAAGATGTCTCAGTTGCTTCTGTAATTCGTGTTATATTTAAGTTTATAAATAGCTCTCTCTTTCTGTCATACGCCCTTACATACCATTTTAGACCATCGCTGAATATACTGTGAGGTATAATTTCCCTATAGCCGCCACCACTATTTAGAGATTTGTATTTTATTTTTAGAACTTTACCTTTGTATATTGATCTAGATATTTCAGAGACAATTTCCTTATTAGGTGAAACCAGTGAAATAGGAGTGCACCCACTAATTATCCCTGTTTTCTGAGCTTCTAATAATGTCTGTCCACCTTCAATGAGTTCTAGAAGAACTTTGTTTATTGGAAGATCAAATAAGAAATCAAATATGCCATTCGTTTTGTCGTATTTCTTTGTACTCTTGTCGTAAGTGCAGTTTTGTTCACGTAAATTTTGGTAGTCAGATAAGTCTCTGGTAGCAACAGCATCGCTACAATCGAATCGTTCAGTCACGTCTTGTCTGGATACCGATCCAAGGTAGTACAGACGGAATTCGATGAAAGCTAATCTTTGGCTTTTGGCAGGCTTTATAGTTTGTGTATTCATATGTTCCCCTTGTTCAGAGGGCTAGCAGATATCTTATAGCTTAATGCAAAAAAGACGCGTTGACCACATCAAAAAGATGTGGCACTATTTGTTGTGCTTGGGATGGTCTCAGGCACTAGATATGGTATACGAGGTGAAATTATGGCTACAAATCCTCCTTCTGGGGATGGGCACCGCAACGGAGCCGTTAAAGGAAGATCTCAAACATTCAACCCTGTGACAGAACAGTGGGTGAAAAGAGATACCAAGACTGGGCGATTTATGGATGTAAAACAGGACGGCAATCCGTTCAAAGGAGTTCGTAAGGAAAAATAAAAACGGCTTCTATTGCGCTAACAATAGAAGCCGTATTACGTGAAGAGTAGACCATTGCGCTAACAATGGATCTAGAGCCCTACACTGAGAGGTCTCGCGCTCAGCTTACGAACAACGATTCCGATTAACGCAACCGCATCGTACCGTTTTGAAGCTCTTTTCACAATAGTTGAGATCCCTCTCTAACGTAAAAGAGAATCTTTATCATGAAATCAAAAACTGTTCATGTTTGTTCGTATCGACGTTTCAGGTACGGACGTTGGGAAGATGTGGGAGCGCACTGGCGTTCAATGCCCGCTTAAAGATTTATATTGAATCTTTTGTTACAGAGCCTGCTATTCGTAGGCTCTCTTTGCTTAAATGGCTGTCATTGATATCTAGTCGTCTAAGGCGTTTATTGTCCTAATGATTTATCGTGAAAAACACATCGCTATCATGACTGACAATGCTCAAAGTTGGCGGGATACACCGACTTCCCCCTCGGTGTCGCCGAAAGCCGCTGGCACAGCGGCTAGTATGGCTTTCAGCCCAAAATAGCCAAATAGCATTGATTGGGCTTCCAGCGACGGACGTCTCGAATTGCCTGCCGCAGGCTTATGCACAGGCGCTCCTGTGACTCGCTGCGAGTACGTCCCTGTAAGCTCAGCCTCGGCATCCATGCCTCGGAAGGTCACAGTTCCGCCTGTGCCTGATAATTAGGTGTATGTCTGTGGATATATAAGCAATTTCAAGTAACGCTATGATTGGCAGAATTGCACCGACCCCCGCTCGAAGCGGCCGCAGGGCGTTGATGACAATCGCGTAGCGAGGCATGGATGCCGAAGCAGCGCCAGTCGAATCAGGGATGAGCGTCTGGCGCGATAGCGAATTGGCATCATAAGCACAAGGGGTTGTCCGCTGCGTCGCGGGTCGCTGGGGGTTTGGAAAGGGGGCGAGTCGATACAGCCCCCTTTCCTCGGGTGTGGGGCGAAGCTCCACGACTTTACGCCGCTGGCACAGCGGCTAGCATTGCTTTCAGCTCAAAATAGCCAAATAACATTGGTTGGGCCTCTGGCGATGGATGTTTCTCATTACCTGCCAATGCAGGCATAAAAAGGAAGGGCCTATGCCGAGGCCAAGATATACTCAAGTCTGAGCTAGTACATCTGAGTTAGTACATACGCCTTGCATCCAGACTCTGTGAGTCGACGCAGAACACAAATGGGGCTTATTCGCACTTTCCTTATTCGCACCTTCAGCCCCTTTGTTTTTGATTGGTTTTCTTGAGATTAAGCCAAGATTATTTCCATTTATCTCTGAGGAACTCAGGCTCCATATATTCGTCCGGATAACGTCTCTTGCTGTCCCGGCGGCGCTGTTTTACCCGTTTGTTCTTTTGCTTACCTCTGACATGATCTCCCCATGGAGCATCGTTGTCGTCGAAATCATAGTGGTTTGACATGATCCATTTCCAATAACACAGTGCATATAGGTTGCACCGCTCCTTTTTACCTAAAGCGCCGGTCAAGCTAAAGTGAGAAATTTAGCGTCTCAAGGTAAAAATTATTGCATGTCTGTCCCCGATTCCCTGTCTCGACTCCCTTCGAGCATTAACCTGACTCTTGCTAGGCTTGTTTACGAAAACGAACAACAAACATCCCATCGGCATTGGCTTCAAAGGGCCAAATCGTCAAATACTGCTTCTGTTCACCATTGAATGGGTGGCTGAGCGTTTCCAGAGTAAACTCGGGCCGCTTGGCCAGGAAGGCATCGACCACCTGGCGGTTTTCGCTGTCCGCCAGTGAGCAGGTGGCGTAAACCAAAGTGCCACCTGGCTTGACCGCATCGCAGGCGCGGCTGAGTATGTCGAGCTGCAGCGCGGGTTTATCGCTGATGGCCTGGCTGTCATCCAGCCAGCGCATGTCCGGATTTCGGCGCCAGGTGCCGGTGCAGCTGCAGGGGGCATCGACCAGCACGCCGTCGAAGGCTTCTCTGGCAACCGGCAGGGCATCACTGCGCCAAGGCGCAACCTTGATGTTGAAACCGGCGCGTTTGGCGCGTTTTTCCAGTTCATTGAGCGCAGCCGGGCGGATATCCGAGGCGGTAATAGTGCCCCAAACGCCTTTGGCGGCGCCATCTTGTTGCATCAGCGAGCTGAGTTGCAGGCTCTTGCCACCGGCGCCGGAGCAGGCGTCCCACCAGTTTTCGTCGGCCCTTGGCGCGCAAACCTGGCCTATGACCTGGGAGGCCAGATCCTGCACCTCAATAAACCCTTCTTTATAGAGTCTGATTTCATTGAGGTTGATACTCTTGCTGCCAAGGCTGATGGCGTCATTGAAGACGGGAGCGGCGCTGGCATCGACTCCGGCACTTCTGAGCTCGGCCAGGGCCTCGGACAGCGGCATATTCTGCACCCTGGCCCAGATGGGCGGGCGGCTGCAAAGCGCGTCTATCAGCAGCTCTTCCCGGGCCTCTGGCAGCGGCGCCACGGCATGCCAGAACCAGTCCGGTGCCAGTTCTCTTGCCAAGACATGTCGGCCAGAGACCTTGAATACCAATGCGGCGGCGGCTTTGGGGGCCAGAGCCTGCTCAGGCAGGGCGAATGACTTGCCGGCTTGTTGCTGCCAGGCACTGATAATGTCCGTCCAAGGGTGGGCTTCTATCGCCGCCGCCAATGCCAGGCGTTGGAACCACAGGCTTTGCTCATCGCCATTCTCAAGCTGTTGCAACCAACCCCACCAACGAAACAGGGCAAATAGGGTCTCCCGAATGACTCTTCTGTCTTTGGAGCCGTGTTTCTTGTTGCTGCGGAAATAGTTCGCCAGCACCCGATCGGCACTCTGGCGACTGTCGAGGATTTCAGTAAACAGTGTGTTGATGGTGTTAGCATAACTGGCGGCACGTTTTTGGGCCGGAGTCAGTGAAGGGCTTTGCGCGGTCAAAGGTTTCTCTGCATCAAGTGGGGATAGCAATGGCGCCAATATTAACAGAAGTGCCGCGGCCTGTCCCCGGCACCGTGTTTGCTAATGTTTACTAATGTTTGCTAATGTTTACTAATGGTTGCTACTGTTTACTAATGCTTACCGCACTGCTCAGACTTAACGGGTAACCATTTGCGCTATCTGTTTGGCCCTGTCTTCATCGCTTAACTGGTCCCTGGACTCTGGGGTGACTATGCCTTTTTGACAGGCCGGGCGCAGAGCCAGCGTATCGAGCCAACGTTGCAGATGAGGCAGACCTTGAATATCTATGCCGCTCCAGTCGTAAATCCGCACCCAGGGCCAGGTGGCCATATCGGCTATGCTGTACTCATCACCGGCCAGATAGGCATGTTTGGCCAACTGATTATCCATCACCTCAAACAGGCGCCGGCCCTCTTTTTGATAACGTTCTATCGCGGCCGGGATCTTCTCCGGAAAATAGCGATAGAACACATTGGCTTGTCCCATCATGGGGCCTACGCCGCCCATCTGGAACATCAGCCATTGGATGACCTTGGAGCGCTTTTTGGCATCAACAGGTAAGAATTTCCCCGTTTTTTCAGCCAAGTAAAGCAGGATGGCACCGGATTCAAACACCACGAAATCATCGTTATCCCTGTCTATGATGGCCGGGATCCGGCCGTTGGGATTGATGGCTAAAAACTCGGGTTGTTTCTGTTCATTGGCACTGAGATCCAGATGGTGTACCCGGTAGGGTAAGCCCATCTCTTCCAGAGCAATACTGATTTTAAAGCCGTTGGGGGTTGCGGCGGTATAGAGTTCAATCATGTGTGTCTCCTTGATTTATCCTTGCTTTTATCCTTGTTTTGGCTGGCTCATTGCCGGGCGTTGTCCGGTTTGCTCATACCAGCTCTGCAGCACAGGGAAAGGCTGCAGTGAAATCTGCAGATTTTTGATGAATCCCAATAAGATATAGGCGGTGATATCGGCAATGGAGTAGTTTTCGCCGGCCAGATAAGGGGATTCACTCAGGCGCTGCGCCAGCAAAGGCAGGAAAGATTCCAGGCGCTTGCGGGATTCTTCGCCCCAGGCTTGAATGCAGGTTTCCCGGTCGCTGTAGATGCCGCTGATATTGCGAAATGCCTGAAAGGCAGGTAACAACCCCTGCAGTTCAACGATGCGCTGCCACATCTCCACCTTTGCTCGCTCCAGCGGCGTGCTACCAAAGAGCTTGAGCTCGGTAGGGAACAACTCGTCGAGATAACGACAGATGGCCACAGACTCGCACAGATAACTGCCATCATCCAGCTCCAGCAGCGGAATGCGGCCATTGAGACTCTTGGCCTTGAATTCGGCCGAGAGATTTTCTCCGCCGCGAAGATCGACGTTTACCCGCTCGATATCTATGCCTTTCTCCGCCATGAAAATACTGACTCTGCGGGCACTTGGGGTAGGTCCGAGTTCATACAGCTTCATCTATCTTTCTCCATTTGTCTTGGGCCGTTTAGTTATTTTTCCTGGCTTGGCTGTCAGGAAAATCTATTCAAATCTTTTTCGGAACGATCGTTTAGGTTAGACTTTAGGGGATATCAGAACGATCAGTCAAGAATTAATTTGGCTAAATATACAGCACGTCATTCGCTGGAAACGCTTGGGAGCAGTATGGCAAGAAGTTGCAATTTTGACCGGGAAGATAAGCTGAAATTGGCAATGGAGCTCTTTTGGCAAAAGGGTTATGCCGCCACTTCAGTGGCGGATCTGGTCGAGCATCTGGGGATCAACAGATTCAGTCTCTATAACACCTATGGCGACAAGCTGAACCTGTACCGGGAGGCGCTGCGTCTGTATCTGCAGCAAAACTCTTTGCCAGCGCTCGACAGCCTGCGCGCCGAAGGCGCAGGGTTACAGCAGGTAATTGATTATCTTGAGCAGTTTGTGGCCCTGCAGCGAGAGCAAAAATACGGCTGTTTCCTGCAAAATGCGCTGCTGGAGATGAGCCTGGAGGATGCTGTCGTACAGCAAGAGAGTCGGCACTTGTTTGACTCCATCAAGGAGGCGTTTGCCAAGGCGCTGACCCACGCCAGAGAGTGCGGCGAGCTTAACAGCGACAATACCGAGGCGCTCGCGGCCTGGTTACTGCTGCAACTGCAGGGAATTAGGGTGCTCGGCAAGGCCGGTTTGCATCAGGAGTTGCAGCAGGCGCTGAGCGTGATGCGCGCTCAGCTTGGAAGTTGAGCCAGATTCTACCTGGGCGGTTTAAGCCCGGGTACGGCAATCAATAATCCAGGAACAGACATCAATAATCCAAGTCCAGGGCAAAGCACAGATAGCGCATCAACGCCTGGGTGTGTTGGAACTCACTGACACAGAAGTCGACAAAATCGCTGCGACAAACCTGCTCTTTTGTCAGCATCTTAAGCGCCACAAAGTCTTTGCGTTTCAACTCGTTTATCAATGGGTGGCTTTTATCGAACCCCTTGGGTGGCCGCACCAGGCTGTCACCGTCCATCGTAAACCCATGGCGCTGTAATTCCTCCAACGCCTTACTGTAGGCGCGTGGGTTGTCGTCGATACATTGCCTGATGGCGCCTAGCACCTTGGATTCGGGGCGCCAGATCCCGGCAGCGATAAAGCAGCCATCGTTGGCCAGATGCAGATACAACCCGGGAGCGTGAACATCCTTACCCTGAAAATGGCGAAACTGGATCCCGACATTGAGCTTGTAGGGCGACTTGTCGTGACCAAAGCGAGTGTCCCGTTGTGGCCGCATCAAACTGCCTCCGACCTTCTTGGCGACCGCCGTCAATCTGGGAGACAAGGCCTGAATAGGCTGCTGCATCTGTTCAATAAATGTCAGTGCCGGCCCCCTGAGCAGGGTTTCATACTCATCCTGATGTTGCTTGAACCAGGCTCTGTCGTTGTTGTTTTCCAGCCGGGTCAGAAAGGCAAAACCTTGTTCGCTGAAGCTCATTTTTGTTCTCCATTTTCTTCACGGCGATATCTCAGGTGAAAGCCTGTTGTGAGTCAAGTGGTTTTACATTTTTAAAACAAAGATAACCAAATTGGATCCTGTGTAAATATCGGTGAGAATAATTCTCATTTCTCAGCTTGATTCTTATAATGCCGCCTTATTTTTAAGGGGAGATGATAGATGACAAGCGAACAATCCCGGCGAATGGCGCCGAGCGGCAAGCTGCCATTACTGCTGTGTGCCTTGGCGCCCTGGCCCTTGCTGGCCGCCACTTCTCAGCCGCCCAAGAGTGGTACCAGTGTGCTGGGTGAGCCTAAGGTGGAAGCGATAGAGATCATAGAGGTGCGTGGCCAGCCTTTTCGTCGGGAACTGACGCTGACCCGTCCGGGCGAAGCCTTGGTGACATTGGAGGACATAGAGGAGCAACAGGCGGGAAACTTTGCCGAAGTGCTGGACACTGTGCCCGGCATCACTCTTGATGGCGGCCCCCGTAGCGGCGGTGAGAAAATCAATGTTTGGGGCTTTGGTGAGACAGAAGATCTCAATGTCTATGTCGACAACGCCCCGGTCGGGTTTGAACAGTATCGCTACGGCTCTTTCTTTATCGACCCGGATATGGTCAAGCGAATTGAGGTGATCAAGGGCGCCCACGATCCCCGCTCCGGCAATGGTGGTTTCGGTGGCTCCATGTATGTGGTGACCAAGAGTGCCGATGATTTTCTGAATTACGGCAAAAACTTGGGCGCCAGAGTCAAGGCCAGCTATGCCGATAACAACGGCTTGGAGACTTACACAGGTACGCTTTATGGCCGCTTGAACTCAGGGCTGTCGGCACTTGTTAACTACAGCTATAAAGATGCCGGCGATCTTGAGCTGGGCAACGGCCAGGTGTTTCGTTTCTCTGGCTATCGGCAAAACAACCTCCTGGCCAAGCTGGATTATGAGCTGGGGGCGCACAAGTTGTCTTTGAGCTATACCTCCTACGATGATGAAGGCCGTAAACCCTGGGCCAACCGCCGCGGCGAAATGCCCACTGTATCTGAGTTCAATATCAAAAAGTACGGCTCTTTTGAGGCGGCAGAATACGCCAATACCGCCCTCAACAGTTACAAAGACAGCACAGTTTCACTCAACTACCGTTATACACCGGCCAGTCCGCTGTGGGATCTGCAATTGGCGCTGTCCAGCAGCAGTAACGACAGACACTGGGTAAGGCCCCAGATAGCCTTCGATAAGATGTTTGTTTCTGTAGGTAACTTTGGCCACGAGTCCTGGCTCGAATACGACAGGGACTTTATCGATATCAACAACACCAGCCAGTTGGGTGACCACTTGCTGACTGTGGGGCTGCAGTACCGCTCGCTCGATCGCCGCTCACTGGTATTCAACAAGAGTTATCAGAACAAGGCGGAGAAAAACTTCGGCCTGTACACGCCTTACTACCAGCCTGGAGGTCGCCAGGATACCTACGCCTTTTATATCAGCGACAGCATTGCCCTGACGGATAACCTCATTCTAAAACCATCGCTGCGGTTCGACAGTATTTACAGCATAGGCCATGGCAATCTGGCGCCGGATTACAACGACCCCAGTGTCGGCCATGACTTTTCCTCTACCCGCCACAGCGGTTGGTCGCCAAGACTTGGGCTGGAATACCGTCTCGGTGATGTCAGTTTCCTGACCCTGGACTATGCCTACAGCCTGCAGGCACCTGTGGTGGATGAGATTTATGCGGTGCAATATGCCAAGGCCAGTAGTGCTCAGGCGACCAGTCGCGGGATAGATGTCGAGCGGCTGCACGCCTATAAGCTTGGGCTGAGCAGCGCCTTTGATGGGGTCTTCGCCGGCGATGACAGGCTCTCGACCCAACTGACTCTGTATTGGAATCAGGGAAAACAGGATATCGCTCAGCGCAAAGGGCTCTGGGTCGACAAGAGTCAGCCATTTGAGAGCGGCTATGTGAATCTCGACGGCTACCATATCTACGGTGGCGACTTCGAGGCTCAATACCGTTGGCACGATTGGTTTGCCGACTATACGGCTTCCTATACCCGAGGCAAGCACAGCGGCAGCCTGCGTGACAGCAGTGGCAGGGATGAAAACCTGGCAGACATTCCTCCGCTCAATATGCGTCTGCACCTGGGGTATTACCTGACTCCCGAGCTGTCGCTCTCCTGGCGTGGCAGTTGGTATGATGCGCAGCAGAAGGTGCCGGAAGAGGGCCTGTTTGTCAGCGATAGACCGAGCCAGGCCTATTTTCTGCAAGACTTGTATCTTGGCTTCCAGCCGGAAGATATGTTGCAGGGGCTTGAGCTGAGGCTGGCGCTGCGTAACTTGACCAATCAGTATTACAGTCCGCATCTGGCCGATGGCATTGCGGCTCAGGGACGGGATATTCGCCTCAGTCTGGCGTACCAGTTCTGATAAAACCCCAGTTATTTTGTGCTTTTGTGAGCTGCAAACCTGATCAAGCTCTGATTTTGCGGCATAATGTGCGTTTTGCCTGACCGAAGAATATTAGTAATGACTTCAGAAACTGAACTGCAAAGCCGCTGTGGCGGGAAATGTGAACTCTGTGGAGCCGAAGGCGCTCTGTCTGTCTACGATCTGCCTCACTCGGGTGATCGCACCGACGGTGACATCATGATCTGCGCTACCTGTGAAGGTCAGATTGCCGCTCCGGACACCATGGATGTTAACCACTGGCGTTGCCTGAACGACAGTATGTGGAGTCAGGTTCCTGCCGTACAGGTAATGGCTTACCGCATGCTCAAGCGCCTCAGTGGCGAAGGTTGGGCTCAGGATCTGCTAGATATGCTTTATCTGGAAGACGATCTTAAAGCCTGGGGCGATGCCGAGTCTCTGGCGGCCGACAGCGATGATTCGGCGCCGACACTGGACAGCAATGGCACTCAGTTGGCCGCCGGTGATACCGTAGTGATTATTAAAGATCTCAACGTGAAGGGCACCAGCTTTGTGGCCAAGCGTGGCACCGCCGTGCGTAACATAGCTCTGACCAACAACCCTGAGCATATCGAAGGCCGGGTCAATGGTACCCGCATCGTTATCCTGAGCTGCTATGTGAAGAAATCTTAAGCGGAGCTGTTCGCTTCTTCGCTGATTAATGCAGTTAAAAAACGCCGCAGAAATCGATTTCTGCGGCGTTTTTCATTTCAGGGCTTGGGATTTGTCGCACGCTGGAATATGATTCCTTGTTAAGAATCTTGTTATCGAGATAATTATGTCGCAGGAAGAGCTAAAAACACAAACCGACAAGCCACAAGCCAAAGATATCAAGGATGGCGTAGATACCATAGTCAGTCAGTGGCTGGCCGCCGGTGTTACTGATGATCTGCAACCGATGGAAGTCTTTGGTCGCCTGGCCAGAATACATAAGCATATAGAAACCGAAATCCTTCGCTGCCATGGCGAGTTCGGTCTGCGTCAGGGGGAGTTTGATGTACTGGCAACCTTGCGTCGCAGCGGTGAGCCTTACACTCTGACCCCAGGGCAATTGCACCAGAGCATGATGCTGACCTCAGGCGCCATGACCAGCCGTTTGGATAAGCTGGAGCAGAAAGGGCTCATCTGCCGCAGCCACTGCACCGAAGACCGTCGGGCGGTGAATGTACAGCTTACTGCCGAAGGCAAGGCCAAGGTAGAGGCCGCACTGCCGGCCCATATGGCGGCTCAGCAGCAGTTGCTTAAAGGGATCTCGGTCAAAGACAGGCAAAAACTGGCTGCGCTGCTTAAGGGCTGGCTGGGTGAACTTGAGTCCTGATTTAGGTTGCTACAGAATTGACCCTTACCTGTTGTTATTGGCTAGTTTTAGCTGACGGATAGTTGGCCATCTGATAGTCAACATAGCTCAGAGTATATAGAAACACTCTGTGCGATTGACTAGTCAGTGGGCAAGTATCTTGGCTTTCTCTTGTTCGTATTCGGTTTCTGTTAAAACACCTTCATCAAATAGGGACTTTAACTCTCGAAGTTCGTCAAATTTATTCATTTGCGTACCCAATGCGTTGTTTTCGTCATTCTCAAGACAGGCAAATACTAATTCGGCACGAGGGAAGTTTCCTGCTATATGCATTCCCGTTGATATTCGTTCCCGAAGTAACTCGAAACGACGATTTTTGTTATTGCAAAAGGCTATAGCTCTGCTTTCCGCACTAGCTCTTACTGATTGTACCGATACAAAACCTGTCGCTCCTTGGTGAAATATACGGTATGCGTTGGAGTCTGGAATATCGCTGCGTAGCACAGTTTCTTCCCCTTCATAAGCAGCGTTCTCAAAACTTGAGCGGCTCTTGTCAGCTCTTTGAATACTGGATGCTGAAGAGCATCCATTTATCAAAATCAAGCAGGTTACTAGGCATGCAAGTCGTTTCATAAAACACCATTTATGACAATCTGTTAGGGAAGGTCAGTTACTAAGAAAGTAAAGAGTTCCTGACATTAGCATGAACTATGTCAGGAGAGGAATATCTGAGCGTAAGAGCTGTATTATTTTGGTGATGGGTGCAGATCCGCCACCAGATAGACCAAACATAAGCTGTTCAGTGGCATTACAGGGTTACTCCAGATCATCCGGGTGTGGCGTCCGGCTTCACCGAATACCGCCAGCAGAAGATCCGAGGCGCCATCCAAGGCTCTGGGGTGGTCGAAAAAGCCGTCGGCCACATTGAGCACTCCCTCGAGGCGGATAATCTGTTTTATCCGTGAGAGGTTTCCCAACGCCTGTTGCAATTGGGCTATGGCGTTGAGCGCCGCCAACTGACAGGCGGCATAGCCATCCGACAATTCCAGATCTACCCCTAGCCGACCCTGATACTTTATCTTGCCATCTTCAAAGGGAAACTGGCCTGAGGTCAGTAGTTGATGGCCGCTGATCACTACAGGCTCGTAGTTGCCGAGCGCCGAAGCGACCCGGGGCAGACTCATTCCCAGGGCGTTGAGCCGCTGCTCAGGTGTGTCATGCATCATGATTCGATTCCTCACAGGTTTGACGACGCCAAAGGGGAGACAGCCATTGGGACAGGATAACCGGATGAGCACTCAGCCAACGTCCGGCAGCTTCTTCTGCACTAAGGCCTTCGCGGTTGATGGCATAGTCCAGCTCGGCAATGTCCCTATTGAGCATCCGAATATTATCCAGCACCCGCAGCTGAGCCTGAGTAAAGTGACCGGCGGCATTTTCTGCCAGCAAGAGTACGGCGCGATCTTTGCCACCCAGCAGGCCTTTGGGATCCTTGAGTTCCCGTATCTTGTATTTATGATGCAAAAACTGGGGTTGCCACAGGGGCACCACGGCCCAGGCCTTGTGTTGCAGTGCATCCTCAAAGGCGTCGAAACATTGCTGCTCAGTGCCGGTATGGAACTCATAGCCGGCCTGTTGCAGACCATAGTCCTGCATCATCTGTTTTGAGAAACGGCTGATGCCGGCACCCGGGCCAATGCCTTGAATGTGGCGGCGCATTTTCTCCAACACGTCTGGGCGCAGTAGATCCGTTACCGAATCCACTTGCTCTTGCGGCACATATTCTGGCACGCCCCAGAGGGCATAGGGTTCATAATGCAGCCCCAGTTCCCGCACCTCTAGATTTTGCCTGACCTTATCCAGATAGATGCCGTGGCTGTGGGGTAACCAGGCGGAGCAGAGCAGATCAAGCTCGCCCCGGCCCAGGGCGTCGAAGTTGGCCTGATGATCGGCAAAACTCAATTGCACCGATTTACCCATGATATCCAGCACATGGACAACAATGGCGGCAGTGGCCCGGTGAAAGCTGAGATTGGTGACTCCCAGCCGCAGCGGCGTTTCCCGTGATGCTGAAGTGACTGCTTGGTTTGGTATCGGGTTTGGCATGGGGTTTCTCCTGTCAAAGGTATTGCCGTTAGGATCAGCGAAATCTCAGCTTGGGCATGGCTTCTCCCAGGACCTTATTGTCCGGTGAGAAGGGAAAAATCATCTCGACGGTAATGCCGTTGGGGTCTTCCAGAAACAGTTGATGTTCAAGAATTTCAGGGACCTGCCGCTCGCGAAAATGCAGCTCAAGTTCAAGCAGTTTGTGCTGCATGGCACTTAGGTCTGCGCCGCGAAAGGCCAGATGATCCACGACGCCGGAGCCATTGGTGCTGCGCCTTTGTCCTAGGTAGGCCTCGAGTGCCGGGTTTTGCTCGGCGGCCACCAGATGCAGCACAGGTTTGTCTGCGGCATACAACCAATGGCCCGGAAAGGCGAACGCCGGGCGGTAGCCCTCGCTCAAGCCGACAACCCGGCAGTAGAAATCACGGGTCTGCTGCAGCTTACTACTGCGCAGCGTGTAGTGATCCAATCCCTGAATATTCATGATGGACTCCTTGGTTTCAGTTTCCTGCTACACCGGCGCTCAAAGGTTTGAAGCGGAAGATGTAGTAAGGGGGTTGGTTTTCGGCCTTGCCATCGTTCAGTGGCGCAGACCGCGGCAGCTGTGCGGCGGCGCTGTAGAGGAAGCCATCGGCACCCAGGCTGACACCGTCTGGCCAGATCATTCTCGGATCTGCGGCAAAGGGGCGATACTCACGACTGCTTGCCGGAATAATGCCGATACGGCGCTCGCCGACTTCGGTGAGATAGAGATTGCCGTCGACATCTATGCTCAGGCCGCCGTTATTGGGTTTGTGGGCCCAAAACTGCACCTGATTGGCCAGCACGCTTGCCGGCAGGGAAGGATTGGCCAACGCCAACATGGGGATCCGGTACAGTTGCCCCTTGTTGAGCGGGGCAAAGTAGAGCCACTCTTCATCTTTATCCATGGCAATACCATCGACGCCCACATAAACGGGAATCGATTTCTGCCCGGCTGTGCCGGCATCTATCACTATCGGGCGCTTGGTGTCAGGCATCACGCTCGGGTGGCCCTGCAGTACCCGGCGGCTCTGGCCTGTTTTGAGATCTACCACCACCAGAGCAGCCTTGTCGCCCACAGGCCCGGTGGCAATGCCTTCATCGGCGATAACAATCAACTGATGTTTGGGGGATATCAGTAAGTCATTGTGCTGCGACTCCGGCAGGGATACAGGTGATGGCAAGTGGATAATCCGCTCCAGCTTGTCGGTATTGCTGTTCCAGGCCACCAGTTTAGGGGTGACTCTGGGGCTGGCCTGGCCCGAGTCAAGCAACCAGACAATGCCGTTGGCATCGGTACGCAGACCAAGAACCCAGTTGAGGCAGGTATCGGGATCTTTCTGGCTGCCGTCGGCGCGGACACAGCCTTGCCAGTCGCGGTTTGGAAATGGTTTGCTGCTGCCATCGGCGAGGATTTCCGCCACCTTGGTCTCAGGCTCGTAAAAGGGGTGAAAACTCACCAACATACGCCCGCTTGGCGTGAAGCTGATACCACCGACAGCCTGCTCTGTAGTGCGGTAGACCTGAACTTGACTATCAGAAAACTGCGAAGCGGATGCCGCGGCGGCTGAGATACCAAAGGAGACCAGTGCGCCGGCCAGCAGGGTAGACAGAGTCAGGAGTTTCATTGGGTTGACTCCTTTCTTGGGCCGGCCAGCAGCACGAGTTCACTCTTGGCCAGAGTGTGTTGCCAGAGGAAGAAGCCGGTCAGCGCCGCTGAATAGTCGGGTTTTACCGGCAGTTTGGCCACATCCAGCGCATGGACTGTCCACTTGTATCTGTGCTGACGCCCCTCGGGTGGGCAAGGGCCGAAGAAACCGGGTTTTCCCAGATCTGTGTTTGACTCAATGGCGCCTTCCGGTAAGGGGCCGCCATCTTTGCCGCCCGGCAGGCTGTGGACATTGGCGGGAATGTCATATACCACCCTGTGCCAGAAGCCTGAACCTGTGGGAGCATCTTGATCGTAAAAGGTGATGGCAAAACTCTTGGTTCCTGCCGGCGCATTTTGCCAGTCCAGCCTGGGCGCCAGGTTGGCACCGTTGCAACCGAATTGGTTCCAGTAGTAGTCTGCCGGTATGACTCGATTGGCCGTTAATGAGCTTTTCAGTTGTAAATCTGCGCCATGGGCCAAGGGTTGTAATGCCAGAGCACCAAGCCCCAAAAGGTATCCGATACCGTATTTCATGGTGTAATATCCTTTAAATTAACGTGAATTTGGTTGATTGGCGTTATCATAGAGAAAAGCTTTCCTGGGATAAGCAGGCAGCCGTTGGCTTTAGTTTCAAAAATTTTTTGAAAAAGGCGGTTTTGACTGAACCCGGGCTGACAGGAATTCAGATCCCGGCTGCGGCCATTAGGCTTTGGGGTTAAGGTAAGTCTGTGTGCCGGTATGGCCGGGTTTGTGTGTTAACGGGATGGATTATGAAGCTGTTTATTCGTGTGGCTGTAGTGTTGGGGCTGGTGTTTCTGGCGGTGATCGCTCTTGGGATCTACAGGTTCAACTTCACCGAGGATGACCTCTATGTCAGGGAAAACGATATGGTGCGTCCACTGGCTGAATTCGATGGCGGGGCCAAAGGGGTGATGAAGCGGCTGTTCAGTCTGGATACCCGTGAACAGTTCAGGATCCGTTTGCCGGACAGCAACAAGTCAGTCACTCTTACCGGCTTTAAGGAAGAGCAGCATCTGGCGTTTGGCGAATATCAGGATGAAGTGGTTCGTGGGGAGGTGTTGCTCGATTACCGCAAGTTGACCCCCTTAAACTTGCCCGGCAATGCCGAATCCATGCAGTTTGTTGTTCCGTTCGCGGTGACAACCCAGGGCTCAGGTGTGTTCTGGTACCTGGGCATGTTCAGATTCGACTATCAAACCGGCGCCATTGCGCATCTGGCCAGCCAGTTTCTCGGCGACCGGATTGAGATTGAAGCCATTACCCCCAAAGAGCCGTTCGACCCGCCTTACAGCGTGACTCTGGCGCTGAAGACCCGCACCCAGGAGCAATCCATGGCCGAAGCGCCGGGCGAGTATATGGAACGCACTTTCTTTGTGACGATCAACTCGATTCTGCCGTCTTCTTCCCAATAGGCGCCCGACTGAATGAGCCATGAATCTATGTCTCATCAGGCCGCTTTCCGGGCGCTGACAGACTTTTTCCTCGAGTTGGGGCTTGAACCCAGTGCTTTGGCGCCACTCCTGGATAAGGCTCAGCTGAAAAGTTGTCAGGCAGGTGAGGTGCTGCTGGCACAAGGTGGCAAACAGCAGTCGGGCTTTTTATTGCTCAATGGTCTGCTGCGGGCCTGCCACTATCTGAGTGATGGTCAGCAGCGCTGCAAAGAGTTCTATTTCCCTGGCGAATTTTGCCTGCTTTACAGCAGTTTTCTCAGTGCTGAGCCTGCCCGTTATCAACTTGAGGCACTGGAAAACAGCACTCTGGTGGTTGTGCCCCTGAGCCTGTTTGAGCTTGGCGGGTTTCAGCGCGCCGAGCTTTCATTGCTGCGTGCCCAGCTGCGCTACAAGGAGCAGAAAGAAGCTTTTCTATTGCTCAAGTCGCCAGAGCAGCGCTACCTATGGTTAAAAAATCATTGGCCACACTGGATAAGCGCCCTGAGCCAGGTGCAGTTGGCCAACTATATCGGCATCACCCCTGAGAGTCTCAGCCGCATTCGCCGGCGTCTTAACCTAAGTTAATGCCATCGCCTCAATGGCACAGCACAATAGCGGCCGGTTTCAATCTTCCGGGATACTGTGTTGTCCATTTTTGTTATTTCACAGCTGTTGGTCACTCTGGCGCTGTTTAGCGATCTTTTGTCATTCCAGTTCAGGCACAGGCGCGCCGTGCTCGCTTGTCTGGTGGTGTCGGGCCTGCTGATCGCGGCGCATTTTATCTTGCTCAACCACTGGAGCCCGGCCATTTTAATGTTGGTTGCCAGTGTCAGATTCTTTGTCAGTATCTTCACCGTTGACAGACGTCTGATGTGGCTGTTTATGGCCGCTTCGGTCACGGCCGTGGCCCTGAGTTTCAATCAATGGCTCGACCTTTTGAGTCTGGCCGGCAGTTTGTTGCAGACCAGGGCGGCCTTTTGCCGTGATGACAAACGATTAAGGGAGCTGATGTTCATCGGCAGTGGTTGCTGGCTGCTGAATAACATCCTGTTGGGTTCACCGATGGCGGTATTGATGGAGTCTGTGTTTATCGGCAGCAATCTGTTGGGATACTACCGTTTCTATCTGCGCCGCAAAGGCTCGGCGCCCGTACAAGGGGGCTAATTCATGCGCACCTTGCCACCGATAATCTTGAATGCAGGCACGCCGCGGATCAGTGCCTGACGGGCGAAGACCTGGCCGCAGCCGGGGCAGGTACAGGGCGTTTGCGTATGATCTGTCAGGATCCGTTCGACAAAACATTTAACCAAGGCGCCTTTGCCGCCCTTTCGATATTTGAACAGTTTTGCCTTGCAGCCGCAGCAGATGATTTCCACCGTCTGTTGCGGTCCTTTTTTATTGGGCTTACTCACTTGCCCGGCAGTTCGGTTTCCAGCTCAATATCAGTGCAGCCCTTAGGGCAGCGGATGCTGGCAAGCTCTGAGGTGGATTTTGCCGGTGGCAGGGTGGCACTCAAGGCTTGTTGGCATTTAGGGCAGGGCACTTTTTTACCGGCCAGCAGTTGTTTGATCAGATTTTTCTGCGCCTTGAAGGACTGGGCGCTGCTTTGGTTGATATTGGAAAAGTCGGCGGATTGAGCTGTCATAGGCAGTATCTGAATTCGTCTGTTACGGGTAAATAAGTCTGCAGCGATTATAGCCTTGCCGGCGTGGCAAATAAAAGAGGGGCGCCTGGCCCCCCCTTTATCAATGCAGCTTGAGATGGGGATGGATTATCCGGGTTATCCCCTTGGCAAACATCAGCAGGGTGCCCTTGACCACACCGTGCAGCTCTATCAAATGGCGGCGATAGAGAGAGGTATAAACAAATCTGGCTATCTTGCCTTCGACCATGACGCCTCCGCCAATGAAAGACATCAGGTTGCCGACCGTGTGGAAGCGAGACAGGTTCACCAGTGAACCGAGATCCTTGTAAAGGTACTCTTTCGAGGGAGTCTTGCCGCTGAGCATGGCTATGATGTTATCCGCTGTCATCAAGGCCATCTGCCTGGCGGCCTGGCCCCTTGGCGGCACCCAGCTGCCGTCCGGTTGCGGACAAGCGGCACAGTCCCCAATGGCAAAGATACGCTCATCCAGCGTGGTTTGGGCATTGGGTTTGACCAGCAGCTGATGGATATGATTGCTTTCCAGTCCGCCAATGCCGTGGAGAAACTCAGGCGCCTTGACCCCGGTGGACCAGATCACCATGTCGCTCGGGATCTCTTCGCCTTCACTGGTTGTCAACGCCTTGGCCGTCACCTGGGTGATACGGGTATTGGTCATCACCCGGACTCCCAGAGTGCTCAGCTCTCTGGCGACTGCGGCTGAGATCTCTTCCTTTTCCACCTTGGGTAGTATTCGTTTGTCGGCCTCAATCAGGGTGACTTCCAACAGACTGGTATCTATCTTGTAGCCAAAGCCCTTGAGCTGATCCACTGCGTGATGCATTTCGGCCGACATCTCCACCCCGGTGGCACCGGCGCCGACGACGGCGATTTTGATCTTCTCATCCAACTGTTGATGGCTGGCATAACGCATAAACTTGTTCAACAAGCGCTGGCGGATGGCCATGGCCTGCTCTGTGTTGTCGAGGAAGACGCAGTGTTCCCGCACCCCGGGAATATTGAAGTCGTTGGCGATACTGCCGATGGCAACCACCAGATAGTCATAGTCGATGCGCCGTGATGGCAACAGCTCTTCACCTTTGTCATCACAAATGGGCGCCAGTATCACTTGCTTGGCCTTGCGGTCTATGTCCGTCATGGCGCCTTGCTGAAAGTGATAGCCGTGAGCGGCTGCGTGACTGCGGTAACTGATGGCATCAACCCCGACATCCAATGCGCCTGTGGCGACCTCATGGAGCAGGGGTTTCCAGACATGACTGTCGGCGACATCGATAAGCGTGACTCTGGCCTTGGCTTTGCGGCCCAGTTTATGGCCCAGTTTGGTGGCGATCTCCATACCACCGGCGCCGCCGCCGACGATGACGATATTGGCTAACTCGTGCATTTAATGGCTTTCCTGTTGCAGATTTAAAAACAAATTCTGTTATTCCGGCAGGCGAACTCGGTCGCCCTGATTTGCATCAACCCCGCAAGGCCTGAATGATTGAGATCTTTAGACTTTGGCCCGCGGTGGAAAGTCTAGCAGTGGCAGGGTTTGCCAACAATTGGCCTAAAAATGGATTATATTTGGGGTAAGTTTGAGTTTTCTTTTATTAGCTTTTGAAAAATAAGGAAATGATTTTCTCAGAAATGATATTATCTATCGGATTTGTGCCGGAATGAATTGAATAACTGTGATCTATCGCCGTTGTCCGTAGTAAATCTGTGAACTGGCGCTTGTTTGGCCGTATCTTTACCAGGAGATGACAAGGATACGGCCAATTGAGAGCATTGCCTATGGAAGCTTGATTGACTCAGGGTTAATCGGCTCCAGGGCGATTCAACCAAGGCTTTCCAGGCGAGCCTGACAGTCTTGATATATGTGCTCCACTATCTCTTCGACAGAGGTGTCTTTGGTGCACTTGTCCATAAAAACTTTGAGCGTGACCAGGGCATGGCCGCTGGGTTTTAATCTCTCGCTGATCATGGCGAAGTAAGCCTCCTCCTTTTCAGCCTTACGCACCACTATGTTCTGAAAACAAAATACCCTGTTACCAGAGTGAGCATGCCACTTACTGAGTCGGTCGAGGGCGATTTCTGCCGAGTGATTGATTTCGATGTGATTGCGCCATGTCGCTTCGGCGCTCTGATCCTGATAATGGGGGCAACGAACTGTGTAATTGATTATCTGGGTAATGGCTGTCATAAGGTATCCTGCCTGGTTGATTCCTGAATTTATCATAGGGGCTGAACTAACAATCGGCCACTGTGACAAGGGTTACAAACGCGGGGTGTACTCCTTATTGCTTGTTGCTCTTAATCTCATTTAGCCTGTATTCGACAGAAATAAACCGGGGACAGATCTCAAAATTTAGCTGTTGCCGAATAACCGTTGAAATGCTGAGCTGATGGGCTTGGAAGCTTGAAGAGAGTGGTAACTGAAAGAGAAGAGGCCCGCTCGGTGAGCGGGCCTCTTGTACAGCTTTCTCATTGCAGGGAAAAAGCAGACTGTGAAATTATATTACACATGTATCAAAGTGCGTTAGTGAAAATTTGGCAAATTTCCTCGTGAGTCGCCTGTTTGGGGTTGGTAAAGCCGCAGGCGTCTTTCAGAGCATTCTCTGCAAGCACAGGAATATCTTCGGCTTTTACTCCAATTTTTGTCAGGTTTTCAGGGATTTTTACTGCCGCAGCCAATTCTTTAATCGCCTTGATAGCTGCCGCAGCACCCTGTTCATCGCTCATGGCACTGACATCAACACCCATGGCTTTGGCAACATCTTTCAGTCTTGGAGCCGCGACCTGAGCATTGTATTCCTGCACATAAGGCAGCAAGAGTGCGTTACAAACGCCATGGGGCAGATCGTAGAAACCACCCAATTGGTGCGCCATGGCATGTACGTAACCCAGGCTGGCGTTGTTGAATGCCATACCGGCGAGGAACTGGGCGTATGCCATCTGTTCACGGGCCTGGATATTGTCACCATGCTCTACCGCATTGATCAGGTTGGCATGAATAAGCTCAATAGCCTTGATGGCGCAGGCATCAGTGATAGGGTTGGCGGCGATGGAAACATAGGCTTCTACCGCGTGAGTCAGAGCATCCATACCGGTTGCCGCTGTCAGGCTGGCAGGTTTTTTCAGCATCAGCTCAGGGTCGTTGACCGAGATGATGGGGGTTGTGTGCTTGTCGACAATGGCCATCTTTATATGACGGCTTTCATCTGTGATGATGCAGAAGCGGGTCATTTCACTGGCGGTACCGGCGGTTGTGTTGATAGCCACTAGCGGCAATTGGGGCTTGGTGGACTGATCCAGGCCTTCGTAATCTTTGATGGAGCCACCATTGGCTGCAACCAGGGCAATACCCTTGGCGCAATCGTGTGGTGAACCGCCGCCCAGGGAGATCACGAAGTCACAGTCGTTGGCGCGCAACAACTCAAGACCGGCTTCCACATTGCCAACGGTTGGGTTGGGTTGAACGCCATCGAATACAGTGGCGGTAATGCCTGCCTGACCCAGCTTTTCGGCGATCTGTCCCACCAGACCTATGCTGACCAGAGGTTTGTCTGTCACTATCAATGCCCGTTTGAATCCCAGAGTTTGGATATCACCGATAGCATCGTCTACAGCGCCCTGACCCAGGACGTTTACTGAAGGGATAAAGAATTTAGCAGCCATAAGTTCACCTATATATGCTGTTGAAAATGAAATCTGTATCTCTCTCTTGATGTCAAATTACCAACTCATCCGACCAAAAAGTGTGAGACAGCGCCAAGAACTGCGCCGAAAAGAAGGAAAATTAAGAGAAAGTTGAAACTAAGTGACATAAAAGCTGTTTTTATGACACAGATGCAGATAACGCCTTTCTTTCCATGATGGCAGCGGCTCCCACGGCCACCATATTACCCCTTAATACTTGTAGGGCCATTAGCCGAAAGCATGGAATTCTCGCGGATGGGGCGGGGAATTGCACCTTATGCTTGCCAGTAATATCGGGATATTGGGAAGTCAGGTTTACATTTTGGGTTGAACAAAATTTAAGCGATTGATTTGTGCCAGAGGTTCATGCTCTCTATCTGACCGCCTATTTGGGTATTGAGATGCAGACGACCGCCATAGCGGTAATCTGCCGCGGCAAAGGTGCGGTTCATACCAACGGAAACGGCTCTGGCTATGGTATAGGCGGTTCGGTAGCCATGGTGGAATATTGCTTGTTCCATATGTGCCAGCAAGGCTCTGGCGCAGCCTTGTCCGCGGGCCTGTGGCAGAGTGGCAAAGTCTGTCATCTCTGCACTGAGACTCTTGGGATCCTTTTCGGCAGAAGCCAGGGCTATCAGTTGCCCTTGCCGGCGGATCCCAAAGTAGTCGACATCACTGGCCATGTTCTGCCGTAAAAATTCCGGATCTTCAATGGGGAAGGGGTAGCTGGGAAACACCTCGCTATAGAGCCTGGCCATCTGCGGCAGATCCTCTTCGCGGCAGCGACTGACCTCGGCCGCTGAATGGAATTCAGGCTTGATATCCGCCCTGGCGCGCTCCAGCAGGGTATCCAACTCCGGCATGGTGCGAAACTGCCTGGTTTTGTCCTGGTAGCGGGCGAGAAATACGGCGTCCTGGCCTTGATAAAATCCTGGGATCCTGGCCTCTTCGCTGAAACCATAAGCCAAAAACAGACCGGCCTTGTGCTCAGGTAGCTTGGCGATGATCTTGCCGTAGCCATGTCGCAGCGCCATCGCATTCAGCGCATCCAATAAAGGACCGGGGGAGGCATTACCAAGGGAGATCAGATAGATGCGATCATTGGCTGGGCCATGCTGGATGTGGGCGCCGAGTAAGTTGAGTTGTTGATCAAATTGAGCTTGGGTCATGAGTGTGAACTGTCCTGATGCGAGGTGAGCCGGGGCTTGGGAGCTGGTTGGTGAATGATGTTGACCAGCACCAATAGACCGGCGGAGACCAAAATGCCATAGATACTGGGATCCAGACCGAGTTTAGCCAAGCCATCCGGCAGCTTGAGCAGCTCTGTCAGTAGCGCCAGCGCCGTGAGGCCACCTCCCAGCATGGCGCAAAGTGCCGCCGTGGAGCTGACTCTGGGCCAAAACAGCGCCGCCAGAGTCGGGACAAACAGCCCGGAAACCATAAAGGCATAAGCATAGAGAATGGCATCCAATACCTGCCTGGCCTGACTGGCGAGATAGATGGCTACCAGCCCCAGCAATAGAGTGGCAATCATCGACAGTCTCAGGGTGTTGTTCCCTCTGGGATCCAGCCCGAGCAGATCTTGGGTCAGGTTGCCGGATGCTGCCATCAGGCAACTGTCTGCGGTGGACATGATCGCGGAAAAATATGCCGCGATAATCAGCCCGGTAAAGCCCATTGGCAAGAGATCGCGGATCATCGCCGGCACCGCCATTTCACTGTCCATATGTGGCAACATGACTCTGGCGCACATCCCCAGTAAAACGCCGGATATCGCCATCAGGGGATATTCAAGCACCCCGGCCAGATACCAGGCGCGCTTAGCGGTGGCGCTATCTTTACAGGCAAACATTCGCTGATAGAGAGTCATGGCAATTAGCCACACAGGTGTGATGGTGAGTAGCCAATTGATGGCCGTGATGGGATCTATGGCGGTCAGTGACATATGGGATGGCGGCAAGTTGCGGCTCAGCCCCTGCCAGCCACCGACCTCGACCAGGGCGTAGGGCAGGGTAAAGCCAATCAAGCCCAGCAATAAAATGAGCCACTGGACGCTGTCGGTATAGATAACCGCTTTGAGACCCCCAAATACAGTGTAAAGGATGGTGGTTCCGCCTATCACCCAGAGTGCCAACTGCAGCGGCGGCAAGGCATCGAAGCCCTTGGGCAGCAGGGTCGCGGCCGCCAGTTTGGCACCGGCGAGGATCTGCGCACCGGTAAACCCCAGATACCCGATACAGGAGATCAAGGCGGCCAACATGGCGACTCTGGCCCCGAATCTGTGCTTGAGCAGATCCGGATAGGTATAAAAGCGCTCGCCCTGCTCCAGACGTTTGACCCTGGGAATAACAAACACAGCAGATAACCAGGCCCCCAGCAAACCGGTAAACAGCAGCCAACTGCCCGCCAGCCCCATACTGAAGCCGAGACCGGCAAGACCTATGGAAAATCCGCCGCCCACATCCGTGGCGGCAATGGAAAAGCCTACGTGCCTGGCTTTGATATTGCGGCCACCGAGATAGTAGTCATCGCCGTCACTGTGGCGTTTGAAGTGGAAGTAACCAAACCCCAGTAAACCTACGAGGTACGCCAGGAAAATCCCATAATCCAAAGGGTGCATGGATTACTCCTGTAGCAGGAATGATACGTCGGCGCTGCGCCCTTCAAAGTTGGTGGCTATCAGGCGCTCGCCTTCCGGGCCTGTTTGCCTGCTGACATATTCCGGCTGCACCGGCATTTTACCCAGACCGCCGACGCCATCGACGATAAAGGTGGGAATTGCCGGGCCGGATACCCAGCCGCGGATGCCATGATAGATTTGCAGCATTCGCTGATAACTGACCTGAAACTTGCTGTTGCCCGGCGCCGGATCCATGGCATAGACGTAATAGGGACGTATGCCTATAGATACCAACTCCATCACCAGCTCCTGCATGGTGTCTATGCTGTCGTTGACGCCTTTGATCAGTACGCTCTGGTTGCCGAGCATGATGCCGGTTTCCCTGAGCATGGCGATATGTTTGCTGAATAAGGGGGTGATTTCTCTGGGGTGGTTCACTTGGGTGTTGATCAGTGTGACTCGGTTACGCTTCAGTACCCGGCACAACTCGGGCGTGACCCGGGTAGGAAGCTGCGCCAATAAACGGCTGCCGATACGCAGTATTTTCAGATCCGGTCTGGCCTCTCGGATCATCGACAGAATTTCATCCAGCTTGTCATCTGTGAGCAGCAAAGGATCGCCGCCCGACAGAAGCACGTCCTGCACCTCTGTATGTTGGCGCAGATACTCCACCGAGCGACGGATCCTGTCCATGGAGATCACGTTGAGCGGATCGGACACCATGCGTTTGCGGGTGCAGTGACGGCAATAGGAGCCACAGATGTTATGCACCAGGAACAACACCCGATTGGGATACCTGTGCACTATCGAGGTGCCTTCTGGCATCATGTCATCTTCCGCCAATTGATCGCCCATTTCATGGGGGGCGACCTCCAACTCATCCTGCTCAGGAACATACTGCAACCGAATCGGGCAGTTGGGATCATCTTTGTCCATCAGCTGGGCTATATAGGGGGTGATCCTGGCGGCAATCACTTCATAAACTTGGTCATCGACCGTGCGAATATTGTTGAATACCTGGGATAGTTGTTTGTCATTCTTAAAGCTCAGTGACAAGGTTTCCCGCCAGGAGTGATTGGCAACATCAAACTGCATCAGTGCCTGATGGCTGGAAAATGGCCGCTTCTCTGTGATGACTTTCAGTGGAATAGGATTTTCTTCGCTCTTGTACTTCAGGCTGGTGGCCGACATGGGGATAGTCCTTTTCTGATAATTAACACTCAACAATTAATTTGAGCTCTAATCGTTAGTTATCTAATGATTGCACTATGAGGTTTTTGTATCAACAAAAGATGAGCAATTTGTTGATCTGAAGTTGCATTTGTCGGCGGTGATATTTTTGAAAACTCAGCTATTGAGTCGATGGGCTATGAGTTTGCAGAGCTTTTCTGATAAGCTGGCGCCTTTCGGCTATTGGTGATTTCAGTAGCCCTTTTCGAACCAGTGTGAGTGGGAAGTATTCATGGAAAAGTATGAGCAGTTATTAATCTCGCTGCGCAAAGTGATCCGCGCCATCGACCTGCATTCCAGGCAGCTCAGTAAGCATTCGGGCCTCACCGGACCGCAGCTTATGGTGATGCAGAAAATCGCTTCCATGGGATCGCCGCTCGCCAAACAGGTGGCGACCGAGATCAATCTGAGTCCTGCCACAGTCACCACTATCATCGACCGTCTTGAAGCCAAGGGCTTGGTTATACGTCAGCGCAGCCAAACCGATAAGCGCAAGGTACACCTATTGCTGAGTGAGTCCGGTGCTGCCTTGCTGGCACAGGCGCCCAAACCGCTGCAGGAGCACTTTATTAAGCGCTATCAGGCGCTGGAGGCCTGGGAGCAGAGCCAGCTCTTGTCGGCCGTGGAGCGGATTGCCACTATGATGGATGCCGAAGAGCTGGATGCCGCCCCCATGCTGCTGGTGGGACAAATTCAGCCGAGCGATGAGCCGGAAGCTGTGACCCCAAAGCAAACCAAGAGCTGAGTTTTCCTCTTTCAAGCGGGTCGCCGTCAGCGGCCCCAAGATTGATTTCTGTCAGAACCCCGTTTTCAATCCCTGGTTGCCAATCCCGGCTTTTGTCGGCGATGTCTTGCACTCAATTGGTGAAAGATTGCACAGTCTTGAGTCATTGGTGCAACTCATTTACCTTTGGTGCCTTTTGCTAGACGCTCGCCCAACATCAGGGCGAATTTTCACAAGCTACTGAATTAAAATATTAAATACTTGTCACTTGGCTGACACACCTCTGTCTTATTGCTGTTATTTTGCCCTGGCATGCTATCTGCTCACAGGGAACTTAAGGTGATTGGCGTGGAGTGCTGAGATGGGACTGGAGAAGTTGCTGTATCTGCAAGGGATAGGGGACGGCTTCAGCGACAGCTATGGGCGTTTTTGCCCTACATCGGCCGGCACACGCAAACAGATCCTCAGCGCCATGTGTGGCCCTATACCCGAAGAGGCGAGCGAGCTTTGGATTGAGCGGCGGGTCTATCAGCTCGATGCCGAACCCTGGCAGCAGCTGTTGCCTTCATTTCAGTGGTGCTATCTCGACAGCCTCGGTCTGAGGTTCAGACTCGAGGCGCAGTCTTTGCCATCCAAGGCGCTGCAGCTGACGCTGACGAGTGAACTGGGTGAGGAGTTTGTTGTCAGCTTTTCAGCGGCAGACTGCCCGGTGCGCGGCGATTATCGTATCGGTGAGCGCTGCTATCTTGAGCTCGAGCTTAAACTGGACGAGGTTTCCGGCAACTGTGGCATCGCCCCCGGACTTGGCTACCACAGGGTGTCTTTATCTATCATCGAGCGTGAGGGCGATGATAGGCTGCTTGCTGCGGGCACCTTGATGGTGGCGCCAAGGCAGTCCTTCCAAGGCGTACTGCAAAAAAACACGGCGCGGCAAACCGAGCCTCATCGCAGGCCCTGGGGCGTCAGCGTGCAGCTGTTTTCGCTCTGGCAGGAGGATACCCCCGGCCCTGAGGCAATGGGCGACTTTGGAGCCTTACTGAAGCTGATAACCCAACTGGCCCCCAAGGGGCTGGACTTTATCCTGCTCAATCCCCTGCATGCGCTGGCGCTCACCGAGGATGCCTCCCCAAGTCCCTACAGCCCAATAGACAGACGCCGCCTGCACCCCTTGTATATCTCGCCGCCGCTCTGCGCCGAAGGGACTGCACCAATCTGTGATGCTGAATCTTTTGCCGAGCAAACGGCCTTCAGCCCCTGGCTGGACTATGCCGCTGTCAGCCGTGATAAGTGTGCCCGCCTCAAAGCAATGTGGCTGCGTTTCAACGCTTTGCCCAAGGATGCTCCCAGGCGCCTGGGCTACGAAGGCTTTGTGCGCCGGGAGGGACTGGCGCTGCAGCACTATGCCCGGGAGCAGGCAAGTTTCGCCACAGGGGATTGGCCCACAGATGCCGGCTTTTATCTCTATCTGCAGTTTGTTGCCGAAGAGCAGTTGGCATTGTGCCAATCCCGCGCCATAGAAGCCGGCATGAGTATCGGCCTTATCCGGGATCTGGCTGTCGGCACAGTTGGCAGCGGCACTGAGGTGAGTCAGCATCAGAGTCAGTTTTGCCAAGGTGCCAGCATAGGGGCGCCGCCGGATGCCTTTGCGCCCCAGGGGCAGAACTGGGGGCTGACGCCTCTGGATCCCGTCGGTCTCAAGCAGGCGGATTTTAGTCACTTTATTGAGTTGCTTCGCACCAACATGCGCCACTGTGGTGCCATTCGGATAGATCACGTGATGTCGCTGTTTCGTCTCTGGTGGTGGCCGGCCGAGGCCGAAAACGAGATTGAAACTGCAGCCGAAACTGAGTCTGGCGAGCCTGAAGGCGCCTATGTCTATTACCCCTTCGATACCCTGCTGGCGATTTTATTGCTGGAGAGCCAGCGTGCCCGTTGCCTGGTGATTGGCGAAGACCTTGGGCTGGTGCCACCCCAAATCGTAGCGCCACTTAAGCTTGGCGGGCTGTACTCCAATGAGCTGTTCTATTTTTGCCGTGAGCAGCAGGATTTCCCTGAGTTTGGTGGATTTCGGCCGCCAAATGACTACAAGCCAAACGCCATCATGATGCTGAGCAACCATGATGTAGCGCCGCTCAAAGCCTGGCTGGAAGAAGAAGATCTCAGGCTCAGGCGGGAACTTGGCCTGCAGGGTGCTGAACAATACGCAAGGGAAAGCGATGACCGCCGCAGGGATATTCAGGCTCTTGAAGTTTGGCTATCGCGCTTTTATCCCTTTGATAACAAAATAAAAGCTGCACTTGCGCCGGACTCTGTCACCTATACCCACAACTTGATCCATAACCTCGCCGTCACGGTCGCCTCGGGGCGCAGTGCGCTTTTCAGCCTGCCGCTGACAGATCTGCTCGGCGATAAGGTGGCAGTCAATATCCCGGGCACCAGCGCTGAGTATCCCAACTGGCGCCGACGTTATTCGTTGGCCGTGGAAAGGCTCAATGATTCCGAGCTGCTGCAAACCCTGCTCAGGGATATCCGCCGGGTGCGCGAGCAAAGTGGCAGCGCTGAGCCGGAGCGGCTGCGAGCTCAATCAACAGGAGATGCAGATGAAACAGCAAATCGTCGCCAATGAACCCGCGCCGCACTTTAGTGAGCCAATGCAGGAAAGGCTGGTCCCGGAACTGGACTTTGCCGCCGCCTGCGCTTTGGCCGAAGGGCGCCATGGCGATCCCTTCGCCTGGCTCGGAATGCATCTGGTCGAGCAAAATGGCCGCAGCCGCTTGTTACTGCGCGCCGTGTTGCCCGGCGCCGCCGTCGTCGAGGTGCTGGACGCGAAAACCGGCCGTAAGGTGGCCGAGCTTACCCCTGTCGTTGGCGCCGAGCCCCTGTTCAGTGGCTTTATGGGGCGCAGGGTCAAACCCTTCGACTATAGGCTCCGCATCAGCTATCCCCAGGCCGAGCTGGTGCTGGACGACCCTTACCGCTTTGATGCTTCGCTCGATGAACAGGCATGTTTTCTCTTCAATGAAGGCAGTCTGCTGAAGGGCTGGCAGTTGCTCGGTGCCAATTGGCTCGAGTGCCAGGGCGTAAAAGGTGTGCGTTTTTGTGTTTGGGCTCCCAATGCCAAAAGTGTGTCTTTGCTGGGGGATTTTAATCATTGGGACAGACGTCGCCACAGTATGCGCCGCCACCCGGCCTCAGGTCTTTGGGAGCTGTTTTTGCCGCAAGTCCAGGGCGGTGAGCACTATAAATTTTTGCTGCAAACCCAGGATGGCAGCTGGCTGGAAAAGGCCGACCCCTGCGCCAGACAGATGCAAGGTGCGCCCCACAACGCCTCGATAGTGCCGATGGCGGACAGTGATTGGCAATGGCAGGACAGTGATTGGATGGCCGCCAGGGCGCAAAGCGCCTGGCACCGACAGGCGGTCAGTATCTATGAGCTGCATCTGGGGTCCTGGCGGCGTAACGGCGAAGGCGGTTTTCTCAGCTACGCAGAGGTGGCCGAACTCTTGGTGCCTTACCTGCAATCTCACGGCTTTACCCATGTGGAATTTATGCCGCTGAGTGAATACCCCTTCGACGGTTCCTGGGGCTATCAACCCGTGGGGCTGTATGCTCCCAGTCACAGGTTTGGCGATCCCGAGGGGCTTAAACTGCTGGTGGATGCCTGCCACAGGGCGGGTATTGGTGTGCTGCTCGACTGGGTGGCGGCGCACTTTCCTTCCGACCCCCACGGCCTGGCGCATTTTGATGGCACTTGCTTGTATGAACATGAAGATCCCCGCCGTGGCCGTCATCCCGACTGGGACACCTTGATCTACAACTATGGCCGCAAAGAGGTGCAGAGTTTTCTGCTCAGTAATGCCTGCTATTGGCTGGAGGAGTTTCACTTCGATGGCCTGCGCCTCGATGCCGTGTCCTCCATGCTCTATCTGGATTACAGCCGCGAAGAGGGCCAGTGGCAGGCCAACGAATATGGCGGCCGTGAGAATTTGGAAGCGATAGCCTTTTTGCAGCAGCTAAATACGCGTCTCTACCATGAGTACCCTGGGATCATCATGATTGCCGAAGAGTCCACCGCCTGGGATGGTGTTAGCCGGGATGTCGCTGCCGGCGGCCTGGGGTTCGGCTTCAAATGGAATATGGGCTGGATGCACGACACCTTGGATTATCTCACCAAGGAGCCGGTACATCGCAGCTATCACCACGGGCAACTGACTTTTTCCCTCATCTATGCCTATACCGAGCAGTTTATTTTGTCGCTGAGTCACGATGAAGTGGTGCATGGCAAGCGCGCCTTGTTGGAGAAGATCCCCGGCGATGACTGGCAGAAGTATGCCACGCTGCGGGCGTTTTACGGTTTTATGTGGGCTCACCCGGGGAAAAAGCTGCTGTTTATGGGCGGCGAGTTTGGCCAGCGACGCGAATGGCAACATGACTTCAGCCTCGACTGGCACCTGCTGCAGTATCCGTCTCATCAGGGGCTCAGCGATTGGGTGCGGGACCTTAACCTCTGTTATCGCCGGCAGTCGTCATTGTGGCAGTGTGACGGCGAGCCGCAAGGGTTTCGCTGGCTCGACTGTAACGACAGTCAGCACAGCCTGCTGGCGTTTGCGCGTATCGATTCTGACGGCAACATGGTGCTGGTTATCTGTAACTTTACCCCTTGTGTCAGGGAAGGCTATCGACTGGGATTGCCAGAGCCCGGACGTTACCGTGAGCTGCTCAACAGCGACAGCGCATTCTACGGCGGCAGTAATCAAGGCAACGCCGGCGGTATGGAAGCCGAGGAGATCCCCTGGCAGGGCATGCCATACAGCGCGCTGATCCGGGTGCCGCCCCTGGCGAGCGTCTATTTCGCCTTGGAGCGTGGCTGATGCAGATGCTTGCAGGCAAACCCTGGCCTCTGGGCTCGACTCTGGTACATGAAGCCAATGGCGAGCCGGAAGGGGTGAATTTTGCGCTGTTTTCGGCTCATGCAACCCGGGTAGAGCTGTGCCTGTTTGAATACAAAAATGGCCAATGGCGGGAGTCTGGCCGTTTCGAGCTTATGCCGTCCTCGCAACAGGTGTTCCATGGTTTGCTGCTGGGGGCCGGTGAAGGGCTTTGCTATGGCTATCGGGTGCATGGCCCTTATCAGCCTAAGGAAGGGCACAGATTCAATCCGGCCAAGCTGCTGCTGGACCCTTACGCCAGAGCCTTTTGTGGTCGCTGGCAGTATGGGCCCTGGCAACTTGGCTATGCCAGAGTCGATGAGCAGGGCCGGCCATTGGCCGCTGTTTGCCATCCGGGGGATGCTGAATCCCCAGTACCAGGGACCCCAGAGCGGGAGTCCGGCAGTGCCGGAATAGGTGATGACTTATGGGCCGATCCATGTGACAACGCCTGGGCCATGCCCAAATGCCAAGTGGTAGCCGATACCCGCTTTACCGGTAAGCGCTTGCCGGGCGGCCAGTGGCGTAATGAAGTGATCTACGAGATGCACCTCAAGGGCTTCACCGCCGCCATGGCCGGGATCCCGCCTGAGCTTCGCGGCACCTTTGCCGGTTTGGGCCACCCGGTGGCGATAGCTTATCTCAAGTCGCTCGGGATCACCTGTGTCGAACTGCTGCCGGTGCACGCCTTTCTGTCTGAGCCTTTTCTGCTGGAGAGCGGTCGCGGTAACTACTGGGGTTATAACAGCATAGGTTTCTTTGCTCCTCATGGGGCATATTCGGCCTCTGACGATGCCATTGGCGAATTCAAGCAGATGGTCTCTTCCCTGCATGATGCCGGTATCAAACTCGTGCTGGATGTGGTCTTCAACCACAGCGCCGAGGGTAACCGCCAGGGGCCGACCGTCAGTTTTCGCGGCTTGGACAATCTCAGCTACTACCGTTTGCATCCGGCAGATAAGCGTTTTTATATCAATGACTCTGGCTGTGGCAACTGCCTGGATATCAGTCACCCAAGAGTCGTACAGCTGCTGATGGACTCGCTGCGTTACTGGGTCGATATCATGGGGGTGGATGGCTTTCGTTTCGATCTGGCCACCAGCCTTGGCCGTGAGATGCGGGGGTTCAGCAATCGCGCCGGATTGTTCGATGCCTTGCTGCAAGACCCTGAACTGCAGCAATGTGTGCTGATAGCCGAGCCCTGGGACATAGGCCCGGGCGGTTATCAGTTGGGGCAGTTCCCCAATCGCTTTGCCGAATGGAACGACAGATATCGCGATACCCTGCGGCGTTTCTGGCGCGGTGATGCCGGGCTCTTGCCCGAGCTTGCCAGGCGCCTTTCCGGCTCCGGCGATCTGTTTGAACACTCGGGGCGCGGCCCACAAAGTTCAATCAACTTTATCTGCAGCCATGATGGTTTCACCCTGAGGGACCTGGTGAGCTATCGCGAGCGGCACAATCAGGCCAACGGCGAAAACAACCGCGATGGTCACCATGAAAACTTCAGTGCCAACCATGGCGTGGAAGGCGAGAGCAAAGATGCCGCCATACTGGCCTTGAGGGCGCGCCAGAGCCGCAATCTGCTGGCGAGTTTACTGTTCTCCCAGGGCACGCCCATGTTGCTGGCCGGCGATGAGTTCGGCAACTCCCAGAGCGGCAACAACAACGCCTATTGTCAGGACAACCCATTGGGCTGGCTCGATTGGCACAGGGAAGATACTGCGCTTGGTGCCTTTGTTCGCCGGCTTATCCATATCCGCCGGGATTGCGGTTTTTATGACAGCGATGACTATGTTCACACCGATGCCCTCCAGGCTCCCAGAGCCCTGGCTTGGTTTGCCGCCTCCGGCGAGGCCATGACACCCGGCCATTGGGGCGAAGTCCAGTGCCGCAGCTTGCAGTTGATGCAGAGCCGTCAGCTCAATAAGAGCCTTCAGCGGGCAGAGAGCCTTCAGCTGAAAAAGAGCCGTCAGCTGAGCAAGAGCCGTCAGTTAGATATGAGCCCTCAAGGAGAAAACAAACTTCAGACTGAAGCCCTGCTGATCCTGCTGCATGCCGGTGACAGCAACAGCCATTTTTGTTTGCCAGCTCCGCCGCCCGGAGCCGGTGAGCAGTGGCAGCTGCTGCTTTCCAGCGAAGCCGGACGGGATGAACTGCAATCCTGCTATCCCACAGCTTCATCTTTCGCCGTTGCCGCCTGCAGTTTTCAGCTGCTGGCTGCAGGTGGCCGTTATCTGTCGTCCTCAGCCAAAGGAGCCAGCCATGACTGATACTTCAAGGAATAGAGTCAAGAGCCGCAGTAAGAGCCAATCGACAACAGCATCAAAAGCCGCATCGCCAATAGCGCCCGCTAGTCAACAAGCCCCAGGCCATTTGGCGCACCAAGACTGCGAGCCCTGTGATTCACTGCCGGCGGCCTTTGCCAGACAGCTGAGATACGATCTTAACCGCAATGAGCGCAGGCCACAGGAGCTCTATCAGGCGTTGGCCCTGAGTGTCAAAGAGCAGCTGTTGGACGATTGGTGCGCCAGTCGCAGCCAGGACGCTTTGTACCAGCGCAAACAGGTGGCTTATCTGTCGCTGGAGTTTTTGATGGGCCGAAGCCTGGGCAACGCCTTGCTCAATCTGGAGCTGACCGACGAGTGCAGGGAGATGCTGCAAGGCTATGCGGTAGCACTTGAAACCTTGCAACAGCAAGAGCATGACGCCGGTCTGGGGAACGGCGGTCTCGGGCGGCTGGCGGCTTGCTTTATGGACAGCTGCGCCAGTCTCGGGCTGGCTGTCACTGGCTATGGCATTCGTTATGAGTACGGCATGTTTGCCCAGCAGATAGTCGATGGTTACCAGCAGGAGCAGCCGGACCGCTGGCTCAGGGATGGCAATCCCTGGGAAGTGCGGGCCTCACAGCACAATGTGACAGTGCCTTTCTTCGGTCATGTGCAGAGCCATGTCGACCGCGATGGCCGCCGGCACAGGGCCTGGATGGATACCCAGGATGTACTGGCGGTTGCCTATGATATGCCGGTGCCGGGTTATCGCAACGGCCGGGTCAACACCCTGAGGCTTTGGAAGGCCGAGGCCACGGATGAGTTTGACCTTGCCGAGTTCAACCAGGGTGATTACACCGAAGCCGTGGCGGCCAAGAATCTGGCCGAGCAGATCACCATGGTGTTGTACCCCAATGACAGCAGTGAAAACGGCAAAGAGTTGCGGCTGCGGCAGCAGTATTTCCTGTCCTCTGCCAGTTTGCAGGATCTGTTGACGACCTGGGTTGCCAACAAAGGCCGGGACTTCAGTGAGTTTGCCAAGTTTCATGTGCTGCAGCTCAATGATACCCATCCGGCGATTGCGGTTCCCGAGTTGATGCGCCTGCTTATCGATGAATACCAGCTGGAGTGGCAAGCCGCCTGGGACATAGTCAGCCACTGCATGGCCTACACCAACCATACCTTGTTGCCGGAGGCGCTGGAGCGCTGGCCGGTGCGCATGTTCGCCCAGATGCTGCCACGTATTCTGGAGATCATCTATGAAATCAACGCCAGATACCTGGAGTTGGTGGCGCATCACTGGCCCGGCGATGTGTCACGTCTGCGGCAGATGTCTATCATAGAAGAGGGGGATGAGCCCCATATCCGTATGGCTTATCTGGCAATAGTGGCCAGCTTTTCGGTCAATGGCGTGGCGGCGCTGCACTCAAGGCTGTTGACCACAGGGCTGTTTCGGGACTTTTACGAGCTCTGGCCGCATAAGTTCAACAACCGTACCAATGGCGTGACTCCCAGGCGCTGGCTGGCTCACTGTAACCCCCGTTTGGCCGAGCTCATCAGCAGCCGCCTGGGGCAGGATTGGCTGAGCGACCTAAGATGCCTGACTGCCCTCAACGCCTTTACCTCGGACAAGCCATTTATTGCCGCCTGGCGCGAGGTGAAGCAGGCCAATAAACAGGCACTGGCCGAGCTGGTGGCGCAGCGCTGCCAGGTGAACTTCGACCCCTCCATGATGTTTGATGTGCAGGTTAAGAGGATCCACGAATACAAGCGGCAATTGCTGAATATCATGCATGTGATCCATCTCTATCAGCGGATTGTCAGTGGCGATACCCAGGGGATGCAGCCACGCTGCGTCTTGATTGGCGGCAAGGCGGCGCCAGGTTATGCCATGGCGAAACTGGTGATCAAACTGGCCAACAATGTGGCTCATATGGTTAATGAGGATCCCAGAGTCAGTCCCTGGTTAAGGTTTGCCTTCTTGCCCGACTATAACGTCAGCGCCATGGAGGTGATCTGCCCGGGTACGGATTTGTCAGAGCAGATATCCACCGCCGGCAAGGAAGCCTCGGGCACAGGCAATATGAAGTTCATGATGAATGGCGCCCTGACCATAGGCACTCTGGATGGTGCCAATATCGAGATGCTCGAAGAGGTAGGTGAAGACAACTTCTTTCTGTTTGGCCTCAATGCCCTGGCGGTGGAGGAGCTCAAGGCGCACTACTGCCCGGCGCAATATATAGCGTCCTCGGCGGCGCTCTGCGGCGTAATGGCGCTGCTCAAAAGTGGTCACTTTAATCTGCAGGAACCGGGGATATTCGACCCTATCATAGCCGCCATTGAGTCGCCCCAAGATCCCTGGATGCTGGCGGCCGACTTTGAAACCTACCGTCTGGCTCAGCTGCAAGCCGCCAAGGCTTATCAGGATCCTCAGCGCTGGACCGCCATGAGTATTCGCAACACCGCGGTCAGTGGCCGCTTCTCCAGCGATGTCACCATAGCCGGTTATCGCGACCATATCTGGGGCGCGCAGTGAGCGCCTTTTTCTGTTAATTGGGAGCACGCTTTTATGCCGAATCCGAGTCCGCGTTATATCAGTAACCTTACCCGTGAAACCTATGCCCTGATCCTGGCCGGAGGCCGGGGTTCCCGCCTCCATGAGCTGACCGATTGGCGGGCCAAGCCGGCGCTCTATTTTGGCGGCAAGTTCAGGATCATCGACTTTCCGCTGTCCAACTGCATCAACTCGGGGATCCGCCGGGTAGGGGTGGTGACCCAGTACAAGTCCCATTCGCTTATCCGCCACGTGACCCGCGGCTGGGGGCATTTCAAAAAGGAGTTGGGGGAGTCGGTGGAGATATTGCCGGCGTCCCAACGTTATTCGGACAACTGGTATCAGGGCACGGCCGATGCTGTGTTTCAGAACATAGACATCATACGTCACGAGCTGCCGCGCTATGTGATGGTGCTTTCGGGCGATCATATCTACCGCATGGATTACGCCGGTCTGCTGGCCGCTCATGCCGAGTCCGGCGCCGATATGACGGTTTCCTGTATGGAGGTGCCGGTGGCCGAAGCGGCCAACGCCTTTGGGGTGATGGAGGTGGACAGCAGCAACCGTATTCTGGGGTTTGAAGAGAAACCTGTCGAACCCAAGCCCTTGCCGGATAACCCCGAATCCTGCCTGGCATCCATGGGCAACTATGTGTTCAACACAGAGTTTCTGTTTGAACAGCTGAAAAAAGATGCCCAGAACGCCGATTCCAACCGGGATTTCGGTAAGGACATTATCCCGGCCATCATAGAAAAGCACCGGGTCTATGCCTATCCGTTTCGCAGCGCCTTTCCCAACGAGCAGGCCTACTGGCGCGATGTGGGAACTCTGGATTCTTTCTGGCAAGCCAATATGGAACTGCTGTCGCCGACGCCGGCACTCAATCTCTATGATGCCAAATGGCCCATCTGGACCTATCAGGAACAACTGCCGCCGGCCAAGTTTGTATTTGACGATGATGACAGGCGCGGTATGGCGCTGGACTCTGTGGTTTCCAGCGGTTGCATTATCTCAGGTGCCACTGTGCGCCACTGTGTTCTCTTCAATGAGGTCAGGGTTTGTTCTTACTCAGAGGTGGAAGACTCAGTGATCCTGCCCGATGTGGTGGTGTTGCGTCATTGCCGCATTCGCAAGGCTATTATCGACCGGGGCTGCATTATCCCCGAGGGGATGGAGATAGGCTTCAACCATGACCACGACAGGGCCAAGGGTTTTCGGGTCTCGGAAAACGGTGTAGTGCTGGTGACCCGCGACATGTTGGGACTGCCTGTGGGGTACGAATAATGGCGGCGAAAGTAAAACTGCAGGTGTTGATGTTGGCAGCGGAAAACGCCGCCCTGGCCGGTGCCAAAGTCGGCGGTATGGCCGATGTGCTGGCCGAGTTGCCTCCGGCGCTGCAAAGCCAAGGCGTGGCGGCGCATATCATAATGCCGGACTATGGCTTTTTGGCCAAGGAGCAGGGGGCCGATTTTCTGTGCGAGTTTGAATTTGCTTTCGGCGCAGGCACCACCCGGGCGCGGCTATTTCGTATCGCCAATCCGGCGGTTCAGCCTGACTCCCAGGGGTTGTGGATCTATCTTCTGGCTCATGAAGGTTTTTGCGGCGTTAAGCGTGAAGTCTACAGCCTGGATGGCCCTGAGCGCCCCTTTGCCACAGATGCAGGCAAGTTTGCCCTCTTCGGCGCTGCAGTGGCGGCGGCGCTGAAACAGGGATTATTGCCGCTGCCGGACAGGTTTCACCTGCACGACTGGCACTGCGGCGGTTTTGCCATGTTAAGAGCACTGGATCCCGCCTATCGCGGCCTATCAAAAGTGCCCTGTGTCCTCAGTATTCACAACCTGGCGATGCAGGGTGTGCGGCCGCTTGCCGGCGAGGCATCTTCCCTGGCAGCTTGGTATCCCTGGCTGTTGGCCGAAGGGGTAAACTCCAAACTGCAACTGGCGCTGGATACCCGCTACCCCGGGTGCATCAATCCGCTGCGGGCGGCGATTCAGTTCTGCGATGTTATCCATCTGGTCTCGGCGACTTACGCCAAGGAAGTGCTGCGTCCGTCACAGCCTGAACTGGGCTTCTTTGGCGGCGAGGGATTGGAGGCTGACCTGCAGGCCAAAGCCAAGCTTGGCCAGGTGTTCGGAATTCTCAACGGCTGTGACTATCAAAAAGGACTACCGCTCGCGGCCGGCAAGCGGCAGCAACTCAAGTTGCAACTGTCCAAGATAGCCACAGAGGCATTATTGAGTAAACTCGGGCGCAGCGAAGCAGTGACGCCGGCAGATATGATTGCTCAAATCCGCTTGGGGCAGATATCTGACTCACCGGGAATGCTGCTGACCTCGGTTGGCAGGCTCACTGAACAGAAGTTACTCTTGTTGTGTCATCCCTGGCAGGGCAAGACATTGCTGGAAGAGCTGCTGCTAAGGCTGGCGCAGTTTAGCGACAGCGCCTGTTTTTGGCTGCTTGGCAGCGGCGATGAGCAGATAGCGGCACTCTTTGGCCGCATCGCCGCGAGCAACAGCAATTTTCGCTTTATCAATGGTTATCATCAGGAGCTGGCCGATGCCCTCTATCAATGCGGCGATCTGTTTGTGATGCCAAGCTCCTTCGAGCCTTGCGGTATCAGCCAGATGCTGGCTTTGAGAGCAGGCCAACCCTGCTTGGTGCATGCCACAGGCGGGCTGGCCGATACCATCAGCGACGGTGACAATGGCTTGGTATTCTCGGGGGCCGGGCTGGATGAACAGGCCAAGGCGCTGCTCGACGCCCTGTCCCGGGCCTTGGAGCTCTATTCCACAGCCAACTGGAATGCCCTTAGAAAAAGTGCCTCCGCCAGTCGCTTTTCATGGCAAGACAGCGCAAGGCTTTATCTGACCCAACTCTACCAGGTGGAAAGTTGCAGCAAGGATGAGCGGCGCCTAGTGGAAAGCGCCATAAATTAGTCAGGTTTCCGAAGGTGCTCTGCTACACTAGACCTGTAGATTTCTTCTTTGTTATTCACAGGCTTGGGGGCAGATGGAGCAGAGCATTTTCCTTCCTTTGGCACAAAATGCCGCATTTTTGCTGGCATTGGTGTTTATTTATGATGCTATTCCCAGACAGCAGCAGCGGGAGTACTTCCTGCTGTGGCGTTTGTTGATTGGCGTCATTATCGGTGGCATCTGTATTGCGGTGATGCTTACCCCCTGGAGCTACGAGCCGGGGATCTTCTTCGATAGTCGCTCTGTACTTTTAAGTATCTCAGGCCTGTTTTTCGGCGGCCTGCCGACCATAATCGCCTGCGTGATTACCGCCGCTTTTCGCATCTATCTCGGTGGCGGTGCTGTTTGGGTTGGTGTTGGAGTGATCTTCTCCAGCGGCTTGATAGGCCTGTTGTGGCGCAAACGGCGCAAGCAATCCCTCGCCGATATAGGCTACCCGGAGCTGGCCGGCTTTTCCCTGTTGGTACATCTGGTGATGCTGGCCTGGATGTTACTGCTGCCCTGGGAAACCGCCAAAGGGGTGCTTGCCAGTATCAGTTTGCCTGTGCTGACCTTGTTCCCACTCACCAATGTGTTGCTGGGGCGCTTGCTGTCGCGGCGGCTGGAATTTGAGCGCGACAACCGCATTCGGCTGCAGGATGACTTTCTGTTTCGCTCCCAGTTCCATGTGGGCAACATAGGGATTTCCATCACCTCGCCGGATCAACGCTGGCTCAAGATAAACCCCCACATGTGCCGGATGTTAGGTTACACAGAGCAGGAGTTGTCGCAGCTGACCTGGTCTGAGCTGACCCACCCGGATGATCTGCCCGCCGATATGGCGCAATTCAGGCGGATGCTGGATGGTGAAATCGACGAGTATGAGATGGAAAAACGCTTCGTCTCCAAGCAGGGGCAGTATGTCTATACCCATATGACAGTGGCCTGTCAGCGCCATCATCAGCAGGTACAGTTGGTGATAGCCGGCTATATCGATATTACCTCGGCCAAGTTGGCCGAGCAGGCGATTGCCGCCAGTCGCGATCAGTTGGAGCTGGTGCTGCAAAGCGGTCAACTCGGCTTCTGGGACTGGGACCCAGTCAAGGATACCGTAGTGCGCAACAAACGCAGTGCCGAAATTCTCGGCTGCTCCCTTAACAATCTCAACGACAACAAACGCCTGTGGCTTGATGGTATTCATCCCAAGGACAGGGCCTGGGTACTGCGCTCCTTGGATGAGCATCTGGCGGGCAAAACCGAGCAACACAAGGTGCAGTACCGGCTGATCCGTCCGGACGGCGAACTGCGCTGGGTGCAGGATACCGGCAAGGTGGTCAGTCGTGACGAGAAGGGCAGGCCGCTCAGGGTTTGCGGCGTGCATGTGGATATTACCGAGCAAAAACAGCTGGAAGCCTCACTCAAGCTGGCGGCTTCCGTCTATGAAAATTCCAGCGAGGCGATGAGCGTGCTGGATGATGTCGGCACCATAATGACGGTCAATTCGGCGTTCAGCGCCATCACTGGGTATCAGCCACAAGATGTGCTGGGCAGTAACATAGATATGCTCAAGTGCGACGACCATGATGAGAGGTTTTACCGTGAGCTGAATCATGCTCTCAGCCACAAGGGGCGCTGGCAGGGAGAGATGTGGCTGCGCTGCAGTGATGGCCGCAAGATAATGATTTGGCTCAGCATCAATACCATTCACAGCACGGATGATACCCCACTGAGAAGGGTGGCGTTGTTTTCCGATATCACCGACAAGAAGCAGAATGAACGTCTTATCTGGCGTCAGGCCAACTATGATGCCCTGACAGGTTTGCCGAACCGGCGCATGTTCACCGAGCATCTTGGCAATGAAATCCGTAAGGCCAAGCGCCATGGCCATGGTTTTGCGCTGCTGTTTCTGGATCTGGATTTCTTCAAAGAGGTCAATGATACCCTCGGCCATGACATGGGTGACTTACTGCTGGTGGAAACCTCGGAGCGGCTGCAGGCCTGTGTGCGTGAGTCCGACGTGGTGGCCAGACTCGGCGGCGATGAGTTCACCTTGCTGCTCTCGGATGTGCAGGATCATAACGGGGTCGAGCGGGTTGCCAACCATATTCTCAGCAGTCTGGCCGAGCCCTTCAAGTTGGGCGATGAAACCGCCTTTATCAGCGCCAGTATCGGCATTACCCTGTATCCCGATGATGGCCAGACAGTGGAGTTGTTGCTTAAACATGCGGATCAGGCTATGTATGCCGCCAAAGATCAGGGCCGCAACCGTTTCAACTATTTCACTGCTTCTATGCAGGAATACGCCAGATATAGGATGCGACTTATTCAGGATTTGCGTCAGGCATTGGAGCGGCGCGAATTCGAGCTCAGGTTCCAACCCATAGTCGAGCTGGGCAGCGGTAAGGTGTTCAAGGCCGAAGCCTTGCTGCGCTGGAATCACAGTGAGCGCGGCAGTGTCTCGCCGGCTGAGTTTATTCCGGTGGCAGAAGACACAGGGCTTATCTTTGAAATCGGTAACTGGGTGTTTGAGCAGGCGGCGCGTCAGAGTGCCGCCTGGCGCGAGGCTTATGGGAGCGAGGTGCAGATCAGTATCAACAAGTCGCCAATCCAGTTTCGCGACGAAGGCAACCGCTTTGCCGAGTGGCTGGAGTTGCTGACAAGTCTGGGTGTCTCTGGCTCGGGGATCTGTATAGAGATAACCGAAGGCCTGTTACTGGATGCCAATATGGGAGTGACCGAAAAGCTGTTGGCCTATAGGGATGCCGGCATTCAGGTGTCTCTGGATGACTTTGGCACCGGCTATTCCTCCCTGGCTTATCTGAAGCGGTTTGATATTGACTATCTCAAGATAGATCAATCTTTTACCCGTAATTTGGAAACAGATGAGAGCGACTTGACCCTCTGTGAAGCCATCATAGTCATGGCACACAAGTTGGGGATGAAGGTGATAGCCGAAGGGGTGGAGACAGCCGGTCAGGCCGAGATCTTGACCCGCATAGGCTGCGACTATGCTCAGGGTTATCTCTACTCCCAGGCGTTGGATATCGAAGGCTTTGAGCAAAAATATCTTGGCAAGCATCAGGTCATAGGTGGTGGAAATGCCAGCTGATAACTTGTGTTTGCGGTATACTCGCCGACCTTTTTATGTTTCAGGTGTTGAAGATGCAGTTTTCTGAAACCCAGCTGCCGGGAGCGCTGCTCGAAGCCGTTGCCCAGTGCGGCTATCGTGAGTTGACGGCGGTGCAGCAGCAGGTATTGCCGGCGGCATTGGCCGGACGGGATATTATGGCTTCGGCCCAGACAGGCACAGGTAAAACCGCGGCCTTTGGCTTGCCGCTGTTGGCCGCCTTGATTGATGAGTGGCAGCAACAGGGGCTCGCTGAGCCTGAGTATGGCGCCGCTCCCAGAGTGCTTATCCTGACACCAACCCGCGAGCTGGCGCAGCAAGTGGCGACTCAGTTGGGTAAATACGCCGCCCATACTCCATTTCGCATTTTGGCCATTTTCGGCGGCGCCAACTTCAACCCTCAACGCAAGGCGATAGCGGCCGGTATTGAGGTGCTGGTGGCGACGCCGGGGCGGCTGTTCGATCACCTGAGCCAAGATCATCTCAAGCTGGATAAGGTTAAGGCCCTGGTGCTGGATGAGGCCGACCGCATGTTGGACCTGGGGTTTTTGCCGGATATTGAGCGCCTGGGGCGCTATCTGCCAGATGGGCATCAGACCATGCTGTTTTCGGCGACCTTCCCCGAGGCGGTCAAGCGCCTCGGGCACAAGCTGCTCGATAAGCCAGAATGGTTTGAAGTGGATAAAGAGAGCCGCACTCAGGCGCAGATCCAGCAAAAGGTGTATCCGGTGGACTATCGCCGTAAAGCCGAGTTGCTTGCCGAGCTTATTGGTTGCAACAACTGGCAACAGGTGTTGGCCTTTGTCAGTACCAAGGAGAGTGCCGAGCAGTTGCAGCAAGAGTTAAAACTCGACGGCATCAAGAGCGCCTGTTTTCACGGCGACAAGACTCAGGGCGCCCGCAGCCGCGCTCTGGCGCAGTTCATCGATGGAGAGATTAGGGTATTGGTGGCAACCGATGTCGCGGCCCGAGGCCTGGATATTCCGGCCTTGCCAAGGGTTATCAATCTCGAGCTGCCATCGCAGGCTGATGACTATATTCATCGCATCGGCCGTACCGGCAGAGCAGGGCGCAGCGGCGAAGCCATCTCTTTGGTGAGCCCGGCCGAAGAGCAAAAACTGGCTGAAATAGAAGCGCTGCTCGGTTACAAGCTGCCAAGAGAAGTACTGCCAGGTTACGAGAAGGGCGCGCCGTTGCCGGAGCGCTATTTACAGTCTATAGAGAAGCCCCGACCTGCCAAGACTCACAGAGGCCATAAACCCGGCCGCAAGGGTCCGCTTCCCAAAGGCCCAAGACGCAGATAATGCAATCTGCCCTGCTATACTCAATGCGTTGCCTCGGTATGCCGTCAGCAGCGCAACCCGTTAACTCGAGCGTTAAAGGAGATGAGTATGTTGCGAAAATTAGTGATCTTGCTGTGGTTGAGTATGCTTGTGGCTTGCAGTTCCATTCCCAAAGACTGGTCCGGTATGAGTTCAACCGAGATAGCCTCCTGGAAAGAGGCCGGCTTTGACTCCCGAAGCGCCCAGCAGTGGCATGTTGCCGGATTTGATGCCTCAAGCGCAGGCGCCTGGCAGGCACAGGGCTTTAAACTCCAAGATGCCAAGGCATGGAGCAAGCAAAACTTCACCCCGGTTGAGGCCAAAGGCTGGCGTGCCGGCGGCTTTGACATGGAGGATGCCATGAAAAACCGTGCCAAGGGGCTGACACCGATAGTGGATCACGAACTAAAGCCTTAGGGAAGGTGCGAATAAGTCCTCGCGGCACTCTGGCTTACACAGCAATTGGCGTTCAAGGCATCTGACTGAAGGCATGCTGGGGCCTGTCAAAGTCGGATAACGCAGAGAGCCGGTTGCTGTGTAAGCCCCGAAGGGCGTGGCTTACAGACCTGCCTGCTGTGTTGTGCTTCTTGCAAAGGACTAAGGCCATTTACTGCGAACCACGCCTTGCATCCAGGCCCGTAAGCCGACGCAGAGCACGCATGGGACTTGTTCGCACCTTCCTTAGCAGCGGTCAGGTATACAGAAATGGGCGCGAATAGCGCCCATTTTGCATCTGTTTACAATTTCGAGCTAACTCTTTCCCTGCTTGGGTTACACTCTGCTGCCTCAATGCTGTAAAGAATGGAGTCACAGATGATCCTCAAACCCGTCGCCACCAATCTGATCACCGGCTTTCTCGGCTCAGGCAAAACCACCTTTATTAAGGCGCTGCTGGCCAATAAGCCAGCTGGCGAGACCTGGGCGGTATTGGTCAATGAGTTCGGTGAAATTGGAATAGATGCCGGCCTGATGGGCCAGAGTGACTCCGGCGTTGTCATACGAGAAGTGCCCGGCGGCTGTTTGTGCTGCGCCGCCGGGGTGCCGACTCAAGTGGCGGTGACTCAGCTGCTGGCCCGGGCCAAACCCGACAGATTGCTGATAGAGCCCACCGGCCTTGGTCATCCCAAAGAGATTTTGAAAACCCTAAGCTCGAAACAGTTTGCCGAAGTGCTCAGCATCAAGGCCAGCATCTGTCTGTTTGACCCGCGCAAACTCAGTGACAAGCGCTATACCGAACATGAGAATTTTCTCTCCCAGCTGCAGATAGCCGATATCCTGCTGGCCGGCAAGCAGGACCTTTGGCAACAGCAAGAGCCAATGGTTCTGCCTGGGGGGGAGCCGCAAAGTGCAAAAGGTAATGAGCCGGAAAGTGATCAGGAGAGTAAGCGGCTAGCTGCACACTTGAGGGAACAAATAGCCGCCTTTATTGCCGCTCAGCAACTGCAAGGGGAGCTGTTTTACTGGTCCAAAGAGCAGAAGCTCAATGATGAATTGTTGCGGGCGCTGGCTCGGCCGGCAAAGGCCAATTTGAACACTAAAGCCACTCCCTTAGGCGCCGGGCTGCTGCGGCAAAATGCCGGTGTGTTTGCCATCAAGCCACTTGATGCCGAGCCGCAGAGCCCGGAAGCACCCGAGTGGGACGCTCGCGGCATAGTGTTCAAAAGTAATAAAGGCGAGGGCTGTTACAGCTATGGCTGGATCTTTACTCCGGATTGGCTGTTCGATCTCGAGCGCCTCTATCGCTGGGCCAAGGCACTCGATGTGGTGCGACTAAAAGCTGTGATGATCACCAAAGACGGCATAGCGGCGCTCAATATGCTCGACGGTGAATTGAGCGTTGAAGAGCTCGATGATGCCATGGACTCCAGGCTGGAGATCATCAGTCGCGCCCCTTTGCAGCCTGAATCTTTGGAGCAGCAACTGCTCGCCATGAAAGTCGCCGAATAACGCCCTATTCAAGGCTGTGGCATCCAGGCTGATAACTCGGGTACAATCCGCCATCCACTTTTTCCGAGGTGATTGATTTCGGAGTGCCAATTTGAATGGAGGCCGAGCTGGCGCCTCCTAATATGGCCTCTGATATCGAACTTATGGTTTAACACCTTTGATGTTGAGAAAGCGTCATGACCCCAAACAGCCCACAGACTGAGCAGGATCTCGCCTTACTGCAGCAACCTGTCAGTAAACTCTTTTGGCGTTACACAGTCCCCACTGTGATGTCCATGTTGGTGACCGGAATTTACGTCACCATAGACGGGATGTTTATCGGCCACTACCTGGGGGAAACGGGTCTGGCGGGTATTATGCTGGCTTACCCTGTGGGCGCCATTCTCTATGCGCTCGGTGCGCTTTTGGGCATGGGCGGCGCCGCGCTTATCTCCATCAATCTTGGCCGCGGTGATGTTGCCAGGGCCAGAAAAATTCTCGGCAATACCTTCAGTCTTTGTCTGTTGAGTGCATTGGTGGTGTCGCTTGCCGGAACCATGCTGACCGACGACATTCTGCGCTGGCTGAAAGCCGAAGGTGAGGTCTATGAAGGCGCCTACCAATACCTGTTCTGGTACTTTGCCTTGGGCATTTTCCCCATCATCTCCATGGCCTTCTCGGCGCTTTTGCGTAACGACGGTCGCCCCAGTTTCGTCACCTGGATCCTGGTGTTTGGAGGCGTGCTTAACACCCTGCTGGATTGGCTGTTTATTGTGGTCTTTCCATTCGGCCTTGCCGGTGCCGCCATTGCTACCATGTTGTCCCAGGCGGTTACCGGCGGCCTGTGTCTGCAACATTTCTTTGGCAAGCGCACTCGGCTCAATATCGACTGGCAACAGATGAAACTGAGCCTGGAGCTGGTTTGGGAAATCGTCAAGCTGGGGATGCCCAGTTTCCTGATGAATCTCTACCTGTCGATTGTATTGACCATGCATAACATGGCGCTGCTCTGGACAGGCACATCGCTGCATGTGGCCGCCTATGGCGTGGTGAGTTATACCGAAGCCCTGTTTTATTTTGTGTTTGAAGGCATAGCCCTCGGCACACAACCCATTCTCAGCTTCAATGCCGGTGCCGGCCGATATGACAGGGTCAAGCAGACCGCCAAAATGGCATTTTCCGTCACCTTAATCTGCGCCTTGCTGGGCTTGGTGCTTATCTACAGCCGCCCGGAATGGATGGTGTATCTGTTTGCCGGTGACAACCCGACCCTGGCCCCGGTTGCCATTGAGGGCATGTATCTCTATTTCTGGGGCTTGCCGATGGAAGGCTTGATTTTGGTGGGAGCCAGTTTCTTCCAGGCCATCAATCGTCCGGCCGAGGCCTCGATACTCACGGGCAGCAAGTTGTTGCTGATAGGCCTGTTCCTCTGGGTGTTTGCCTGGGCCTTTGGCGTGCCGGGCGTGTGGATCTCCTTGGCATCCTGCAGCAGCCTATTGTGTCTGTGGATGTTCTACAGTTTGAAGCGCACCAAGGTGGCATTACACCAGCCTTGAGCGACAGGAAATGATGGCAAATATTCACCTGCATCAGTGATATATAAAGAAATATTAATTTAGAACTCAGGTTATTTTTGAGCAGGATCATGTTATAAAAGACTATCTTGCATTAGTTCATACTCTTGGGGGAATTTGTGACCGGTAAGCGGATTTTAATTGTGGGCGGCGGCGCCGGAGGATTGGCGCTGGCTTCCAAGCTGGGACGCAAATTGGGCCTGAAGGAAGAGGCTGAAATAACCCTGATAGACAAGAGTCCGGTACATATCTGGAAGCCCAAACTGCACGAAGTGGCCGTTGGGGTGATAGATCAATCGGTAGAAGGCTTGCTGTATCGCGACCATGGCCTGAAAAATGGCTATCGCTTCCTGCGCGGTGAAATGCTGCAATGCGATCCCGAGGCCAAGACCATCACCCTGGCCGGAGTCAGTAATGATGACGGCGAGCAGATTATCGCCGAGCGTGAGTTGCCCTATGACTATCTGGTGATTGCCATCGGCGGGGTGGCCAACAGCTTTAACACCCCGGGTGCCAAAGAGCACTGTATCTTCCTCGACAGTCTCGACAGCGCCAATCAATTTCACCACAAGTTGCTGGACAACCTGTTACTGCTGGATGAAACCAGCAAAAAGCTCAGTATCGGCATAGTGGGCGCCGGCGCGACCGGGGTTGAGCTGGCCGCCGAGTTGCATCATGTGCTGGACTCGGTCAAAGAATACGGTTACCTCAATGTCGACAAGCATCATCTGGAAATTCACCTGATTGAGGCGGCGCCCAAGATATTGCCGGCTCTGCCGGACAAGGTGAGCTCCAGAGCCCAGTCTGTACTGGATCATATCGGGGTACGCTTGCACATAGGAGTGCAGGTCAAAGAGGTGACCAAGCAAGGCTTTATTACCCAGGAAGATGTGCTGATCCCTGCCGGGCTTAAGGTGTGGGCCGCGGGCGTCAAGGGGCCGGATGTACTGCAGCAGTTTGATAAGTTGCCGGTCAATAACCGTAACCTTATCGAGGTCGATGCCTGTATGCGGGTCAAGGGCCACAAGGATATCTACGCCTTGGGCGACTGCGCCTTTTTGGTGCAGGACAACGGCAAGCCTGTGCCTCCCCGGGCCCAAGCCGCATCGCAGATGGCGGAAACCCTGTATAAAAATATTCTCAACCGCTTGAAGGGCAAGGCAGAAAATCCTTTTGTCTACCGCGACTATGGTTCATTGGTGTCACTGAGTCGTTTCTCGGCGGTGGGCAATCTGATGGGCAACCTGAGATCCGGCTCCCTGTTTATTGAGGGTTACGTGGCGCGGATGATGTACATGTCTCTGTATCAACGCCATCTGGCGAGTTTGTACGGTTGGTTTTCGGCATTGGTGTATCGTCTGGCACAGCGGCTGCTGAAATGGCACAGGCCCAAACTCAAGCTGCACTGATAAAGTGATTTTGAATCTTATCGCAAAGGCGCTCTGTAGAGCGCCTTTTTAGTGGCTGGAATTTCAGCTTGCTTGCACCCTGGCGCTCGAGTCTCTGATAACCGGCTCTGGGGTAAAGATTTCGGCGCGAGCGCTCTGCTCACGGCGATTGGCGATCAACAGCTCGGTAGCTATCTGGGCAATCTTGCCGTTGGGCTGATGCACTGTGGTCAACTTGGGCCAGGTTTGGCGTGAGAAGGGACTGTCCTCAAAGCCGACAATCGAGAGCTCGGTGGGAATATCCACCCCTTCCAGCCTGGCGGCAAACAGGGCTCCGGCGGCGATTTCGTCGTTACAGGCCACTATGGCGCTGGGCCGGTTAGCCCCTTTGAGCAGCTTCTTGGCACCTTCAACTCCGGATTCAAACGAGTATTCACCCTCGACAATCAGCTCGGGAGACTCGTCCAGGTCGTTATCCCTCAAGGCCTGACGATAACCTTCGAGACGCTCCTTGGTGGATTGGTGATGATAGTCGCCGCTGAGAAAGGCGATCTGCCGATGCCCGAGATCGATAAGATGTTGGGTAATGGCCACGGCGCCGGATCTGTCGTTAACCAATACCGCCAGCCCGGTATCGGCCTTTACTCTGTCACCTGCCATGATGCGAACATAGTTGGCGCCTATGGCATCCAGGGCGGAGAGTACCTTGGGGTCTTCCGACAGCGGCGGCGTCAGTACCAGTCCGGCCAGGCGGGCATGTTTCACCATAGTGGTCAGTTGTTCACAAATACCATCGGCCTTGGCATCACAGGGGTGGATCAGCAGCTCATAGCCCTTGTCCCGACAAGCGGAGAGAATACCGTTCTGCATATCGATAATGTAGTAGGCATTGGGGTTGTCATAGACGAAGCCTATAACATAAGAACTGGTGGCAGCCAGGTTGCGGGCAGCTAAATTCGGTTGGTAATTCAACGCCTTGATTGCAGCATTGACCTTGTCGATAGTGGCCTGTTTAACCGAAGGCTCATTATTGGTGACCCGGGATACTGTCTTGATGGAAACGCCGGCATATTTAGCCACGTCATTGATGGTTACTTTCATTCAACTTAGTCCGAGATGTCAGGCGAATACTCACAGCCAGCGGGGGCCGGAAGCGGCATGGCCGCTTGTCGAGCATCTTATACTGCTGACTTTTAGCCAGTTTGGCAACGCAGAATTTAGGGAAGGTGCGAATAAGTCCTCATGGCCTTCTCTTTTATAGAGAGTGGCTTGCACAGCAATTAGCTTTCGGCGTTATCCGACTTCCTTAGTGATTAGGTCATTATATAAATTCGTTTCCCGCTATTGTTAACGCCCTTGGTTACACAAACTTCTGCCTGGACAGTTTTTAACCAGAATAAAAATCTGTTTTCTCCCATTAACACAGCAATATGACAGTTTTTATTCACTCTGGCGTTATTTTGTTGTGGCAAGACTGTTAATTATTGTGTAATGTTTATCCCCAGACATGACAGCGTTGTCATTCTCTTGAAGGGAATGGTTATGGCAACAAAAAAGATAATAAAGTGATGGAAGGGAAACGAGATGCGAACATCTACCTTTAAGAAAACTGCCCTCGCTGCAAATATCGCTATCCTCCTTGGGGGAGCGGTATCTGTTGGCGCGCTGGCTGCCGAGGCAGCAGATAACAACAGCAACGAAACTGCCAATATTGAAAAAATTGAAGTCCGCGGCATGCGTGCCTCGATGAAGGCTTCGGTCAATACCAAGCGTTTTTCAGATGCCGTGGTCGATGCGGTAACTTCAGAAGATATAGGTAAATTCCCCGACAGTGATGTGGGGGAGTCTCTGGGACGTATTCCAGGGGTTGCCGTTAACCGCCAGTTCGGTCAGGGGCAACAGGTCTCTATTCGCGGCGCCTCGGCGCAGCTGACCAGTACCCAGCTTAATGGCCACTCGGTAGCTTCTACCGGTTGGTTCGATCAGCAGGCCATCGACCGCAGTTTCAACTACACCTTGCTGCCGCCAGAGATGGTGGGCTCGATTGAAGTCTACAAATCTTCCCAGGCCGATATTGCCGAAGGGGGCATAGGCGGCACTGTCATCATCAACACCCGCAAACCGCTGGATTTGGATGCCAACTCGGTTTTCCTGAGCGCCAAAGGGGACTATGGTAGCGTCTCGGAAGAGATAGATCCTGAAGCCTCCGGTCTCTACAGCTGGAAAAACGAAGATGAAAACTTCGGTGTATTGCTGGCAGGTTCCTGGAGCCAGACGGACTACCAGCGCAATGGCATCGAAACCCTGCTTGGCTGGGGTGAGATAGTGCCAACCACCTTCCAACAGGATCGTGAGCGCACCGCAATCAATCTGGTGTTGCAGTATCGTCCCACCGACAGACTGGAATTGGGGCTCAACTACATGAATCTGGAGCTGGACGCCAACAACGCCAACACCTCCATCTTCCTGTTTCCCACTCAGCGAGGCGACTACACCTGTGAACAGGTCAATGCCGCCGGCGTTTGTACCAAGATAAATCACAGCGATCAGGGCGGTTTTGCCTGGGCACAAACCTGGGCCCGTAAGGCGAGCATGAGCTCGGATACAGTGGATTTCAACTTCAACTATGAAGCGGATAACTTCACCGTTGAAGGTCGCATAGGCCGCACCGAAGCAGAGGGCGGTACCGACTTGACTGCCAACTATGGCAACTCAATCGGTGTCCCGGCTGACTTTGCCGGTATCTATGACGCCACCGGCGACAAGATCAACATCGACATCGCCAACAAGTATTTTGAGGCCGGTGACTTTAACGACCCATTGGCCACTGCCGGCTGGGCGCTGAAGAAGCAGCCCAACACAGATGAAGAAACCTTCGCTCAGTTGGACTTCAACTTCCCGGTAGCCTGGGGCGTTATCAGTGCCATCAAGACAGGTGTGAGCTATGCCGATCATGAAGTCACCCAGATGACAGATGCGGCGATAGTCAATGACGCCAAGGTACTGACCAAGGACGCTTCTGCCTACTACAATGGCACCATGTCATCCGGCGCCGGTTTCACTCTGCCTGAGCCGATATTTGATGCCATGATTGCCGATGCCTATGCCGCCATCGATGGCTTTACCGTCGACAAGTCTGGTTACGGTACCATCCAGGAAGAGAACCTGGCTCTGTACGCCATGGCTACTTTTGCCGGGGAAGGATTCCGCGGTAACTTCGGTTTCCGTTACATCTCTACCGACATTGAGTCTGACTATTACGCGCTTAACGATCAGGGCCAGTTCGCCGATGATCTGAGCACAGACAAGTCCAGCTATAACGATGTACTGCCGAGTGTTAACATCGCCTTCGACTTGAGCGAGGATGTGATACTGCGCGCCTCAGCCGCTCAGGTGATCTCCCGCCCCAACTACGCCGAGCTGTTTGCTACCTCGACCCTGCCGGGTTACAACGACGGTACACCTTTTAATGAAAAGCTGGTGCGTGGCAGTGTGGCGCTGGAACCATTCAAGGCGACCCAGGCCGACTTGAGTCTGGAGTGGTACTTCAGTGATTCGGGCCTGTTTGCCGCCACTTACTTTATCAAGGATGTCAGCTCCTTTATCACCACCAAACAGAAGCTGAATCAGCAGATAGGTATTGAAGATCCCAACCTGGTAACCGAAGGTGAAAGTTCTTGTGGCGTAGGTATCTATGACTGCTGGACTGTGAGCGAGAAGTACAATGCCGACGGCGGCAGCATAGATGGTATCGAGCTGCAACTGCAGGACTCCTTTGACAATGGTTTGGGTTACTCAGTGAACTACACCTTTGCCGATGCATCCTCTCCGGCAGAAAACTATCCTGATCGTGTGGGCGTGTTCTCTGACTCATCCAAGCATACCGTCAACCTGGTAGGTTACTATGAGATGGACGACTTTAGCGCTCGTCTGGCCTATAACTGGCGCTCCGAGTATATGATGCGCGAGCTGCCTGGCTTCTACGGTAACCGTCAGCACGAGTCTTACGGGACCTTGGACCTCAGTGCCAGCTACTCGGTAACCGACTATTTGGATATCACCTTTGAAGCGGTCAACATCACTGAAGAAGACAGCATACAGACGGGTGTTTCCCCAATTAGTGCAGAGGATGTGATCAGCGAGTTCAAGGCCGATTACCCAGTGTGGAGCTTTGAAGGCGAAGCCAGATATAAAGTAGGTGTAGCCCTGCGCTTCTAAGTACAGGTCTTTATCTTCGATACCAAAGCCGACCCCAGGGGCGGCTTTTTGCATCAGCTCCCTGAGCGCTTTCCCTGTATCTTTATAAAAATCTTCCTCGGCAAGTCACAGTTTCGCCAGTGCCAGGGAATTAAGTGTATGTTTGCTGACATTTCAGAAACTTCAAGTAACGTAATTCTTGCAGAATTGCACCAGCTCCACGATGTTAGGCCGCTGGTACAGCGGCTAGCATAGCTTTCAGCTCAAAATAGCCAAATAGCATTGGTTGGGTCTCCGGCGATGGATGTTTCTCATTGCCTGCCGCAGGCTTATGCACAGGCGATACTGTGACACGGCGTGAATACGTCCCTGTAGCCTCGACGAAAACGTCCCTGTTTTCGACGGTCACAGCTCCGCCTGTGCCTGGAAAATAGGCGTATGTCTGTAAACTCTCCAGATATTTCAAGCTACTCCATTCTCACAGAATGCACCGATTCCCGCTCGAAGCGGCCGCAGGGCGTTGATGACAATCGCGTAGCGAGGCATGGATGCCGAAGCAGCGCCAGTCGAATCAGGGATGAGCGTCTGGCGCGATAGCGAATTGGCATCATAAGCACAAGGGGTTTTCCGCTGCGTCGCGGGTCGCTGGGGGGTTGGAAAGGGGGCGAGTCGATACAGCCCCCTTTCCTCGGGTGTGGGGTGAAACTCCACGACGTTAGGCCGCTGGCACAGCGGCTTGGCTTTCAACTTAAAATCGCCCATTAGCGCTTGCCGGACTTCCTACCATGATGTAGCCCATCACCTGCGGTGTGCTCTCGCACAGGCGATCCTGTGACACGGCGTGAATACGTCCCTGTTTTCGACTGTCACAGTTCCACCTGTGCCAGAAATATATGGTTCATCGCGGATCTCCGGGGAACGCCTCTCTGACTTTCAGAAAGAAGTATTCGGTATCCCGGTAGCCATAGCCCATTCGCTTCAGCAGTTTGATTTTGTTGTTCATCCCCTCTAGTCGGCAGGTGTGCAACGGATGAACCGCTGAAGCAACTATGCCATGAAGATAGTTTTTAAGACGCTGGCCAAATTGGAGTAGTGGCCTGATACCGCTCTCTCTGACTTGTTGCCACCAGAGGTTCCATTGAGCCGTGGCTTCGGCTTCATCTGTGCAGTACCACATCTCCTTGAGTTGCTCCCTGAGCAGGTAAACCGTCATTAAGCTTTTGTTCGACTCCAACAGCTCGTTGAGATACCCCGCCTGTTTGTCTGTCAAATTATCTCTGTTTTTGAGTAAGACCCAGCGCCCCCGTTTCACCCGTTTGCGGGCCGGTTTGTCATGCTTGAGTTGATTAGCCTGGTCAACCCTGACTCGGTCGATGACTTCACGGCCATACTTGGCAACAACATGAAACAAGTCGTAGACCACTTTGGCTTGGGGACAGTGCATCTGTACCTCCAGGTCAAAGGCAGTATTCATATCCATAGCAACGGCTTCAATCTGTTGGCAGTACTGACCCAACTTAACGAAAAACGGCCGGATAGCTTCTCTACTGCGGCCTTCACCTATCCAAAGGACTTGATGAGTATCCGCATCGGCCACCACGGTGGCGTAACGATGGCCTTTGAACAGGGCAAACTCGTCCATGACCAGGCGTTTGACACGACTCCAATCAGGCTCTGTGACCTCCCTTGCCAGCCGACGTTTGTCGATAGTCTTGATGGTATGCCAGTGCAGGCCAAGGAGTTGCGAAATATGTTTAATCGGCAAGAGCTTGAGTAGCGCCTCGACATGCTCAATGAGCAGTGTGTTCTGGCGAGCATAGGGCTTTAACCAGCTGATATGCTCCCGAACGATACCGCAATCAGGGCAAAGAATACGGCGGACGGGTAGCCGTAACTGAACCTGGAACGCCAGTATAGTCCGTTCCGATACGCTGCGAAGTGAAGCGTCGTGAACAGCCTTAGCCGGTTTGCCGCAAGCACAGTGGCCGTTATCAATCGGCTTTAGGTGGATGATGAGGGTTTGTTGATTTTGCTCGGTATGGACGGCTTCAAAGCCTTCCCAGAGCGCAATGGGGAAGGTAATATTCGACATTGAGAACGGTTGGGGTTGGTCATTGTTTTTGTTTGGCGACTAAACAATAACTCTCCAACCGTTTTCATTTCCAGTCCACGCTAATCTGCGATGAACCAAATATATGTGTATATCTGTAGCTTCAAATGACTCTGTTTTGGAAGAATTGTACTCTAGTGCGGCCCCTTGCACAGGTAAGACAGTGAGCCAATAAAAAGGCTGCTAAGGCAGCCTTCTGATCTCTGTACTGGGATTAATCCAGCAGCAAGTCGATTTGGTTCAGCGAGCACAGGTGAGCATAAACCGGTGAGTAGACGCCGCGCTTGGCAAATTCCAGTTTAACCTCATCGCTCAGGGCGTTGAGCTTTTGCTCATCGACGATATAGAGGCCATCTATATTGCTCTTTTCACCCTGTTTGTTGGTTACTGTCAGAGTCTTGGGTTGCAGTAATTCATGGCTGGTCAGGGTCTTGACGAACTGCTTGGTGATTTCACGGTACTCAATCAGGTTGCCGATAAATTCGATGCGGTTTTTCAGGAACTCGGTCTGCTCACCGGTTTCGGTAAACAGGGCTTCGCCCTTGTCTTCGCTGACATGCTTGCTGTTGACATCGATACCGATAAGTACATTTTCCTGGCTGGAGTCACCGGCGGCAAAAGGTTGCATCCGGCACTGCATTGGCAGGTAACGTCGGGTCCAGGTGTTGTCCTTGATAAAGCAGTTGCTCTCAGGTTTCAGAGAGGTGATGGCAACCGGCTGGAATTCTCCACTTTGGCTGTTCTTGGCGAAAATGATCGGGAAGCTGGTGGCGGCAGGCAAAAATTCCTGCACCAGCAAGGGCAACATATGGTGCTTCTCAAATTCGCTGAAATCTATGCCTGGAGTGACTTTCAGAGCCTTATGTGCGCCGTTGTTGAGCGGGACGTATTGTGCTGTCATTGTCTTTTTATCCTTGTTGTTATTTGAGGTTCCGTCAGCCAATCAACTGACGCACCGGAAAATAAATCGTCACTGAAATATCGGCGCCAGAACCGCTTCTTCGGTTGTATTAGTACCGCAAACCAGTAAAAAGTTCAGCTTGAGACTTATTGGCTTGTGACCCCAAGCATGCTGCGGATGTTAACAGTGGTCAAACTGGATGTCATTGTTAAAAATATGTTCGCAAGCGCTGTTTTCAAGAGGGCTTGGGAAAATAAAAATTGTCAAAAAAATGTAGAAATAAGGTTTGTACTTGTGTATGTTTATAAATGACAGCGTTGTCATTGCTTGTGTGACTATTGTGTCTATGGCCATGTTGTCTTGTAAGGTCTGCATGTCGAGGATGAGGTCTCCTTTACATGCCTTCCACAGTTGAGTATCTGTCGGGCGGCTGCGCAACTGTGTTTTCAATACTGTAGTCTCTCCCCGGAAACTAGAGTGGGCTGGGTGCTGATTTCAGTACCTGGCCATTTTTTTATCCCGGTTGTCACTCAACATAGCTTGTTAAGGTGACAGCCACTGCTTGAGTCGATAGGGAATATGGCATCATGGTGAAAACAATAATAAGGACAGGAGAGTAACGGAATGAAGTTAACTATCGCGGCGTTAGCCATTGCCTTGAGCTTGGGGCTGACGGCTTGTTCTGACAAGCCGCCGGCAACCGGGACTGAACCAGGGCAGAGCCAAGCCGGTTCTTCGTCAAAAGCCTCGAACGAAGATCTGACTCAGAATAAGCTGCATAGCTTTGCCCAGAGTTTGCAGTTGAAATATGCCGTGCTGTCCAATGTGCCGGATGACAACTGCGACCCGAGCCGTGCCGAAGGCCGCTGTTTCCAGGCGCAAATCCGCCTGACTCCGAGCGAAGATCTCAGCGCTTCTGACTGGGCCATCTATTTTAGCCAGATGCGTCCGGTACTCTCGGTTGCCTCGCCTGAGTTTCATATAGAGCATATTCAGGGCGATCTGCATCGTCTGACGCCAACAGCCGCTTTCGGCGGTTTCAAAAAGGGTGTCAGCGAAATCATCAATTTTCGCGGTGAGCTGTGGCAGCTGTCGGAAATTGATGCCATGCCCAACTATTACATGGTAGTTGAGGGGCTCAAGCCGGAGGTCATCGCCAGCACTGAAGTTAAGCAAGACCCGGATACCGGGCTTGAGTTGCTTCCCTATGTGCAGCCTTACACGGATGCCGAGAAACAATATCGCCGCAGCTCACAGGATAGGCTGCCCTGGGATACCGCCAGTGTCGTCTTCGGCCAAAATGCCGATACTCCCGATGATGCCGGCCTTGCGGTGGCAAGCCTTATTCCTAAGCCGGATTCAGTGACTTGGCTTGAACAAACCCCTGTCACCCTCAATGCCGGGATTAAGCTTAACCCGAGCCACATAGCTAACGGAGTCGAGCTGCAATCACTTGAGGCGGCGCTCTTGCGCCTACAAAGGTTGGGTGTCAGCCAGAGCGAACAAGGATTGGCGCTTAACTTACTGCCACTTGAGGGAGGGCAAAGCGAGCACTATCGACTCGAGATTGAGGCCGGCGGAATTAACCTGGCCGCCGCAGACGCCGCGGGTTATTCCTATGGCTTGGCGAGTCTTGCCGCCTTGCTGCAGTTGCCTGCCGATGAGACCCAATCAATAGCACTGCCACAGCTGCGCATTCAAGATGGCCCCAGATACCCGTTTCGCGGCATGCATCTGGATGTTGGCCGCAACTTCCATTCCAAGGCGTTTGTGTTGAGCCTGCTGGAGCAGATGGCGGCCTATAAGCTCAACGTATTGCATCTGCACATGGCCGACGATGAAGGCTGGCGCCTGCAGATCCCCGGTCTGCCGGAGCTGACCGAGATTGGCAGCAAACGCTGCCACGATCTCGATGAAAACCGCTGTTTGCTGCCGCAACTGGGCAGTGGCCCCAATCCTGAGACTCAGGTCAACGGGTACTACACGACCCAGGACTATATAGACATTCTCAAGTTTGCCGCCGCAAGACAGATCCAGGTGATCCCGTCGATGGATATGCCGGGGCACTCCCGCGCCGCCATCAAATCGATGCAGGCACGCAGCCGCAAGCTATTGGCTCAGGGCGACAGTCAGGCCGCCAGCCAATACCTGCTGGCGGATCCCGAGGATGCCACTGTTTACAGCTCTATTCAGTATTACAACGACAACACGCTCAATGTCTGTATGGAGTCCAGTTACACCTTTGTCGCCAAGGTGATAGATGAAATTGCCAAGCTGCATCAGGCCGCCGGAGTACCGCTTAAGCGCTACCACATAGGTGCCGATGAGACCGCCGGTGCCTGGCTCGACTCGCCGGCCTGTGAACGCTTTATTGCGGCCAATTCGCAGCGGGTGGCCGACAAATCTGCCCTCGGCGCCTACTTTATTGAGCGGGTATCGCAGATGCTGGCCGAGCGCGGCATAGAGGCGGCCGGTTGGAGCGATGGCATGAGTCACGTCAACCCGGCCAATATGCCGAGCCCGGTGCAAAGTAATATCTGGGACATAGTCGCCCACGGCGGCTTCAAACGGGCGCATGCCCAGGCCAATCTCGGCTGGGATACTGTGCTGTCCAACCCGGAAGTACTCTATTTCGATATGCCGCCGGCGGCCGATCCGAAAGAGCCCGGCTATTACTGGGCCAGCCGCAGCAGCAACAGTCGCAAGTTGCACAGCTTTATGCCGGATAACCTGCCGGCCAATGCCGAGCAGTGGGGCGATATTGAGGCCAGGCCTTTTATTGCCGATGACACAGAGCAACTCAGCCCACAAGGAAAGCGTCTCAGCGGCCCAATGGCGCCGGGCAGGGGCTTTATTGGCCTGCAGGGGCAACTCTGGAGCGAGACGATTCGCAGCGACACGACCGCAGCCTATATGATTTTCCCTCGCCTCTTGGTTTTGGCGGAAAAGGCCTGGCATAAGCCGGACTGGGAACTGGCTTACCGGCATCAGGGGGCAAGTTACAGCCAGGATTCCGGTTACTTCGTTGCCGAGCAGCGAAAGGCGCAGGCAGAGGATTGGCATCGACTGGCCAACATCCTGGGGCATAAGGAGCTGGCCAAGCTGGATAAGGCCGGAGTGCATTACCGTTTGCCGCTGCCGGGCGGCAGAATCAAGGATGGCAAGCTTGAGGCCAATATCATCTTTCCCGGGCTCAAGATCCAATATCGCCGACCAGGAGCTGAATGGCAGGAGTATCGCGGCCCTGTGGCAATTGCAGCGCCGCTTGAGCTTCGCAGTGTCTCGCCCGATGGCCGCCGCTATAGCCGGGTTCAGCCACTGAATTAGTCTTTAAGCAGGTACTGATGTGGGCTGGCGTTAACAGATAAAGCCAGTCCACGCTGCCTGACTTATTTTAATGCCTGGTTTTAATACTTGAGTGGCGTTTAAGAGTGGTTAAGGAAGTCTGAGTCGCTCAAAGATAGTGGCTTGCTGAGTATTTATTGGTTAATTTTCAATATATTAATTAAACCTGAGTTCCAGCCGTGAGTCGATTTATCTCTGCTGATTAAAAATAAATGACAACGCTGTCATTTGTAATGTAACATTAGTTTAACCACGTGGTTAACGATAGCTTTAACTTGAGTCCGCTCAGTGGAATGTCACCGGGTTAATCCTGAAAGGCGCCTTACTGCAGCGATTTGTCAGTGTTCCGCCGCGCCAGATTGCGCCGTGACCATAAAAGAAACAGAAAGAGGTCTGCCATGGGGGAAAACCCGACACCGGATGCACAAGTGTATATAGGGATAGACGGCGGCGGCAGTAAGTGCCGGGCAACCGTCTACTGCCGGCAAAAGGGTGTGCTGGGAACCGGAGTTGCCGGTCGGGCCAATCCTTTGCACGGTCTGAGCCAAACTTTCGATTCCATCATCAGTGCTACAGGTTTGGCCCTGGCCGATGCCGGTCTGCGGCAAGCCGATTGCGCCAATATGGTGGCCGGTCTCGGGCTTGCAGGTGTCAATATTCCCAGGCTTTATCAGGAGATCCTCGATTGGCGGCATCCCTTTGCCGCCATGTATCTGACCACAGATCTGCATACCGCCTGCATTGGCGCCCACCAGGGGGAAGATGGTGCCGTGATCATCACAGGTACAGGCTCCTGTGGTTATGCCCATGTGGGTGAACGGCAATTGTCTCTCGGTGGTCATGGTTTTGCTCTGGGCGATAAGGGCAGCGGTGCCTGGATGGGCTTGAAAGCCGCGGAGCAGGTGTTGTTGTCGCTCGATGGTTTTGCGCCGCAAACAGCCCTTGGCGCCAAATTGCTGGCCCATTTCGGGGTGACCGATGCCCTGGGGATAGTGGAAAACCTCGCCGGTCGCTCCTCCAGTTGTTATGCCGCCCTGGCGAGAATAGTGCTGTCCTGTGCGGCCGAGGGCGATGATACCGCTACCGCTATTGTCAGCGAAGGTGCCGACTATATCAGCCAGTTGGCACGGCGCCTGTTTGAACTCAATCCGCCGCGATTTGCCATGATAGGTGGCCTGGCCGAGCCGCTCAGGCCTTGGCTGGCCGACGATGTGGTCGAACGAATCGCCCCCGTGTTGGCGCCCCCGGAAATCGGTGCCGTGCACTTTGCCATGCACCAACATCAAGACTCGCAATTTTCAGCCCGTCCGGCCGATGCCGGCGCATACGACTTAGCAAAGGTGAAACCATGACCCATACCATAATGGAGCGCGAGGCTCGCAGTGCTCCCGAGAAGATTGCCAACCAGTTGCAGGCCAATGACCAGTTAGCCCGAGAACTGGGGCAGCGGCTGCGCGAGTTTGCTCCCAAGTTTGTGATGATTGTGGGGCGCGGTTCTTCTGATCACGCCGGGGTATTTGCCAAGTATCTGTTTGAAATAGAGGCCGGTGTGCCTACCTTTGCCGCCGCGCCTTCGGTGGCCAGTGTCTATGGCAAGCGCTTGCAGTTGGCCGGTGGCCTGGTGATAGTTATCTCTCAGTCGGGACGCAGCCCGGATATTCTGGCCCAGGCCAAGATGGCCCGCGAAGCCGGTGCCTTTTGCGTGGCGCTGGTCAATGATGAAACCGCCCCCATTAAGGACATAGTCGATCTTGTATTGCCGCTTCGCGCCGGAGAGGAGCAGGCGGTGGCCGCCACCAAGAGCTATTTGGCTACCCTGTCGGCGCTGCTGCAACTGGCCGCTGCCTGGACCCAGAGCCCTGAGCTGGCCCGCGCCATAGATGAATTGCCCCAGGCGCTGCAGGCGGCTGTGGATGCAGAACCTCAACTGACTGCCGAATCTTTGCAACACAGCAACAATCTGGTAGTGCTGGGACGAGGACTGGGTTATGCCATCAGTAAAGAGATAGCGCTCAAACTCAAGGAGGTCTGTTCTATCCATGCCGAGGCCTTCTCCAGCGCCGAATTTCTCCACGGCCCTGTGACCCTGGTGGAGAACCACCTCAAAATAGTCGATGTCTGTGTGGCCGATGAATCCTATGCCAGCCATCTTGAGCAGATAGCCGAAGTCGGGCGCCGCGGCGCTGAGTTGGTTCACCTCAAGCAAACCGCCAATGAGGTTCATCCCAGAGTCGCGCCTCTGGCATTGCTGCAGCGTTTTTATATCGATGTGGCCGCTGTGGCCATAGCCAGAGGCATAGATCCGGATCAACCGGCCGGGCTTAAGAAAGTCACCCAAACCCTTTGATTAAAGTGGCCGGCGTGCCTAAACGGGACAACGCAGTGGAGAGCAGAGAATGACGCAAACCTTTATCGCCGAGCGCTTGTTCGATGGCAGGCAATATCATCACAATCTGAGCTTTGCCGTGGAGAACGGCCATCTGCAGGCCTTGGGCTCTGCGGCCGCTTCAGATGCTATCCGCCTGCAAGGCCTGGTCGTACCCGGGTTTATTGATGTGCAGGTCAATGGCGGTGGCGGCGCGCTGTTTAACGGCGAGCCTACACTCGAGTGTATCGCAACCATAGGCCGGGCCCACGCCAGGTTCGGCACCACAGGCTTTTTGCCAACCCTGATCAGCGACAGAATCGAAGTGATGAACCGCGCGGCCGATGCGGTGGCCGAGGCGATAGCCAGGCAAAGCACAGGGGTGTTGGGGATACATTTTGAGGGGCCGCACTTGTCTGTGCCGAAGAAAGGCGTGCATCCACAGCAGTATATCCGCCGAATTTCCGATGCCGAGCTGGCATTGTTCAGCCGTCAGGACTTGGGGGTTCGCTTGGTTACCCTGGCGCCGGAAAATGTGGCGCCTGAGGTTATCAGTGCCTTGGTCGAGGCCGGTGTCCGTGTTTGTCTTGGTCACTCCAATGCCGACTATGATACCGTGCGTTCGGCCCTGGCGGCCGGTGCCAGCGGTTTTACTCACCTCTACAACGCCATGTCGCCCTTGGGCTCCAGAGCACCGGGTATGGTGGGCGCCGCCATAGAGGACGAGGCCAGTTGGTGTGGCCTTATCGTCGATGGTCACCATGTGCATCCGGCTGCAGCCAAGGTGGCCATCCGCGCCAAGGCCAAAGGCAAGATGCTCTTGGTGACGGACGCCATGCCACCCGTGGGGTTGGATCAAGATGCCAGTTTTGAGCTCTTTGGTCAGCAGGTGCTACGCCAGGGCGACAGACTCAACGCCATCACAGGAGAGTTGGCCGGATGTGTGCTGGATATGAATACCGCGGTGCGAAACGCTGTCTCTCTGCTGGGGCTCAGTGTTGAAGAATCCATGCGGATGGCGAGCGAGTATCCGGCGGCATTTCTTGGGCTTGAGCAACTGGGCCACTTGGCTGCGGGCAAACGTGCCGATTTTCTGGTGCTCGATAATGAACTCAAGGTGCAAAGCACCTATATCGGCGGTCAATTGGTTTACGCCGCCGAAGAAAGAGTGTGCTGAAATAAGCCGTTGCGCCAAGAACACATTAACTGTCTTCACATAAGCAGTGCAGCTTTTACCCGGATAAAGATAATAACAACAGGGAAGCCCTATGACTGAAAAGATAGCGGCGGCAACTGAGACCGCCAACAAGCCCAGGCTGATGTCGCTCGATGCGCTACGGGGCTTTGACATGTTCTGGATCCTCGGCGGTGAAGCGCTGTTTGCCGCCCTCTTGCTGCTGACTACTTGGAGTGGCTGGCGTTGGTTCGATGGCCAGATGCACCACAGCAGTTGGCATGGTTTTACCTTCTACGATCTTATCTTCCCGCTGTTTATCTTCCTCTCCGGCGTTGCCTTGGGTTTGTCTCCCAAGCGTCTGGACAAGTTGGCGTTTGCCGAGCGACTTCCAAAATATAAGCACGCAGTTAAGCGTTTGGCTTTACTGCTGTTTTTTGGTGTGCTCTACAATCACGGCTGGGGGACGGGCATGCCGGCGGCCCTGGATGAGATACGCTATGCCAGCGTCTTGGGGCGTATCGCCTTCGCCTGGTTTTTTGCCGCCATGCTGGTGTGGCACACAGGGCTCAGAACCCAGATCTATGTTGCAGTCGCTATCTTGCTGGGATACGCCATGGTGCAGCTGTGGCTGCCGGTCCCGGGCGGCAGTGCCGGGGACTTTAGCGCCGCCGGTTCCATCAACGCCTGGGTAGACAGTCATTTCCTGCCCGGGATCAGCTACCAACATAAGCCTTATGATCCGGAAGGCCTGTTATCGACCCTTCCGGCAGTGGTCAATGCTTTGGCCGGTGTGTTTGTGGGCCGATTTTTGCCGCAGCAAAGTTTTTCAGCCTGGGGCAGGGTGGGTTTGCTGTGTCTGGCCGGGCTTGTTTGTTTGGGGCTTGGCTGGCTGCTTAATCCTCTGATCCCGGTTAATAAAGATCTCTGGACCAGCAGTTTTGTGCTGGTGAGCAGCGGCTGGAGCCTGCTGCTGCTGGCGCTGTTCTACGCCGTTATCGATGTGCTTGGGCTGCGTTGGTTGGGTTTCCCCTTTGTGGTGATTGGTTGCAACGCCATCATCATCTATCTCGCTTCCAGTCTGGTTCAGTGGCGCTATAGCAGCGAAAGTCTGTTTGGCGGTTTTATCAATAGCGCCCCCGAGAACTGGCAGCCACTGCTTGGGGTATTGGCCATGCTCGGGGTGCAATGGTTGCTGCTCTGGTGGATGTATCGCAGGCAGTTGTTTATTCGGGTTTGAGGCTTAGGGAAGAGGCGAACAAGCGACATCTGCCTGGTTTAAAATTAATAACAGCGTTGTCTTTTTTGTTATTATGACGTAACTTTATTGAAACAAAGCCGTGTATAAAGCTGCCGCGGCATCAAGGTTTCAAGCGTTAAACACCACTCAAGATGGATGGGGCGCCGATAAATTTGGTTGCCAAACAATAAATTACTATAAGAAGCAGGTTTATGAACATGACAGTTGCTACCCCGGCTGACGCAGCCTCAAGAAGCAGTTTTCTGCCTATGACTATCGTAGGTGCGCTGTTTTTTATCTTTGGATTTGTGACCTGGTTGAATGGTTCATTGATCCCTTTTCTTCAAATCATCTGTGAGCTCAATGAGTTTCAAGCACTGTTTGTCACCTTTGCCTTCTACATCGCCTATACCGTGATGGCGCTGCCCATGTCGTCGATCCTGCGTCGCACCGGCTATCGCAATGGCATGGCGGTGGGGCTGGGGATCATGGCAGTCGGCTCTGTGCTGTTTATTCCAGCCGCCTTCAGCGCCAACTTTTTAATGTTTCTGCTGGCGCTTTTTGTACTGGGAACCGGCCTGACCATTTTGCAGACGGCATCCAACCCCTATGTGGTGCATATTGGTCCGAAGGAGAGCGCCGCCATGCGGATCTCCATCATGGGGCTGATTAACAAGGGCGCCGGTGTGATAGTGCCTATTCTTTTTACCGCTTTGGTACTGGCTGATCTGGAAGGGTTCACCGCCGGGCATCTGGCTGCCATGGCCCCGGCCGAGCGAGAAGCCCAAATAAGCGAACTGTCTTCACGTCTGGTGATGCCCTATATCTATATGACGCTGGCGCTTGTGGTACTGATCGCACTGGTGAAGTTTTCTGCTTTGCCTGAAATCGCCTTCGAGGGAGAAGAGGGAGAGCACGCCGACAAGAGCGGTATAGTGCATTTCCCTCAGGTGATCCTAGGTGCCATAGCCATCTTTGCCTATGTGGGGGTTGAAGTGATTGCCGGCGATACCATAGGTCTCTATGGTGCCAGCCTCGACGTCAACAATTTCGCATCCCTGACCTCCTACACCATGGTGTTTATGGTTATCGGCTACCTCTTGGGGGTTAGCTGTATTCCACGTTTTATCAGCCAGGAAAAGGCTTTGCTCGCCTCGGCCTTGGCGGGTATTGCTTGCATCTTTGGCATCATCTTCTCATCGGCCGAGAGCCATGCTATCTCGTCGCTGCTGTGGGGGTGGAGCGGTATTCCAACTATTCCGGATACAGTCACCTTCGTCGCCATGATGGGCTTGGCTCACGCTCTGGTTTGGCCCTCTGTGTGGCCGCTGGCGCTGGAAGGGCTGGGCAAGTACACGGCCCAGGGCTCGGCGCTGCTGATCATGGGTATTTCAGGTGGCGCCATACTGCCGCTGATATTCGGCAAGATTGCCCACTTCAGTGACAATGTGCAGTTGGGTTACTGGATAGGCTTGCCCTGTTATCTGTTTATCCTCTTCTATGCGCTGAAAGGCCATAAGATGCGCAGTTGGTAACAGCGAGAGTTTAGCCCTCCTTGGTGACTTAACTGCTCATGGGCGGTAATAGCCGTTTGCTTCAATTTCCCGAGCCTTTTGGCTCGGGGATCTCGTCATAGCTGATGTCTCTGTCACGAACCCAAAACAGCTCTTGTGTCATAAAGAAGTCAATGACGGCTGCCTCAAACCCGAATGGCTTATTCATCGCAGTTGAAAGGCTTTGACCACCATCAATATCGAGTTCGCGAAATGGGGATTGGGGTTAACCCGGTTACAGCTTGAGGTATTTTTTATATTCTGGCTTTTTATGCTTAAGCAAAGCAGCTTTAGGTTAAGCCACGAGTTAGCGTAAAGGGAGAGGGAAAGGACGGTCTGCCGAAGAAATCGGGTCAAACCATGGCTGAAGTCTGCGGGAATGATATAAACAAACACGCCACTCAGTGAGTGGCGTTTTTGCTGTTTCATGGTGCCGGCACCAAGAGTCGAACTCGGGACCTACTGATTACAAGTCAGTTGCTCTACCAACTGAGCTATGCCGGCTAAATTGTGGTGCCCGAACCCGGAATCGAACCAGGGACACGCGGATTTTCAATCCGCTGCTCTACCAACTGAGCTATTCGGGCAACTGAACTGAGTGTCAGTCATCTACTTCGAACCGGGAGTTGAGGCCCGTGTCGTTCGGAGTGCGCGTATAATATAGTTCTGAATTTTTTCCTGCAAGTGCTTTTTCGGCATAAATCCTGTGTTCGCTCAGTTAATGCTCAGAATTGGTCTTTTTGAGCTGAAATCAAACTAATATCGCTTGAAAAGCCAGCAGGCCGCTTATTGCATCAAACTATCTTCGCCGCAATCTGCCGTGTTACCCGCATCACTGTGGCTCTTTAAGCCCACCTTTTGTCCTACTTTCTAAAATTTCGAAAGAAATGGCCAATATTTAATGATTTTAGTTTTCATTTAGCCTCCATATGATGTGCTTAAGACATAGCTTAAGGATAGAAAATGCTTGCCAACACTCGTCAGGGCTACGGCCTTGTCAGCATTTTGAGCCACTGGTTATCGGCCATTGCCGTGATAGGCCTGTTTGGGCTCGGCTACTGGATGGTTGATTTGACCTATTACAGTGCCTGGTATCAGAAGGGGCCGCATCTGCACAAGAGTATCGGCATTTTGTTGTTGGCGCTTACCCTGGTCAGATTGTTGTGGAAACTGCTGAGCCCGTCGCCACAGGCGATACCGGACAAGCCTTTACTGCAGAAGGCGGCCCGTTTGACGCATTGGGGACTCTACCTGTTGCTGCTGCTGATTATGTTGAGCGGCATATTGATCTCCACCGCTGATGGCCGGGGTATCGCGGTATTTGACTGGTTTGAGCTGCCGGGTGTCGGTGAGCTGTTTAACAATCAGGCCGATATCGCCGGGGCGATACATAAATACGCCGCCTATAGCTTGATAGCCCTGATGGTGCTGCATGCCTTGGCGGCGCTGAAACATCATTTTATCGATAAAGATCAGACACTCGTCAGGATGATTAAACTCAAGAGAGGATAGCAAAATGAAAAAGACCCTGTTTGCCGGTTTGCTTGGCAGCGCCCTGTTATTGCCTTGCGCCGTGAATGCCGCCGACTATGTGATTGATACCCAGGGCGCCCATGCCTCTATCAACTTTAGAGTCAACCATCTTGGCTACAGCTTTGTGGTCGGGCGTTTTAACGAATTTGAAGGCAGCTTCAGTTTTGACAAGGCCAACCCGGCTGATGCCAAGGTGAATGTGACCATCAACACCCAAAGCCTGGATTCAAACCATGCCGAGCGGGACAAGCACCTACGTTCAGCCGACTTCATCAATGCCGGCAAGTATCCCAAGGCCAGCTTCAAGTCCACCAAGGTGGAGGACAAAGGGAATGGCGAATTGGCGATCACCGGTGACTTTACCCTCAATGGGGTCACCAAGCCGCTGACCATAGATGCCAAGGCTATCGGTGAAGGGCAGGACCCTTGGGGCGGGTATCGCGCCGGGTTTATCGGCTCTACCGAGTTTGCCCTCAAGGATTACAAGATTACTACCGATCTGGGCCCGGCTTCCACTCACGTCAAACTCGACCTGGTTGTTGAAGGGGTTAAGCAGTAACCCACAATAGTTTTTACAGAAGGCGCCGTCGGCGCCTTTTTCTTTTTGGCCTGTAAACTGACAGCGAAAGTCACCGAAAGTCAGCGCCGATATGGCACAATGAGCGCCAATACAAACAATAGAGCCCGGGTACTTGGGCCGCCGCATCGTTGTGAGCTGACACCATGTTGAATATCGAAACCCTTGAGCAGCTTAAACAACTGCTCGAAAGCCAACCCGCGGTATTACTGCTGTTCGGCGGCGAGCATTGCGGCGTGTGTCAGGCGTTGAAGCCCAGAATAAGCGCCATGTTGACCGACGAGTATCCACTATTGCAGGCGGCCTATATCGATTGTCAGGGCCCTGGCCAGCAGCTATCCGCCCAGATGAGTATCTTCAGTCTGCCCGTGGTGCAGGTCTATTTTGACGGCGAAAAGTTTGCCGAGTTGCAGCGAGTATTTTCTCTGGCGGATCTGCGAGAGGCAATCGACAGGCCCTATCGGCTCAGTTTTGAGTCTTAGGGAAAATAATCGACAGGGCTTTCTGTTATTGAGTTCGGAGCTAAGGAAGGTGTGAATAAGTCCTCGTGGCACTCTGGCTTGCACAGCAATTGGCGTTCAAGGCATCTGACTGAAGGCATGCCGGGGCCTGTCAAAGTCGGATAACGCAGAGAGCCGGTTGCTGTGAAAGCCCCAAAGGGCGTGGCTTACAGGCCTGTCTGCTGTGTTGTGCTTCTTGTAAAGGACTAAGCCATTTGCGGCGAACCACGCCTTGCATCCAGGCCAGTAAGCCGACGCAGAGCACACATGGGACTTGTTCGCACCTTCCCTAAAGGAGTAGTTAGATGAAAAATAGGGTGTATATGGCCCAGAGTCTGGATGGTTTTATTGCCGGACCCAATGGTGAGCTTGATTGGTTGGCGGCAATAGATAACCCGGAGGGCAGCGATCTGGGATTTGCCGAGTTTATGGCTTCGGTCGATGCTCTGCTAATGGGGCGCAACACTTTTGAAGTGGTGGCCGCCTTCGATGCCTGGCCCTACGATAAACCTGTATTTGTTGCCAGCAATAGTCTCAAGCAATTACCGGAGGGTTTTGCCGGCAAAGCCGAGTTAATTTGCGGCTCGGCAACTGAAATGCTCAGCGCCTTGCATGCAAAGGGGTACCACAACATCTATCTCGATGGCGGCGCTCTTATTCGCTCCTTTATTGCCGCCGCTCTGGTCGATGAGCTGACCATTACCACAGTGCCTGTGTTGCTGGGAGGCGGGATCCGGCTATTTGATACCTTGCCTGGTTCTGTGAACTTGAAGCTGGTGTCATCACAGCTGCTGCTGGGGCAATTGGTAAAGAATCGTTATCAGTTTCAAAGGGAGACACAGGCATGAATCAAGTGGGTACCTTAATCTTTTTCTGCGGCAAGATGGGCGCGGGCAAGTCGACTCTATCGCAAGAGTTGGCTTCAGAGCGGCGCGCCGTCTGTATCAGTGAAGATCAGTGGCTTGCCGCTCTTTTCCCGCAAGAGATCCAAAACTTTGGCGACTATCTCAAGTTTTCGGCCCGGCTCAAACTTGTTATGAGCGCACATATTCAGGCCTTACTCGGTTGCGGTGTCGATGTGGTGCTGGACTTCCCGGCCAATACCGCAGTGCAGCGTCATGGGTTCAAGGCCCTGGCCGAGGCGGCCGGAGCGCAGCATCTGCTGGTCTATTTAGAGGCAGATGATGAGTTGTGTCTCGAGCGTCTGGCACTCAGAAGAGTTCAATGCCCGGAGCGGGCAGCCTTCGACAATGAAACCGTCTTTCGGCAGGTTAGTGCCTATTTTGAGGCGCCAACGGCCGAGGAAGCGCTATCGATAGAGGTACGCCCGGCCTGAAAACAGCTGACATGGCGTTCGCTATTTGGCTGTGGCGGACCAAGATTATTTGTGCCAATATGCGCCAGCCTGTTTGCTGCTCTTTGGCAGAGTTCAAACATGGCGCTATAGTCATGCGGGCGCGAAGGCGCCGCAAAATAGAGGTTAGATTATGAAGAGAGCAGTGAAGGCAGTCCAATTATCGCTTGAATAGATTCTTAGCAATAATTGGACGCAAAAATGAATAGAAACAATATCTGGAATTACTCATTCTTATACTCTTTGGTACTTCTGGTACCTTTCGATCTGCTTGCTTCACTGGGGATGGACTTATACCTTCCGGCAGTGAATGACATCGGCACAAGTTTCAAGGTAGGAAGGGAGCAGGTTCAGCTGACGCTGACCATGTATATGGCACTCCTAGGCCTTGGGCAATTGCTGTTTGGCCCCCTCTCGGACAAGTTTGGCAGAAGGCCGATAGTCGTTATTGGCGCTGTCTTGTACTCATTGTCCAGCCTGGCTATTCCCTTAAGTCCGAACTTCGATTACTTCCTGGGACTGAGATTGTTACAGTCGCTGAGCGCGTCTGCACTATTGGTTGCGGCGTTTGCCACGGTCAGAGATGTATTTGCCGAAAGGGAAGAAGGCGTAGTCGTTTATGCCATCATGGGTTCAGTGTTGGCTTGTGTACCGGCAGTGGCTCCGTTTCTGGGCGCCTTGATAGAAAAGCAGTGGCATTGGCAGGGCATATTTTACTTCCTGGGAATATTTGCTGCCGTGGTTGCCGTGCACACAGTGTTTAAATGGCCAGAAACCCGGCCGGCCAAAACCCAGCCGTTTCGTTTCAATAGCTTGTTCACCATCCTGGGATCCAAGACTTTTATCGGTTATACCTTGGCTTATGCAACGGCAATGGGAACCTTCTTCGCCTACTTTTCCACCTCGCCCTCGGTGCTGATGGATACCTTGAGCCTGAGTAAAGTCGAGTTCAGCCTCTGGTTCGGCTCGGTGGCGATTGTGATGATACTGACCACCAGGTTCGTCAAGCCTTTGGTTAGGCGTTGGGGAATCAGCGGCACAGTGTTTCGAGGGCTGGCGGGGCTATTTGTCAGTGGGCTTATCCTCTATCTGTGCGAGTGGCTCTTTGGCGTTACCCTGCTGGGCTTTATGCTTCCCATGTACCTGATTGGAGTCAATATTGCCTTGACTTGTGCAGTCTCGGCCAACGGTGCTCTGCACGCCTTCTCCGCTTCGGCGGGTTTGGCAACGGCGCTCTATTATGCGCTGGAAAGCCTGTACTTAAGCCTTATGGTCAGTGTGCTGATAAAGCTGATCCCGCCCGGGACCTCGGCCACCATAGCCGTGTATATCTTTATCTCTTCCCTGTTGGCTGCGGGCTTTATCCTGCTGGGGCGGCGGCAGAGTAAATAGCTTCTTATAAGCTTGCAGGCCACACTTGAGCTTGTTCAGGTGTGGCCTTCGCTGCTGATAGGGCACTTATTTGAGGAGGCTATTGTGGTTAATGGGTGTTTTTCGGCTCACTCTTGAGTAAGTTTATGGTCAGAACCCCAATTGAGATTGCGGCAACAATGGATGCCAGTCTAACCATTTGAGAAGAGAGCGATAATACACTTGGATTATTGACTATTTGATAAGTCAATACGATAAAGTTGGTAAACAGTAACTGGTAGATAGTCAGGTGGGTTTTACGGCGTATTGCGAAACAGGCTAATTGTAATCCAGAAAAAATAGTTACCCCTATGATCACGAAAGTTGGTGCATTTACAGAGGTTAACAGCATGCATGGTATGGTAAATAGTATGCCGACAGAAGTTGTGATAAGTCTATGGTAGCCAAACGTGTGGCTGTCTTTGGTAATAGGCGATTTTATCATGCTGCCAAAAGTTATGGCTATCAACAAGGCTTGTGAGCTGCCAGCCCAGATTAATGCATAAAGCACAATGCTTGTAGCGGTTGCTTTAAAGACGATTTTCCCCATGTTTTTATCAGCACCTTCAATGCTGGCTTCATCGGGCGGGATATTTGTCTCGTCACCAGGAAATAGCCAAAAACCAAGGTAGGTTGCCAACACCGCAATGATAAAGCTTTCGAACAATGTCAATGGTAAGGCGCTTAATGGTATGGACATCTGTTGCTTCATTACCACCATGAAAATGACGATAACTAAAGTTAAATTGGCAATAATATCTTTGGGATCTTGATGACCACGGTAATAGCTCAGAAACATCAGTGACCAAGTAAACAGTAAAAATCCAGTGGGCGTACCTATCAACAGATTTCCCAGTGTTACTATGCCAAAACTGATAAACAGGAGTACTACCAGTAGCTTTAATAGCACCTTAAGCTGTGGCCTGGATGGCATCAGGGTAAAAAATATCACTACAAATACAGGGGCGATAACAGGTATGGCGGCGCCTGAATATATGAGATAGAACAGGAGCAGCACTGGCGTGAAAACCAGCCTGATGACTGAATTTGCTGCACTATGAAACATAAGTCAAAACGCTCAGAATGTTCATCCAGATGGACGCCAACCAATCACCAAAGCTACTTTGCTCGGTTAAGAATGCAACCGTTGCTTTAGAACCATAACGAACATTACCGGGCACATTACCGTTCTCAAAGATAATGTTAACCGGATACCGTTGCGCGTTTAGGGAGTTATTGTTTGCGACTAAAAAGCCGGTAGCCTGATCCGTTTCATTACTCCCTCCCGTGCCCCAGCCTATGCTTTCGACTCTTCCTTCGAGCACTCGACCCGGTAAAGCGTCCATGACAATTTTTACTTTTTGATTGACACGGATATGCTCCAGAGAATTTTCTCTTACCAGCGCCGATACCCAGACACCTCTTGGGTCGATAAAAGTAAGTAGCGGAGAGCCTACACTGGCTTTTTGCCCAACAGTGAGCTGTAGGTTGGTCACAATACCTTTGGAAGGGGCAATAACTTTAGTGCGTTGTAAGTCTAACTCTGCTTTTTCCAGGCTGGCTATTGCGGCGAGGATCTGCGGGTTGTCTTGCCCTTCAGGACCAAGGTTTTGTTTTGCTTGTACCAGAGAGGCTTCTGCTGCATTTAAGGCGGCTTGGGCTCGATCCCTGGCTTCAATCGCATTATCCAGCTCAGCTTTACTCAATACGCCTTTTGCTGCCAATTCAGTGATTCGGGCCGCTTGCTCTCTGGTATTATCGCGCGCCGCCAATGACTCAATCACTTTGGCTTGCGCGACTTCAACGGCTGCAGTACTGGCGCCGATATTTTGCCCTGCAATAGCCAGGTTGGCTTGAGCCGTGCGCAAGTTGATTTGATAATCTCTGGAATCAATTTCAAATAAAGTCTGGCCGGATTCCACCACTTGGTTATTTCTGACCTTGACCTCGGTAATATTGCCTGAAACTTCGGGAGCGACTCTAACCAGATAAGAGTGGATTCTGGCCATCCCTGTCATTGGGGTTACACGATCAGCCCACAAGCTATAGAGCCAAATGAAAAAGACGAGGCCAATGATGAAAAAACTCAGCTTTCTGGAAGAGGACTCTGCTTGGGACATAGGATAACTCTCTTGACGATCTGCTATAGCATGTGGCATTTGTGTCTGAAATTATATGTTTGTTAATAAATGTTTGATAGTTTTTTGGGGGATGATAGTTTGATTGGGTACTCATTTGGATAAGTTTTTCTGATTACAGTGTGTTGGATTGACTTGAGGAAGTCTCAGATAGCTTGTTGAACACACTGGTACAGCAATGGGACTTTACGGACGATATATAAGGTCTGTTGGGGGAAAAGACTATAACGTAGCAAAGTACCATTCTATTGGCTGCATATTGTGCGGCTATGCTGGTAAGACTATTAGTGTAAGTACTTAGCGTAAGTACGTTGATAATTTTGTTGGCAGGAGTAACTTATCGGCTCGTCTTGAGTCTGTTCTTTTAGCTCTGAGAAATATTAGTGGTCAATAAAACCTAACTCTGCATTTTGGTTGGCTGGATTAGTGAACAACGAGAATTGATTCTTAAAACTGGTTAACAGTAAAGATAAAGGCCCATAAGGGCCTTTTCTCATTTCGCTCGCTACAGCTATAGCGGCTTATTCATCTTCTGCCGGTGGCACGTAGCCTTCAATCTGTACTTCCTGACCTTCGAACAGGAAGGCGACCATCTGCTCTTCCAGCAGTTTGCGATCATCGACATTCATCATGTTCAGTTTCTTTTCGTTGATCAGCATGGTCTGTTTTTTCTGCCACAGGCCCCAGGCCTCTTTGCTGATGCTGTCGAAAATGCGCTTGCCGAGTTCGCCGGGATACAGTTGGAAATCCAGGCCATCGGCTTCTTTCTTGAGATAGACGCAGTTAACTGTGCGTGCCATGTTTACTCCTTGGTCAGACTCGGTTCCAGGCTGGCCAATACCCGCTCTGTTGCAGCGGCCAGTCCCACCCGGGAAGGTTGGTTTAAGTTATACCAGAGACAGGGTTTGGGTTCCATTACCCTGTCTTTACTCTGGGCGCTGTGACCTTGGTCCAGCAGCATGTCTGTGACTACTTTGCTCTTTAGCCGCAGCAGCATAGGCTGGGCGTCCAGGTGAAAGTGGCTGAAGGTGTGACGAAAACCGGGTAGCTCTGTGATGCTGTGCTCTGCAAGCCCCAACTCTTTGGCGGCTTGCAGCAGGTTTTGTCTGTTGCTGAACTCGGGGAAACACCAGAGGCCGCCCCAGATCCCAGCGGGTGGCCTTTGCTGCAGCAAGATCTCGCCATTGTGTTCCAGCACCAGTAGCCAGGCTTCTTTGGCCGGAATCGCCTTCTTCGGCTTCTTACCGGGGAATTCGCCCTGGCGCCCCATTAGCTGCGCCTTGCAATCGCGGGCGACCGGGCACTGGTCACAGGCGGGGCGGGAGCGGGTGCAAATGGTGGCACCTATATCCATCATCGCCTGGTTGTATTTTTGGATCTCGGCCTTGGGCGTGAGCGCTTCGGTCAGCTGCCAGAGTTGGTTTTCCACATCCTTTTGCCCGGGCCAACCTTCTATGGCGCCGTGGCGGGCGAGTACCCGTTTGACGTTGCCATCCAATATGGGGTGATGTTGCCCCAAAGACAGCGACAGTACCGCACCTGCAGTTGAGCGACCAATGCCCGGCAGTGCCAGCACCGAGTCAAAGTCGGTTGGAAACTCGCCTTGGAACTCATCACGCACCTTGATGGCGGCCTTGTGCAGGTTACGGGCGCGGGCGTAATAGCCCAGACCTGTCCACAGATGCAGCACTTCGTCCGTGTCGGCATTGGCCAGGCTGACGACATCGGGGAAACGGGCAATGAATTTTTGGAAGTAGGGGATAACAGTCGCGACCTGGGTCTGCTGCAACATAATCTCAGAAATCCATACTTTATATGGGGTCTTTTGCTGTTGCCATGGCAGAGTCTTGCGACCATTCAAGTCGTACCATTTTACGATACGTTCTGCGAAAGAGGCTGTCTTGTTCATCGGCGCAGTGTAGCCGCAGCCAAGGGGCGAAACAAGGAGATTGATCCCCCCAAATGATTGACTTATTTCGTTCTTGTGGATTGTTGGTATACTTTTTCAGCATCAGGGCTTGCACTGTATGGTGAACTTTGGATAATGCCCTTCTTTTTTCAAACCTCTCTAGGGGCAAAAATGAGCGAAGTCACAACGGCCGAGTTTAACGAAGAAGGCAAGTATCTGCGCAAAGTAAGAAGCTTTGTGCTGCGTGAGGGTCGCCTCACCAAGGGCCAGGCCCAGGCCATAGAAGCGCATTGGGGCAGCATGGGGCTGGATTATTCCCCCGAGCCGCTGGATTTGAACGCCGTTTTTGCCCGTGAGGCAGACACAGTGCTGGAGATAGGTTTTGGTATGGGTGCCTCACTGGTGACCATGGCCAAGGAAGCCCCCGAGCTTAACTTTATCGGTATCGAAGTGCACAAGCCTGGTGTGGGCGCCTGTCTTGCCGATGCCGGCGAAGCCGGAGTCACCAACCTGAGAGTATTCCATCACGATGCCATGGAAGTGCTGGAGCATGCCATTGCCGATAATTCTCTGGCGCGGCTGCAGCTGTTTTTCCCCGACCCATGGCATAAGAAACGCCACCACAAGCGCCGCATAGTGCAGCCGGCCTTTGCCGAGTTGGTGCGCCGTAAACTGAAAATCGGTGGTGTGTTCCACATGGCTACCGATTGGGAAAACTACAGCGAGCATATGCTGGAAGTGATGAATGCCGCCCCCGGCTATCGCAACCTTTCCAGCGATGGCACTGTAGTGCCACGGCCGGATTACCGTCCGTTGACCAAGTTCGAGGCCCGCGGCCAGCGCCTGGGTCACGGTGTTTGGGATCTGATGTTCGAACGTACAGAGTAATTACACCTGAGGGAGAAGCAGTATGGCTATTCGCAGTCGTCGTTTGCGCAAGAAATTGCGTGTTGATGAATTCCAGGAGTTGGGATTTGACGTAAGTTGGCGTTTTGCCGACTCTGTGTCGGAGGAACAGATAGATCCCCTGGTCGACCGTTTTATTGATGAAGTCATAGAACCTAGAGGCTTGGGCTTCCACGGTGGCGGCCACAGAGAATGGGAAGGCATTATTGCCACCCAAAGAATTGGCAAGTGCACCGAAGATGACAGAAGTGCAGTCAAGGCATTCTGGGAAGCTCAGCCAATCAGCGAGTTGGAAGTTACTGAGCTGTACGACATTTGGTGGAGTTAATCCCGGACGAGGCCTTGCTTGAGCAGGTGCTCGACAGGGTTCGCCCTCTGATTGGCCAGGGTAAGGTGGCGGATTATATTCCGGCCCTTGCCCGGGTCAATGCCAACAAGCTGGGGATTGCCGTCACCATGGCCGACGGCACCACAGTGGGGGCAGGGGATTATTTAGAGCCTTTTTCCATTCAAAGTATTTCCAAAGTGTTCAGCCTGACACTGGCGCTGACACTCTATGAAGAAAGCGAAATCTGGAGCCGGGTAGGCAAAGAGCCGTCGGGTCACTCATTTAATTCTCTGGTGCAGGTGGAGTTGGAGCGCGGCATTCCCCGTAATCCCTTTATCAATGCCGGTGCGCTGGTCATAGCCGACTTGCTGCAGAGCCGCCTCGGAGCGCCCAAGCACAGAATGCTGGAAGTGGTTCGCCGTTTGGCGGGTAATCCGCATATCTGCTACGACAAGGTGGTGGCCGATTCCGAGTATCAGCACAGCGCCCGCAATGCAGCGATTGCCTATCTGATGAAGTCCTTCGGTAACTTCAACAATGATGTGGATACTGTGCTGCGAAGCTATTTCCATTACTGCGCCTTGAAAATGAGCTGCGCCGATCTTTCCCGGGCCATGATGTATCTGGTCCAAGGCGGTAAGGCATTGGATGGCAAAGAGCTGATATCACCGCTGCAGAGCCGCAGACTCAATGCGCTCCTGGCTACATCCGGGCTTTATGACGGCGCCGGTGAGTTTGCCTACCGGGTCGGCATGCCGGGCAAGAGTGGAGTCGGTGGTGGCATAATCGCTGTGATCCCCGGTGACATGTCCATCTGTGTCTGGTCGCCGGAGCTTGACCGCAGCGGCAACTCACTCGCCGGAACGGCAGCGCTGGAGCAACTCAGGCTGGCCGTTGGCCGCTCAATCTTCTGATCCCAAAGGCAGCATTCCGCTGCCTTTGTTTTTTACGCCATACCATAGCTTTTAGCCTAAAGTTGCACATTAGGCGCTTGCCGAGTTTCCGGCGACGGATGTTTCTCATTGCCTGCCGCAGGCTTATGCACAGGCGATCCTGTGACTCGGCGTTAATACGTCCTTGTAGCCTCGACGAAAACATCTGACCTACAGGGACGTAGGAAATGCCGAATTTGTCTGGAACAAAATTCGGCCCTGTTTTCGACGGTCACAGTTCCGCCTGTGCCAGGGAAATAGGCGTATGTTAGTGGGTATATAAGCAATTTCAAGCAACGCTATGATTGCAGAATTGCACCAACTCCCGCTCGAAGCGGCCGCAGGGCGTTGATGATAATCGCGTAGCGAGGCATGGATGCCGAAGCAGCGCCAGTCGAATCAGGGATGAGCGTCTGGCGCGATAGCGAATTGGCATCATAAGCACAAGGGGTTTTCCGCTGCGTCGCGGGTCGCAGGGGGGTTGGAAAGGGGGCGAGTCGATACAGCCCCCTTTCCTCGGGTGTGGGGTGAAGCTCCACGACTTTAGGCCGCTGGTACAGCGGCTATCATGGCTGCCAGCTAAAAGTTACTAATTAGTATTGGCAAGGCCTCCGGCGACGGATGTTTCTCATTGCCTGCCGCAGGCTTATGCACAGGCGATCCTATGACACGCTGTTAACCCATCCTTGGGCGCTCGACGAAAAAGTCCCTGTTTTCGACGGTCACAGTCCCGCCTGTACCTGGAATTAGGCGTATATCTGCAGCTGAATACGACACTTTGGGATGAGGAATTGCACCAAATTCCCCTCGGTGTCGCCGAAAGCCGTTGGCGCAAATAACGTGGCTGAGGCATGGATGCCGAAGCAGCGCCAGTCGAATCAGGGATGAGCGTCTGAAGCGGTAGTTATTTGCGCCATTAGGCCGAGGGGCTTTCGACACCGTGTGGGGCGGCAAGGGAGATCCAAGAGGGGATTGCTGTTGATCCCTTCTTGGTCGGGTGTGGGGCGAAGCTCCACGACTTTAGGCTGCTGGCACAGCGGCTATCATAGCTTTTAGCTAAAAGTTACTAATTAGTATTGGCAGGGCCTCCGGCGACGGATGTTTCTCATTGCCTGCCGCAGGCTTATGCACAGGCGATCCTGTGACTCGCTGCAAGTACGTCCCTGTAAGCTCTGCCTCGCCATCCCTGGCTCGGAAGGTCACAGTTCCGCCTGTGCCTGAAAATGAGGTGTATGTCTGCGGGCATATAGGTCGCTTCAAACAAGTTAGCTCTTACAGAATTGCACCGACTCCCCTTCGGAGCCGCCGCTGGCGTTGTTGCAAATTGGCGTAGCCGAGACAGGGATGTCGAGGCTCGAAGGTCGAGCAAGGCGAATGTTGCGAAGCGACAAGTTCATGAGCGCGAGCCAAGGAAGGCGAGCTGGCCCTTATGCATGGATGCGTTTGGCGAGTCCTGAGTGTAGCCAATTTGTTTCATAAGCCAGCGGGGATTTCGGCTACGTCGGGGGGTCCTTGGGGATGCAAGGGGCTTTGGACAAGCAAAGCCTCTTGCCCGGTGTGGTGTGGAACACCACGACTTTAGGCTGCTGGCACAGCGGCTATTATGGCTTTTAATCCCGAATGCAGTGAAGAAAAGGAACAGTCTTGGCCATCCAGAGTATTCCCTGTTAAACCTTTCTTTGGTTTCTTGTGTCTTATTCATCATAACGGCTACAAGTTGGTAAAATTTGCCACTCCTAGATGGTGGATTTTCATATTCTGCTGCCTTACTTGATATTAATTCTTTTAGTATCAGTTGATTATAACTTTGGCACAAAGTCTGCTTTATTCTGAGCCATAAGCGGTAACCAAGTTTACTCGGCAGATTAAAACGAGAGGGAAGACAGAATGAAACAAGCGATTGGTGGAATATCTTTGGTGTGTGCACTGTTTGCGGCGGCGCCTGCTATGGCGATCAACTTTGAGCCAAGAGATGAGCAATGCGAGATGTCACTCAACTACGACATCTCACTGGAACCCAAGAAGCTGAGTGTCAGTAATCAAGGGAAAGAACACTATCGAATTGAGCCGGGCCGCCTCTATGTGGAAGGTGAAGAAGTGGCCTTGAATGCCGAGCAGAGCAAGCTTGTCAACGATTACTCGGATGCCATGGCTCAGCAGTTACCCGAAGTCATCTCTTTGGTGGAAGATGCCGTCATCATGGCGAGCGAGGCCGTGAGCATGGCCCTGACACCACTCTTGGGTGATGCCGCCGGTGCCAAGTTGGATGAAACCATGGGTAGTCTGCAACAACGAGTCTATGAAGTGGCTCATCGCAATGGTGACCAGTACTTCCTCGGGGCCACTGAAGAGTCGCTGGAAAATGCCTTTGGTGATGAGTTTTCCAAAGAAATAGAGCAACTGGTACAGCAGTCGCTAGGCAGTTTGATGATGGCCATGGGCAGCGCCATGATGTCAGGTGAGGGCGAAACCTTTGATGAGAAGATCAATGCCTTCAGTCAGAAGATGGAAAAGATGGGCAAGGATATTGAAGTGCAAATGGAGTCCCGCGCCCAGGAGATGGAGCAGAGAGCCGATGCGCTTTGCGACAACTTCCAACGTTTGGTGGTGCTGGAAGACAAGTTACGCAAGCAGATCCCTGAGCTGGGCGAATTCCAGGTACTGTCCGGCAAGGTTGAACTGCAGCAATAAGATTTAAGCTGGTGATTCCCCCTGTATCTTCCCCTCCCTTGATACAGGGGTTTTTTATTGGTTGTCTGTCGATTATGTCATCACTGCGGCGGTTTTTTTGGCTCAAGGCTGTCCTTGGGTTAGAGTCAATAACAAAGAATTGGTATACTTCGCAAAAATAATCAAACTGACACCCAAGTCAGGACTCAGTGACTCTACCCAGTGCGCTTTCCAAAACCCGGCAGCCCACACCCCATTATGGGGTCTTGACGGTGAGGCCCGTCGCTTTTCCAGGAAAGCTTTTACCAGTGTTGTAAACGGCTTAAGGCGACTTTCATGTTAGAACTGTTAGAACCTATCGCTATTTTCACTCATGTCGCCCGTGCCGGCAGCTTCAGTGCCGCGGCGCGCAGGCTTGGAATATCCAAATCCAAGGTCAGTACCCAGGTTGCCGATCTTGAACATAAACTCGGGATCCAGTTGATCCAGCGAACGACCCGTAGCTTAAGCCTCACCGAAGCCGGTAATCTGCTGTATGTGCAGGGGGAAGAACTGCTCAGGGATGCGGATCAGGCGGTGGCCAGTGTGCACAACCTCAATGATGCCACCCGAGGCGTGCTCAAGGTAGGGATCTCCCAGTCGTTCGGCACCATGCATATTATTCCGGCACTGCCCGAGTTTATGACCCGTCACCCGGATCTCGAGCTGCAGGTGAGCCTGTTGGACCATAAGGTTGATGTGGTCAGTGAAGGCCTGGATCTGCTGCTGACCATGTCAGAGCAACTGCCTCTGGGTATGGTGGCCCGCCCGCTGATGAAGTGTCAGTTCCTGCTGGTGGCATCCCCCGGGTATGTTGCGGCCCACGGTATGCCGGCCCGGCCGGAGCAGCTGGTGGAGCACAACTGTTTGGTTTACCACGGTGAATGGCATGAGCACAGCGTCTGGCAATTCAAGAAGGGCGATGACTACTGTGAGATAGGGGTTTCGGGTAATTTCAGAGTCGACAATGCGCCGGCGCTCAAGTCTGCCGCTGTCAGTGGGCTTGGGGTGGTTTATCTCGCCAGTTATCTGCTGGAAGATGAAATAGAAAAAGGCACTCTGGTTCCTCTACTTCCCGATTGGCAACTGACCCATCATCTGCCGCTGCAGGCGGTTTATCCAAGACGTAAACACTTGGCTCCCAAGGTGAGTGCCTTTATCGAGTTCATTAAGGATCACATAGGTACACCACCCTATTGGGACAAAAAATACGCAGATCTGTTTGCCCTGCGTCAGGAAAAATAAAGAAATATCGTTCTTATAATAGAACAATGAAAAACACTCAAGTTCCGCTTGGGTGTTTTTTGTTTTTATATCATGTAGATATTGAGGTTTTGTTGGTTTTTTTATCGCTTTATTGTTTAGTGAATCCTAAAGGTTTTTAATAATCTTGTTGCAGTCTGTTCTGAAATAAATACAATGGTTGCAGTTGATTCGGGTGGAACCAACATATGGGTGTGCCGTGGGACTGACCCCTCCTGCTGTAGACTGCTTGGTTCAACACAGAGTGTTAAGCCCTTATCAATGCCGACCCAGGTTTTCGAACTAAAACAATGTCGGCCTTAAAACCATCATCCTGATTTTGGTTTACCCCGGCCCAGGTGGCCGGGGTATTTTTATGCCTGTTTTCAGAACGGAATCAAGCGTATAAAAAAGCCGCTCACGGGAGCGGCAGTTGATTCAGTTTCAAGCCTGGCTTTGCGCGGCCACCCAGTCTTTTACTTCCTGCTCAAGTACATCCAGCGGCAAGGGGCCGTTTTGCAATACCAGGGTGTGGAAGGCGCGAATGTCGAAACGCTCACCCAGCGCCTCCTTGGCGTAGGCTCTAAGCGCAAGTATCTTGTTCATCCCCACCTTGTAAGCGGTTGCCTGCGAGGGCATAACTATGTGCCGCTCAACCATTTTTACTGCGTCAGATTCGGCATTGGGAGTGTTGTCCATGTAATAGGCTATGGCTTGCTCTCGAGTCCATTTCTTGGCATGGATCCCGGTATCCACCACCAAACGGCAGGAGCGCCATAGCTCCATCGCCAATCTGCCAAAGTCTGAGTAGGGATCGCTGTAAAGCCCCATCTCCTTGGGGAAGTACTCACTGTAAAGTCCCCAGCCCTCGATATAAGCCGTGTAAGAGCCGAAGCGACGGAAGCTGGGAAGTCCTTCCAGTTCCTGGGCTATGGCTATCTGCATGTGATGCCCGGGGATCCCTTCATGGTAGGCCAGTGCCTCCATCTGGTATTTGGGCATAGCCATTATGTCATAGAGGTTGGCATAGTAAGTTCCCGGACGACTGCCATCGGCCGAGGGCTGGTTGTAGAAAGCCTTGCCAGCAGACTTCTCCCTGAAGGCTTCCACTTGCTTGACTATCAAAGGCGCTTTGGGCTTTACCTTGAATACTTCATCCAGGCGCGAGTTCATGTTATCGATAAGGGCGGTGGCCTCTCTCAGATAGGCCCGGCGGCCAGCGTCATTGTCCGGGAAGTAGAAACCTTCATCCTGGCGCATAAACTCGAAGAAGGCTTTGAGATCGCCCTTGAAGCCAACTTTGTCCATGATGGCGCGCATTTCGCCGTGGATCCTGGCGACCTCGTCCAGTCCTAATTGATGAATGGTATCGGCGCTCATCTCTGTGGTGGTGGTATTGGCCAGGGCATTGTTATAGAAGGCGCTGCCGCTCGGGAATTTCCAGACTCCATCTCTACTGTCGGCCCGTTTTTCCAGGGTTTCGAGATAGGCAATCAGCTTTTGGTAAGCTGGCCTCAATTGTTCTTTGAGGGCGATGGTGGCTTGATCCAGCAGTTTGTCTCGGGTGTCTTCATCCAGCTTGAGTTTTGCCAACTTGCCCTTGAAGTCGGCCCAGATGGCGCTGTCCGGCTCACTATCAAACGGCGCGCCATGAATAATATTGCGACTGTCTGAAAGTACGTGGGGGAATACGAACTTGGGGGCGATTATGCCTTCCTCGGCGCGAACCTTGAGGGCGGTGATCAGTTGCTCGAACAGCTCAGGAACCCCGGCTAAACGGCTGATATAGGCGCGGGCATCGGCTTCGTCGGCTATCGAGTGTTGGTTTATCAACAATGAAGGCACCAGCGAGTGAATGCCGTACATCTGGTTGACCGGGTAGTTGTAGTGGCGGAACTTATCATCGCGGATCTGACGTTGCAGCTTGGCGGTCAACAGCTCCAGGCTCAACTTGCTCTGTGAGTCCAACTTTGTCGGATCCAGTAGTGACAGACGCTCAAGCTGCTGCTTGGCGCGAGCAAGCGCGGCATCATCGGCCGCATCTCCCAGTGAGTCCCATTTGCCGTAATCTGTCTTGATACCTAGAAAGGTCTGCCGCACCGGGCTGGCGGCGACATCTTCGTTGAAGATGGCTTCAAACAGGGCGTTGGCTTTGGCGGATTCGGCCTTGATGACCTCAGGAGCCAGGTTTGATGCTTGGTTACTCTGCCCGGAGACGGAGGCTTGGGCGAGAAGGGGATAACTGCTGCTTAAAACGGCGCCAAGGGCCAGCGTCAACAGACTTTTTCTTATGGTTATAGGCATGGACAACTTCCTTTTTGCTTGGCAATGGCAGGCCGGATGACGATGGCCCGAGTCAGGAAAGACGCACAGAAACCGCGACTGCTATGGCTCATTTGTGTCTAAAGAAGTTAATCCTAATGAAATACGGTAACGTAAGGAAGGTGTGTACAAGCCCCATGTGTGCTCTGCGTTGGCTTACAGGCTTGGATGCAAGGCGTGATTCGCAGCGAATGGCAAGCCCTTTGCAAGAGTCACAACACAGCAGACAGGTCTGTAAGACACGCCCTTTGGGGCTTCCACAGCAACAGGCTTTCGGCGTTATCCGACTTTGGCAGGCCCCGGCATGCCTTCAGTCAGATGCCTTGAACGCCAATTGCTGTGGAAGCCAGAGTGCCACGAGGGCTTATATACACCTTCCTTTGGCGTAAATGTTAGAAAATATTTCCTCTTGCTGCTTTTGCTTTTGCTTTGGCAGCAGCAAGAGGAGGCTAATAAGAGATGGAGTTAACAAAACTGCGACAGCAGATCGTTGACGAACATATGCCCCTTGTTGGTGAGCTTCCAGTAACCGGGAGTGATCTCCACCAGCCCGCGCTCGGCGGCCTGCTGCATGCCTTTATCCAGGGTGTTGGCCGCAACGCCGGTGCGCGCTTCAAATTCGCTCCAGGGGATGGGGCTCATCAGTCGCAGCCTGTTCATCAGGTACTCCAGCGCCCTGTCTTCTGGCAGTACATAGCTCTCCTCAAACAGATAATCCTCTGTGGCCAAGTATCCCTTTGGATGTTTTATCTTTACCGTGCGTACTATGCGGTCCTGCTCCGGTAGCGTCAGCTTACCGTGGGCGCCGCACCCAATCCCCAGATAATCACCGAACTCCCAATAGTTGAGGTTATGGCGGCACTGAAAACCGGGTTTGGCGTAGGCGGATATTTCATACTGCTGGTAGCCAAGGGCCGCAAGTCTTTGCTGGCCCTGTTCATAGATGTGCCAAAGCGCTTCATCGTCCGGCAGTTGCGGCGGGCGTGAATGAAACAGGGTATTGGGCTCTATGGTGAGCTGATACCAGGACAGGTGCGGAGGATTGAGCGCCGCCGCCGTGTCGATATCGGCCATGGCCTCTTCAAAGCTCTGGTTCGGCAGACCGTGCATCAGATCCAGGTTAAAGCTCTGGTATCCGGCTGCAGCAACGCCTTTGGCGGCGTTGACTGCTTCATCCTTGCCGTGAATTCGCCCCAGCAGGTTGAGCTTGTCTTTGGCAAAGCTCTGCACACCGATGGAGAGGCGAGTGACACCTGCGGCGCGGTAAGCGCTGAAGTCATCATGTTCCAGGGTGCCTGGGTTGGCCTCCATGGTGATCTCTATGTCATCGGCAAAGGGAATGCGCCGGTTCACGCAATGCAGCAGCCTGCCTATCTGGGCAGCATCGAACAGGGAGGGGGTGCCACCACCGATAAAGATGCTGTGCAGTTGCCGGCCTTGAACATAGTGCAGGTCGGCGTCGAGATCGCCAAGCAGGGCATCGACATACTCCTGCTGTGGCAGCTCACCCTGTTTTCCGTGAGAGTTGAAATCACAGTAAGGGCATTTCTGCACACACCAGGGAATATGAATATAGAGACTCAGCGGTGGCAGCGTCAGCATCAGCCGAGGATCCCCTGTTGTTTGAAGGCTTCAAGCAGCAATTTCAGCGCCTTGCCTCTGTGGCTGAGATGGTTCTTTTCATCACTGCTGAGCTCGGCGGCAGTTTGCTGGTAACCACAGGGAATGAATACGGGATCATAACCATGGCCATTGTCGCCCTTGGGTTCAAAACCTATTTCCCCTTCCCAGGCGGCCTGGCAGATGATGGGAGTCGGATCCTTGGCATGACGCATATACACAAGTACGCACTGGAAACGGGCAGTACGGGGGGCTGGCGTTGCCTCTATGGCGCCAAGCAGCTTGTTGTAGTTGCCTTCGGCCGTGGCGTTGGCGCCACTGTAACGGGCGGAGTAGATGCCGGGAGCGCCGTCCAGAGCATCAACTTCGAGGCCTGAGTCATCGGCAATAGCGGGCAGGCCGGTGATTTCGGCGGCATGGCGCGCCTTGATAATGGCATTTTCAACAAAAGTGGTGCCGGTTTCCGCCACTTCAGGCACATCGAATTGGTTTTGTGGCAACACCTCAATATTGAAGGCGTTGAACATCTCGGCGAATTCTTTGAGTTTTCCCTTGTTGCCACTGGCAAGCACTATCTGTTTCATCTTGGATTTTCCTTATTTCGCAATGCCGACAATAGTACCATTTTGCAAAAGAGTTTACTCACTCAGCAACAATGAAAAGGTGCGAAAACAAGTAGAGCCGTGGAAGGTTTATCGGTAGCAATCGACATTGGTCTAGGCCAATCTGGTGTGAGCCTGAATGGCCGAAGTCGCTTCTTTAAGCCCGCGGTCAATAGCCACTCGGGGCGGCCATAAAAAAACGCCGCTTATTCGGCGGCGCTCTATTGACGGAATGTACAGCTCAATCGACGTAGAATTTCTGTTTGAAGGCCAGAGTGGTGTTGAGCTCGTTACCGTGTTTTATCAGGATTTGAAAGTTGATCTCCTGATCGTCGCGATAGGGCACCTCGGCAATATAGTAGATGGCATCACCCTCGCGAATTTCGCGGAATTTCAACTGTATTCTGGCATCGATAAGATTGTTGGCCAGGCCGGATATCTCGACCGGTACTGCCGGATTGCCCTCTTCGCTGGTATCCAGTACGGCGATATTGATGATACCCGTGTAACGGCTGCGTTCTATGCCATAGTTCTTGGCGATGGATGGCGTCAAAAAGGTGCTGCCCAGCGCCATATAGTGGATATCGAACTGGCCGACGGTCTGCTTCTGTTCGGCCTGGGCGACACCGGCCAGAGAGCCGAGACACAAAAGCAGGGTCAAAAATTTGCGCAACATAATGCTTTACCTGAGGTTAAGTGTGTTGAATTGATTATAGTCCCTTGTCTGCTGCCATGGCATCAGAGCAAGGCCTCGATTTCTGCGGGCAGTATCTTGGGCGACTCAATACGCACCTGCTTGTGGCGGCCCAGCTCTCCCTTGACTATGGCTATCTGCCCCTTGGGCACCTTGAAGGCTTTGGACAGATACTTGGTCAGGTGGGCGTTGGCCTTGCCGTCCACAGGTGGCGCGGTAATGGCCACCTTGAACTCTTCACCATGCAGGCCAACCAGTTGATCCCGGCTGGCCTTGGGCTGGATATAGAGATTGAGCAGCAGATCCTGCTGCTCCCAGCTAACAGCTTTCATCAGGCGATGGCCCAGAAAGGAATCGTCTTGGCCAACAGTATGTTGACGAAATTCATCAATACCATCAGCACCAGCAGCGACAAGTCCAGCCCGCCCATGGGGGGCAGAAAGCGGCGAATGGGCGCCAGCAATGGCTCGGTCAACTGCATCATCACATATTCAATCGGATTGCGCCCCTGGCTAACCCAACTGAGGATGGCGCGGATGATCAGGATCCAGAACAGCAATACCCCAGCCTTTTTAAACAAGGACACCAGGGCAAACATCAAGGTGGCAACCAGGTTGAACTCCTGGCCCGCCATCAGGGTCAGCAAGAGTATTTTGACCACCACCACCAGCAGTGCCAGCACCACAGAGGCGGTATCCAGACTGCCTATGGAGGGCAGTATCCGCCGCATGGGCGCCACAATAGGATGGGTGGCCTTGACGATAAACTGGCTGAAGGGGTTATAAAAATCTGCCCGCACCAACTGCAGCCAGATCCTTAGTATGACTACCATAAAATAGAGGTCGAATACGACTGTAATCAGGTAAATCAATGCGTCATTCATGAAAAGTTTCGCCCTTGGGTCGTTTAGAATTCTTTGGCCATGGCTTCAGCCCTGGCAATACAGTTGTTCATTGCTTGCTTGATCAGTCCCTTGAGATCACTTCGCTGGAAGGTTTCCACCGCCTCATGGGTGGTACCGCCCTTGGAGGTGACATTCTGCCGCAGTTGGCCGGCGCTCAGCTGAGGATTTTGAATCACCATCTGTGAGGCCCCCAGAGCCGCCTGCTGCACCAGTAACCTGGCCTTGGATTCATCCAGCCCCAGCTCTTTGGCCGCATCCATCATGCCTTCCATAAACAGGAAAAAATAGGCCGGAGAGCTGCCTGCCAAGGCGATCACCAAATTGAGATCCGCTTCTTTGTCTACCCACAGGGTCTCGCCGCCACTGGCCATAATCTGCTGACAAAGATCTTTATCCGCCTGCTCAACCCCACTTGCGGCATAAAGGCCTGTCATGCCATAGCCAAGTTGGGTTGGGGTGTTGGGCATGGTGCGGATAAGCTTAATCTGCTGGCCGAAATAGTCATTGTATCTGGCGGCCGGGATCCCTGCCGCTATGGTAATAAACAGCTTGTCGGCCAGCGGCAGTGTTGCCAGTTGCTCACACACCTGCTGCATCAGTTGCGGTTTGACCGACAGCATTATGATATCGGCCCAGTCACAGGCGGCTTGGTTGTCTGTGGTGGTGAGGATGCCGAAATCGCGCTTGAGGGCATCGAGTTTACCTGTGCTTGGGTTACTGGCCTGGATCAATTCAGCCGGATAACCGCTGCCCACCAGCCCGCTGATGATACTGCGGCTCATATTGCCGGCGCCGATAAAACAGATTTTCTTTTGAGCCATGCTGTCCCCTGTCACTTGTGATTGGAGTGTATCCCGCATCGGGTTTGACCGTGCGGGAGATATTAGTATTTGGGCCAATACTATCAAAAACAAGGTCTCAGCGGCCAATCTCAGATCTTATTGGCTGGTTTATCAGCCGTAGTTCCGCTCGCCGAAAATAGCGCTGCCGACTCTGACCATGGTAGAGCCTTTGGCGATGGCGAGCTCAAGATCCTGACTCATACCCATGGACAGGGTATCCACCTGTGGAAACTTGAGCTTCAGTTCGGCAAATAGTTGCTGCATGTGCGACAGCTCCGCCTCAAGCCTTGGGCCTTCACCGGCACTGGGAATTGTCATCAGTCCCCTGAGTCTGAGGTTGGGCAATGAGTCCACCAGGCTTGCCAGTTCAAACATTTCGCTCTGTGTTGCTATTCCTGCTTTGGAACTCTCACCCGAAACATTGATTTGGATACAGATTTCCAGTGGTGGCATGCCTTCTGGGCGCTGCTCCGACAGGCGGCGGGCGATCTTTTCCCGCTCCAGGGTGTGCATCCAATGGAAGTGCTCGGCGACAATTCTTGATTTATTGGATTGCAGCGGGCCGATAAAGTGCCATTCTATATCGGGGCAACGCTGCGTCAATTCCATGGCTTTCTGTTGCCCCTCCTGGACATAGTTTTCGCCAAAGCAACGTTGCCCGGCGGCATAAGCTTGTTCAATGTCGGCGATCGGCTTGGTCTTGCTGACAGCCAGCAGCTTGATCTCGCTTGCATTTCGGGACGAAATTTGCGCCGCTTGAGCTATCCTGCGCTGGGCTAGCGCCAGTCTGTCTGCTATTGTTGTCATGATGTAAACTTTTTGGTTGAACGGATATCCCAAACTATGGAAATCACTGAATTATTGGCCTTTAGTGTAAAGCATAACGCTTCGGATCTGCACCTGTCGGCCGGTGTGCCTCCCATGATACGCGTCGACGGCGAGGTCAGAAAGATTAATGTCCCTGCGCTTGATCACCAAGGGGTTCACAGACTTGTCTACGACATAATGAATGACAAGCAGCGTAAGGATTATGAAGAGTTTCTGGAAATCGACTTTTCCTTTGAAGTTCCCAATCTGGCGCGTTTTCGTGTCAATGCCTTCAATCAGTCCCGCGGCGCCGCCGCGGTTTTTCGTACAATTCCCAGCGACATTTTGACTTTGGAACAACTGGGCGCGCCGGAAATCTTCAAGAAAATCGCTTCATATCCTCGCGGCCTGGTGTTGGTAACCGGCCCCACAGGTTCGGGTAAGAGTACTACCCTGGCGGCGATGATAGATTACGTCAATGAGAACCGCCACGATCATATTCTCACCATTGAAGACCCTATTGAATTCGTGCACCAAAACAAGCAATGCCTTATCAACCAGCGGGAAGTGCACCGCCATACCCACAGCTTTAACGCCGCCCTCAGAAGCGCCCTGCGTGAAGATCCGGATGTCATCCTGGTCGGTGAGATGCGGGATTTGGAAACCATACGCCTGGCGATGACCGCGGCAGAAACCGGCCACCTGGTGTTCGGTACCTTGCACACCACCTCGGCGGCCAAGACCATTGACCGTGTGGTTGACGTATTTCCCGCAGGCGAGAAAGACATGGTGCGTACCATGTTGTCTGAGTCGTTGCAGGCGGTTATCTCCCAGACTCTGATCAAGAAAGTTGGCGGCGGCCGGGTGGCGGCCCATGAGATCATGATGGGAACCCCGGCTATCCGAAACCTTATCCGTGAGGACAAGGTGGCACAGATGTATTCTGCTATTCAAACCGGTATGGCCCATGGCATGCAAACCTTGGAGCAGAGCCTGCAGAACCTGGTGAATCGCGGCTTGATCAGTCGGGAAGATGCCATGGCCAAGAGCTCCAACAAACAAGCGAATTTCTAAGGAGTCCCCATGGACGTCAGACCTTTTCTCAAGGCTATGGTGGAGCGCAAGGCCTCGGATCTCTTTATTACCGCTGCCTTTCCTCCCAGTGCCAAGGTGGACGGTGAACTCAGGCCCTTGGCGGAAAACGCCTTTACCCCGGCGCAGTCGCTGGAGTTTGTTGAGTCTTTGATGACGCCGGAGCAGAAAAAGGAGTTTCACGAGACCCGCGAATGTAACTTTGCCGTGGGCGCCAAAGAGCTGGGGCGTTTCCGGGTCAGTGCCTTCTGGCAACGGGAGTCGGCGGGCTGCGTGATGCGGCGTATCGAAACCAAGATCCCTACTGTGGAGCAGCTGTACCTGCCGCCCATTCTCAAAGACTTGGTAATGAGCAAGCGCGGATTGGTGATCATGGTCGGGGGAACCGGTACGGGTAAGTCCACCTCGCTGGCGGCACTTATCGGTTACCGTAATGCTAATGCTAGGGGACACATACTCACCATCGAAGATCCGGTGGAATTTGTTCACCAACACGGCAAGAGCATTATCACCCAGCGGGAAGTGGGTATAGATACCGAGTCGTTTGATGCGGCGCTCAAGAGCTCATTGCGCCAGGCGCCGGACGTTATCCTTATCGGTGAGATCCGTACCCAGGAAACCATGGAGTTTGCCCTGTCGTTCGCCGAAACCGGCCACTTGTGTATGGCAACCCTGCACGCCAACAACGCCAACCAGGCGCTGGATCGCATCATGCACCTGGTGCCAGAGAGTAAGCACCAACAACTGCTATTTGACCTGTCGCTTAACTTGCGCGGTATTGTGGCCCAGCAGTTGGTGCCCAAGGTGGACGGCAGCGGCCGGCGCGCCGCCATCGAAGTGCTGATCAACACCCCCAGGGTGGCCAGTCTTATTCAAAAGAACGAACTGCACGTGCTCAAGGATACCATGGCCAAGTCCAACGAGCAGGGGATGCAAACCTTCGACCAGGCGTTGTTCAAGCTCTACTGTGAAGGGGAGATCAGCTACGCCGATGCACTGCATCATGCCGACTCGCCAAACGACCTGCGACTCATGATTAAACTCCACAGCAATGACACCGGCAACTCAGGTTTCATGGAGGGAGTTACCCTGGATATGGATTAGTGGGAAAGCACTGCAAAAGGCGTCGGAATGACGCCTTTTTTGTTTGTATTGAGTGGATTGTTCGAAAAAGAGCTATCTTTTTGTTATTGTGTTGCGCCTGTTTTGTGAAAAGGATGGAAGGGGAATGCAATTGCAGCAAACCACTTTATTTTCAGCTTTGGGTCTGGCTCTGGCCGGTTGTTTCACTCTGCCGGCCGCGGCCGTGCCGGTTTCCGACGAGCTGGATATCGGCGGGGCGGTACGAGTCAACTATGGCTGGAAAGACTATGATGACGATGCCAAGTTGGAGTTCGAGCTGTTTCGCGCCGATGTCAAATACGATAACGGAGAACTGTTCGCGTCGGCTCAGTACCGCTGGTATCAGGATCAGGATGTGATCCAGCATGCCTTCTTTGGCTATCGCTTTTCAGAAAACTCGGACATTCGCCTCGGGGTCACCCAGGTGCCTTTCGGTTTGCTGCCCTATGCGGCTCATTCCTTCTGGTTCGGCGCGACTTATTATCTCGGCTTTGAAGACGACTATGATGCTGGTATTCACTGGCAGTACAACAAGGACGGCTGGCGCTACGATCTCGCCTGGTTTGCCAATGATGAATATGGCGACGGTAGCCGCTTCAAGCGCTATTCCTTCGATGTCGCCACCACAGAAAACGCCCCCTATGAAGAGGCAGGGCAGTTTAACGCCAGAGTCGAGCGCAGCCTGAAGTATGGCGAGTTTGCCCATAAACTGGGCGCTTCTGTGCAATATAGCCGTTTGGACTACAAGCCAATGGCCGGCGCCGTTGCCGGTGAAGACACAGATGGCTTGGCGGTAGCAGCCCATTGGCAAATGGATTGGCACGCCTGGCAGACTCAGGTGCAGTATCTGCATTATGACTATGACATGCCAGGCGAGCGTTTGGCACTGTCGGCCTTTGCCTACCCGTTTGAGATAGCGGCCGAGGCCGATGTGCTCACATTTAACCTTTCGCGCACCATAGATGTTGATTGGGGCCCTATCACTCAGCTCAACTGTTATAACGACTACAGCCAGGTATTTGCCTCGGGTACCGGGTTGGATGATTCGGTGCAGAATGTCACAGGATGCGCCATCAGCGCCGGTAAGTTTTACTCCTACGTGGACTGGATCGCCGGTAAAAACATGTGGTTTGTCAACGGCCCCGGCATAGGTATTGCCGAAGGCGACAGCAGCTGGCATTCAAGGCTGAATATCAATGTTGGCTTCTACTTTTAACGGCTGAAGCTGGTAAGAATAAAAACAAATGGAGGTGTTATGGTGAAGGTGTTCAAGCCCTTGGCAAGATTGAATTTAACCGGGCCTGCATTGAAGAGGCTGGCTTTTACAGCATTGGCTTTAGCGCCCACGGCGGCTGTTGCCGGTCAGTGCCCCGATTACCTCAATATCAAGTTGAGAAAGCTCCATTCCCAGGAGTCTGTCGACCTATGTGAACTCACCCAAGGTAAACCTGTGCTTCTGGTCAATACCGCCAGCAATTGTGGTTTTACGCCTCAATTCAAAGCGCTTGAAGCCCTGCATAAGGACTACCGCGAGCGCGGGCTGGTGGTGATAGGTTTCCCATCCGATGACTTCTTCCAGGAAGAAAACGAAGAGAAAGATACCGCCAAGGTGTGCTACATCAACTATGGCGTGACCTTTACCATGGTGGCTACCTCTGCGGTTCGTGGCAGTGATGTGAACCCGGTATTTGCCTATCTGGGGCAGCAGGCCGGCGCGCCCAAGTGGAACTTCTACAAGTACCTGGTCAGTGGCGACGGTAAACAGGTGCAGAGCTTTAACTCCAGAGTCAAACCCGATAGTGATGAATTGATCAAAGCGATTGAATCTGTGCTTTAATATCTGACTTATTCGTTTTCTATCTGAGGTGATTTTGGCTAAGTTTATCGGTCTTGATAAAGACAAGGGCCACGCCGGGCGTGGTAAAACCGGGATATTGCTGTTGAATCTGGGGACGCCGGACGCACCGACACCCGCGGCGGTGCGGCGTTATCTGGCCGAATTTCTCTCCGATCCCAGGGTGGTGGAGATCCCCAAGGCGCTGTGGAAGCTTATTCTCCATGGCATTATTCTCAGGGTCAGGCCGGCCAAATCGGCGGCCCTTTACCGTGAGGTGTGGACTGATAAGGGCTCGCCACTGATGGATATCAGTGAGCGCCAGACCCAGGCCTTGGCAGAAAAACTCAAGGCCGAAGGCGTTGAAGCCGAAGTTGCCTTGGCGATGCGTTACGGCAACCCGGCGGTGGGCGATGTGCTCAAACGCCTGCACAATCAAGGGGTCGATAAACTGGTTGTGCTGCCGCTCTATCCTCAATATGCCGGCCCTACCACGGGCTCTGCATTTGATGCCATAGCCAAAGAGTTGACTCAATGGCGTTACCTGCCGTCGCTGCACTTTATCCATACCTACCACGATAATCCGCTGTTTATCGAGGCGCTGGCCGAGTCCATCGAAGTAGACTTTGCCCAACACGGCAAACCGCAGAAATTGGTGCTGTCGTACCATGGTATGCCGGAGCGGAATCTCAAGCTGGGCGACCCTTACTACTGCTTCTGTATCAAGACCTCAAGATTGTTGGTCGAGCGTCTTGGGCTGGCAGAGGATGATGTGATCAGTAGCTTCCAGTCCCGTTTCGGCAAGGCCAAATGGCTGGGCCCTTACACGGATGAAACCATGATGGCTCTGCCAAAGCAGGGGATCACAGATGTAGCCGTTGCCTGTCCTGCATTCAGCGCCGACTGCCTGGAAACTCTGGAGGAGATTGCCGGGCAGAACCGTGAGTTTTTCGAACAGGCCGGTGGTAAGTCATTCCGCTATATAGCGGCGCTCAACGACAGACCGCGCCATATAGAGATGATGGCGGAGTTGGTTCGTCCCTATCTGTAAGCGCTCGTCCCCCTATCCAGGGCTGCAGTCCGGCAGCCCTGCCAACAATATTTGACACTGCCGCTGTTTGCGGATCGCTTCGCTGCCCTTGTTGCCTGCCACGCTATGCCTTAGCTTGGCAAGTTGAATGTTAATTTATGGTTAACAATACAAGAATAAGGATAAGGCATCATGGATCGCGAGCAGATATATGCCAGCATGGCCGGAGAGGGTCGACTGGATTATGAAAAGTACCTCAATACTCCCAAATTGCTCAGCTGCCAGAAGCCCTATGAGCAACTGTGTAACGCCGATGAGTTGCAGTTTCAAATAGTGCATCAGTCGGAGGAGTTGTGGATGAAGCTCATCTGTTACACCCTGCTGGAGATTGATGAGCGTATGGCCGCAGGGGAGACCTTCAAGGTGTTGACCCTGTTTTCCAGGGTACATAAGGCGATGGGGTTTCTTATCGAGCAACTGAGTATTCTCGACACTATGTCTATCAAGGATTATCAGGCCATTCGGCTGCAACTGGGCAACGGCAGCGGTCAGGAATCACCGGGATTCAAAACCCTGTTGCAGCTTTATAAGCCGCTGTGGCTCACCTTTGAGCGAGTCTACCTTGAGCAAAAGGGGCTGACGGTCGAGCAGATATACAACAGTGAATACCGTCACGATGAAAGCTATATGGTGGCCGAGGCCATGATAGAGTACGACCAGCTGTTTCAGCACTTCCGTTACCATCACATCAAACTCATCCACAGAAGCATAGGCATAGACAGCATGTCACTGAAGGGGCGCAGCACTGAAATCCTCAACTCAGGTATGAAGATGCAGTTTTTCCCTAAACTATGGCAAATTCGCGGTCAGATGACAGATATCTGGGGCGGTGTTTAAGGTGTCAAACGCGACTCGATTGCCGACTGAGGAGCCTGGAATGTCGTTGAAATCGCGTTTTCATCTGCCCGAAGGGCACTATTTTTTGTCCCACTCTGTGGGCGCCATGCCAAAGGGATGCGAAGTTGCGGTCAGCGAGTTTCTCGGCGCCTGGAAACATCAAGGCGGTGACGCCTGGCCTGTGTGGCTCGAGGGGGTTGAGCTGTTTTTGCAGCAACTTGCGGCTTTGACCCGAGTTCCCGCCAGTGGCTTTTGCCCGCAGCTGAATCTCTCTTCGGCTTTATCCAAGCTGGTCGGCGCCCTGCCGAATGCCAAGCCCGGTCAGCGGATCTTGGCCACCGAACTGGATTTCCCCTCCATGGGGTTTGTACTGCAACAGGCCGAGAAGAAGGGCTACCGCCTGCAGCTGCTTGAGCCGCAAGCCGGGCTGGTGTCTTTGAGTCAGTGGCAACAGGCCTTGGGAGAGGATGTGGCGCTGGCCTTTATCACCCATGCCATTTCTGAAACCGGTCAGTTACAGTCTGTGAGTGAAATTTGCGCTCTGGCCCGAAGCTTAGGAGTAATGACTGTGGTGGACATTGCCCAGTCTCTCGGAGTTATACCGATAGATTTGGGGCAGTGGCAGGCTGATGCTGTCTTGGGTTCCTGCGTTAAATGGTGTTGCGCTGGCCCGGGGGCGGCCTTTTTATGGCTCAGCGATAGGTTGGCCCAGACGCTGGAGCCTGTGGATCTGGGATGGTTCTCCCATGAGGCGCCGTTTGAGTTCGATATCCATGACTTCCGCTATGCCAAGGGAGCAAAAAGGTTTTGGGGGGGCACGCCTTCCGTATTGCCTTACATGCTGGCAGCGGCGTCACTGCAGCAGCTGCGCGCTTTCGGCGATAGTCAAATTTATCAACACAATCAGCGCCTGGGGCAGGGGATCCTGGATTGTGCCCTGAGTCATGAACTCAAGGTGGTGACGCCCAATATCAGCGGCGAGCGCAGTGGCACTGTGGTAGTCGATTTCGCCGATAGGCAGGCGGCGCAGCAAGTGTTCAACAGATTGGGGATCAAGACAGACTTGCGCCCAAGATTTGGCTTTCGCTTTTCGCCGCATATCTATACCGATGGTGAGGATATGGAGGTTTTGCTGCAGGGGCTCAGACAGTTGGCCGGCAAAAGGCCCTGATAGCTTGGGGGCAGGATCTGGGGCCGTTCCAGATGAGACTCATTCCTGAGGAAGCCGAAATAAGATTGGACCAGCTGCGGCTTGAACTCCCCGGGGGTCTTTAAGCCGCAGAGGTTTCAGTACTGGTTCTCGAAATAGCTTTCGATGATCAGCACAGCAGAGACGGCATCGATCTGGCCCTTGGTCAGCGCCTTGAAGCCACCGAGTTCAAATAATCTGGCCTTGGCATCGGCCGTGGTCAGGCGTTCATCCTGGGTGGCCACCTTGACACCGAAACGCCCGGCAATACGGTTGGCAAACTTACGGGCTCTTTGGGTCATCTCCTGCTCTGTGCCATCCATATTGAGTGGCAGTCCCACCACCACGAGATCCGGTTGCCATTCTTCGATTAAAGCCGCTATCTGCTGCCAATCGGGAATACCATCCACTGCCTTGATGGATGTCAGTGGGCTGGCACTGCCGGTCAACTGCTGACCTATGGCTATGCCTATGCTCTTGGTGCCGAAATCGAAGCCCAGTACGGTTTTTGCAGTCATTTTGCCTCTGTAATCAAGCGTGTCCCATCTGGCTGGACATTTGCCAGATATCGAATCCCAGTGATTGGGTGGCCTTGAGCCAACGATGCTCATGGGGAGTATTGAACAGTATCTCGGGTGTGGCGGGAATGGTCAGCCAGCTGTTTTCCGCCAGTTCCTGCTCCAGCTGGTGGCGGCTCCAACCCGCGTATCCCAGCGCCACCAGAAAATGCTCCGGCGCCTTTGAGGTGCCAAGAGAGGTGAGAATATCCCGTGAGCTGGTCAACATTATCTCGTCATTGATGGCAGTGCTGTTGGCCCAATAGGGTTGACTGCTGTGCAGTACAAAGCCCCGCTCCGGGTTCACCGGACCGCCTACCAGTACGCTGTTGTCTATTGAAGGCTTGAGAGATACCTCTTCTGCCAGCTCCATCTGCAGCAGTAACTCATCAACCTCAATGCCTATGGGACGATTGACCATGAGTCCCATGGCGCCCTTGCTGTCGTGCTCGCACACATAGATGAGCGAACGCTCGAAGAAAGTATCATCGAGCGAAGGCATGGCGATAAGAAAATGATTTTGCAAACTGTCCATCATACTGCTCCTGGTACTTGTTGCCTGTCAGCCGCCGGCCAGCTTCACCTTGTAGCCCAGCTTCTCCAACAGGCCCTGGAGTTGCTCACGATTGTCGGTCTGGATCTCGATGTCGAACGCTTTTACTGTGCCGCCGCAACCGCACTGCTTCTTGAGTTTTTGCGCCAGATCTTTCAGCGCCTTGGCGTCCAGTCCCAGCCCCTTGATTACTGAAACACCTTTGCCTTTGCGGCCCTTGCTGTCCTTGTGGATCCGGACGATACCATCGGATGTCGGGATGGTGGCTTGTTCCTTGGGCTGGCTAATACGGCCTTTGTCGGTACTGTATACCAAACTGACATTGGGATCTGTTTTCATTGTTGATGCTGATCTATGGCTTATGGGCGCAGTCTAGCAGATTTAGCCTAAGCGCCCAATGGCTTGCTCCAAGCCGCTGAAATCAAAAAAAAGCCACCATTGAGGTGGCTGGTAAAAAACTGAAATTGTGCAGGGAACAATATCAGCCACCGGCTTGGACGCCGGCAATCACAAGAAGATGTCAGGAAAGCAGTATTCCGCCAAGCACTGCCACCACAGATAAAAAGGCGCAGGGCAGCATCAGTATTCTTAGCTTGGGCACCAGTAGTGTCAGTGTCGTCAGGACGAAGCCGAAAGCGGCCAGATCAAAAGGTGAAATCTGTTGCTCGACCAATCTGGCACCGAGCCAACCGAGAATGAGCAGCGGCAGGATAAGCAAACGCCTGGCTTGATTGATGCTGCCTATTCCGGCCAGTTCCTGCGCCTGTTGCAGCAGAGAATTTCGAGTCAGCAAAACGCCACTGGCAATAATAAAGAATGCGAGATACCAAAGCATGAGTCATTCACTATCTAATCTACATGATAATCATTATCATTTGGTACTATACTGAAGTCAAGCTGAATCGGTAAACTAAATTTTGTTAAATTCGGTTGTAGAGCAGAAGATTGAAATGTAAGCTGATTTCATGGGTTTTTATGGCCGTTTCCTGGCCTGGGTAAACGAGGAAATTTCGATGAAGTATCTGATAACAGCCGCAATGGCACTGATGCTAAGTGCTTGTAGTACACTGAATACTGGCTGGGATTATGACCCGGGTGTGAACTTTAGCCAGTACAAGAGTTATGCCTGGGTGGAAAAGCAATCCGAAGACACCAGCTATCATCTGGATGGTTTGATGGATCAGCGAGTACGTGATGCCTTGGATCGGCAGTTGGCACAAAAGGGCCTGCAGATTGCTACCAAGGAAAACGCCGATATCCTGGTTAACTATCTGACCAAGGTAGACAAGAAAATCAATGTCGACACTTTCAACACCAACTATGGTTACAACCCATATTGGGGGCCGGGTTGGGGCTGGGGCGGCAATATGCAGACCCAAACCACAGTACGCGAATATGAAGTCGGTACCTTGATTGTGGATCTGGTCGACGCCAAGTCCGGCAAGCTCATCTGGCGTGGCTCAGTGGCTGACACCATTCGTGATAGCGATACTCCGCAAAAGCGAATTGCCAAGGTTAACGAGGCGGTAGCCAGTGTAATGAGCAACTTCCCGCCCAAGGTGGAAAAATAACCTCTGATCCACACGGGCACAATGTGGGAATTCAACATTGGAATAAAGCGGCATAAAGCCGCTTTATTGTTTTTTAAGCAGTTCACGCAGTAGTTGCCGCATTCTGACATTGACTCTGGACACCTGACTGGCCGATGACTGGAGTACATCCACATTGGCTTGCCAGCCACCTACTTCAAAATCCAGCTTTACGGCCTGTAGTTCCCCCTTACTCATTGCTTCCTGAGCCAAAGGCCTTGGCAGCAGTGCCCAACCAAACCCTTGTTTGGCCAGCTCCAACAGGACGTAATAGTTGTCGGCAAACCAAACATCCGGCGAGTGCACCTGATCGAACCAGAAATTACTCGAGTATTTGCTGCCTATGACCAGTTGTCTGTGCAGTTTGAGAATATCCGTATGCATGGCACGTATCTCGGCCAAGGGGTGTTTGGGGCTGACCAGTAACTCAAAAGTCACAGTGCCTATGGTTTCAAAGTCCAGGGTTTCGGGGTAAACCGGTTCACTGAACAGCAGGCCCACAGTGGCTTTGCCTTCCTTGACCAGAGCAATCACATCTTTGCTCGAGGCGCACAGCAAACTCAGGCAAATTTGCGGAAACTCTAGTTCCAATTGTCTGAGCAGATCGCCGAGGCGGTTGTAGGGGATCCCTTCATCAACCGCCAGAATCACTTCCATTGATGTGTCACTGCCTAAACCGGATACCTGTTGAGCCAATCTGCGGTGCTGAGCCAACACGGCTTTGGCGTAGGGCAACAGGTGATGCCCAGCCGCGGTCAGTTGGGGATAACGACCGCTGCGGTCAAAGAGTTGCAGCCCGGTATCCAGCTCCAGATTCATTATCTGCTGGCTAATACCGGATTGCACTTTACCCAGTTGTCTGGCGGCGGCTGAAAAGGAGCCCGTCTCGACACTGGCGACAAAAGCTTCCAATTGTTCTGTGGTTAACATATCACTATTGGTGATGGTATCTAACTTTTAGGTATCTTGATGATAGATGATAATCCGCGGCCTGTTAATCAGAATGGAAATAAGCATGACTACTCAAGAACGTATTTTTCAGGCACTGCTATTCGAAGCCATAGCCCTTATTCTATTAATCCCGGTTGCCTCCTGGGCCACAGGCAGCGCAGTGGGCACCATGGCAGGCGTGAGTGTTTTCTTAAGTTTGTGTGCCATTGTGTGGAACTACTTGTACAACCTGGGGTTTGACCGGCTTTATGGCAATAACCGTGATGCCCGTGGTATTGGGCTCAGGTTATTGCATACCCTGGGGTTTGAAGGCGGACTCATTCTGGTGACGGTTCCCGCTATTGCTTGGGCGCTGGAAACCAGCTTGCTCAACGCTTTCTTTATCGAGGCCGGTATTCTGGTGTTCTTCTTTTGCTACAACCCCTTGTTTAACTGGTTCTATGACAGTTTGCGGCTCAAGTATGTCGGCCCATATCAGCAAGGTGTTTAATAAAAAGACAACTATCTGTAGGAGGTTTCTGCTGTCGTAGTGACTCTTTACCGCAGATACTGGTTTATCTTGGCTAAAATTACAGACGATTATACAATGCGTTAGCAAGTGACCTGTGACTTGGCGCACTAAAGCCAAGTGAACCGGCGGCGGATTGTGTTCTGCCTGGAACTCATCTATACAGATGAAGGATTGATAGTTAGGGAGGCCTGAGTGAACCGTTATTTGGGCTTGGCGGGGTTTGTTCCTCTGCTGTTGCTGAGCAGCGCTGTACTTGCCTGGGAAGATTCTGACAGTGATGGTGTCCCTGACGCTAAAGATGCCTGTCCCGATACCCCGGCACAGGTAGCTGTGAGCGCCAATGGTTGTGTCTTGGACAAGGCCGTCTCCATGACGGATATCTGTTTACCGACAACGTCAGGTGGTGTCTATCCCCCAAAATGCGGTACAGCCAATCCAGTAAGGCTGTATTTTGACTTGGGTTCGGCGCAGATCCCCCTGGCTCAGTGGCCGCAACTTGCCAGAATGAAAGCTTTTCTTCATCAATATAAGGTAAACTTGTGCATTGAAGGACATGCCGACATCAGCGGTTCAGATGCCATAAATCAACCTTTGTCTGAAGCCAGGGCCGAAAGTGCCCAAATGGTACTGATTGAAGATTATGGTTTTCCGGGGGCGCAATTCAGTACCCGCGGATATGGCAGTAAGCAGCCTGCCGCCGATAATACCAGTGTCTCGGGTCGCAGCCTTAACCGTAGGGTTGAGTTTGTGGTCGATTTAAAAAAGTAAGTTAAATAAGGTTTTTAAGGGAGTATTTCAATGGAAAATCTCGAAGGGCTGTTCAAACAAGCGCCCGAGTTAATCGCGGCCTATGGCATCAAGATACTGCTTGCCATTGTCATTTTCTTTGTCGGTAAGTATCTGTCCAATGTGGCCAAGAAAGTCACGGCTAAAATGTTGGGCAAGCGCAAGATAGATCAGACAGTGGTTTCCTTCGTCGCCAACATGGCTTGGGCCGTGGTGTTTGTATTTACCGTTATTGCTACCTTGGGGCAGCTAGGCATTCAGACTGCTTCTCTGGTTGCAGTTCTCGGTGCCGCCGGTTTGGCTGTGGGCTTAGCGCTGCAGGGCTCACTGTCCAACTTTGCCGCCGGTGTCTTGATGGTACTGTTCCGCCCTTGTCGTGTGGGTGACTATGTTGAAGCCGCAGGTGTTGCCGGTACTGTAGATGAAATTACCATCTTCTCTACCCGTCTGAAAACGCCGGACAATAAGGTCATCATAGTGCCCAACTCCACTATCATGAATGGTAGCATCACCAACTACTCTGCTATGGACAAGCGCCGTATCGATCTGGTGATTGGGGTTTCTTACGATGCCGATATTCGTCATACCAAGCAAATACTGACAAGCATTCTCGATAACCACGAGAAAGTGCTGAAAGAGCCTGGCTATACTGTGGGTCTGCACACACTGGCTGACTCTTCGGTTAACTATGTGGTTCGCCCTTGGGTGAAGTCAGCTGATTACTGGGGGGTCTACTTCGAACTGATGGAGCAGATTAAACAGTCTCTGGACGAAAATGGCATTGGCATTCCATATCCTCAGATGGATCTGCATGTCAAAGAGCTGCCTTCCAAGTAAGTTCAGCTTTGGACAAAGACCGGCAGATGCCGGTCTTTTTTTACCTGTATTCTGACAATGGATTATATTAGCCAGGATGAATTTGAACCGGGATTGAGGGAGAAAACTATGTTGAAACTGACAAAGTGGAGCGCCGTGTGTGTATTGGCCTTGGCGAGCGCCTCGGCTATGGCGACTGAAGGGAAAGTGGCAGCCGAAGTCAAAATGGGTGGCCAGAGTGTCACCTTGATGGGTAAGTTGCCCGAGCTTAACCAGCTTGCACCAGGGTTTAAGGTGGTGGATGACAAGTTTGCCCCAGTGACTTTAAGTGACTTCAAGGGTAAGACAGTACTTATCAGCGCAGTTCCCAGTCTGGATACCGGCGTCTGTGCCCTGCAGACCAAGAGATTCAATAAGGAGTTCAGCAAGTTTGATGATTCTGTGGTCATGTTGACTGTCAGTGAGGACTTACCCTTTGCCCAGAAACGTTTCTGCAAGGTGGAGAATGTCGATAAAATCAAGGTATTGTCAGACTCAGTCTGGCGTGATTTTGGTAATAAATATGGTTTGTTGATCCCTAACCGAGGCTTGCTGGCCAGAGCGATATTTATTATAGATGCCAATGGCCAGCTCAAGTACCGTGAGCTGGTGGCAGATGTGTCTCACCATCCTGATTACGATGCGGCGCTTAAGGCCTTGAGCGAAATCAGCAAGGGCTGAATGTAAAAACGCCGGCTTGTGTGCCGGCGTTTTCAGTTTTAGAGGGCGACTCTGCTCACTTAGTCCAGATGTGGATCTGAACCGGTTTGGTAGTCGAAGGTTGGCATGGCCCAATGATACTTGATGGCCAGCATCCGCAAACTGAAACCCAGAGTGAGACACAGGCTGAGATTGATCCATTCGGCCAGTTGCCACTGTGACAAAAATACATAGAGCCCGGCAGTGATGATGGAGATCATTGCGTACAGCTCCTTGCGAAAGATCAGCGGCATCTGATTACAGAGAATGTCGCGAATAATACCGCCGAAAACCCCGGTAACCACCCCCATTACCACAGCCACTACGGGACTGAAACCCAGCAGCAGGGTCTTTTGGGCTCCGACAATGGAAAACACAGCCAGGCCAAGGGCATCGATTGCCAGAAACAGCTTTGACAGGTAACGCATTACAGGGGCAATTATCACAGTCAACAGTGAAGCAAAGCCGATAGCCACCAGATAATGCCAGTTTTCTACCCAGATCAGCGGGTAGTTACCCAATAGCATGTCTCTGAGCGTGCCGCCGCCTATGGCGGTAGCGCACCCCACAATTACCACGCCAAAGAGATCCATCTGTTTTTTACCCGCCGCCAATGCGCCGGTCATTGCTTCGGCCAGTACACCAATCAGCCAAAGTATGGCGATAAACTGAGCTTCTTGCATAATATTCGCATCAAAATAACAAAGGATCAGAATTCTGCCGGAAAATACCGCAGTTTAACAGTGATTTTATTTAAATTTTTGGATTAGTTTTATTTATGGTTGATTATTGTTTGTTGTTCATTGTTTGTGTATTTTTATGATTTTAAATGGTTTTATTTTTTATCTGGTATGAGGATTACTGATTAATGTGTACACTTGTCTTTCTCTCGTTTTGTTTGGGCTGTTTGGGGGTGTCAATTTGGTAAAAAGTCCAGTTATTTAGCTTTGCTCTCCTGGTGCTGTACAGTCAAGCCGAGCGGCGCTAGAGTGTTTTGGCCCCATGTATCTTAATGCGGGGCAACTGGATGTGATATGGGGGAGAGATGATAGATTTCAGAAGCGATACCGTGACCCAACCTACTGCCGCGATGCGCCAGGCCATGGCGGCCGCGCAGGTAGGCGATGACGTCTACGGAGATGACCCGACGGTTAACCGCCTGGAAGCCATGGCCGCCGAGATGTTCGGCTTTGACAGTGCCTTGTTTACCAGCTCGGGCACTCAGGCCAACCTGTTGGCACTCATGTCCCACTGCGAGCGGGGCGATGAATACCTGTGTGGCCAACAAGCCCACAATTACAAGTTTGAAGGCGGTGGCGCGGCCGTGTTAGGCAGTATTCAGCCTCAACCACTGAATAATCAGGCCGACGGTAGCATAGCGCTCGAAGATATTCGTGCTGCCATCAAACCCGATGATTTTCACTTTGCCCGCACTCGTCTATTAAGCCTGGAAAACACCATAGGTGGAAAGATATTGCCGCAGGAATATCTGGCCAGGGCGCAGCAGCTGGCCTTCAATCACGGTTTGAAAATCCATCTCGATGGTGCCCGGGTGGCCAATGCCGCCGTGGCGCAAGGACTGGAGATAGCCGATATAACCCAATATTTCGACTCGGTATCCATCTGTCTCTCCAAGGGGTTGGCGGCGCCGGTTGGCTCTTTATTACTTGGGGATGAACGGCTTATTCATAAGGCGCGTCGCTGGCGGAAGATGCTGGGTGGCGGGATGCGCCAGGCCGGGATCCTGGCAGCTGCAGCTGAGTTGGCCTTGACTGAGCAGGTGGCGCGTTTGGCGGAAGATCACGCCAATGCCAAGGCTTTGGCCGAAGGTTTGAGTCAGTTGGATGAGCTGGCACTGGATATGAGCCAGGTACAAACCAATATGGTGTTTGCCACTTTGGCCGATGAAGTGGATATTGAAGCTCTGGTCAAAGGCTTGTTGCAGGAAGGAGTGCGTATCAGCGGCGCTCGGCAACTACGCCTGGTGACTCACAAAGATATCAGCGCTGCCGATATCGATAAGACTCTGCAGGCCTTCAAGCGGGTGCTCAGCCAGGTTTGAGCACGGTCCATTACGGTGCAGCAGGAGTGATCCTGGTGCATCGCAATGGCATTTATGAACACAAGTGTGGTGTAACTTATTGAATTATATTGATTGAATGTTTGGCGTCCAATTTGCTTTAGTTCAAGTGAGAATTCCAATCACAGGCGAATGCGAGGACGCAAACATGAAATACTACAGTCGGCGTTTGGTTAAACACGAACATCTCAACCCGGCGGGAGCCTTGTTCGGTGGACAGTTGATGAGCTGGATCGATGAGGAAGCGGCCATCTTCGCCGCATGCCAGATGAAGAGTGTCAGCCATGTGACCAAGCTTATCTCGGAAATCAACTTTATGACCCCGGCCAAGCTTGGGGATGTGATTGAATTTGGCCTTGAGCTTATCAGCCTGGGGCATACTTCCATCACCATTCGCTGCGAAGTGCGCAATAAACTGAATTTGGCGCCTATTGTCAGCATTGACAAGATGGTCTTCGTCAATGTGAATGAAGCCGGCTTGCCCGTGCCTCACGGTATGCGGGCCAATGCCGCCTGATAACTCTGATGTTTGAATGCGCTTGCCAACCAGGCTGAGCTTTGCCCGGTTGGCTGGCGCGCTCAGTCTTTCAATTCTTCCTTGACCGATTTGGCGGCATCACGGGAGGCGTGGCCGATTTCACGGGTCACATCCCGGGTGGTGTGGCCTATCTCCTTGGTCACGTCTCTGGTGGTATGGCCTATGGTACGGCCGGTTTCCTTGAGCTCGGCACAGGCGCCAAGACTGAGTAATGCAGCAAGAAGCAGTAATGTTTTCATCATTTTATCCTTATAGCTTGCCGGTCAGTTGAGCGTATTTAACCAGCAATTCGTCTTGGGTTTCCTGATGTTCGGGATCCTTGTCGATACAGTCTATAGGGCAGACAGAAACACAGGTTGGGTTGTCGTAGTGGCCAACACATTCGGTGCAGCGCGTCGGATCTATTTCATAGATCTCTTCACCCATAGTGATGGCTTGGTTGGGACACTCGGGCTCACACATGTCGCAGTTAATGCAGCTGTCATCAATGATTAAGGCCATTGCCTTGTATTACCTCGGAATTACTTATCCTGTCTTGCAGGTTTTCGGTCAACGCTTGGCGCACAAAACAGTAGCAGGTGCAGCCCAAACTAAGTCATAGCACAGATTTTATCACAGGGCCTGTGCCTGTGAGCAACACTATTAGTGTGAGCCGGGCGGCACAGCAAAGATTGGTGTTAGGCTTTGCCTGCCTGAAGTCTCAATTCGACAGCGAACTTTCTTGGGTTTGGGTGCGAAATCTTTCAATCAAAAAATCCACAAACAGGCGAATGCGCTTGGGTTGGTATTGTCGACTCAAGTAAATAACATTCAAATCAGCCCCAGTTGCCGAGGAGGAAGCGCTGAAGTTTTTCATATAGCCATTCAGCACAGTAACCAGACGTTGCTGCTTGATGTCTTGCTGTACATCGAGAATTGATTTCAGGGCAATGCCGGCACCTTGCAGCGCCCACTGGCGGATCACTTCACCATCGTCCGAGAAGCGTTTGGGCACAACCGTGATGGCCTTGTAGCCTTCATCATCCTGAAAATGCCAGGTTTTCAGCTCTTCATTACTGCGGATCATGGCCAGGCAATCATGGCCGACCAAATCCTGCGGCGTAATGGGTGTGCCTTTTTTGGCCAGATAGTCGGGCGAGGCGCACAAAACCCTTCTGCTGGAAGCCAGCTTGCGGGAAATCAGATTGCTGTCGGCCAGTTCACCATAACGTATCACTATATCCAATCCGGATTCTGCCAGGTTGGTGAGATTGTCGTTCAGATAGAGGTAGGGGATGACATCCGGGTAAAGCTCAGTAAAGGCCGTCAGTATCGGCGACACATATTGTTTGCCTATGTCCCGCGGCGCCGAGATTTTCAATGGTCCCCGTACTTCTTTGGTACCGGTTTGCAACAGGTTTTCCGTCTCTTTGACACTGTTGATTATTTCAAGGCTGGCCTGGTGATAGAGGGCGCCGGAATCTGTGAGGGAGATATGACGAGTGCTGCGATTCAGCAGCTTGACACCATAGCGCTCCTCAAGGGATTGCAATCTGGCGGTGACTGTCGCCGGCGACAGGCCCAATTCCCGACCGGCGGCGGCCAGGCCCTGATTCTTGACGATACTGACAAACAAGGTCATGTCTGCAAATTTGTCCACTTGTCCCGCTTATTATTTGGTTGAGCTGAATAATCAATTCAAATGATAACCAATTATCAAAATTTATCCAATAAATATACTGGCTCCATCTTAGTAATTGGAGACAGACACAATGCAAACAGACAACCAAATTTATGTGGTTATAGGCGGAACATCCGGCATAGGCGCCGAACTCGCAGGGCTATTGAAGGCCGAAGGAGCACAGGTTCATGTTGCGAGTCGTAGAACCGGGCTGGATATCAGCGATGAGCAATCTGTTTATCACTTCTTTGAATCAGTAGGTGCCTTCGATCACCTGATCATTACCGCAGGTTCCTTCGCTCCGGCAGGCAGAGTGGTTGATGTTGAGCTGGCTCAGGCCAAAGCCGCCTTCGATACCAAGTTTTGGGGCGCAATAAATGCTGCCAAACAGGCTGCACGTTACATCAAACACGGTGGATCCATCACTCTGACTTCCGGAATGTTGGCACGCAAAGTGGTTGCCGCGACTTATGTGAAAACGGCAATCAATGCCGCTTTAGAAGCCGTAACCCGAGTGCTTTCCAAGGAGTTGGCTCCGATTCGTGTCAATGCCGTCAGTCCCGGGTTAACTGATACACAAGCGCACCATGGCATGTCAGACGAAGCCAGAAACACCATGTATCAGCGCGCCGAAGCGGCCTTGCCGGTAAGGAGGATTGGCCAGACTGCTGATATCGCCATGGCCTACCTGTTATTGCTGCAAAACCCCTATATGACGGGCGTGGTTATCGATGTCGACGGCGGGGCGCTGCTCAACTAAGCGTCTTTTACCAAAGCGATTCCCAACAACAATAGTGCGGTGTCTGCGCCAAGCCGACATCGTTCAAAGCTCAGGAAATTTCATTATGAACAAGCAAAAAATGCCGCTGCAGGTCTGGATCTTGACACTTGCAGCATTTGCCATAGGCACAGCCGAGTTTGTTATCGCCGGTATACTTCCCCAAGTGGCCGCCTCATTGTCAATTACCGAAGGGCAGGCGGGCTATCTCATCAGTGCTTATGCCCTGGCCATAGTATTTGGTGGGCCGATACTCACCATCTACCTGGCACGTTTCAACAAAAAGAAAGTTCTGGCCGGTTTGATGGTGTTGTTCATTGCCGGCAACTTGTTGTCGGCGTTTGCCCCTGACTATCAAGTCTTGATGATAAGCCGCATTGTCAGCGGCCTGGTGCAAGGTCCTTTTTACGGCATAGGGGCCGTGGTGGCCACCAATCTGGTATCCGAAAAAATGGCTGGCCGAGCCGTGGGGCAGATGTTCGCCGGCCTGACCCTGGCCAATGTGCTTGGCGTCCCAGGAGGAACCTGGATTGGTTTACAATTTGGTTGGCATACCACTTTCCTGACCGTTGCCGCATTGGGTCTGGTTGCCTTGTTTTTCATCCTGACAGTGATCCAGTCCACAGGTAGCAGTCAGGCCAAAGATGTCAGGGCGCAACTGGCGGCTTTTAAAAATCCCATGCTGCTGCTCAGCCTGGCGATAACCGTCTTTGCCTGGTCCGGATTCATGACCCTCTACGGCTATCTGGCTCCCATTGCCATGCATGTTACCGGTTTTGGTGAAAGCGCGGTGACCTGGATCCTGGTTGTGGTGGGTGTTGGCTTGATTGTGGGCAATACCTTGGGTGGGCGCTCCTCTGACAAGGATCTGCAGAAGGCGTCTGTGTTCTGGACCTTGGCGATGATCGTTTCTCTGCTGCTGGTTGGCCTGACGGTTGAGAGCAAACTGATGTTTATCGTGACGGCTTTCATCTTCGGTATCGCCTCTTTTGCCAACGTGCCCGCCATGCAGCTAAGGGTCATGAATCACGGTGGCGATGGTCAGGAGCTTGCGGCGACCGCCAATATCTCGGCATTTAATTTGGCCAATGCCTTCGGCGGATTTCTCGGCGGCATGGTGCTCGATAGCCAAGTGGGTGCCGATATGATCCCATTCGCTGCCATTCTGGTTCCCGTGATTGGCCTGCTGTTTATCACAGCGACCAATCGCCGTGAAAATGCCCGTATACCAGCTGCCGAGATCTCCTGATAAGCCTCGCCCCGTAGCAGGAGACTATTCGATATAGAACACAGTGGTATTCGGTAATGTGAATGTGTGCAAAAAGCATACAAAAAAGGCTGCCAAGGCAGCCTTTCTCTGTTTTCAATCAAGCCTGGTTTATTTTGTTGCGGCTTTGGTTTCGGCTTTTGTTTCGGCATGGGGATTGCGGGTGTCCGTCCCCTCCGGCAAGTTACGCAGCAAGATGGCTGAGTCCAGTTCCAAATCGGCCGGTACCGGCATATAGACGGTATGGCCCGAACCTAAACCGGCCTCAATGGCTTCACCCTTACGGTTTTGCAGGCTTTCCAATGTCAGGTTGATGTTGCCTTGTGGCGTCATCATCTCCAGGCTGTCGCCCAGCAAAAACTTGTTCTTCACTTCGATTTCGGCCAGGCCTTCGGCGTTACGCTGACCGGTAAACTCACCGACAAACTGCTGGTTGTCACTGATAGAGTGGCCGTATTCATAGTTCTGGTACTCATCGTGAACATGACGGCGCAGGAAGCCTTCGGTGTAGCCTCTGTGGGCCAAGCCTTCCAGGCGGTTCATCAGGCTACGGTCGAAGTCCTTTCCGGCTGCGGCATCATCTATGGCCTGACGGTAAAGCTGCGCCGTGCGGGCCACGTAGTAGAATGACTTGGTGCGGCCTTCAATCTTCAATGAATCCACGCCGATACGGCTCAGGCGCTCTACGTGCTGAATGGCGCGCAGATCTTTGGAGTTCATTATGTAGGTGCCGTGCTCGTCTTCGAAGGCCGGCATATATTCGCCGGGACGGTTGGCTTCCTGCAGCAGGAAAATCTGATCGCTGCTTGGGCCCTGGCCCAGAGTCGGCTGCTCTATCTGCACCGGATTGACTGCGACTATGTCGCCGGTTTCATTTTCCTTGGCCTCGTGAGCATCATATTTCCAGCGGCAGGCGTTGGTGCAGGTGCCTTGGTTGGGATCGCGTTTATTGATATAGCCGGACAACAGGCAACGGCCGGAATAGGCCATGCACAGTGCGCCGTGAACAAACACCTCCAGCTCTATGTCCGGACAACGCTGGCGGATCTCTTCGATTTCATCCAGCGATAGCTCGCGGGAGAGGATCACGCGCTTGATCCCCTGAGACTGCCAGAATTTAACCGAGGCCCAGTTGATGGCGTTGGCCTGTACCGACAGGTGCACTACCTGCTCGGGAAAGGCTTCACGAACCATCATGATGAGACCGGGATCTGACATGATAAGGGCATCCGGCTGCATGGCGACCACAGGCTCCATGTCCTTGATATAGGTCTTGAGCTTGGCATTATGGGGAGCGATATTGCTGACCACATAGAGTTTCTTGCCCAGAGCATGGGCTTCCTGAATCCCCGTAGCCAGGTTTTCCATCTTAAAGTCGTTGTTACGTACCCTTAAGCTGTATCTGGGTTGGCCCGCATATACGGCATCTGCACCATAGGCAAAGGCATAACGCATATTTTTCAGGGTCCCGGCGGGAGACAGAAGCTCTGGTTTAAACATAATTTACTCTCAATTAACGGCAGTCCGGCGGTTGCACGACTTGGCAGCAGGGGCGGCATTTTACTTAATTAAAGTAGGGGTATGCAAATATCCCAAACATTGGCTGTCAATCACAACGGGCATAACAACAAGAAACCTTGCCTTATCAAAGGAAGGTGCGACTTCTGGTACCATTTGGGACAAGGTGGCGATTAAACAGTGACCGGCAGTCGATTTCAGTAGCCAACTACGGCAACTTGATATCACTTGGCGTTTTTTTACGCTCACGGCTGCCGGGGTTGCTGATATACTGAGTCACAGTATCTGAACAGTTTTTTTACATTGGAGAGTGCATGTCTACCGAACATCAACTCTTGGTTGGTTTGTTGCGGAAACTCAAGAACGATACCCTGGTGCTGCCAACCTTGCCGGAAGTGGCCATGCGGGTGCAGGAGGTGGTCAGTCGTCCCGACTCAAGCCTGAGGGAAGTTGCCGATATCATAGGTCAGGATGCCGCCATATCGGCGCGTTTGATCAAGGTAGCCAACAGTGCTTTCTACAGCCGGGGTATTCCTGCGGAAAACATCAACAGTGCCGTAACCCGTATAGGCTTGGCGCAGATCAAATCCATCGCCACCTCCATCGCCATGGAGCAGTTGTTCATCTCCACCAACGAGATGGTGTGGGAAGTCATGGATGAAGTGTGGCGCACTTCCATAGATGTAACCGCCGCGGCCGGCGCCATGTTGCTTATCTATAACAAGACCCACCCGGGCAGCGGCCTGAATTATGATACTTTAACCCTGGCGGGGCTGGTGCATAATATCGGTGCCTTACCGGTACTGACCGAGGCCGAGGCTCACCCTGAGCTCTTTGGCAGCATAGATCAACTAAGAGCCTTGGTGCGCAAGATGCAAGGGCCCATAGGGCGGGCGGTACTCAAGAGCTGGGACTTTGCCCCGGATGTGATGGAAGTGGTCGAGCGCTGGGCTGATTTGCCCTATCTGCCGGATCATGTGACTTACCTGGACTTCATTCGCTCGGCGGCCTTCTATGCCGGGGAGTTGCGAGCCGGCGCCGAGCTTGAACAGCGTCTGGAAGTCTTTGTCGACAGGGGCTTGCCCGTCAGTGCCGAACTGCTAGGCAGTGATGAGTTTCTGGACAAGTACCATTCAATCAAGCAAAGCTATGAGTAAGTATTGAATTAACCCATCTTTGTCGTTCACGGGAGAATACCGCTTTGATGATAGGCCCATGGTTGCTTTCTATCGCGTTAATCACAGTGTTTATTCTCCTTTTGTGGCGCCGCCAACGTCAAAAAGAGCGGCGCTTTATCAAGCTGCTCGGCAAACAACTCGACAATCAGATAAAAGCGCGCGCACCACTTGAACTGCCTTGGGTGCCGGTCGCCTTCTTTGAGCTGGTCAATAGCCTGGAGAAATTGCTGCAGGCCCTTCCGCCACCTGTGGGGAAAGATAAACTCACAGGTCTTGCCAATAGGGTAGGGCTCAAGCGCAGCGTTACCGCCTTGATGCCGCTGCAACAGGGCACCATGGTGCTGCTGGACATCTACCGTTTCCGTTACGTCAATGACCTGTTTGGCTTTGCCTTTGGCGATCAGCTGCTCAAGCAGATGGCAGACCGCCTGCTGGGATTGCAGCAGGCGCCCAGGTTACTGGCGCGGATGAATGAAGATGAGTTTCTGCTGTACTTTGAGCAGCAACAGACAGAAGAAGATCTGCATCGGCTGCGGGGCAGGTTACAGGTGCCTTTTGATATTGAAGGTACGCCTGTAAGTATCCGCATTCAGATGGGCTATCTGGATTTGCATGCCCATCATACCGATCTCAGCCTGATGTTGCGCCGCCTGGATCTGGCGTTGAAAAAAGCCCGCAATAGCCGTGATCTGCTTGCCGGTTATCAGACGGGTGAAGACAGTATCCAAATGCGCGAGCTGGAGATCATCAACAGCCTGCCCAAGGCGTTGAAGACAGGGCAGTTGTATCTGGTTTATCAGGCCAAAGAAGAGGTGAGCAGCGGCCTTTGTCGCCAGGTTGAAGCGCTCATCCGTTGGGAACATCCCAAATTCGGCACCATTTCTCCGGCCGAGTTTATTCCACTGGCCGAGTATTCCGGCATGATAGGCCTGGTGAGTCAGTGGGCGCTGGAGCAGGTGATGATGCAGCAGCGCAAGTGGCGCAGCGGTGGCTTCAAGGTGCGGATAGCGCTTAACCTTTCGGCGCAGGATCTCAACAACGGCTGCATGCTGCAGGAGATTGAACGCCAACTGCAGGAGTATCAGTTGCCGGGTGAGGTACTGGCGATAGAGATCACCGAGAGCAGCCTGATGGCCGATCTTGAGCAGGCGATAAAAATCCTGGAGCGGCTGCGGCAACTGGACATTCGTCTGGCGATAGATGATTTTGGTACCGGGCACTCGTCGCTGGCCTATTTGAAAAATCTGCCGGTAGATGAAGTCAAAATCGATAAGGCGTTCAATGAAGAGTTGCTCAGCAACAGCAATGCCAAGCATATTATGCGTGCCAGCATCCAGATGGCCAAGTCACTGGGTTTTGAGGTCACTGTCGAGGGGGTCGAATCTATGGCGCTGAAACAGATGCTGATCTCCCTGGGGGCCGATCAGCTGCAGGGTGATATTGTCGCCAAACCCAAGACGGCGCCTGAGCTTGAATACTGGTACGCCAAGCACAGCATGCAAACCAAGACGGTGAGCTGAACTATTGGCTATAGGTCCAATCTTGTTGCTGCTATGCCTTTAACTGTGTCCCCAACTGTTCGAGTAGTGTCGCCGGCATAGGGCAAAGCTGGCGCTGACTATTCATGCACACCATTTCAACCCGGCCACTGACTGCCGCCCTGGCGGCGTTTTCGCGCCAGATCTCCTGTTCCCACACTGTGCGGTATTTGCTTTCGAAGGCAAAACGGGTACGGACATCCAGGATATCGGCAAACTCGACCCCTTCCTGACAGGTGAGCTCGGAGCGATAGACAGCAAAACCTATTCCATCCGAATGCCACAGGCGTTTCAGTTCGTTGGCCCCTATAACCTGTTCACGGGCGCGCTCGAAGTACTTCAGAAAATTGGGGTGATACACCACGCCGGAAAAGTCCGTATCTTCATAGTAGATCTGCAATTGAAAATGAAACCAAGGGCTGAAGCTGAGTTGCATGCAAATACCTGTAATTGAGTCGCGCCAGGCAGTTTAGCACTCGCGTCGGCAAAGGTCAGCTCAGAGGCGGCTGCTACTGATGATCTGCTGGTATTGACCACTTTGTTTCATCTGTCTCAGTCCTTCATCCAGTGCCTTGGCCAGCTTTGGAGAAGAGGCATTTTGCAGCGAAAATGCCAGAAATATTCGGCTCTGGTGATTGGAAAATGCCGGTAGGATCTCCTCTTCAACCCCCATACGTTTGATAAAGCCTTCGGCCACCTTGTCGAACATAATGGCTGCATCTATGCGGTTAAGCAGCAAGAGGTTGAGTAATTGCTCCTGGCTGGCTACCGGTACCAACTGTAACTGTTGGCTCAGTTTGGCAAATTCATCGCCGTATTCGTAACCCTTGATTATCCCAACGACGCTGCCCTTGGGTAGCTGCCATTTGTTTTGGGCATTCAGTGGCCGATTTCTGTTGTAGTAGAAGGAGGCATTGGCAACAAACAGCGGCTCTTCACCAAACAGAAAATCCGGCTCGGTACTGCGCTCACGGGTCACATTGAACACCCCTTGCACCTGTCCCTTACGGGCCATCATCAAGGCTCTGGAATAGGGCACTACCAAGCTTTCCACTTGAATATGCTCAATAGAGAAAGCGGCGGTTATCAGTTGGTGGGATAAGCCTTGCCCGGTTCTGTCGGCAAAAGGTGGCCAGCTGTCTTCGGCGGCGAGTAAGACTTTTGTCTCTGCTTCGGCCCAAGCCAGTGTTGAAGAAAACATGTAAATAAAACAAGTTAATACAGCTATTATTCCAGATCTCATTCTCATCCTTTGATTGAGTCGCCTGGTTTGGAAAGGTTAAAAATAGTACCTGAGTCTTAGGGAAGATGCGAGCAAGTCCCATCTGTGCCCTGAGTCGAATCACAGGCCTCTGAAATCAGCAAATACCCGGGCCACACCTTCCGCAAAGGGTGTGTGTTTTTGCTTAAATTGCATCCCCTCATAGCGAGTGCCGCTAAGCCCGGGTTTTCGATTGTGAACCAGTTGGCGTTTATTATTGTGGTGGTTTGCATTCTATATATCATTAGATTATTCTCAATGAAATTTTTCTAATGGATAGGGGTGTACCATGCCAGAAAAGATTATTGAACTTGAAACCAAAATGGGTAAAGGCTGGAAAGTGACAGCGCAGGTGCGTGAGCATACCTTGGTCATTGACCAACCGACGGCCGGTAACGAAGGAGCCAATCCGCTTGAGACCTTCCTGTTTTCTCTGGGGGGCTGTATTTCTGCCATTGCCAGAATGGTGGCCAGAGAGCAGAAAATCGATCTCAGGGGGATGAACATCAAGGTGCGTGGCGAGATGAATTCTGACGGTTTACTGGGGAAAGTCAGCGAGGATCCTGTCGGGTTTCGCCGTATTACCCTGGATGCCGATATTGACGCCGACATGACTCTAGAACAAAAGCAGCAGTTTCTCGATACTGTCTGCCATCGTTGTCCCGTGCATGACAACCTGTTGAGCGCCTCCAGAGTAGAGCATCAAAGTATCTGATGCCTGAAGCTTCAAATGCTCTTGGCTTGAGCGCTGTCAGCCCTTGCCAAACCTGGGCTAAATAAAGTAAAGCGCTGAACCAGGCCTGCTGCTGTGAATACTGACAGGCTGACAGATAACCATTGAATCAGACGGCAAAATGCCGTTTCGCCTCCTACACTTGCAAGGGAAGATGCAAGTTTAGGGATAACATAGCAAAGGAGGCGAAAATGAGGTATGTCGATGTGATGGTCGCTCCGGTTCCCACCGCCAAGAAACAGCAGTATCTTGAGCATGCACGCCGGGCGGCGGGTCTGTTCAAGTCTCAGGGGGCTTTGGAGCTGGTAGAATGCTGGGGGGATGATGTCCCGGAAGGTAAGCTTACTTCCATGCCTATGGCGATAAAGCGCCAGGACGACGAGACTGTGGTGGTTTCCTGGATCGTTTGGCCGGACAAGGCCACGCGCGATAAAGGTATGCAGTTTATCATGACAGATCCTTCTGTTCCCGAGACTCTCGGCGATATGCCGTTCGATGGCAAGAGAATGATCTGGGGCGGCTTTGAGATGCTGCTCAAGGAGTAGCCTTTCTTTGACTCCCCAATAAAACACGGGATGCCGCTTGGCATCCCGTGTTTTATTGAGGCTTTCTATTGAGCCCGGCAGAATCAATCTGAACCTGAGCCTATGTTTATCTGCGCCTGCTGCCGGGTGATAGCGGCATTGAGCCTGTCTTTGACATGGCCGGGCGACTTGGTGTTATAGGACAAGAGTCGATACATGGCCGGGATCACCAACAGGGTGACAAAGGTCGCAAACGCCATACCGAAGAACACCACGGTTCCCACGGCAATACGGCTCTCTGAGCCGGCACCGGTTGAGAAGATCAGCGGAATCGCGCCGACAATCGCGGTGAAGGAGGTCATCAGGATAGGTCGCAAACGCCGCGCCGAGGCATCGATAACCGCCTGTTCAAAGGCCAGCCCCTTGTCTCGCAGTTGGTTGGCAAATTCGACTATCAGAATACCGTTCTTGGTCACCATGCCTATCAACATGATCATCCCTATCTGGCTGTAGAGGTTGAGCCCTTGTTGTGTCAGCCACAGGCCAAGGAAGCCGCCGAATACCCCCATGGGGACGGTCAACATCACCACCAGTGGGTTGATAAAGCTTTCGAACTGAGCCGCCAGCACCAGATAAACCACCAAGAGAGCCAAACCGAATACCAGCAGCATGCTGCTCTGGTTTTCCTTGAAGTCTTTCGACTCACCAGTGTAGCTGATACTGATATCACCGGGCAGGGATTCAATCGCCTTGGCGTCGAGGAAATCCAGCGCTTCCCCCAGAGTGGCGCCATCCATGAGGTTAGCCTTGATGGTGATGGATTTTTGCTTATTGGTATGGCTCAGTCGCTGCGGCGAGGCCACTTCTTCAATATGCGCCAGGCTGTCGAGGGTAACCAGCTCACCCTTGGTGGTACGCATATAGATCTGGCTAAGGTCGCTCATGCTGCTGAACTGCTTTTCATCCCCGCGCACGTAGACATCATACTCTTCACCCCTGTCCACATAGGTGGTTTGCTTGCGGCCGCCGAGCATCACTTCCAGGGTTTCCGAAACATCGGCAACACTGACACCAAGCTCTGCCGCCCTTTGTCTGTCAACCGTGACCAGAAGCTCAGGGGTGGTTTCGGCATAATCCAGATCGGCGCCGCGCATCAGGCCACTGCTGTTGGCCTCCTGTTGCAGCAGCTGTGCCCATTTGAACAGTTCTTTATAGTCGGATCCGCCGATAACAAACTGCACCGGCTCACTGGAGCGGCCACGGAAGCCGGGTAACATGGGCCGCACCATCACATCGGGAATATCTTTCAATACCTGGGCTATCATCACCAGCGCCTGATCGGCGTTGATATTCCTGTCCTCCCAATCCTCGAGCTGCATGATCACAAAACCTGTCTGATCACCGGCGCGGCCACCAAAGGCCGGCGCCTGCACACTGAAGGACTTGAGCACGCCCTGGCCCAGCAGCGGCATCAGCCTATCCTGTACTATGTCCATGTTGGCTGTCATGCGGTTGTAGCTGGTGCCTTCGGCGCCCTTGATAAAGGCGAAGATCACCCCGCGGTCTTCCTGCGGTGCCAGCTGTGCAGGGATATGGTTTACCAGCAAGGCACTGCCGCCGATACAGGCGAGGATCACCAGGGGCGCCGCAACCTTGTGACGTATGGCAATGGCCACCATGGCGCGATACTTAAGCTCGAGCGCGGCAAAGAATCGATTCAAGGCGCGGTTGAAGGTGTTGGGTTTGACATTGGCCTTGAGCAACTGGCTGCTGAGCACAGGTGTCAGTGTCAGCGCCACCAGGGATGAGAACAGTACAGACACCGCCAGCAGCACGGAAAACTCGGTGAACAGCAAGCCGACCATGCCTTCCATAAAGGAGATGGGCAGAAATACCATCACCAATACCGCCGTGGTGGCAATAACGGCAAAGCCCACCTCGCGGGTGCCCTTGTAGGCGGCCAGCAGCGGGTCTTCCCCGCGCTCTATGTGGTGAAAGATATTCTCTACCACCACAATGGCGTCATCCACCACCAGGCCTATGGCCAGGATCAGTGCCATCAGGGTCAGCAGGTTGATGGAAAAGCCCAAGAAGTAGGCGGCCATAAAGGCCGAGATCAGCGATACCGGCACAGTCACAGCAGGAATAAGCGTTGCCCGCAGCTGGCCGATGAAAATATACAGCACCAGCAGTACCAGCGCCGCCGTGATATAGAGGGTGTAATACACCTCGTCTATGGCCTGATCGATAAACACGGTCGAGTCGTAGTCCACATATAGCTGGGTACCGGCCGGCAGAAACTTTTGCAGCGCGTCCACCTGCTTGTAGACATCTTTGGCGACATCCAGCGGGTTGGCATCCGATTGCGGCACTATCCCCAGGCTGAGGTTGACTATGCCGTTGCTCTTGAAGGTGGAGTTCTCATTCTCGGCGCCGACAAACACCTCGGCCACATCCTTGAGATAAACCGGCGAGCCATTTGCGCTGCTGACCTGCAGATAGTCGAATTGCTCAGGGCTCAGATAGAGGCGGGCGGTGCGCACTGTCATCACTGTGGTGTCGTTACGCAGCTCACCGCCGGGGGATTCCATATTCTCCGCCTTGAGAGCTGCAAGGATATCCTGCACAGTGACATTGCGGCCGGCCATCTGCTCAGGCTTGAGACGCACATACATCACCTTGTAGAGGCCACCTGAGATATCCACCGAGCTGACCCCTGTGATCAGGTTGAACTTATCTTCCAGCACCCGGCGGGAATAGTCAGTGAGCTGGGTACGATCCATCTCGCTGGAGCTCAAGTTGACATAGATGGAGGGCTCGCCCGAGCCGTTGTCTTTGGAGACTATCGGGTCGTTGGCTTCTTCCGGCAGCCTGCGCTGCGCCCGGGCCACGGCATCACGGACATCGCTCACCCCTTCGGTGAGGTTCCAGCCCAATTTGAAGGTCACAGTGATCCGCGACATGCCGTTGCGGCTCACCGAGGTGATTTCATCGATACCGCTGATGCCTGTCAGCTCATCCTCAAGGTTTTTGGTGACCTGACTCTCCATGATAGAGGCGCTGGCCCCTTCATAGGTGGTCATCACAGTGACGACCGGGCTCTCCACATCCGGCATTTCCCGCACCGACAGCTTGCTGAAAGACACCAGACCAAAGACACACAAAAGCAGGCTCAGCACTATGGCGCTGATCGGCCGTTTGACCGAGACATCGGATAACAACATCAGTGAAGCTCCCCGGTCTGCTGTACTGCTTCGGCGGTCAAGGGCTTGACGCTGGCGCCATCACGAATATTCACCAGCCCCTGCACCACAATGCGATCCCCCAGGCTGACGCCATCTGTGATAAGCACCAGATTGTCGACCCGGGCGCCCAAATGCACTTCGGTGCGGTGGGCTATGCTGTTTTCATCTATGCGATAGACATAACGCTTGGTGCCGGAATACTCTAACGCCTGTACAGGTACTACCGCCTGATGAATTGGTGGGAAGGTCAGGGTGGCCGATAACATCATGCCAGGTCTCAAGTGTTTGTTTTTATTGTTGAATCCCACCCTCACTCTGACATTGAGAGTATCCGGGTTGACTCTGGGATCTATGGCAACCACCTTGCCCTGAAACAGTTGGCCGTTCCAGGCACTGCTGCTGCCTTGTACCTGCATGCCGACACTCAGTTGCGACAGATAAGACTCGGGCACCTGCAGATCGAGCCGCAATAAGCTCAGATCATCGAGACTCAAGAGTTCGGTTCCCTGGCTCACCAGCTTACCCTTGCTGAAATCCACCAGGCCCACTGTACCGGAAAAGGGAGCCCGCAGATGATGGTAGGAAAGTTCGGCCCTGGCCGAGGCCAGCCTGGCTTCGGCGATACTGACGCTGGCGCGTTGGGCATCAATTTCTGTCTGGGTAATGGCGTTGCGGCCGATCAGTTTTTCATACTCGCCCAACTTACGCCGCTCATCGGCCAGATAAGATTCAGCTTCCATCACCGCCGCTTTGGCCTTGGACTCTTCCAAAACCAGCAAGAGTTCCCCCGCCTTCACCTCCTGGTTGGAGCGCACTGCGATAGCGTCTATCTTGCCGGCGACTTGAGGCGCTATAGTGACCGAGCGTTCTGCTTCCAGCTTGCCTATCAGAGTCAGGGATTGCGCCAGGGATTGCTCTGTGACTGTGGCGGTAATTACGGGAACGGCGGCTTTGCCCATCCCCATGCCTGAGCCAGGTTTGTTGCCGGCTTTATCTGCCGTCGGAGTCAAGAGGAGATAGGCGGCCACACAAAGGCCAAGGACCAGGAGTCCGATATAAGGTTTTTTCATTGTGTCCCATCTGATGCCGGTAGAGATCCGCTAGGATCTGAAGGTTGCCTATTTTACGGGAGCCTCAAGCATAAAGCTGGTAAATGAGTGTAAAAAAGCGCAAATTCCAGTGTGAAAATGTGACCGATGGCGAATGTCTGAATCTGTTCTCTCAAACTGTTCCTTGCCTGCAACAGTTTTTAATAAAATGAGTTGTAAGATGTGCAGTTGTAAATTCTTGCCGAGTCAGATATTTGTCAGGAGTCATTTTACTTTGGTTTTAATGAGACTTGGTCATCATATTCATAAGTCATATTAAATTATTTCCTTTGGCGCTTGTGCGCCTGTTTTTATATGTGCTAACTGAGTTGTTTATATTGGTGTTGTTATTTGGTTTGGTGTTCTGTTTATTCATGGAATACTGTATTGGTGCCTGTATAAATATGGTGAAACACAATGAATATTTACAGGGGTATAAAATTTTCACGTTATTGTTATGGCGGAAAGCAAGCTCGTAATTTAATTCTGCTGGCTATTTTCTTTATGATGGCGCGGCCGGTACCAGCCGATGATACTGAGCTTTATGTTTACGAATCCTCCTCGCGAACCGGCGATAGGCCGCAAATCCTGATCATTTTTGATAATTCCCGCAGCATGGAAGAGTACGTCTATGATGTCGATGAAAGTTACTCGGGAGTAGAGGGCTCCGGCAGTCAAAATACCGAAAGCGGGTTCCTGTATTTTACCAAGGGCACTCCAGATTCAGTTAATATTCCTGTGTTGGATGAACAGAAAGGAAGCAGGCGGTTCAAGAGGGAGAATAACGGTTGTCAAACTTCCTGGGAGTATTTAAATAAGTATGGAACTTATACCGGGTTTATTCGGGAATATAGCTTCTCGGGGCAGAATGGTACCTGGAAAGAATTACCTGAGAATGCCGGTGCCAATCTTACTTTGATTGATTGTTTCGAAGATATTCAGGATGAACGCTATGGTAACGCCTCAGGAATTGTAGATGGCTTGCCGCTCGATGGCGCCGGCAATCGCAAAGAAGTGGTTGGTTACACAGAGGTGAATGACGGCTCCAGCGCTGAGCAGAAAAAAGCTGCCAAGGAAGCCGCAGAGCGAACCGGTTTCGGCACGGGTCGGCCGGTTACTTTCTACACGGAAGATTATCTGCGCTGGTATCACAGCGACAAAAAGAAAGTAACCAAGACCCGGTTGCAGGTCGCCAAGGACGCGATTCAAAATGTGATAGTGACCACTCCTGGGGTTGATTTGGGGCTGGCAATCTTCAACTTGAACTTCAAGCTGGAAGGGGAGCGTGATGGTGGACGGATCATCTCGGGGATCAAGTCCATGACCGCTGCCAGCAAGATAGAGCTCATTAACAGGATTAATGATATTTCCTACGCCCAGGCCACGCCACTGTGTGAGACCTTTTATGAGGCTTTTCGCTATTTTAGCGGCAAGGGAGTGCACTTCGCCGATAAAGACAGTGATTATTTTTTTACAAACAGCGATGGCAAGGTTGTCGATCAGTATCTGGTTAAAGATACCCCGCAAAGGGATATAGGTATTATCAAGGGCGGCAGCTATGTTTCGCCGTTCAAGCCATGTCAGAGCCAGGTTTATGTTGTCTATATTACCGATGGTGAACCCACTCAGGATGCCTCTGCCGATGATCTTATCCAAGAGATGACGGGGGATGATGATGCCTATATCACCCAAAGAAGCCGGAGTTATCTCAGTGCCCTGAGCAGTTGGATGAGTCGGAATGACCTTAACTCCAATCTGGCAGGCAAACAGACAGTGACCACTTTTACCATAGGCTTCAGCGAGGGAGCGGCCAAGGCCGAAGCCTTACTGAGAAAAACCGCCGAAAAGGGGGGCGGCCGCTACTTCGATGCCCAGGATGCCAGCAAGTTGCAGTCGGCAATTCAATCTGTGGTTAATCAAATTCTGGAGAAGAACGCCAGCTTCACCTCGCCTTCGGTGGCCAGCAATAATTTCAACAAGCTACAAACCTTGGATTCAGTGTATTACTCGATGTTTTTGCCCAACAAGGGGCCTCGCTGGCGTGGCAATATCAAGAAGTTCCAAGTGACGGATAAAGGCAAAGTGGTCGACAGCAAAGGTGAGCCGGCCATTGCCGAGAATGGCAATATCAGTGCCAAGAGCTGTTCTTTTTGGAGTTCCAGCGGGGCTTGCAGTCAAGGAGGCGACGGCGATGATGTGACCAAGGGTGGGGTGGCCGAAGCCCTCGATAACCAAAAGCAGCGCACTTTGTATGGCAATTTTGCCGCCGGGGGCGACTTGTCACCGCTGACCTTGGATGCCGCCAGCGGTTATGCCGGAGGTGAAGCCAAGCTGGCGCAGCATATGGGGGTAGACAACAGCCAGTTGCAGGGGCTGTTTGATTGGGCACGCGGCGAGGATGTCGATGACGACAACCGCAACGGCAATCGCAGCGATAAGCGTCGCGATCTTTTGGGTGACCCCCTGCATTCCAAGCCTCTGGCGATAGATTTTGGTTCGTCCGCAACCGACCCGGATATCCGTATCCTGGTGGGCAGCAATCATGGCATGCTGCATATGTTTCAGGACAAGGGGGCTTCGGTCAGTGAGAGTTGGGCCTTTATGCCTTGGGAATTTCTGCCCAATCTGGCTGAACTTAAAGCCAATGCACCGTCGGGCGTGCATTCGGTTTATGGTTTCGATGGTTCACCCGTGGCCTTTACCAAACGTGTGGGTAACAGGCTTGAGAAAGCCTGGGTGTTTATCGGTCTGCGGCGCGGCGGCCGTGGTTACTATGCTCTGGATGTCACCAACCCGGATAATCCCAAGCTGATGTGGCATGTTAATGCCGATACGGCCGGCATGAGCGAGTTGGGGCAAAGCTGGGCCAAACCTGTGGTGACCAGTATTCCTGGTTATGGGGATAAGCCGGTACTCATCTTTGGGGCAGGGTACTCTCCGGCCAAGGATACTCTGAGGGTGGGCAGCGCCGACAGCCAGGGGCGCGGGGTATTTATCCTGGATGCTGAAACCGGTAAGTTGCTGCACAGGTTCGGCCCCGGCGGTGATACCGAAATGCCTGAACTCAGAGACAGTATCCCCAATACGGTGGCCGTGCTTGATGACAATAGTGATGGTGTCAGCGACCGCATCTATGCTACAGACACAGGGGCTAATATCTGGCGTCTGGACCTGCCCGATGCCGACCGCAATAATTGGAGCGCCTTCAAGTTTGCTTCTCTTGGCGGCAGCACTGAGAGTACGGACAGGCGCTTCTTTGCCGCGCCTGTAGTGGCGCAAACCATGTTAAGTAATCAGACCGAGAACCGGGTCACGACCAACGGCGAGTCAAAGACAGTCAATTCATCCATGGAGATCCCCTATGATGCCGTAGTGGTTGGCTCTGGACTCAGGCCATCGCCTTTGGATACCAGTCGTTCGGATATGTTTTTTGTGCTGCAGGACAGAAACACTGCCAGCCAAAATTTCAATGAAATAGATCCCCCACAACCACTGACCCTGGCCGAACTCTACGATGTGACGGCCAAGGCGCCGAATTCCGACCAGGAACATATCGATTTTGGCCGCAAACTCGGCTGGTATTATGACTTTACCCGCAGTGGTGAAAAGAGTCTGTCCGATGCCAGTATTATCAAAGGGCGGGTGTTTTTCACTTCCTATGTCCCGGGCAGTAAAGCCTCGGCGGAGCAATGTCTGGTCTCGGGCAAGGGGTATCTCTACGGCTTTGATCTGCATAAGGGGGCGCGCAGCTATACCCAGACGTATCTGGAGACGGGGGAAAGTCTCCCCGACACCCCGCAGTTGGTGGTGCAGCCAGGCACCAATGCCGACGGAACCGCCGGGGACAGCTATCTCTATCTGATTGGTATTGGGAATGCCGCAGCACTCATGGACAAGCTGGTTGATGACAAGGGCTGCCCTGCTGGGGACGAACAGTGTGTCGGTGAAGGCCCGGCGACTCACAAACTCTATTACTTCCAGGCCGATTGAAGCGCAGAGGTGTACAGTGAACAAGGTGATCCTTAGCTTGTCTTTGAGCGTATGTTTCCCCCTGATGGCGAGCGAGGGGCAAACGCGACAGGATTATAAGTGCCTGGTGGAAACAACAAGAGCGTCGCATGAGATCATCCGGGTCTCCTGGGATCCGTCCAAGGCGGAACTCTATCAGCGACAGATGCCGGGAATGGTGCTGGAGCGGATTGGCAATCGTGGGCAGCGCCATTACATACGCGAAGTGTTTGAGTGCGTATCAAGGAATGAGGAATTTTACTCTGCCACAGGAAGAAAAATCGACCAGGCCGGCAAAAATCTGGACTGAGAAACCCAGGGTTGGCTTCATCGCTCTGTTTGCATCAAATAGGTAAATGCCCGAACAAGAGGTTTCTTTCGTGGCCAAGTCTCTCCTATTGATAACTTTCTTCTTCGGTGCCTTATTCCGAGTTTTTAGGATATCAGCAAATGCCATGTTAATTATAATTGAGGTTTTGATACATATATTTTACATTTGATTCGGCGCAGCCAAGAGGTGTGCCACTCCTGTTTTGAATAAAGGTCATTTTAAAAACACCATAATAGTAGTGAATACCGGATCTTCTAAAATGAACTGGCTGATATTGTGCGGGTGTTCGGTTAAATGTTGAAGTCGAGTCAGATATTTGGCTAAGGTCAAATCTGTTTGATTAACCTGAGGCCAAATCGACACATTTTGATATTAATGTAAATAATTTGATTAATTTGTTGTTTGGGTGTTCCTGTCGTGGTAAATAGAGGCTCGAAGAGATAAAAGCCTTATTTTACAGTCCGGTGTTTTGTTTATCTCTATCAGAACAGTGGAATAAACACCGGTAAAACACGACGTAACTACCATGACAAATCACGGATGTATCGGCCCTTGTTGGCGGCAAATCAGCAGGCGATTCCTGGCCTTGTTGCTCTCCTGTATTGGCAGTTTTATATTGGCCAGCCCATTATTGGCCGATGACACTGAACTCTATGTTTATGAGTCCTCATCGCGCAGCGGTGCCCGGCCGCAAATGCTGATCATTTTCGATAACTCAGCCAGTATGGGTAATTATGTATACGATGTGGATGAGAGTTATTCTCCCGGCGCAGGTGGTGGCGCTCTTGAGCCCAAGAAAGAATTTATTTACTTCACCAAAGGTGCTCCTGATTCAGACAATATGCCGGTTCCGGGCAAGCAGGATAAGACCTGGCGTTTTTTGCGCAGCAATAACGGCTGCCAAACGTCCTGGGAATATCTGAACAAGTATGGGATTTATACCGGTTTTGTCCGTGAATACAGTTTCTCCGGACAAAATGGCACCTGGAAAGAGTTGCCCGAAAACAATGGTGCCAATGTTACCCTGGTAGATTGTTTCGAGGATATTCAGGATGAGCGTTATGGCAATGCCGAAGGGATACCCGATGGTTTGCCGCTGGATAGTGCCGGTAACCGCAATCAAGTGATCAGCTACACCCAGGTCAGCAATGGCTCGACCGAGGCGCAGAAGAAGGCGGCTAAGGACGCGGCCGAGCGCACAGGTTTTGGCACAGGTCGTGTGGTGACCCTCTACACAGAAGATTATCTACGCTGGTACCACAGCGACAAGAAAAAGGTCACCAAGACTCGCCTGCAACTCGCCCAGGAAGCGATTCAGAACGTGATTGTGACGACTCCCGGGGTGGATTTGGGACTGGCCATATTCAACCTCAACCATGACAGGGAAGGAGTGCGTGACGGCGGGCGGATCATCTCCGGGATAAAACAGCAGAGTGCTGCCAGTAAGATAGCACTTATCGAGAGTGTCAAGGAAATCGCTTACGCCCAGAATACACCCTTGTGTGAAACCCTCTACGAGGCCTATCGTTACTTTAGTGGTCAAGGGGTGTATTTTGGAGACGATGACAGCGATTACACTTTCTACAAGAGGGACTATTGGGGGCGGGTTGTCACTGATCGTTGGGGCCGCCCCATAGTCACCCGCACCTACCTTACGGAAAATACGCCGCAAGCGGATCCGAGCATTATCAAGAATGGCATCTATGATTCACCGTTTAAAAAATGTCAGAACCAAGCCTATGTAATCTATATCACAGATGGTGAGCCGACGCTGGATAGCGCCGCTGACGGCTTGGTGCAGGGGATGACCGGGGGCAAGGATGCCTATGTGAGCCGTAATGGCAACAGTTATCTCAGTGCCCTGAGCAGCTGGATGGCCAGCAATGATGTCAACCCCAATATGGCCGGCAAACAGACGGTCAATACTTTTACCATAGGTTTCAGTGAGGGGGCGGCCAGGGCGGAAGCCTTGCTGAGAAAGACTGCTGAAAAAGGCGGCGGCCGTTACTTTGATGCCCAAAATGCCAGCAAGCTGCAGTCGGCAATCCAGTTGGTGGTCAATCAAATTCTGGAGAAGAATGCCAGTTTCACCTCGCCCTCAGTGGCCAGCAACAACTTTAACAAGGTGCAGACCTTTGACTCTGTGTACTACTCCATGTTTCTGCCCAACAAGGGCCCCCGTTGGCGTGGCAATATCAAGAAATTCAGGGTGACAGGCACAGGGGATGTGGTAGACAAAAACGGCAATCCGGCCATTGCCGACAATGGCAATATCAATACCTCGGCCTGCTCCTTCTGGAGCTCTCAGGCGGCTTGCAACGCCGGTGGTGATGGCGACGATGTCACCAAAGGTGGGGTGGCCGAGGCCCTCTATAACCAAAAGCAGCGCACTTTCTACGGCAATTTTGCTTCCAAAGGCGGTTTGTCGCCCCTGACCAAGGCCGCGGCCAGCAGTTACGCCGGTGGCGAGGCCAAGCTGGCGCAGCATATGGGAGTAGACAAAAGCCAACTGCAGGATCTGTTCGACTGGGTTATCGGCAAGGATATTGACGATGACAACCAAAACAACAGCCGCAGCGATAAGCGCCATGACCTTCTGGGCGACCCCTTGCATTCCAAACCTTTGGCCATAGATTTCGGTTCGTCCGCAAAGAACCCGGATATCCGTATTCTGGTGGGCAGTAACCACGGCATGCTGCATATGTTTCAGGACAAAGGGGACTCGGTCAATGAGAGCTGGGCCTTTATGCCTTGGGAATTTTTGCCCAATCTGGCAACGCTCAGAGCCAACGTACCTTCCGGCGTGCATTCGGTTTATGGTTTTGATGGCTCACCCGTGGCTTATATCAAGCGCAGCGGCAACAAGATGGAGAAGGCTTGGGTATTTATGGGGCTGCGGCGTGGTGGCCGTGGTTACTACGCCATGAATGTGACCAATCCGGATAAGCCTAGCTTGATGTGGCATATCAGCGCAGACTCGGCCGGCATGAGTGAGTTGGGGCAAAGCTGGGCCAAGCCTGTGGTGACCACCATTCCAGGTCAGGGTGATAAGCCGGTGCTCATCTTTGGGGCAGGGTACTCTCCGGCCAAGGATACTCTGGAGGTCGGTGGCGCCGATAGCCAGGGCCGAGGGGTGTTCATTCTGGATGCCGAAACCGGCAAGTTACTGCACAGATTTGGCCCCGGCGGTGATACTCCAATGCCGGGGCTGAGGGATAGCATTCCCAATTCGGTCGCGATTCTTGACAGCAATGGTGATGGCGTTACTGACCGTATCTATGCCACAGATACCGGGGCCAATGTTTGGCGGCTGGATATGGCTGGTGCCGACACCAAACAATGGAGTGCCTTCAAGTTTGCTTCTCTTGGCGGCAGCACAGAGAATACCGACAGGCGCTTCTTTGCCGCCCCTGTGGTGGCGCAAACCATGTTTGGCAATCTGAGCGAGAACCGTGTCACGGTCAACGGCCAGTCAAAGACGGTGATTTCGGCGCAGCAGATCCCTTACGATGCCGTGGTGGTCGGCTCCGGACTCAGGCCATCTCCATCGAACACCAGTCGCTCGGACATGTTCTTTGTTCTGCAGGACAGAAATACCCTTAGTCAGAGTTTCAAAGGCAAGGCAGTGCCTCAGGCACTGACATTAGCGGATCTTTACGATGTGACTGCCAAGGCACCGGCTTCAGAGAAAGAACATATTGCTTTTGGCCGCAAGCGCGGTTGGTATTACGACTTTACCCGCAATGGTGAAAAAAGCCTTTCCGATGCCAGTATCATCAAAGGGCGAGTTTTCTTTACCTCCTATGTACCCGGCTCGCAGACCTCCACCAACCAGTGTTTGGTTGCCGGGCAGGGCTACCTCTATGGCTTTGATCTGCACAAGGGCACCCGCAGTTACACAAAAACCTATCTGGAGATGGGAGAGAGTGTCCCGGATACACCGCAGTTGGTTGTGCCGCCCAATATCAGGAGTGATGGCACTGTGGCCGATAGCTATATGTATTTGATAGGCATTGGCAATGCCGGCGAAAAGATGGAGAAGGTGAAGCCGGATCCAGGCTGCCCATCCGGCGATCACAAGTGTGTCGGCGGCGGCCCGTCTACCAACAAGATTTATTACTATCAGGCCAACTGAGGAGCGGATGATGCACAAGCTGATGTTGTCTTTGGCCATACTCTTGAGTCTGCCCCTGGCTGCCGCACAGCCCAAGGGGCAACGTCAGGACTATAAGTGCCTAGTGGAAACAACAAGAGCGGCGCAGGAGATTATTCGGGTCTCCTGGGATCCGGCCAAGGCCGAGCTCTACCAGCGGCAGATGCCGGGAATGAAGCTGGAGCGGATAGGTAACCGCGGCAAACGCCATTATGTGCGTGAAGTGTTTGAGTGTGTGCCCAGAGAGCAGGCGTTTCGCTCGGACAGTGGCAGGCAGTTGGACGATTCTGAAGCGGGCCTGGGTTAAAGGAAATAAAAAACGGAGGCGTTTGCCTCCGTTTTTTGTACGGTTTTTCTATTACTTGGTCATCCGCTTGTACTTGAGTCTGTGCGGCTCAATCACATCGGCACCGAATTGGTTTTTCAGCCAGGCCGAGTATTCTGTGTAGTTACCTTCGTAGAAATTAACCTGACCCTCGTCTCGGTAGTCGAGGATGTGAGTACAGATACGGTCGAGGAACCAACGGTCGTGCGAGATCACCATGGCGCAGCCGGGGAATTCCAACAGCGCTTCTTCCAGTGCCCGCAGAGTTTCCACGTCCAGATCGTTGGTCGGTTCGTCGAGCAGCAACACGTTGCCGCCGGCCTGCAGCAGCTTGGCCAGATGCACCCGGTTACGTTCACCGCCGGAAAGTGAGCCGATGATCTTCTGCTGATCGCCACCACGGAAGTTGAAGCGACCGACATAGGCGCGGCTCGGGATCTCCAGATTGTTGATCCGCATTATGTCCTGACCGCCGGAGATCTCTTCCCAAACCGTGTTCTTGTCGTTCATCGAGTCACGGAACTGTTCCACAGAGGCGATTTGTACTGTATCACCTATCTCGATTTCACCGCTGTCCGGTTGCTCGGCGCCACTGAGCATTCTGAACAGGGTCGACTTACCGGCACCGTTGGCACCGATAATACCGACGATGGCGCCCTTGGGAACGCTGAAGCTTAAGTTGTCTATCAGAATGCGGTCACCATAGCTCTTGGTGAGATTACGCACCTCAATCACCTTGTCACCCAGACGAGGACCGGGCGGAATAAACAGCTCATTGGTCTCGTTGCGGCGCTGATAATCTGAGCTGTTCAGCTCTTCGAAGCGGGCCATACGGGCCTTGCCCTTGGACTGACGTCCCTTGGCACCCTGACGCACCCACTCCAATTCCTTGGCAATCGTCTTCTGGCGGGCGCTTTCGCTGGCGGCTTCCTGCTTCAGACGGGCATCTTTCTGTTCCAGCCAGGAGGAGTAGTTGCCCTGCCATGGGATACCTTCACCCCGGTCCAGTTCCAGGATCCAGCCGGCGGCATTGTCGAGGAAGTAACGGTCGTGGGTAATGGCGACCACAGTGCCTGAGTATTCCTGCAGGAAGTGCTCCAGCCAGGCAACGGATTCGGCATCCAGGTGGTTGGTCGGTTCGTCCAGCAGCAGCATCTCCGGCTTTTCCAGCAGCAGACGACAGATGGCCACCCGGCGACGTTCACCCCCGGAGAGCACCTCCACCTTGGCGTCCCATTCCGGCAGACGCAGGGCGTTGGCGGCGCGCTCGAGAATGTTGTCCAGATTGTGGGCATCCTGGGCCTGAATGATGGCTTCCAGCTCGCCTTGCTCCTTGGCCAGGGCGTCGAAGTCGGCATCCGGCTCGGCATAGGCCGCATAGACTTCATCCAGACGCTTGAGGGCGTTTTTGGCTTCGCTGACGGCTTCTTCTATGGTTTCCCGTACTGTCTTGTTGGGATCAAGCTGGGGCTCCTGGGGCAGGTAACCTATCTTGAGTCCCGGCATGGGACGGGCTTCACCTTCAATTTCTGTGTCCAGACCTGCCATGATTTTCAACAGGGTGGATTTACCCGAGCCGTTGAGACCCAGAACACCAATTTTGGCGCCGGGGAAGAAACTCAATGAAATATCTTTGAGGATCTGCTTTTTGGGCGGCACTATTTTGCCGACCCTCAGCATGCTGTATACAAACTGAGCCATATTGTTTCTCTGTTGTCCTGAACTGAGTTTTCCTAAACTGGCGGCAGTTTACCAATTTGCCAGGGCTCCTGCCAGATGCGGCCGGATAGCGGCACCATTGTTCAGCAAATGAAACATAGTCATCTGCTGACACAAGGATTTTCATCATCCTGCGACTGGGATATTTGTCACACTCAGAGTAGAATACCGCGCAACCCTACCAATAAGATTTGCCAGCTGGAGTGACAGATGCTGAAGAAAAGTATGAACATTGCCGACTATGATCCTGAGCTGTTCAAGGCGATTGAGGATGAAACCCGTCGTCAGGAAGAGCACATTGAGCTGATCGCCTCCGAAAACTACACCAGCCCCAGAGTCATGGAAGCCCAGGGCTCACAACTGACCAACAAGTATGCCGAAGGTTATCCAGGCAAGCGTTACTACGGTGGTTGTGAGTATGTCGATGTGGTGGAGACTCTGGCAATTGAGCGTGCCAAGCAGCTGTTTGGCGCTACTTACGCCAACGTTCAGCCACACTCAGGTTCACAGGCCAACAGCGCGGTTTATATGGCGTTGCTGCAACCCGGCGATACCGTACTGGGGATGAACCTGGCTCACGGTGGTCACTTGACCCACGGCTCTCCGGTTAACTTTTCCGGCAAGCTGTATAACATCATTCCTTACGGTATCGATGAGTCCGGCAAGATTGACTACAGCGAACTCGAAACGCTGGCGCTGGAACACAAGCCCAAGATGATCATTGGCGGCTTCTCGGCCTACTCAGGCATAGTTGACTGGGCCAAGCTGCGCGAAATCGCCGACAAGATTGGTGCTTACCTGTTTGTCGATATGGCACACGTGGCCGGTCTTATCGCTGCCGGTGTTTATCCTAACCCTGTGCCGCACGCCCACGTGGTGACTTCGACCACTCACAAGACGCTGGCCGGTCCCCGCGGTGGTGTGATTCTGTCGGCTGCCGACGATGAAGATCTGTACAAGAAGCTGAATTCCGCGGTATTCCCGGGCGGTCAGGGTGGTCCTCTGATGCACGTTATCGCCGGTAAAGCCGTGGCCTTCAAAGAAGCACTGGAGCCGGAATTCAAAACCTATCAGCAGCAGGTGGTCAATAACGCCAAGGCCATGGTTGAGGTGTTCCTCGAACGCGGTTACAAGATAGTTTCCGGCGGTACCAGCAACCATCTGATGCTGGTGGACCTGATTGGCCGTGAGCTGACCGGTAAAGAAGCCGACGCCGCTCTGGGCCGCGCCAACATCACAGTCAACAAGAACTCTGTGCCTAACGACCCCCGCTCACCCTTTGTGACCTCCGGGGTGCGTATCGGTACTCCGGCCATCACTCGCCGCGGTTTCAAGGAAGCCGAAGCCCGTGAACTGACCGGCTGGATCTGTGATGTGCTCGACAATGCTCACGATGACGCCGTTATCGAGCGTGTTAAGGGCCAGGTGCTGGAACTGTGCGCTCGCTTCCCTGTTTACGGTTAACCTTTTCAAGGGAATAGGATAAACTTCGATGGCCGCTGAATTCAGCGGCCATTTTTGTTTCTGCCATTTAGCAGCATCCGCTGCCGGCAACTGAGCACCAGGAGGCATAATGCATTGTCCATTTTGCAGTGCGACGGATACCAAGGTGATAGATTCCAGGCTGGTGGCAGACGGTCATCAGGTGCGCCGTCGCCGGGAATGTACTCTGTGTCATGAACGCTTTACCACCTTTGAAGGTGCCGAGCTTGTCATGCCCAGAGTGATCAAGCGCGATGGCAGCAGGCAACCGTTCGATGAGGACAAGCTGCGCGGCGGTATGCTGCGCGCCGCCGAGAAGCGTCCGGTTTCCATGGATAAGATTGAAGAGGCGATCAGCAAGATCAAGTCCACCCTCAGAGCCACAGGCGAGCGGGAAGTGACCTCGGAAATGATCGGCAATCTGATGATGGATCATCTTATTGAGCTGGATAAGGTGGCCTATATTCGCTTTGCCTCTGTGTATCGTGCCTTTGAAGATGTGTCAGAGTTTGGTGAAGCGATTGCCAAGCTGGAGAAAAAATAGGCTGTCAGTCACAGCCAACTGTTAAGTAACGGAAACCCTCATGTGGTCCAATACTGATATCGCCATGATGAGCCGCGCCATAATGCTGGCTCGCCGTGGCCGTTATACAACCCGCCCCAACCCCAATGTCGGCTGCGTCATCATAGATGCCGATGGCAAGATTGTCGGCGAAGGCTGGCACCAACGTGCCGGTGAGCCCCATGCCGAAGTACATGCCCTGAAAATGGCCGCTGACAAGGCCCGCGGTGCTACTGCCTATGTCACCCTCGAACCTTGCAGTCACTATGGTCGCACGCCGCCCTGTGCCGAAGCCTTAATTAAACATGGCCTCAAGCGGGTGGTGGTGGCAATGACAGATCCCAACCCTCAGGTGGCCGGCCAAGGTATCGGCATGCTGCAGGAGGCCGGGGTTCAGGTGCAGAGCGGTCTCTTGGCCGAACAGGCCAGAGAGTTGAATCCGGGCTTTTTATCGCGGATGGAGCGAAATCGCCCCTGGGTCACCCTCAAGCTGGCGGCGAGTCTCGATGGCAAGACGGCACTGGCCAACGGTGAGTCCAAATGGATAACCGGCCCCGAGGCGCGCCGCGACGTGCAAAGGCTCAGAGCCCGCAGTTGCGCTCTGCTCACCGGCATTGAAACCGTATTGGCCGATGACCCTTCCCTGAATGTCCGGCACGCTGAGCTTGGCAGCCTGGGTGAAACCCTCAGCGAGCAACAGCTTATTCAACCGCTGCGAGTGATACTCGACAGCAACTGCCGTATGCCGCTCGATGCCAGGCTGTTGCAAATTGCCAGCCCGGTGCTCTTGGTCAGCTGCCGTCCCTATGAGGATGAATTCCTAGCCGCTTTGCCGCCTTATGTCACCACTTTGGTGCTGGCCGGTGAAGACAACAGAGTCGATATCGCGGCGCTGATGCAACACCTGAACCAGAGCTGCAATGCGGTGTTGGTCGAAGCCGGGGCAACGCTTTGCGGCGCCTTTATTACCGCGGGGTTGGCCGATGAGATGCTGCTTTATCAAGCCCCGAAACTGCTTGGCGCCGCTGGCCGAAACCTGCTGGCCTTGCCAAACTATCAGCAGATAGCCGATACCCCGGCGATACGGGTAACTGATCAACGTAAGCTGGGCAATGATACCCGGCTTACTCTCAAGATAGGTGATTGAATGTTTACCGGAATAATTGAAGCTGTCGGTACAGTGCGGACGCTGGAGCGCCGTGGTGATGATATTCGTCTGACTGTGGCCAGCGGCAAGTTGGATCTCAGTGATGTGCGTCTGGGCGACAGCATTGCCACCAACGGCGTGTGTCTGACCGTGGTTGAACGTCTGGCGGAGGGTTATGTGGCCGATGTTTCGGCCGAAACCGTCAGTCTCACCGGCTTTGACCGCTACAGTGTCGGCACCAAAGTCAACCTGGAAAAGGCGGTCACGCCAAACACCCGCTTGGGTGGGCACTTGGTCAGTGGCCATGTGGATGGTATGGCGCGGGTCATCAGTGTGACTCCAAGGGGCAAGGCGCTGGAGTTTTGGCTCGAGGCACCCGTTGAGCTGGCCCGTTACATCGCCCATAAAGGCTCCATTACCGTCGATGGCGTCAGCCTCACAGTCAATGAGGTCGATGGCCGTAATTTCCGTCTCACCATAGTGCCGCATACCGCCAGTGAAACCACTCTGCTTGAGCTGCGCCCCGGCGATAAGGTCAATCTGGAGGTGGATCAGATAGCCCGCTATCTTGAGCGTCTGATGCAGCACAAAGAGGAAGCGCAGCCGAGCGAAGGTGTCACCCTGGCTATGCTCGCCAAGGCCGGCTTCATGCGCTAGATGTGCGCCAGCCCACTGGTTATCGCGCGCTAACAGGTTAGAATTCATTGATTACACAGAACAAGAGATAAAGGTCTTACAATGGCGCTACACAGTATCGAAGAGATCATCGAGGATATTCGTCAGGGCAAAATGGTTATCCTGATGGACGATGAGGACAGAGAAAATGAGGGCGACCTCATCATGGCGGCGGAGAAAGTCACCCCGGAAGCGATCAACTTCATGGCTCGCTTCGGCCGTGGTCTTATCTGCCAAACCATGACCAAGGCTCGCTGCCAGCAGCTGAATCTGCCGCTGATGGTCAGCAATAACAACGCCCAGTTTTCGACCAACTTCACCGTCTCCATCGAGGCCGCTGAAGGGGTGACCACAGGTATTAGCGCCCATGACCGCGCCGTGACAGTACAGGCGGCTGTGGCTAAAAATGCCACGCCGTCCGACATAGTTCAGCCCGGGCATATCTTCCCTTTGATGGCGCAGGATGGCGGAGTGCTGGTGCGCGCCGGTCATACCGAAGCCGGTTGCGATCTGGCGCGTTTGGCCGGTTTGGAACCTTCGGCTGTGATCGTGGAGATCCTTAACGAGGATGGCACCATGGCGCGCCGTCCGGATCTGGAAGTGTTCGCCAAGGAGCACGGCGTTAAGATGGGCACCATTGCCGATCTGATCAACTACCGTAATAACACAGAAACCACAGTGGTGCGTGAGGCCAAGTGCAAGCTGCCTACCCGTTTCGGCGAGTTTGAACTGCACACCTTCCGCGACACCATAGACAATCAACTGCACTTTGCCATGGTCAAGGGCGAGATTGTCGACAATATTCTGGTGCGGGTACACCTGCAAAACACCATTAATGACCTGCTGTTCTCTGAGCGTGATGAAGTGCGCAGCTGGCCGCTTGAGCAAGCCATGGCGCGGATTGCCGCCGATGGTGGCGTGCTGTTGCTGCTGGGTAACCAGGAGCCTAACGAGAGCATTATCGCCAAGGTCAAGGCTTTCGAAGCCGAAGACAAGGGTGAAGTGCCGGTGACTGCCAAATGGCAGGGAACCTCCCAAAGGGTTGGCGTAGGCTCACAGATTCTGGCGACGCTTGGTGTCAACAAAATGCGCCTGCTCAGCTCGCCCAAGCGTTATCACTCTTTGGGGGGCTTTGGCCTGGAAGTCACTGAGTATATTCCCGGCGAATGAGCCGACCAAATTAATTAACCATTTCCGAATAATTGCATAGGGCGGAGGGGTAAATTGCGTGCTATCATAGCGCCACTTTTTGCCCCCGGCCGGGTGCTTTAGCTAAGTTAGGTAAGATAATGAACATAGTTCAAGGTAATATCGAAGCAAAAAACGCCAAAGTCGCGATCGTTGTATCCCGTTTCAACAGCTTTGTGGTTGAAAGTCTGCTGGAGGGTGCCGTAGACACTCTTAAGCGTTTCGGTCAGGTAAGTGAAGACAACATCACTGTGGTACGCGTACCTGGTGCTTTCGAGCTGCCTTTGGCCGCCCGTCGTGTTGCCGCCAGTGGCAAGTTCGACGGTATCATCGCCCTGGGGGCAGTGATCCGTGGTGGTACGCCACACTTTGATTTCGTTGCAGGTGAATGCAACAAGGGTCTGGCTCAAGTGGGTCTGGAATTCGATATCCCGGTCTCTTTCGGGGTACTGACCACAGACACTATCGAACAGGCCATTGAGCGTTCCGGCACCAAGGCTGGCAACAAAGGCGGCGAAGCTGCCCTGGGTCTGCTGGAAATGGTGAACGTGCTGCAACAACTTGAGCAACAGCTGTAATACAGGAAAAAGCATGAAGCCTTCAGAGCGCCGCAGAGCCCGCCGTTTAGCGGTTCAAGCCATCTATTCATGGCAACTGAGCGGGAACAATATTGCCGATGTGGAGCACGAGTTTCTGACCGAGCAAAACATAGACGGCGTGGATGTCGCCTACTTCCGTGAACTGTTCACCGGAGCGGCAACCAAAAAGGCTCAACTGGACGAGTTAATTGCCCCCCATCTGGATCAGCGTCCCATGGAGGAGGTCGATCCTGTGGAGAAGGCCATTTTGCGTTTAGCGGCTTACGAGCTGACTTTCCGCAAGGATACGCCTTACAAAGTGGTAATCAACGAGGCTATCGAGTTGGCCAAGGCGTTCGGCGCCGAGGACAGCCACAAGTTTGTCAATGGCATATTGGACAAGCTGGTAGCTCGTCGCTGAACCAGAAAGAAATTAGACAAACGGTATCGTAAGATACCGTTTTTTCATTGGAAAACCGGGAGGCTGCGAACCAGTGGCCAAGTCAACAGTGAAAGAATTTCAACTTATCGAGCGCTATTTTCATGGTCGTGGCCAAGCGCGCAAAGATGTCCGCCTCGGCATAGGTGACGATTGTGCCCTGGTGCACCCCGCCGAACACAAATCCATTGCCATCTCCTGCGATACCTTGGTGGAAAATGTCCACTTCTTGCCGGACATGCCGGCCCAGGCATTGGGCTACAAGGCGTTGGCGGTCAACCTGTCCGATCTTGCTGCCATGGGGGCCGAGCCCGCATGGATGACCCTGGCACTGACCATGCCCAGTGTCGATGAAACTTGGCTGGAGCAATTCAGTGCAGGTTTATTTGAAGCGGCTGATTACTATGGTATTTCTCTGGTCGGAGGCGATACCACCCGCGGCCCGAGAGCCATCAATATCACGGTTCATGGCCAAGTGCCGGAGGGCAAGGCGCTCACCCGTAGCGGTGCCCGCGCCGGTGATTGGATTTATGTCACAGGTTCCCTGGGGGATTCAGCCCTGGGGCTGGATATTATCCGCGGTGAATTGAAGGCGAGGGCAGAGCACAAGGAATATCTGGTTAACCGCCATTATCATCCTTCCCCCAGAGTCCTGGCCGGTCAATCCCTGAGAGGCTTGGCATCGAGCGCCATAGATCTCTCAGATGGCTTGCTGTCGGATATCAAGCATATCCTCAAGGCATCGGCCGTCGGTGCGGTTCTCGAAGTGGATAAGCTGCCGCTGTCCCAGGCGATGAAAGATACTGTCACAGCGGATGCGGCACTCGACTATGCCCTCTGTGGCGGCGAAGACTATGAGTTGCTGTTCACTGTGCCGGAAGCGCAGCGCGGCGCGCTGGAAACCGCCTTGGGCCATGCCGGAGTCAAGTTCTATCAAGTCGGCCAGATACTTGCCGGTAATCAACTCAGGCTGCAATATCATGGCGAGGTATTCGAGCCGCAACAGACAGGATTTGAGCATTTTTAGATGAAGTGGTTTGCTCATGACGAGGCGCTCGCAAGGGTCAGCCTCAAGAACCCGGTGCATTTTCTGGCACTCGGTTTTGGCTCCGGCCTCGCGGCCAAGGCGCCGGGGACCTTTGGAACCTTGGCAGCCGTGCCTGTATATCTGTTGCTGTCCCAGTTCAGTTTGGGGGTGTATATTGCCGTGACGCTGCTGGCCTGTATCGGTGGCATCTATCTGTGCGGCAAGACTTCCAAAGATATGGGGGTGCACGATCACGGCGCCATAGTTTGGGATGAAGTAGCAGGGTTACTGATCACCATGATTGCAGCGCCCGCCGGTGTACTCTGGTTGCTGCTGGGCTTTGTGTTGTTCCGCATTTTCGATATCTTCAAGCCCTGGCCCATTCGGGTGCTGGATGCCAAGGTACATGGCGGTCTTGGCATTATGGCCGATGATATTCTGGCCGGTATCTTCTCAATGCTATCACTGCAGGCGATTGTTTGGGCGGTAGGCTGAAACAGCCTTGAGCTGAAACGTATAAGCCTTGAGCTGAAATATATAAGCCTTGTGGTGGGTTTCAATCTCTTGATTCCTGCCGTTGACTCAGCATATCCGCTAACCCTCATTGAATACCAGGCGCCGTTGATTCGGCGCCTTTTTCATTGGTCTCTCCTTCTGCTCATATCTACCGGCTCGGTTTAAGGCCGTCACATGAGTGCTTTATGCCTAATCCCCAAAGCCGACTATCCTTAAGGTATGGGGAAACCCACCCGGGGGCGTTATGAAAGGCTGGCCGGCCAATACTTTGTTCCGGCGCTGCGGCTGTGTAGGACTCTTGGCTCTGTTGTGGATCTTGCCTGGCTTAGGTGCAGACCACGTCCGGCCAAAGCCTTACTCCCCGGCCGCAGCGCCGACCATTACCCTGCTCAGTGTCAAAGGAGCCATAGGGCCCGGTGTCAGCGACTATCTGATCCGGGGGATAGAGAGTGCAGCTGCAACCCCAGGCAGTCAGTTGGTGTTGATCACTCTGGATACCCCCGGAGGCCTGGTATCCAGCCTGCGGGATATCAATCAAGCGATTCTCGGCTCCAGGGTGCCGGTTGCCTGCCTGGTCTATCCATCCGGTGCCCGCGCAGCCAGCGCCGGGACTTACATCTTATATGCCTGTCATATCGCCGCCATGGCGAGTGCCACCAGTCTTGGGGCGGCCACCCCTGTGCAACTGGGTCCCATGGGAAATGAACCACCGGAGCCCAAGCCGTCCGATAATGAAGCCGAAAAACCTGTGGGTGACAGCAACAGTCAAAAACTTGAGCGCAAGCAGCTCAATGATGCCATTGCTTATATTCGGGCACTGGCGGAGCTGCGTCAGCGTAATGTCGAGTGGGCCGAGAAGGCGGTACGTGATGCGGCAACCCTGACGGCCTCGGAAGCGCTGGAGGCCAATGTTATCGACTATATCGCCGATACGCCGCAGCAACTCCTGGCCATACTTGATGGCAAGTCGGTAGCCATGCCAGGTGGTGCTCGGATACTCAAAACCGAAAACGCCATAGTGCTGGATCGCAGCCCGGATTGGCGTGCCCGTTTCATCAATCTGCTCACCAACCCCAATATCGCTTACATACTGATGTTATTGGGGATCTACGGTTTGCTGCTGGAGTTTTACAGTCCTGGCGCCATGTTGCCCGGCGTAATAGGGGGGATCTGTCTGCTGTTGGCCTTGTATGCCTTCCAGCTGCTCCCCATCAGCTATGCCGGTGGCGGTTTATTGCTCTTGGGAATTACTTTGCTGCTCGCCGAGGCCATGCTGCCGAGCTTTGGGATTTTGGGATTCGGCGGCCTGGCCGCCTTTGTGCTGGGGTCGGTATTTTTGGTGGACAGTGAAGTTGAAGCCTTTCGTATCGCCTGGCCTGTGATAGCCCTGGTCAGCGTCGTGAGCCTGCTGTTTTTACTGCTACTGATCAGCTTTGTGTTCAAGACTCGCAAATTGTCCGGAGTGGCCGGCGCCGAGGGGATGGTAGGGGAATATGCCAGGGTGATAGAGGGTTTTCCCGGGCGCGGCCGGGTGCATTTTATGGGAGAAGATTGGCAAGGTGACAGCGAACAGGCCTTGAGCCCCGGGCAACGGGTGCGGGTTTTGGGCCTTAAGGGGCTGGTACTCAAGCTGGCTGAGGTGAAAAGTGGTGATATCGAGCTGACTGAAAATCAACGCAGAGGAGACTGACATGGGCGAAGCTATCAGCGGTAGTTTGAATATTTCCTTTGGGGTGTTATTGGTGCTGTTTGCGGCCTTGCTTATCAGCATGTTCCGCATCCTCAGAGAGTATGAACGTGGGGTGATTTTCTTTCTCGGGCGTTTTTACCGGGTCAAGGGGCCTGGGCTTATCATACTGATCCCTGTGGTGCAGCAGATGGTGCGGGTGGATCTTCGAACCATAGTGATGGATGTGCCCTCTCAGGATGTGATCAGCCGTGATAATGTCTCGGTGCGGGTCAATGCCGTGCTCTATTTTCGGGTAGTCGACCCGCAAAAGGCGATTATCAATGTGGAGAACTTCCTCGCCGCCACCAGTCAACTGGCACAGACCACCCTGAGATCCGTGCTCGGTCAGCATGAGCTGGACGAGATGTTGGCCAACAGGGAGATGCTCAATGCCGACATTCAAAGGATCCTCGACTCCCACACAGATGCCTGGGGCATCAAGGTGGCCAATGTGGAAATCAAGCACGTGGATCTCAATGAAAGTATGATCCGCGCTATTGCCCGTCAGGCCGAGGCGGAGCGGGAGCGGCGGGCCAAGGTGATCCATGCTCTGGGGGAGATGGAAGCCTCGGAAAAACTGGTGGAAGCGGCGCAGACGCTGGGGAAAGAACCCAATGCCATCATGCTGCGCTATCTGCATACCCTGACGGAAGTGGCGGCGGAAAACAATTCGACTATCCTGTTTCCGCTGCCGCTTGAGTTACTGAGTAAATTAAACGGTGCATTTAAAGATTTAACCGAAAAATCAAAAAACTAGCCCGAGAGCTGTTTAAAATACCAGCTATTTACAATAGGTTTATATATTGTTACTTTGAGCAGTTATTGGCGTTTGTGATTTGCTCGGTAGTAGGCCCGCCGAGTCAGTGACTTGAAGTCACCAAGCGCCGATTATCCATAAAAGTGCTAGATACTCAGTGTTAAGGAAGACGCGCCATGTTCAACTTCTCGCAATCTACTAAATCTATCCCTGTTTCAGTATCCAAACTGTCGCTATTGCTCCTGCCTCTTATATTCGGTACTGCCCAAGCCGGGTTGGATGAAAGTTATCAGGCCTATCAACAAGCGTTGGAAAAGGGTGACAAGGCTCAGATAATTAGTACTGCCGAGCAGGCCTATGCCGACGGTAAAGCCAAATTGGGTGCAACCGATAGGACGACTTTGGCGTTGTCGATGAATCTGGCCAAGGCGCTGCAACAGCCGCGTAATCTGATGTTGGATGAGCAGGGAATTGCCAATCAGCAAAGGAGCAAAGTCTTATATCAGCAAGCGTTGCAAAGCTATCAAGCGCTGTATGGCGAACAGGCCTTGGAAGTGCTCGACCCTATGATGGGGCTTGCGCACAGCAGCAATCCCAAAGAGGCGGCTAAGCTTTACCAGCAGGCCATAGCCTTGGCTGATGGAAAAAATGACCGGCTGCTGTCCGCCGCAGTGCGTCTCGAAGCTTTTAACGATCTCGTTGTGACTGAGGTTTATGACCGCGAGGCTCGGGCCTATGCCCTCGATGCCCAGAAGATTTACCACGAACTTGCACCAAAGGATTCATTGCAGCGGGTCAATGCCGATACAGCTGTGGCAGCCATCTATCTGGCGGAGCAAAAGTACGTCAAGGCCGAACCTCTGTTGCTGGAAGTGATAGAGCAGCTCAAGGTATTACCCTTTGATGTGCCTGTCGCGCTGTCGGCTCATGCCTATCTGGTCGAACTTTATTCCCGCAATGGAGAAGAAGACAAAGCGACTCAACACTGTCAGGCGATAGGCAATATGCGCCCCTGGAGTGTGGATCAGGAGCAGCGGCCCTTGTTTCGTGCCGTGCCCGGTTATCCAATTCAGTACGCCAGGATGAGCCGAGAAGGTTGGGTCAACGTGGAAGTGACTGTAAACGAACAGGGCTTTGTCAGCCATGTGGAAGTGCTGGATTCCAAGGGTGGCAAGCAGTTTGAAACCGAAACCGTCAAAGCCGTGTCAAAGTGGCGTTATGCACCCAAGTTTGTCGATGGTAAGCCCGTTAGTGCCAAGACGTGGTCAAAGATTTCCTTCACGCTTTAAGGCCGCAGAGCTGATTGTAACCCAATAAAAACGCCGGCAGTTGCCGGCGTTTTTGTCATCCTCATCCTGAGTTAGATAAGGAAGACATTCAGGCTACAGGCGCCGTGGGCACCAACCACCAGGGCCTGCTCAATGTCAGCCGTCTTGGATGGGCCGGCAATAAACACCCCAAACTCACCCGAGTCCAAGATTATCTTGTCGGCCGCTTCATGCATGTTGGCGACAATGGCATCGGCTTCCAGTACCAGGAACAGGTTCTCACAGATAAAGGGCGTGATCCTGTGGGACAGAGATTTCTGACTGACCCAGATGGCACCATTTTCGGCAACACCCACTTGACCCTTGATCACGGCATAATCGATATCACGCAGATCATGGCTGTCAGCGGGCACTTCACGGTTACCTGTTACCCCTTCCACCTGAGAAATCACTTGCTTGCCTTCGGCAATCAAGGCATCGACCTGCTGCTGCAGCTCGGTAAAACCACCACGCTTATGCAGCTTGCCGGCAACGGTTCCCAGATTGGTTTCAAACTGACCAATCAGGTCATCCAGTCGGGGGGCCACATCTATGGCCGGCATATTGTGTCCTTCAAGTGCACAGGACTTGAGGGCATCCAAAATAAGAGATTTGCTGGACATCTGATTAGCTCCTGTTTTTCTTGAACCAGGCCTCGAAACTGGAGGCGGGTGCCTTGGGCAGTTCACGGTACTTACCCCAGGCGCCGGAGAACGGCTTGAGCAGGCTGCCGGGCAGTATTCTCAAGCCCAGTCTTGCCATACTCATGGAGCAGTTCAGCATAGTGGTGCTGGCCATAAACTTACCGACCAAAGGCATATAACTGCCTTTGCCATATGGCAGTTGACCCGACTCGGCCTTGAGGCGACGCTGACGGAAGATGATCTTGTCCAATGGCACCTTGGTGGGGCACACATAGGAGCAAGAGCCGCACAGGGTACAAGCCCAGGCGATGGAGTTGGTGTCATCGTGCTGGGCGCCTACGGCGATGCCAATTGGGCCCGGGATGGTGTAGTTGTAGCTGTAGCCACCACTGCGACGATATACAGGGCAGGTGTTCAGACAGCCACCGCAGCGAATACACTTGAGCGACTCGGCAAGGATCTTGTCCTTGAGCATCTCGGTGCGGCCGTTGTCCACTATGATGACATGCATCTCGCCACCGGCTTGTGGGCCGCGGTAGAAGCTGGAGTAGGTGGTTACCGGTTGGCCCGTGGCGTTACGGGCCAGGGTGCGCAGATAAACCGAGGCACTTTCCACTGAAGGTACCAGCTTGTCTATCCCCATGGAGTGCAGTTGCAGTTTGGGAAGGTTACAGCCCATATCTGCGTTGCCTTCGTTGGTGCAGACCACTACCGCACCTTTGTCGGCGATAGCCATGTTCACCCCAGTCATGGCTGCATCGGCACTGAGGAATTGCTCACGCAGATGGGCTCGGGCGGCACGGGTCAGGTAAGTTGGGTCGCTGGCGCCGGCTTCTGTGCCCAGTTTTTCATGGAACAACTCGCCCACTTCCTCTTTCTTGAGGTGAATGGCGGGAACCACAATATGTGAAGGTGGCTGCTTTTTCAGCTGAATGATACGTTCACCCAGGTCAGTGTCTATAACCTCTATGCCCTTGCTCTCGAGAAAGGGGTTGAGGTGGCACTCTTCGGTGAGCATGGACTTGGACTTCACCAGTTTCTTCACCTGATGGCGGGCCAGAATCTCATGCACTATACGGTTATGCTCGGCGCCGTCTTTGGCCCAATGCACTTGAATGCCGTTCTGGATACAGTTGGCTTCGAACTCTTCCAGATACTTGGCCAGATTGGTCAGGGTATGCAACTTGATAGCCGAACCCAGATCCCTCAGCTGTTCCCACTCGGGCAGGCTGCCGGCGGCGCGGTCGCGTTTTTCCCGCAACACCCACAGGGCTTTGGAATGCCAATCGACTCTGGACTCATCACGGCAGAAGATCTCTGCCTGGCTGGCGTGGGCGTTGGCCCCTTGTGTCTGTGACATGGCTATCTCCCTAAATGGCAGCGTTGAGGATCTGCGCCAGATGGCGGGTTTCAATCGGCAGGTTCTGGCGGCGGATCATGCCATCCAGATGCATCAGACAGGATGGGTCGAAACCGACGGCAAAGTCTGCTCCCGTAGCCGCATGGGCCTGAGCCTTGTCTTTACCCATCTTGGCCGACACTGCACCTTCATCCACCGCAAAGGTACCGCCGAAGCCACAGCATTCGTCGCGGCGATCCGGATAGGTGATCTCTATGCCGGGAATGCGTTCCAGCAGGGCTTCCATCTTGTTGTAACGTGGGCCCATATATTCGCTGGGGCTGGCGAGATCCAGCATACGGATACCGTGACAGCTCAACTGCAGGCTCACCTTGTGAGGGAAGGCCTTGGGGAAGCTCTCTACCGGGGCGACATCGTGCAGGAACTCGGTCAGTTCGTACAGCTTGGCGATAACGGCTGCGGCTTCCGGGCTGTCGTCAAACTCATGGAAGTTTTCCTTGGCTGCCACCAGGCAAGAGGCGGCAGGACAGACGATAGCGTCGCATTCGACTCCCTTGAAGGCGTTGAGCAGCTTCATAGTGGTGTTGCGGGCTTCGTTAAAACAACCCGAGTTGGTCATGGGCTGACCACAACAGGTTTGGCCTTCAGGCAGGATCACCTGGTGCCCCAGTTTCTCCAGCAGTTCCAAGGTGGCGATGGCCACATCCGGCAGCATCTGGTTGACCAGACAGGGAATAAACAAGGCTATCTTCATTTGGTGTTTCCTAATTGGATGTTGCTTGCGTTAACCGACATCATCTATGTCCGGTGTGGCCAGATGCTTTCTGACTCTGTATTTGAACATCACCTGACACAGGGTAAATATGCTTGAATATAAGCCTATAACCACACAATAAATAGTGCTAATTCAGTAAATGAGTAAAATCTTTTTTGCAAAAATGAGAATATTGTAACTAGCTGATTATTATTGATTAAATGTCTTGGTTTTTGTTTCGTAATCCGAACGGAAATCCATTATTTGACACAGATGAAAAAAGAGGGAGCTTAGTGCTCCCTCTCTCGGTTATCAGCGGCTGCATTCCTCCAGCAGATAGGCCAGGTGGCGGTATGAGATGCCACTGTGGTGGCTCAGGCCCACCTCACACATACGGTTGGCATAGTAGCCTTCCTTGAAGTCTGTGGGGATGAGTTTCTTGATGTTCCGCAGTGCCGAAGCGTTGATCTCAGGTTTGTAGAGACCTTTCTCACCGGCATAACCACAACAATCGACGCCGGCAGGGCGCAGTACCTTGTCGGAGCAGGCATCGGCAATGGCTTGCATCTTGGGTTCCAGCTTCATTTTGCGCGCCGAGCACCCCAGGTGCAGTGCCACATTGACCTTCTTGGTGAGGGTGAGTTTCGGCAATACCTTGTCGTGCAGGAATTCGACCAGATCCAATAGTTCAACCTTGGGATTACCGGAAAGGGCACGGTAGGTACAGGAGAGGGCATCGACGACCACGGGCAGCTTGCCGCCTTCTGTCATGGCACTAAGTGTATCGATAAGCTCATCACGCTTCATGTCGGCATTTTTGAAATCCCCTTTGGATTCCCACATCTGGCCGCAGCACAGATTGCGGGTCTTGGCCGGCGTAATCACGTTATAGCCGGCACGCTCCAGCAAGGTCACTACCACTTCAGGTAGGGTGCGGTCATCGGGATCCAGCGGCGTTGGGCCGAAGGTGCGGCCGCCGCAAGCAGCGAAGTAGACCACGGTTTCCTGGTTGGCTTTGGGAGCCGAAGGCTTGGGCAGCTTACCGCCTTTGGGGAAGTCAGGGTTCCAGTAAGGCACTTCTTTGGAAATCGCCCGGCCCATGTTCATCAGCCCTGAGGTGATACCCGTGCCCGTGAGTTTGTGTATTGTGCCCAGGGCATCAAAGCCTGTGCTTAGCACCTGGTTGACGGCGCCCCAGTGCTTGGCCTGGAAGTCCAGAACCTTCTGCTCTGTGGTGGTTATGTAGGGAGTACGCAGCTTGCGGACCAGTTGGCCCATGCTGTTGTCTACCGGGCAGGCAATGGTACACAGCTGACAGGCGGCGCAGGTATCCACCACATCATACTTGGCGGCGGCACGCATCTTCTCGGCTGCTTCCTTGTCGCCGCTCTGTTCCAGACGCTCGATTTCACGCAAGGTGGCTATCCGCTGTCTGGGTGACAGGTTCAGCGCCGAGGTGGGGCAGGTCTTTTCACAGAAACCGCACTCGATACACTTATCTACCAGGTCGTCCACTTCGGGACAGGGCTTGATATTCTTGATGTGCACCTGCTTGTCGTCGTTGAGGATCACCCCAGGGTTCAGCAGTCCTTCGGGATCGAAGATCTGCTTGATGTTTTTCATCAGGGTGTAGGCGTCACTACCCCATTCCATTTCTACAAAAGGTGCCACGGCGCGGCCTGTGCCGTGCTCGGCCTTCATCGAACCGTCGTACTTGTTGATCACCATATCGGCGACCGCTTCCATAAATTGATGGAACTGTTCGATATCGGCCTGGGAGCCGAATTTAGGGGTAATGATAAAGTGGAAGTTACCGGCCAGCGCGTGGCCGTAGATCACCCCTTCAGGATAGCCGTGCTTATGGAACAGCTCGGTCAGATCGTGAGCGGCACTGGCCAGGTTTTCAACCCGGAAGGCCACGTCTTCGATGATTACCGAAGTGCCCTTGGGACGCTCACCACCGATAATGGGGAATAGGCCGGAGCGCATGGCCCAATATTTACCGTAAACGGCCGGGTCACGGCTGAAGCTGATGGGGCGCTCGGTTTCAATATGCGCCAGCTTGGCGATAACGTCCTGGGTATAACGTTCCAGAGTCTCATCATCATTGGCGCGGGATTCTATCAGCAAAATCGCAGCGCCTTCCGGCAGTTCGGCCAGCCAATCCGGCATACCCTTTTTGCCTGTTACCGCCTTGATGGAGGCCCAGTCCAGCAGCTCGGCCGCAGCCACGCTTTCGCCCTGAATAGGGGGGATTGCCCGGGCTGCATCTTCCATATTGAAGAATACCGCCATGGCCGAGGCCTTGAATTTAGCTTCGTCCACTGTGTGATAGGTGACTTCGTTAACAAACGCCAGAGTGCCTTCGGCGCCGACTATGATGTGGTTGATGATATCGAAGGGATCTTCAAAATCCACCAGGGCGTTGAGGCTGTAACCTGTAGTGTTTTTAATGGCGAACTTTTTACGAATTCGCGCTGCCAGGGTCTCATTACCGCGAGCCATGGCACCCAAATCTGCCAGTGCCTTGAGCAGTTCGGGGTGTGACTGACGGAAGGCTTCTTTGGATTCTTCGCTGCCGGTATCCAGCTCTGTGCCATCGGCCAGCAGCAGTTTTACTGAGGAGATGGTTTGGTAGCTGTTTTGGGCCGTGCCGCAGCACATACCGGAAGCGTTGTTGGAGACGATACCGCCTACCATGGCCGAAGCCAGAGTTGCCGGATCCGGGCCGATTTTCTTATTCAAAGGTTTGAGGGCGGCGTTGGCATCGGCGCCAATAACAGCCGCACCCAGGGTGACCTTGTTGCTGTCTTTACTGATATCCAGAGTGCGGAAACCATCGAATCCCAGGATAAGCAAGATGCCTTCACCTATGGCCTGACCCGACAGACTGGTACCTGCGGCGCGGAAAGTTACCGGAGCGCCGTAGCTTCTGGCCACCGCCAGAGTACGTTTTACCTGCTCCAGCTCTTCGGCATGTACCACCACCTCGGGCACTATTCGGAAATAGCTGGCATCGGTTGACCAGGCAAAGCGGCGCACAGGATCATCACTGACGGCGGCTTCTCCCAACTGTTTACGCAGGTCGCGGATCACGGCTTCATAGTTGATAGACATAAGACATTTCTCTACACATTAAATTTGATAATAAAGGCAGCGCTAAAGGCGGCTGCCTTATCGAAGGATTATTATCGTTTTTAGAATCCGCCCCAGATCACCGCCAGGGTACCGGCCAGTAAAGCATAGCCAAGCGCCACGGGCATAGTCTTGCGGATGATTTCAGATTCGCGACCGGCCATACCGACCACAGTTGCTGCCGCGACCACGTTCATCACGCACATCATGTTACCGGCGTTGGCGCCAATACCCTGCAGTGCCAGGATCAGCGCGTGGTTGGCTCCTATATTATCGGCCACGCTGTATTGCAGGCCGGAGAACATCATGTTGGAGAAGGTAGCCGAACCCGATAGGAAGGCACCGAAAATACCGACTATAGGTGAAATCCAGGCCCAGACACTGCCGAGGCTTCCGGCCAGCATATCCGCCAGTGCTACCGGCATTGACTGCAGACCGGCACTGTTAGTGCCTGAGTTAAGGAAGATTTTCACCATGGGCACAGAGGCACCCAGAGAGATAATGGTTGGCACCATGGACTTGCAGGAAACCGTGACCGATTCTTTAATGGCCTTGGAGTTCATTCTGAACAGGAAGAAGCCCAGAATACACACGGCAACAAAGAAGGCGCCCGGTGCAAAGAAGGTGGCGAAGCTGGCCTTGAGCTCAGTGCCCAACAGGCCGGTCCAACTGATGTTGAAACCGTTCAGCCAGGCTTTCAGTGGCTGTACCACACGTGAAAGCACCAAGAGAGCGGCCATGATCAGGTACGGAGTCCAGGCGGCCAACTGAGAGAAGCGTGCCTTGGTTTCCACTTTAGCTGTTTCTGCTTCCTTGTCGTTTTCGGCAAAGTCATTCCAAGGGGTTTTCGGCAGTAACCAGCCTTTGCGGGCAACCGGGATAACCAGTGACATACCGACCAGGGCACCAATCACTGAAGGGAACTCTGGGCCGGCGAAGAAGTTGATCAGCCAGGCAGGAATGGTAAAGGCCAAACCGGCGAACAGGGCGAATTTCCAGATGGCAAAGCCTTCCTTGAAGGACTTATTGCGACCAAAGAAGCCTGTCAGCACAGACACCATTACCAAGGGGATCAGCGTACCTGTTATCAGATCTATGGTGATCATATGCATGGCAATGAACTGGGCATAATCGCTGAAGTGACCGCCATGTTCGGCAATTTGTGCCGCAGCCATGCTGGTACCGCCTTCGAGCAGACCCTGCTCCATACCAAAGAGCACCGGTAGACCGATAGCGCCGAAAGACACTGAAGTTGAGTCGGCAATCAAGGCAACCACGGCGGCCGCAACCGGTGGGATACCCAAGAGTACCAACAGAGGTGCACCGATAGCGGCAGGTGTACCAAAACCGGCTGAGCCTTCAATAAAGGAGCCGAACAGCCAACAGATGATGATCACCTGGACCCTGGCATCTGCGCTGATATTGGTAAAACCGGCACGAATGGTATCCATGGCGCCTGAATATTTCAGGGTGTTGAGCAGGAAGACCGCACCGAAGATGATGGTCAAAGGAGTAATCGCCGACAGCAGGCCTTCAACCACGGAGGCGGCCAGCAGGGTAGTGTCCATCTGCCAGATAAAAACGGCGGCCAGGGCGGTGATCACCATGGAGATTGGCATAGCTCTGGATGCGGGCATCCGGAGCAACACCAGGAACAGCATGACGCTGATCACGGGTGTCAGGCTTGCGAGTAACTGTAGAAATGTCATGGTTGCCTCATCATTTCATATGTTGCTTGTGCTTATTGTGGTGTTGAGAAAGTGCTATCGCCTTTCCCTTTTGTTGTTGTGCGTGCTTATCATGGTTAATTTACCCGGAACCAAAATGATCTGGATCATCTTGCCTTTCGTATGTGGCTTAAGTTTTTGGTTATGGGAGCAGTATCTCCGCCACAAAATAGCTAAATGTGATCAAAATCACCTTTGGTGGGGCTCTTATATAACTTTGGGGAATAGAAATCTTGGAAATGACCCAAAACCCTTGGAATTATGGCTTTGTTTTGCTCAAAACGGTAATAAAGTGATCCTGTTATTTCATTTATGATGGAAACGCAGGCTTATGTCGTAAAATTTGAATGTGATTCATGTCACACTAATTGAGTGTTTGGTGAAGTTGGATTTTATGTGGTGTTGCTTATATTGTTAATAATCAACGGGTTGTGATTGTTCTGACTTTTGTTTATGAGTGATGCAGATCACTGTTTTATCGAGCGCAGTAAATTGTGATCTTGGTCACGTGAATGATGTTTTACATTTTTTGAAAATAAATAACAAAAAAGCACCTTTATTCTCAGGTGCTTTAACTAAGTTGGATTGAGTGGCAAGCTGACATCGCCCAAGCGCCGGTTTCAAAAGAGTTTACTGCCCCAGCCCAACTTGTTGCGCAAGACGTGAAAGTAGTTGTGCCCCTTTGGGTGGATGAGTTTGAGCCGCTCCTTGCTGCGCTTCAGGATAATTTCATCGCCCGGCATTACAGATAAGGTGACATGGCCGTCACAGCTCACTTCCAGGTTTTCGCCGTTTTCCGGTGACACCACCAGTTTGATAGTGCTGGAAGCGTCGACCACTATAGGGCGGCAGGAAAGGGTATGGGGAAACATGGGCACCAGGATCAGCGCCTCGAGATTTGGAGTCAATATTGCGCCGCCGGCAGACAGCGAATAGGCGGTTGAGCCGGTCGGTGTAGACACTATCATGCCATCGGCCCGTTGGCTGTACATGAACTGGTTGTCGATATAGACCTCAAACTCGATCATATGGGCTATCTTGCCCGGATGCAGTACGGCCTCATTGACGGCGGTATTGCTGGCTTTGACTTCGCCGTGGCGATAAACCTCGGCTTCCAGCAGGAACCTGTGTTCTGTGGCATATTCACCATCCAGCACCTTGGCCAGAGATTCTTCAAAGGCATCCGGCGGCAGATCGGTTAAAAACCCCAGATTGCCGCGGTTGACACCGATAACGCCGAGATCGAAGCGTGCCAGAACCCGGGCCGCGCCCAGCATATTGCCATCCCCCCCGACGACTATCGCCAGATCACAGTGTTCGCCGATATCCAGTAGGTCTACCGCGCGCACATCTTTCCCGAGTTCGGCCGCGACTCTCTCTTCCACCAGCACATCATAGCCCTGCATTTTCAGCCAATGATGCAGGCGCTTGAGGGTCAGGTTGGTCCCCTGATGGTGGGGTTTTCCTATCAGGCCTATAGTATGAAACTCAGTGGACATAGATTTTGGGAACTCTGGGGGTTGAAACGGTCAATTTGATCCCCATAATATGCCCAGAGTATGCAGAAACAAAGCATTTTTAGCTGGAGTAGAAATGAACAAAGAGTCATTTAAAGCAGAGCAGGAACAGGTCGAAGAAGTGGTTGACCAGGTTGAAACCACCGAGGGCATAGCTGAGGAAGGCGGCATTATCGACGAGCTGACTCAGGCGAACTTCCGTATTGAGGAGCTGGAGCAGGCTTTATCTGACGCACAGGCGACAGTTGAGGAGCAGAAAGATTCTGTCATCCGTGCCGCAGCAGAAGTTGATAACATCCGGCGCCGGGCGGCGCAGGATGTGGAGAAGGCGCATAAGTTTGCCCTGGAAAAGTTCAGCAATGAGCTGCTGCCGGTGATCGATAACATGGAGCGTGCTCTGGTGGGTGCAGATAAGGCCGATGAAGCCACCAAGCCTTTGTTTGAAGGTGTTGAACTGACACTGAAAAGCTTCCTGTCCGCGGTGGAGAAGTTCGGGGTCAAGCAGATAGATCCTATGGGTGAAGCCTTTAACCCTGAGCAGCATCAAGCCATTGGCATGCAGCCAAGCGCCGAGTTCCCGGCCAATACTGTGATGCTGGTGATGCAAAAGGGCTATCAGCTCAATGAGCGTCTGCTGCGGCCTGCCATGGTAATGGTGTCCAAGGGCGGTGAAGGTGTCGATACCCAAGCCTGATAGCGCACTAAAACGCCCATAGCGGCGAGACTAAAAAACCGCAGACTTATCTGCGGTTTTTTATTTGCAAGCAGGTTTCCAGCCATGAAAAAGCCGAGCTAAGCTCGGCTTTCTTGTTCCTGGGTTTTCTGGAGCCTGGGGGCTCTTGAATTCAGGAGCTTACTTCTGGCCAGCGGCCTTTTTGATAAAGTCCACTATCTCCGCCATAGGCACTTCCTGCTTTTCTCCGGTGCGGCGGTTCTTATATTCATAAACACCGGCATCCAGATTGCGATCGCCAATCACTATGGTGTGAGGCAGACCCAGGAGCTCCATATCGGCAAACATCACGCCAGGGCGCTCTTTACGGTCGTCAAACAGCACTTCGATACCTGCATCGGTCAGCTCTTTGTAAAGCAGCTCGGCAGTATCAGTCACTCTGTGTGACTTGTGCATGTTCATCGGCAGAATACCCACTGTGAATGGGGCAATCGCTTCCGGCCAAATGATACCGCGGTCATCGTGATTCTGCTCGATAGCTGCGGCAACGATGCGGCTGACGCCGACACCATAACAGCCCATCAGCAGGGTCTGAGACTTGCCATTCTCGTCCAGCACAGTGGCGTTCATGGCGGCAGAGTAGTTGGTGCCCAGCTGGAAGATATGGCCAACTTCAATACCGCGGGCGAAGGCGTAAGTGCCTTTGCCGTCAGGGGTGGTTTCGCCTTCCACTACGTTACGGATATCGGCGGCGCTGGCCAGCGGCAGATCCCGCTCCCAGTTGATACCGAAATAGTGTTTGTCGTCTAGGTTGGCACCGGCGGCAAAGTCGCTCATCACGGCAACACTGTGATCTATTACCACAGGAATAGTCAGACCGACTGGGCCGAGAGAACCTGGCCCGGCTCCCAGCGCGTCACGAATTTCCGCTTCAGAGGCAAATTCCAGCGGCGCGGCAACCAGTTCCAGTTTGTCGGCTTTGACTTCGTTCAGCTCATGGTCGCCACGGACAACCAGGGCTATCAGCGGGGCCTCTTCGGTGGCGCCTTTGACTATCAGGGTCTTAACCGTCTTGGTGATATCCAGGCCAAACTGCTCAACCAGTTCGTCTATGGTCTTGGCATTGGGTGTGTCTACCAAGGTCATTTCCTGAGTGGGCGCGGCGCGCTCCATGGTTGGCAGCGGCGCTTCGGCTTTCTCAATATTGGCGGCATAGTCGCTGCCATTGGAGTAGGCAATCAGATCTTCACCACTGCTTGCCAGAACATGGAACTCGTGTGACATGCTGCCACCGATAGAGCCGGTATCTGCCAGTACAGGGCGGAAGGCCAGGCCCATGCGCGACAAGATGTTGCTGTAAGCCGTGTACATGGCCTGATAGGTATCATCCATGGTTTGCTGATCCAGATGGAAAGAGTAGGCGTCTTTCATCAGGAACTCACGTGAGCGCATGACACCGAAGCGTGGGCGGACTTCATCACGGAATTTGGTCTGGATTTGATACAGGGTCAGCGGCAGTTGCTTGTAGGAGCTGACTTCTTTGCGCACCAGATCGGTAATCACTTCTTCATGGGTTGGACCCAGAACGAAGTCACGATTGTGACGGTCTACAAAGCGCAGCAGTTCCGGGCCAAACTTGTCCCAGCGACCTGTTTCCACCCAGAGATCCCCCGGCTGTACCATGGGCATCAGAATTTCGATGGCACCGGCCTTGTTCATCTCTTCACGCACAATGGCTTCGACCTTGCGCAGTACGCGCAGGCCGGACGGCAGCCAGCTATAGAGGCCTGAGGCGTTGCGACGTATCATACCGGCGCGTAGCATAAGCTGATGACTGACTATCTCTGCATTGGCAGGGTTTTCTTTCTGTGTTGATAACAGGTATTGACTGACTCGCATTACCTTGGGTCCGAAATGAATTGAATGGCCGCCATTTTATCACTTGCTTTGATGATGTCACGCGGCCAGGGCGGATAAATTCCCCTTTCCTTGCTCGAATTTAGCCTGTCGGCTACTGATTGGCGCCGGCGCTGCAGTTGCCGCCGCGGTTTTGGGCGCTGAGCAGGGCTTCTTCAGCCTGAAATACCAGGGTGTCCCAACCGAGTTGCCTGGCCGGTTGGATGTTGGCCACACCGATAGAGACTGTCAGTCTTGGGCTTTGGGCCTTGGCTCTCAGATTGGCCGCCAGCACAAATTGATTGAGGCTCTGGGCAATGCGGATACAGGCTTCCGGATCCCGGTCTGGCAGTAACAGTGCCAACTGAGATTGTTGCAATCGCGCCAGAAAATGTTCACCGCTAATTTCAAAGTCCAGCAGCCTTTGGGCCAAATGCAACAGGGTTTCGCTGGCAATGGCCTGATCGCTCTGAATGAGCAACAGGCCTATCCTGTGCTGTTTCACTACCGCTTTGTGCCAGGCCTGCTTCAACAGTTGGTTGAAGCTGCGGCGGTTATAGAGCCCTGTGAGTTCGTCCTGTTGTTGCTCGCTGGTCAAGGCACTCATTTGGGCCTCAAGGGACAACAGCGCATGGTTTATCTTGAGTGTTTCCCTGTTCACGGCATTTGGGGAGTTGCCACCGAAGTTTTGTTCCGCCAATTCGCTGAGCTTGTGGCTGGTCTGCAACAAGGGTTTGAGCAGGTGGCGGCCAAGTACAGCCCAGGCCACAGTTTGACTCAGAACTATCAGCGCCAGTGACCCGAGCACCAGCCCTAGCAAGGTTTGCATCAGCGACTTGCTGTTCTTTTGTGCCTGGGCATCCAGGTGGGTCAGCCCTATGCCGGACAGGCGCAGAGAAAGATTATCTATGGCACTTATCATGCCGGTCATATGTGGTGCTCTCAAAGGCTGACCACTCATCACTGACAGCTGTTGTCCAAGAGCCAGGGCCTCGTCATATTCTTTGGCCGCCAGGGTAAACTGACTCAGGGTGGTTATTATCTGTTGTTGTCTCTGCCTGGTTTCGTCGAGGATAGCCTCCCGCTCGTTGGAGGGATAGGTAGGCCAGTTGTTTTTGAGTTTCAGCAGTGCCAGATGCTGCATCTGGTTGGCTTTGATGGTTTGCAGCAGCAGTTTCTGATCCTGGAGCTCGGCGATATGGGCCTTGCCTGTACGCTCCATCACCCAGAGGCTGGCTCCGCCAAAAAACACTATCAGCCCGGCAAGCAGAAAAAACTCAGCAGTAACCGGCTGCGGATCCCCGGCAAGCCAAGTGACGTGCTTCTTGGTGTTTGTGTGTTTGGGCGGGTTTGGCAATCCATGGCGCTCAACTTCCTCTTATTGATTTTTTTCACTGCCCGTCAGTGGCTTATCGCGTCTATCTCCCACTACTCTAGCAGGATTTCCCGCCATTATGGCAAACGCGGGTACCGACTTTGTGACAATGGCGCCCATGGCAATGACGGCGCAGTCGCCTATGGTAACACCATCGACGATACCGGCCTGGGCGCCAATCCAGACATCCTCGCCAATCACAATCCCCTTGGATTGGCTGCTCTGACGATAGATGGGCATATCCGGCGCCATGCCATGATTGAAGGCGTAGATGGTGACATTGTTGGCAATACGGGTCTTGTCACCTATCACTATGCCGCGACTGCCGCCATCCAGCGAGCAGCCGTGGTTGATACTGACCTCCCGGCCTATCTGTATCGGCCCATGCAGAAAGCAGTTGGCGGCTATCATGGACTCATCGCCCAGGGTTATCGGCCTGCCGGGTTCGGCAAACAGCTCTGCCTCGGGGGCGATAAAGCAGTTTTGCCCTATGCTGATGGTTTCAAGGACTTGGAGCCTGGCCTGAATCGCCTGTTGCCAGGGAAGGGCCCACTCGAGATGTTTGGGTTTGAGGCGATACCAGAGCCAGGGCATCCAGGAGAGGCGCCTCTTGTGCTGCGCCTGATAATCATCAGCTGAGGGGGTAAAATCACTCATGCTCCGGCGCCGGACGCTTTGGCACAAAAGGGCTGTATGGTTTCGACCTCAATGCCTTGCTCTTGGGCATGCCAGAAGATATCCAGATCATACAGAGCTACTTGATAGCGTTTGGGGTCCGGCTTGCCTTTCTTGTAGGCGGGTCTCGGATCCTGGGCCAGCACCGCCTGAATGAGCTTATCCAGCCCGGGATAGCGTTTCTCGAGTCGGATCAGTTGTTCTACTGCGAGATGGCTGAAGCTGACCTCAACCTGCTCGGGAGCCTGCTGCGCTATGCCGCCTATCGCCTCCGGTATCGCGTCCGAGAAGGGGATATAGGGTTTGATGTCGATTATCGGAGTGCCATCGAGCAGGTCCATGCCGGAGATCTCCAGGACCACCTTGCCTTTGCCTTGGTGGATCTGATGCAGCTTCACCACAGATTGGCCAATGCCATTGGGTCTGAAGGTGGAGCGGGTGGCAAACACCCCGAGCTTTTCATTGCCGCCGAGCCGGGGAGGGCGCACCGTGGTTTTCCAGCCCTGGGCCAGATTTTCATGAAAGCAGAACAGTAACCAGAGGTGGGAATACTGCTCCAGCCCACGCACCGCATCAATATGATTGTAGGGCGCTGTCAGTTCGACAAAACCGCGAACAAAATCCACCAAGCCCGGCTGACGAGGAATACCAAACTTCTGTTTATATGGTGTCCGGCAATAGGCAACCGCTTCTATCTGAGTCGAAAACCCCATAACGTCAGGCTTACTCCTTCGGGGTTGCCAGGCGAATAGCCTGGCCGACACACATGGCGCTGGTGTAGCAACCGGCTGCGGCTTCCTGGGTTTCGACACAGTTTTTAATGATAAGACCATTGGCCTTCATGTCGGCGGCCGCTCGGCGCGCCTCAGTGCGGGCATCGGCCATAGTGGCCGGTACACCATCGAGCTCAGACTGACAGGCATTGCCTTCAACCAATCCCAACACTTCATATTGGCCTGTTGGCCGGCTGCCATCGAACAGCTGTACTTCCGAGGGTTTGAAATACTCCTGGATAGCCTGGCTGTCCAGGTTGGAATTGAAGCTGTATTCCCCGGCGCAGCCACCAAGCAGCAGTACCAGAGTGGAGAGAAAAATCGGTTTCATGGCCCGGCCTTATAGTTATTCGTCCATGCTCCCGGCCATCCCGGGAGCTGTATGGGAAATTCTATCGCTTCAAATACTTTTGATAAAGCTGCCGATGACGATTGTTGAGATCCACCTGCCTGCCGTCGATAAACATCAGCTCTATCCGGCTGCTCATGGGGTCGAGAATATCGCCGCTGCTGACCACAATATTGGCCTGAAACCCGGGCGCTACCGCCCCCAGGTTGTCTACCCCCAGTATCTTGGCGGCATCTTGTGTAATGGCCTTGAGCGCCTGCTCTTTACTGAGCCCCCAAGCCACGGTTTGGCCCGCGGCCAGCGGCAGGTTACGGCTGTCCCAATCGGAGCTGAAGCCGAGGGCGAAGGGAATACCGGCGCGCTTGAGCAATGCCGGTACTCTAAATGCCTGACCTATGGGCTCATCTTCTCGTAGCGGCAAGTCAAGCGTATGGGTATAGATGACACTTGCCTCTATTTCATTGAGCGCTGCACCCAGGCGCCAGGCATCATAGCCACCGACCAGGGTTAACTTGAATCCATACTGACGGGCCAGGGCAATGGCAGCCTCTATCTGCTGCTGCCTGTCGGCATGAACAAATAGCCGCGCCTCCTGGCGATACAGAGGCAAGAGCGCTTGCCAGCGGCTGTCTTCAAGGGCGCCTTCACTGCCTTGCTGACTCAAGGCGTAGCGTTTACCCGCTTCAAAGTGTTTGTGTATCTGTGACAGCGCGTCCTGATAGGCCTTTTGTGCCTGCTTATTTGCCTCGCTGGTACCTTGTTTTTGCGGCGCAGTTGGCCAATAGAGGTGGAACTGTGGTTTGGATGGGACCTGGGCATCTTCTATGGTCCAGGCGTCCAGTGAGACCAGTGCCGATTGCCCGGCAATGCCCGAGCCTCTCGGCACTATCTGCGCGTGGGTGATTCCGTTGGCCCGCACACTGGGCAGCAATTCCGAATCCGGGTTGAAGGCGCTGGCGGCTTCAAGCTGCGGATTGGCACTGCCCACATCGCGGCTGTCGACTGTTGGTCTGGCCATGGCTATCTCTACCAAGCCCAGGGTGGTATCCAGTGCTATGAGGCCGGGATAAAGGTGTTTGCCACTGAGATCAAATTCCCGGGCATTTTCGGCCGTTAATCTTGGGCCTACGGCGCTGATAACACCTTGCTCGAGCAGCACATCGGTATTTTCGAGTGTGCCTTGGCTGACGGTGTGAACCGTGGCGTTTTTCAATAATATGGCTTGTTGCTGACGCTCGGCCGGGATCAGGTTATGGGCCTTTGCCGGTGCGAACATCAATAGCGAACCACCCAGCAGCAGATATACCAGCATAGATGCCATGCATGGCAATAGAGGAAACTTGGTCACAGGCGGCTCTCCTTATTCTGGCCCCAGGCGTTGAATTGGGTATCGCATTGCCACAAGGGCTCTATGATTTCAGACGTTGTTTCGCCTTGAAGCCGCGCCGGGTCACTGCCAAGAATTTTCTGGATCAGCGCCTGGCGCTCGCCGGCGATAGCCTGGGTCATTTGCCTATCCTCAGCGCGGTCGAAGTAGCGTTTGCCGCCAATCCACACTGCCTGGCTCTTGGCATAAACCGATAGGGGGTTGGCATCCCAGAGCACCAAATCTGCCTGTTTCCCCTCTTCAATTGAACCTGTTATGGCGTCTATCCCGAGCTGCTTGGCGGGGTTGATGGTTACCATCTTCCAGGCATCTTCCTGGGACATGTCGCAGTATTTCACCGACTTGGCGGCTTCCTGATTCAGGCGCCGCTGCATCTCAAAGTCATCTGAGTTAATCGAGGTGAGCACGCTGGCATTCATCATCAAACAGGCGTTTTGCGGAATGGCATCATAGACCTCAAATTTATAGGCCCACCAGTCGGCAAAGGTGGAAGCACCGGCACCATGAGCCGCCAACTCGGGGGCCAGCTTGTAGCCTTCCAGTACATGGGTGAAGGCGGTGACCTTGAAATCGTAGGCCTCGGCGAGGCGCAAGAACATCAGGATTTCAGACTGGACATAGGAGTGAATATGCACATCGCGCTCGCCGTTCAGCACTTGGGCAATCGCCTGTAAACGATAATCGGGGCGAGGGGAGAGCTGCTTACGTTTCTCCCGTGAGCGCAGCTCGGCATATTGGGCCTGGGCGTCTTTATAGTCTCTGGCGGCATTGAAAGCATCGCTCATCAGGGCCTTCACCCCCATGCGGCTTTGCGGGAATCTGCGGGTATAACGCTCGCCCCAGTTACTCTGTTTGACGTTTTCCCCCAAAGCAAACTTAATCCCCTGATGGGCCTGGGTGAACTTGAGTCCCTCAGCCGACTCTCCCCAGCGCAGTTGAATGACCTGCGACTGGCCACCTATAGGGTTGGCGCTGCCATGCAGCAGATTGGCGGTGGTGACGCCACCAGCCAAGGAGCGATAGATGGCAATATCGTCCGGGTTAAGCACATCGGCTATTTGTACTTCTGAGGTGATGGCATCGGACATCTCATTGAGGCCGCCGTTGACGGCTATGTGGGAATGCTCATCTATGATCCCGGCTGTCAGGTGCATGTCTGCTCCCTCTATGACCTGATAACCTGCCGGAGTGCTGAGATCTGTGCCAATCTTTTCAATCTTGCCATTGGCCATAAGCAGGTCGCTGTTGCCAATAATGCCGGCCTCGCTTGAGGTCCAGAGAGTGACATTGCGGATATGCAGTTTTTCCGTACCTGGCAGCTCACTGCGGCCATAGGCTTGCAGTGGGCTCGTTAAACGACTGAGATACTCGGGTTCAGTCTTTGGCCCGGTCTTTGACACAGTTTTGGGGCTTGTTGCCTGAGTATTTGTCCGCGTATCCTCTTCTGTATCTGGCATTAAAAGCGCTTGCGGTAATCTTGAGCCGGCCAGTTGAGTGATAGCGCCATCGGCACTCAAGAGTCTTCCTCTCAACCCTTCATCATCTTGCCATAGAGTAAATCTACTGATGCCATTTATGCCAGCACCCTGCAAATTGACGCTGAAACTCAGGCGTTTGCTGTCGGCTTTCAGGTGAGCAAGCGCTATCTGTTGATCGCCACTGCTGAGGTTGCCCCTGAGTTTTCGGGGCGTTTGCTGGGTCAGTTGCAGCTCAAGATCCAATTCCAGTTCAGCCAAATGCAGGCGATAACTGCCTTGCCACTGGAATTCCGGAGCCAGCTGTTTTTGCTCTTCGCCCTGCAACCATACGCTGACTATTTCGCCGTCCTGAAACAGATTGCCTTTGGCTATCACCAGATCGGCCATATAGCCGGGCGCCAGTTTACCGACCAAATTATCTATGCCGGCGGCCGCAGCGGCTTCTGTGGTCAGCGCTGCCAATGCGGTTTCTTCGTCGAGACCGGCTTGCAGCGCCATTCTCAACCTGGGCCAAAAGGCTTTACCGTCCATGCCGTATTGGGTGAAGGAGAAAGGGATATTGTTGGCGGCCATCACAGCAGGATTGCTCGGTGCCCGCTCCCAGTGTCTCAAGGTTCTGAGTGGTACTTCCCTGGCATTGTCTTCATCACTGACCTGAGGGGCAGCGGGGAAGTTCAACGGCAATATCAACACGGGTCGATATTCTTGCAGTTCTCTCACTCTTGCATATTCCTGGCCATTTCCCAGTAAGATTGGCTGGATATCTTCTTGGCTCAAGAGTTTGGCTGCACGCAACTGGTTATTGAGGTTTCGGGTGTCAAATATCGCACCACGAGTTTTTATATCGTGCAAGCGCTCAAGGGCGATATTAAATTCCGGTGACAATAAATCCTCGCGACCGGCTGCTTTCATTTTATTCTGGTTATACCAGTTGGCATCACTGAGAGTCTGTCTTATTAACGCTATGCTTCCCATCAGGGAGTTGGGGTAGTCCTGTGGTGAATTGCCTTTATCAAAAGCCATAAAATGTCGACTTTGGGGATTATATATCAGTTGATTGCTATTCTTGTCCGCCAAAGACAGTGAAACACCAATTCCCCTGAATATTCCGTTAAGATGAGCACTCTGAACGCTGGTAAAGCCATTGCTTATCCAATTTGACGCGGCTTCTTTATCTGCCAATACATAGGAAAACCATTCTTTCTCTGCGTGAATAGCCCCATTTGCAGCCACAGCCCCTTTGGGGTTTATCCGATAGACAGGGCCTTCAATAGTTGCCGGCGATTCTGAATACTCCAAGCCATATTCGGCAAAGGGATCGATAAACCCCGGATAGATGGTGTAACCATTGAGATCTATCTTATAAGCATTTTGTGGAATTTCATTATTGGAAATAACTTGCTTTATCCGGTTATTTTCAATAAGCAGGGTAGCGTTATCCAATTGCTTACCCGGGGAGAGCATGAGTTTGGCGTGGGTTAAGGCGGTCAATCTCGGAGTATTGTCTGTCAGTTGCGTTTCATCGGCGTAGGCGCTGCAGGCCACAAGGCTGATAAACAGCAGTTTTGCGGCGGGGAAAGAGGGTTTCATCTGTTGTGGCTACCTTGTCATTATTCTTTTGGGGAAAAGTCACAGCTATCAGTAAAAAGATATGAATATCAGTATATATTCACTACTTTTTTACCAAAGAGTTACAGATATCCATAATACAAAAAGGTATCTGAGGCCGACGGGATACATGGCTGTGTGCTGATGTCCATAAAAGTTAACCCAGTCAAAATGTAAATGCCAAGGCGTAATTGTAAGGCTTTTTAACAGATGCCAGACGTCTATCAGACATAAAAAAGCCCCGACACTGTCGAGGCTTAAGTAAATAGATGCCTGATTAGATCAGGAAATCATCCATTGAACGACCTTTGTCTACTTCGTTCTTGAATACAGTTGGCATACGGCCTTGGCCGGTCCAAGTAATAGTTTCACCATCTACAACGATTTTGTATTTTGGTGGGCGAGGAGCACGCTTCTTGGGAGCAGCCTTGGCGGCAGCAACATTACCCAGATCTTCAACAGACAGGCCAACGGCTTCCATCTGCTTACGGATATCTTCTATTTTAGAAAGACGTTCAGCTTGTGCCTTTTCTTCTTCCTTGGCTTCCTCTTCACGATCAATAATGATCTTATCCAATTTGGCAGCCAGATCGCGCAGATCTGCAACGCTCAACTCTTTTACTGCGGCCTTAAAACGACGACCGTGAGTCAATATATCAAGAAAATCGCTCATAAGTATTTTGGTCCCACGCTAATTTATAAATTGGGTTATGGTGAACATCGCTATAAATAATAGAAACTATAAGAGTCTGGATCAAATATTTTTACGCCAATTGACATTAATTTCTTTATTTAACTCAATTCTATGACCATGAAAGTTGCCAAGTGTTCAAAAAACTGGCCTTAAAGTGTGACAGAAGTGACAAACGAGCGTTTAAGTTGCTGTTGACGTTAACGTCAACAGCACGTAAAGTTGAGCCATCCTGTACTGATGGCCCTGGTATCATCGGTACGCAACCCACATTAGATACAAGGTGTAGGAAGGAAACCCTATGAAAGTATTGGTGCCAGTAAAACGTGTGGTCGATGCCAATGTGAAGGTCAGGGTCAAGGCCGACAACACAGGCGTTGAAACAGCCAACCTGAAAATGGCGTTGAATCCATTTTGTGAGATTGCGGTAGAAGAAGCCGTGCGTCTGAAAGAAGCCGGCAGTGCTTCTGAAGTTGTCGTTGTCAGCATAGGTCCCAAGGCGGCACAGGAGCAGCTGCGTACCGCACTTGCTCTGGGTGCCGACCGTGCCATTCACATCGAAACCGATGAAGAGCTGGTGCCCCTTTCTATTGCCAAACTGCTCAAGGCGGTGCAGGACAAGGAACAGGCGCAACTTATTCTGCTCGGTAAGCAGTCCATCGACGGCGATAACAATCAGACAGGACAGATGCTGGCGGCGCTCGCCGGTATGCCTCAGGCAACCTTTGCATCTGAAGTGAAGCTGGAAGGCGAAACTTTGCTGGTCACCCGGGAAGTGGATGGCGGCTTACAGACTCTGTCCATGCCTCTGCCTGCCGTGGTCACCGCAGATCTGCGTCTGAATGAGCCTCGCTATGCTTCTTTGCCCAATATCATGAAAGCCAAGCGCAAGCCGCTGGAGACCATGAGCATTGATGACCTGGGAGTGGCGCTCAAGCAGCACGTACAGGTGTTGGAGGTAGCAACGCCGGCCAGCCGTCAGGCGGGTGTGATGGTGGCTTCCGTTGAGGAGCTGGTGGACAAGTTGAAAAACGAAGCGAAGGTGATCTAAATGGCCGTATTAGTAATAGCAGAACACGATAATGCCAGCCTGAAACAGGACACAGCCAAAGTTGTCGCCGCAGCCAAAGCCATAGGGGGAGATATTCACCTCTTGGTTGCCGGTCAGGATTGTAAGGCCGCCGCCGATGCTGCCGCCAAGCTTGAAGGCGTCAGTAAAGTACTGCTGGCCGATAACCCTGCCTATGGTGCTCATCTTGCCGACAATATTGGTGAACTCATCTTGTCTCTGAGTGGTGACTACAGCCACATTCTGGCTGCAGCTTCAAGCCAGGGTAAGGACATACTGCCAAGAGTGGCGGCTTTGCTGGATGTGGCTCAACTTTCGGAGATCACCAAGGTGATTGACGCCGATACTTTTGTCCGTCCCGTTTATGCCGGTAACGCCATGGCAACCGTTAAGAGTCTGGACGATAAGAAAGTGGCCACTGTGCGCGCCAGCGCCTTCGACGCAGTTGCCGAGACAGGCTCAGCTGAAATCAATCAGCTCGATAGCGTCTTCGACGCCAAGAGCAGCTTTGTATCCCAGAGCCTGACCGAGTCGGCTCGTCCGGAGCTTGGCAGCGCCAGAGTCATTGTTTCTGGTGGTCGCGGTATGGGTAGTGGCGAAAACTTTGCCATGCTGGAAGCCTTGGCCGATAAGCTGGGCGCCGCCGTAGGTGCATCGCGGGCAGCAGTGGATGCCGGCTTTGTTCCCAACGACCTGCAGGTTGGCCAGACGGGTAAAATCGTGGCGCCAGAGCTTTATATCGCTGTGGGTATCTCCGGGGCGATTCAACATCTGGCCGGGATGAAGGACTCAAAAGTCATTGTGGCCATCAACAAAGATCCTGAAGCGCCTATCTTCCAGGTTGCCGATTATGGCTTGGAAGCTGACCTGTTTGATGTTGTGCCTAAATTGAACGAGTTGATTTAATCTGTGATCTAGGTCACGATAGGCGGCTTTGGGGTAGCATCCTCAAAGCCGCCTATGTTTTTATGTGCCTCACGCCTGACATCAGGCGTCCTGAGAAGTAGAGGCGCACTAAATATCAGTAGCGGTAAGCAGGGTGATTCCGTTTATGTATCGCGAAAGGATTTGGTGCCGAAGTGGTTGCGACTTATCAAGGTCCACCGCTGGGGCTGTTACCAAATAGGGGCAGCACTGCCATAGTATATTCTGTCGGGATGACAGATTGACGTTACTATGGAGCGCTACTGAAAGGACAGGTGCTACTCGGTATGCCATTGCCTTTTCCCACCAGTTCAGTTGCCCTCCATTCGTATTTAACGAAGAACAAGACTCAATGACACTAACAAGTTATGCCGATTCGGCACTCTCTTTGTTGCCGCCGGTTGTGGCAATTTTATTGGCGATCCTCACCCGTCGGGTGCTGTTATCGCTGGGGCTGGGGATATTGATTGGAGCCCTGTTGCTCAATCAATGGTCGGTATTGGACACCGGGGTTTATCTGGGGCAAAGGGTGCTTTCCCTGGTATGGGACGATGACGCTTTCAATGCCTGGAACCTGTATATTCTGGGATTCCTGGTGCTGCTGGGGATGATCACTGCGCTGATCACCGTCAGTGGCTCGGCCAGGGCCTTTGCCAACTGGGCCAGACAGCATATCCGTAATCGCCGTGATGCCAAGCTGCTGACCATGTTTCTCGGCTGTGCGGTGTTTATCGATGACTACTTCAATAGCTTGGTGGTGGGCAGTATCGCTAGGCCTCTGACCGACAGATACTATATCTCCCGCTCCAAACTGGCGTATCTTTTGGATTCTACCGCGGCGCCCGTGTGCGTTATCTCGCCGGTGTCCAGTTGGGGCGCCTATATTATCGCCCTTATCGGCGGCATTCTCACCGCTCACGGTTTTACTGAAGTAGGACATCTGAGTGCTTTCGTGCAGATGATCCCGATGAACTTCTATGCCCTGTTTGCCCTTGCGCTCTTGCTGTGCGTCACCTTTATGGAGCTGGATATCGGCGCCATGCGCAAACACGAGCTCAACGCCCGCAAGGGCAATCTCTATGATGAGTCCAAGGGGTTGCCCCCCGGTGCCAATGCCGATCTGCCCGAGGCGGAAACCGGCCAGGTGCACGGCCTGTTCCTGCCCATAGGTGTCTTGGTGGTGGCGACCTTCTATTTTATGGTTTCCAGTGGTGCCGATGCCCTGGCGGCAGAAAGCCTGCCTTTCAGTATCATAGGTGCCTTCGAGAAAACCGATGTGGGCTCGTCACTGTTTTTCGGCGCCTCCATCGGCCTGGTGGTGACGCTGCTGCTGGCCTTTATCCAGAAGATTGAAGCCAAGATGATCCTCAAGGCACTCACCTCGGGTGCCCGTTCCATGTTGCCGGCAATCTATATTCTGATGTTTGCCTGGACCATAGCCGGGATCATAGGCTCACTGGAAACCGGCAAGTTTATGGCCAGCCTCGCCAGTGGCAATATTCCCTTTGCCTTGTTGCCGGCCGTGCTGTTTATTTTGGCTGGGCTTACCGCCTTTTCTACCGGCACCAGCTGGGGCACCTTTGGTATCATGTTGCCGATTGCCGCCGATATGGCCATGGGCAGCCACAGTGGCATGATGTTGCCTATGCTGGCCGCCGTGCTTTCCGGCGCTGTGTTTGGCGATCACTGCTCGCCGATATCGGACACCACGATTCTGTCATCCACAGGTGCCAGCTGCCATCATATCGACCATGTGCTGACTCAGTTGCCCTATGCGGTCTTGGTAGCGCTTATTTCCCTCGGCGGCTATATAGTACTCGGCTTTACCGAGTCGGTATGGCTTGGGCTTGCCAGCAGTTGTGTGCTGTTCATGCTGGGGCTGGTGTGGCTCAAGTGGCAGCAGCCCAAAAACAGTGCTGCCTAACCGGCCAATTAAAAAACGCTGCCTCGGCAGCGTTTTTTTGTTACCTATATTTCAGGGCCATTGGAGTTGGAGGCGTACTCTCGTCTTGGATATTCAGGCTAAATACCTATTGATTCAAACTGGCCTCGCCAATTATTTTTGTGGCAGCTCTATTGAGTTTTCCGTGATGACGCGAGCCGATGCCGAGCGGGCAAACAGAGTCAAACTCGTCGCTATGGCCAGAACAATAACCGTCGGGACAATCCAAGCTGCATAGCAAGCGTATAAGGGTAGATATTGGTTCAAAATTGCATCCTGGCTGGCAGGCATACTGCCGAGAATATGCAAGGCGTCCAGAGCGCCAAAGATCAACGCTGCCGCTAAGGTTGCAAGTACGCCAGACATGGAGACAAGGCGCCGTAGCGGCGCAATCAACAACAAGGCAATCGCAATCGGATGCAGGGCTACCACGACGGGTTGGGTGATCTGTAAAAGTTGCTCCAGACCAATATTGGCAACCAATGCTCCAATTATCATGGTGACCAGCACACTGTTACGGTAAGACACGTTACTGAATGTGCGGCTATAAAACTCACTGCCGGCAGTCGTCACGCCGATTATCGTCGTCAGGCAAGCCAATATCATCACAGCCCCCAACAGCAAGGTACCTAAAATACCAAAATGTGTTGTGGTAAAGGTGGTCAGAATATCCCCGCCGTTACTGTATTCACCGACGCTGCTGGCGCCGATATAAGCCAGGGATATATATACCAGTGCCATAGCCACAGCGTACATCAAGGCGGCAATCAGGGTGTACCTGGTAATCGCCTTTGGCTGAGTGACACCCATACTTTTTATCGCGCGGAAGATAACCCATCCAAAACCGATAGAGCCCAAGGCGTCCATGGTCATATATCCTTGAGTCACACCTTCGGCAAATGCGCTGGTTACATAGGCGCCGGTCGCCTGGGAAATGCCTTGACTCGGAAACAGCAGTGCGGCGATAGCCATTGCCAGTAGGATAGCCATTAGCGCCGGCGTCAACCACTTCCCCAGGTTGTCGACCAGTTTGCCCGGATGCAGGGAAAACAGTACAGCGATAACGCAGAAGATAATTGAAAAAGGACCCAGAGCGTTGTCACCGAAAAACGGGCTAAAACCGAATTGGTAAGCGACTGTGATGGCACGAGGAATGACAAATGCCGGGCCAATCACGATAAATACCATAATCCAGAACGTGGTAGCCAGAGGGCGGGGAAGTACTGAAGTCAGGTTATCGGAGCCCCCCACCAGGGCCACAATGACCAAAGCAAAGGCGGGTAAGCCCACACCGGCCAGTAGAAAGCCCGCCATGCCCTGAAACAGGTTTTCGCCTGCCTGATACCCCAAAAATGATGGGAAAATAAGGTTGCCGGCGCCTAAATACATGGCAAAGGTCATAAACCCCAAAGCGGCTATATTGCGTGCACTTAACATAGTCTTCCTCAAATATGTCAGCTTTGAAGTAACCAGCAAGTGAGCGTTTTGATGACTCTGCCAGCGACTCTCACTGACAGAAAATAAAAGATAATAGCCTGTCAGCCCCGGTTGAGTTCCAGAGAGAGCAGGAGGAGATTGGCGACGGTCACTTGTTGGCGACTAGGCTGCAAACAACTTGTGGAAGCGACCAATGACATACAAAATCCAGGTTGACAGAAAATATGGGAGGAGGCTCCTCCCTGTGTGGATCCCTTATAAACCTATCTCTTGGAACCTGGCAAGCCTTAAATAGTGGATAGTGTGTATTTCAACATTTTCTCCACTCACAGGAATAAGCCACTAAAAACTCTTTAAAGAAACATTAACGATTCAATCCGACTTCGACAGGCCCCGGCATGCCTTCAGTCAGATGCCTTGAACGGCAAGTTGCTGTGCAAGCCTCTCTCTACAAAAGAGAACGCCACGAGGACTTATTCGCACCTTCCTTAGGTATCACGTGTCCATTTTCAAGGGGTTGCAAAATAGATCCGGCCCAGATTACGGGGAGAATGATTGCCGGTGCTGGAAGTCGAATAGCTTGTCATAAAAAAACACCTGAGCCGGAAGACTCAGGTGTTTTTTATGCTTAAGTCCGAGGTGTAATCTCGCCCCTCGGACTTAAACGGTTTTCAGCACTCACTTATCAGAGCAGACCACGACGCTTGAGCAGGGCATCGGTTGTCGGCTCCTGGCCTCGGAAGTTTTTGTAAGCTTCCATAGGTGGCACGCTGTTACCCACTTCGCGGATAGTCTTGCGATACTTCATGCCGATATCCCGCTTCAGGCCGCCTTGGGTCTGTACATAGGCAAAGGCATCGGCCGCGAGGATTTCACTCCACATATAGGCGTAGTAGCTGGCACTGTAGCCACCCGGGAAGGCGTGGGCAAAGTAGGTCGACTTGTAACGTGGTGGCACGGCTTCAATGTTCAGGCCGTGCTTTTCAAGCGCCTTGGCTTCAAACTCGGCGACATTCTGCAGCGGTGCGTTTTTGTCCAGCGAATGCCATTCCATGTCGACCAATGCAGCAGCCATATACTCCAGGGTGTCGAAGCCCTGGTTGAAGCTGCGGGACTTCAGCAACTTGTCCAGCATCGCCTTGGGTAAAGGCTCGCCGGTTTGGTAGTGCTTGGCATAGTTGGCCAACACTTGTGGATGACCGGCCCAGTCCTCTTCGAAGGTGGATGGGAACTCGACAAAGTCACGGGATACCGCAGTACCGGACAGGCTGGGGTAGGTTACTTTGGAGAACATGCCATGCGTGCCGTGGCCCAACTCGTGGAACATGGTGGTTACTTCGTCATAGCTGACGAAGGTGGCTTCGCCTTCCGGTGCCTTCTTGATGTTCATCACATTGACCACCACGGGCTTTTCACCCTTGAGCAGGTTCTGGTTGACGAAAGAGCTCATCCAGGCACCGCCGCGCTTGCCTTCACGGGCGAAATAGTCGCCATAGAAGATGGCCATGCTGCTGCCGTCGGCATCGAACATTTCCCAGGCTTTGACATCAGGGTGATAAACCGGCAGATCCGGCCGTGGCTTGAAGGTTACCCCATAGAGTTGGTTGAGGGTAAAGAAGACGCCGTCTTCCAACACTCGATTGAATTCGAAGTAAGGCTTGAGGCTGGCTTCATCCAGATCATATTTCTCCTGGCGCACCAGTTCGGCATAGAAGGCCCAGTCCCAAGGCTTGAGCTGGAACTTGCCACCAGTCTTGTCGATCATCGCCTGGATATCGGCGGCTTCTTTCTGGGTGTTGGCGACAACGGCCGGCACCATGGAGCCGAACATCTCATAGACGGCCTCGGGTGTCTTGGCCATCTGTGGGCTCAGGCGGTAACTGGCCCAGTTATCAAATCCCAGCAGGGCGGCGCGTTCGGCGCGCAGCTGCGCCAGGCGGGCCACCAGAGAGGCGGTTTCGTTTTCACCTTCAAGGCCGCGGTAGGCCGAGGCTTCCCAAATCTGTTTTCTCAGCTCTCGGTTTTTCAGCTGAGCCAGCACAGGCTGGCGAGTGGTGTTGGTGATGCTGATCAGGTATTGACCATCGAGCCCGGCTGCCTTGGCATCGGCCGCGGCATTGCGAATGGCCGAGTCGGACAGACCCTCCAATTGAGCAACGTCAGTAACAGTTACGGCGATTTCTTTGTTCATCCGCATCAGTCGTTGCTGGAATTCGTTCACCAGCTTGGACTGCTCTTCGTTCAAGGCGCGGATCTGGGCTTTTTCGTTCTCGGTCAGCTTGGCGCCGGCAAGCACAAAGCGTTGGTGGTACACCTCAATAAGGCGCACTTCTTCGCTGCTCAGGCCCAATTGCTGCCGTTGAGAGTAGAGGCTGTCGATGCGGACAAACAGCTCCGGGTTCAGGTTGACGTTGTCTGAGTGGGCCGCCATCTTGGGCGCCATTTCACCCTGAATTTTACGCAGTTCAGGGTTGGAGTTGGAGCCGGTCAGATTATAGAAAACGCTTGAGGCGCGGCTTAGCAGTTCACCGGATTTTTCCAGGGCGACTATGGTGTTGGCAAAAGTGGGTTTCTCTGGGTTGTTGGCAATGGCCAATACTTCCTGGTAGTGCTCGGCAATACCGGCTTCGAGTGCAGGCTTGAAGTGTTCATCTTTGATCAGGCGAAAATCCGGGGCCTGATATTGCAAGGTGCTCTTGGCAAAAAGTGGATTGCTTTGAGTGGCTTCCGCACTTGCCAGATTTGTGTCCTGAGGATTGTGGGTGCTGCAGCCAGAAATAGCCAGTGTGGCGCCAACGGCCAGCGCCAGAAGAGATTTTCGCATTATTATGACTTCCATCTTTAGTTATGAGTTTTTTAGCGCAACTTAGCACTTGTTGTTTAAAAGTGGCTGAATTTAATGTTTATAGCCTACATAATCGCGACGTTTGCAGGCCAGCAGCTTATTGATAAAGAAGTGTAACAAATTGATTTTAATGGGTAGATTCAGCGAATGCTGAACCAATGCTCAAGTTTGGCTGCATGGGGCATGCATCCTGTATTTATGTGGTAAAAAGTGTAAAATTGCGGCCGGAATTTTTCTCAGGGGAGAGCCGTTTTGGCGCAACTTTATTTCTACTATTCGGCGATGAATGCCGGGAAATCCACCTCTTTACTGCAGTCATCCTATAACTATCGCGAGCGCGGCATGCATACCCTGGTGATGACACCCGCCATAGATGACCGTTTTGGAGTGGGAAAGGTCGCTTCCAGGATCGGTATTGAATGTGATGCACGTATTTTTGCCCATGATGACAATCTGCTCGAGATGATCCGCGCCGAACATGAGCGTCAGCACCTGAATTGTGTGCTGTTTGATGAATCCCAGTTTCTCAGTAAAGAGCAGGTTAAACAGCTGGCCTATGTGGTCGACATCCTGGATATTCCTGTACTTTGTTACGGTTTGCGTACCGACTTCCAGGGCGAGCTGTTTGTTGGCAGTCAGTACCTGTTGGCCTGGGCCGACAAGTTGGTAGAACTGAAAACCATCTGTCACTGTGGTCGCAAGGCCAATATGGTGATCCGTCGTGATGGGGCGGGTAACCCGGTGCGCGAGGGTGAGCAGGTGGCGATAGGCGGCAATGAGAGTTATGAGTCTGTCTGTCGTAAGCACTACCGCGAATTGATTTGGGACTGATGTGAGGCGTCGCGTTTGCAAGCCCGAAGCGGCAAGTTCAATAGTAAAAGTGTAGGCGAACAGCCAAAGATATAAATAAAGCGATAAAGAAAGAGATAAAGAAAGGAAGCTTATGTCGTCTATTTCCCCTGCTGGAAGCCGTATATCCAGAAAGCGGTTGCCGGGTTTGTTGCTGTTGTTGCTGGGCTCAGTTTTGCCATTGCAGGCCGTTGCAGATAAAGCCGTTCCCGCCTCAGAAATTAAAGTGATTCAAAAGCTTATTTTTGAAAGGAAGATGGCAGAGGCGGCGCCCAGACTGGATGCGGCCATAGAAAATTATCCGGACTCCGGGCGGCTGGCATTTTTGCTTGGGCAGCTTTATTACTTCAGCAATATCCCCAATTATCCCAAGGCGGTGGCGGCCTATGACAAGGCCGAGCCCATGCTGTCCAAGGACTCTGAACTGTATTTTTTCCGCGCCGCGGCCAAGGCTCAGGTGCTGTCCGCTTATTCCCAACGCCTGCGTCCGGACTATAGCGGCGCACTGGCCGATTACCGCAAAGCCGAGGCTTTGGGATCGGAGCGTGATCTCAGGTTGGATATTGCCAGGACACTCTATGAAACCCGGGACTATCCGGCAGCGCTGGAGCAGATAAACCGCTATCTCAATAACAAGCCTCAGCTTTGGGCCGATGGCCAGATGCTCAAAGGCAATATCCTGGCACAAATGGGCCAGCATGAGGCAGCGCTCAAGAGTTATCAACGAGCCGCGAGACAGTATGACTATCTGGATAAGCTGCAGTTTTATCAGGCCGTCAGCTTGCGGGCGTTGGGACGATCCGATGAGGCTCTGGCGCAGCTCGATAAGGGATTAAAGCGTCAGGGCCGTGCGTATTTTCAGCTTGTCTATCTCAAAGCCATGCTGAGCTATGAGCAGAAACAATACCAAGAGGCCGCCCTGTTGTACCAGCAGCTGATTGAAAGGCGCCGCGGCTGGGCCTTACCCTTACTGGGCTATTACAACAGCTTAAGCCAGATGGGAGAGGGACCCATCAGCATCAGCCATATACTGGATCTGGCACTCGAGCTTGACCCTGAAGTGGTGATCCACTTTCATCAGCAGGACCTGTTGCGGCTGTAACGCCGGCGGCCAGTTACTCGGGAATATCCAACTGGCGCTGGGAAGATGCTTTGCGCTTATAAGCCAGATCCAGGCTGGCCAGCTCGCCATGAATGGCCAACAGCGCCTGGGCCAGTTGATAGATAAGCCAACTGTAACCGCTGAGTGCGAAACCTTGATGGGCCGATTCCGGCGAGTCGTCGCTCGGCTCAGATGGCAGTTGCTTAAGTAGCTGTTGCTGCAATTGATAGCCGAGTCCCAGGGGGAGTTTGGGGCAGTCGGGTGTGTTGCCGGCCACATAGTCCGCCAGATAGGCAAACTCTCGCTGTAGCCCGCTGGCTACCTGTTTGACTCTGGCATAGGCCTCATCCTCTTCGGCCTTCCAGCGGGTGAGCAGCAGTAGCTCCAAAAGCGTGATCACCCTTATCTGTTTGTTGGCCAGCTCGGTCAGAGTAGCAGCCTCTTTCTTCAAGGTTTGGCTTTCCCATTCCAGCGAAAACAGCAGTTTTTTCTGCGCCAGCACCGCCTTCATCGCTGTTTCCAGAGACTTACGGGCATCTTCCGGCTCTTCCTGGCCGGCATTGAGATGCTGCTCCAGCACTTGGGTCATGATTTTCAGTGAGCTTGCCAGCTGGGCCCGCCAGTCTTGTTTGGCCTTGATTGGCAGCACAAACAGGGATACCAGCACGGCAATCACGCAGCCGATGAGAATATTGGCGGTGCGCCATAAGGCTTCCGAGGTGTCGTGGTTGGCGTCACCTATCACTATGATCATGGTGAACCCAGCCACCAGGTAGGCATAGCTGTAGCGGCCGGCATTGATATAACAGACTATGCTGACCCCGAGGATCAGTAAGCCCATCAAGTCCCAATAGCCGCCCATGGTGATCACCAACAAGACCCCATAGGCCGAGCCCAAGCAGGTGCCTATGGCCCGCTGCAGCGATTTTTCGATAGCGCCGCCCACTTGTGGCAGGCCCATCATGATGATCACTATGGTGACCATGCTCCAGACAAAGTGAGGCAAAGACCAGATGGCGTTGATGGCGGCGGCAATAAACAGCGCCAAGGCCAGTTTTACCGTGTGTACGGCGCGGGAATGGCGATAGATGAAATCGGCGAAGGCGGAGGCTCTGGCAAACAGGGGCATGGCAGTGTCTCAAAAAGCGTATGGGTTGACCGTCAAGGGCAATTATGACAGAGATGAATCGCGATGGAGTCGGCGGTGGCCGCGAAAGGTGCAAACTGGGAGCCACAATTGCTTGACGGCAAAGCCTTTATGCGCTGGATCACAGCTTGCCCTCTGGTGGCATCATTCGAATGTGGTTTTTTGCCTGGGGCAGGTTTACAAGAGGAGGCCCGGGTTAAATCCAGCGTCTGACTCTCTGACAATAGGTGCGGTAGGGATCACCAAAGAGTTGCTGCATCGCCCGCTCTTCGGGAAGGATCTGAAAGCGCTGTAAATAGGCAATAAACAGGGCGACCAAGATCAGCAGCCAGAGTGAGTTGAGGAAAAATGTCTGCGCCAGCAGCAAGAACACAAATCCCAGATACATGGGATTGCGTGAGCAGCGATAAATCCCCGAGGTTACCAGCGTTGAACTTTGCTCCGGCACCCTGGGATCCGGTGTCGTCCCATGGCGTTTGAAGCTGAGCACTCCCGCCAATGGGATAATCAGCCCGACCGCCAACAGAGAAAAAGCGAGGCTCAGGCTGAGGCTGGAATGCAGGCCGGAAGAGGGCAGCCAATAGGACGTCAGTTGCAGCAAAAGGGCAAACAGCAACAAGAGAGCCAGGGGCGGCAGTTTCTTTTCCAATCCAGACATGAATGATGCAGCTGTGAGTATCAGGTGCCGCTTAAGATGACACGGCCCAATCTGTGAATACAAGCACTAAATACAAGTTGTTAACGCCTGGGGCTCTTGCCAAGGTGATAACACTGCATTTCTTGCCATGAAGCTATTTAGGCGCTGCGGTTTCCTTGCTTGAGCTGTTTCATAAACTGCATAAAGTGAGGCCGAAACTCATCGAAGAGTGGATTTTTACGTTGCTCCAGCATCACCTCACTGAAGAGTTTAAGGCCAACGGCAAAGGCGGCAGCCTGATCTTCATCGAAGTCCTGTCGCTGTTTGATTTTGTCCACTATGGCAAAGATATCGTCGTGATTGCCGACTTCGAATTTGAGCGCCTGTTGATAGCTTGATGGCATACCGTTTTGATCTTCGAGATGTTCGACACTGATACTGTATTTGTGTTGTTTCATTGAGGACTCCATTGACTAGAGGCCGCCGCGCGGCAGCGGCGTGGATATAAACCGGGACAGCATTGCAAAAGCGCTGCGAATAAACACTTTAACTGTCAGGGAGCTCTCAAGGATAAGGGATTTGCCTAAATTTACATGCCAGAGTGCCAGATGCGGCCGGGCCGCGTGACATAGATTTCCCGGCAGCGGCTCTGAAGCCGTTCAAGCAACAATGCTGGCAAGCATTGGCTTGGTGAGCCAGCCGGGATAGGTGCTGCCTATCTGTTTTTCATCAGGGTATCGTAGAGGTGCTTGGCGCAGGCAAAGTTGGGGCCTACGTCTTCCCGGGTGCCGTCTGAGCCGTGATCGTTATCCAAACGCCAACTGAACATGCCCCGCAAGCCATTGTGAATGGCGAACTCAGTCCACTGCTCAACTTGTTCGAGCGGGGTTTGTACCCGGGAGTTTTCACTGCAGACTCCGCCCATCAATATCTCGGCTTTTAAACCGGCATCGAGCCAAACCGCAGCATCGCGGGCGGTATTGATGGAGGAGTAGTCCTGCATTTCCACCGCATCGACATTATCGTTAAAGGCCTGGATAGCTCCCTCTCCGTAGAGGTAACTCGGTCCTTCCCCGGGCCAGGGGACTGAAACGGCAATTCCGAGACCGGCGGCACGAAACTCAGGCCCCAACTGAGTGACGAATTCGGCCACTTGCTTCATCGCCTCTCTTTCTTCGGCGTCTATGTTTATCCCTGTGTAGTGATTGTCCTTGAGCCAGGAGACAATATTGCGGGTCGAGAGATTGTTGTCACTCTTGTTACTGGCAACGCTTGCCTGTATGCCTTCACTGCCAATTCCGGCATAAAGCTCGATACCCGGCGCTTGAGAGAGCAGCTGATCTTTGATGGCATCGGCATATTTGCCACTCATTTCAATACAGTAACCACCAGAGTGAATTGCCGACAACTGGCCGAATGCCAGGCTGTAGCGACTGGCAAGGTGCAACGGGACCAGGTTGTTGACCAGATTATTCAGGCCAACAGGATTCCAGGTATCGTACCAGGTAGCGATTTCAAAACCTTGGCTTATTTGTGAGTTCATAGGGTGTCCTCCATGACATGGCTGAAGTGGCGATAACCTTGGGCTTCCTTGTCCTTGTGGTGCTGTCGGTTGCCGGGGATATGCCGGGTCACAAATCTATAGTCGATGCTGTCCATTTAAGCAATCTGGTCCAGCCTGTAAGCCTTGCTTGTCAGTATCTGTGTCAGTTCATGGACTTACACAAAAAGACCCGGCCAAATGGCCGGGTCTGTCATTGATAGCTGCGTGAGTCAAGTGAGATCAGAAGGGGGCGTCGATATCCACCACATTGATCAGCTTGTGGTTGACGAACTCTTTCAGGCCTAAGTCGATCAATTCGCGGCCATAGCCGGAGCGGCGGATACCGCCAAAGGGCAGATCGGCCTTGACCATGGTGGGGTGGTTGACAAACATCATCCCGGTAGAGACTTGTTTGGCTACCGCCAGACCGCGTTGTTTGTCGGCGGTGAATACCGAACCACCGAGGCCGAAGGGAGAGTCGTTGGCAATGGCAATCGCTTCCTGTTCATCTTTGGCCTTGAGGATCATGGAGACAGGGCCAAAGAACTCCCAGTAGTAAGCCGGGTTGTCCGGGTTGACATTGGTGAGTATGGTCGGCTGCACAAAGGCGCCTTGCTCCGGCACTTTGGGGCCGACTTCGGTAGCCGTGGCACCATGCTCAACCGCTTCACGAATTTTCTGCTTCACTTCATCTGCTGCGCCCTGGGATGACAGTGGGGCCAGGGTAGTATTCGGATCCATGGGGTCGCCGGCTTTAAGCTTGGCCACACCTTGGGTATAGCCTTCCATAAACTTGTCATAGATGGCTTCCACCAGGATCATTCGCTTGGATGAAACACAAACCTGACCCGCATTCCAGTGACGGCCGAACACCGCCCAATCTATGGTTTTCTCGAGTTCGGCATCTTCCAGCACGATAAAGGCATCAGAGCCGCCCAGCTCCAGGGTGGATTTTTTCAACGCCTTGCCGGCCTGGGATGCGATAACGGCGCCGGCACCTTCAGAGCCGGTCAGGGCCACGCCATGCACCTTGGGTGAGTTAATGATCTGTTCGATTTGATCCCGGGTGGCATACAGGTTTTGGAAGGCGCCCTGCGGCAGCCCGGCATCACGCATCAGGCTCTCAAAAGCGGCGGCGCACTGAGGCACATTGGAGGCGTGTTTCAACAGCAGGGTATTACCGGCTGAAAGCTGTGGTGCCAGGATCCTGGCAATCTGGTAGTAGGGGAAGTTCCATGGCTCAATGGCCAACAATACCCCCAGAGGTTCATTGACTAAAAGGGCTTCCCCTTCGGCGGGATCGGCCACCGGCAGTTTCTGCGGTGCCAGCAGTCTCTCGGCATGCTCTGCATAGTATTCGAGGATTTGTGCCGACAATTCTACTTCGGCCTCCGCCTCTCCAATGACTTTACCCATCTCCAGAGTCAGCAGCTCTGCATAGCGGCGCTTGCTGTCTCTGAGCAGGGCTGCAGCCCGATTGAGTATTTCAGCCTTGGTGGCGAAGGGCGTATTGCGCCAGCTCAAGAAGGCCTGGTGGGCCGATTCAATCGCCTCGGTGACTTGGGCGTCAGTGGCGTTGGGGAATTCTTTGATGAGCTCTCCCGTGAAGGGATTGATCGTTGCATATGCCATGTGTTCCTCCCAGCGTTGCAAGTAATAGGGTATTGATGCCAACTCCTGGCATCGGGTGAAAATGTTTGGATTTATCGTGGATTCCGGCCCTCAGAGGCGAGTGGCTGGAAATAAAGCTCAAACCTTTCTACTCCTTAAATGGCGATAGTTGTGTGATGAGTGTCACGCAAATCCCCGGGGTTCTGCCGGCCGGTGATTTTTAATCCTTTTTTGTTAGGTCTTTGTTTTTAAAAAACTTAAAAACATCTTTGACTAACAAAAATGTAACCTTGGGCCTTGCTGTTATTTAAAGAAGGCTGCAAACCAACTCGCGGAGAGGGTTTGCAGCTCTGGCTGTTGTCAGTCCTGGCGGCGATAGCGCTCGGCCATGGCGTTGGCAGCTATCATCGCCTGATAGACATCATCGACGCTGATAGCCATCGGCATATTGTCCATGGTATCGCCTTCGGCGCAGGCGATTTCGGCGACCTTGCGCCACTCTTCTTCGCAAAAGTGCTTCAGCCCCATATCTGCCAGAGTCAGCGGCAATCCAGCGGTTTTAATGATGCGGACAACATTGTCTATTTCACTCTGTGGAGCGTTTTCCAGCACCAGTTGGGTCAAGAGGCCAAAGACCACCTTCTCGCCATGTTGGGCGCCATGCAGCTCGGCAACCGCCGACATACCGTTGTTGACCGCATGCGCTGCCGCAAGGCCACCGGCTTCGGCGCCGACACCGCTTAAATAGATGGTTGCCTCTATGGTTTGCTCAAGCGCCGGGGTGACTATTTTGTTGTTTACCGCATCCATGGCGGCGGCAACGTTTTCACTCAGCAATTGATAGCACAGCTGCGCCAGTCCAAGGCCGGTACGCGAGGGCTTTTTTAACACCAGGTTAACGCCATCGGCCTGATAACAGGCCCTGGCTTCAAAGTAGGTGGCCAGGGCATCGCCTATACCCGCGGCAAAGAAACGCGCCGGTGCGGCGGCGATGATGCTGGTGTCGGCAATCACGGCATCCGGATTCTGTGGCAGGAATAGATAGCGTTCAAACTCACCCGCTTCGGTATAAATCACTGACAGAGCCGTACAGGGAGCATCGGTTGACGCTATGGTGGGGTAGAGAACGACGGGGTGCTTAAGGTGAAAGGCAACGGCCTTGGCGGCATCCAGGGTCTTACCGCCGCCGACACCCACTATTACGTTGGCATGAGCCTGCTCAGCCAGGGCGGCAAGCCGCTGGATCTCGGCTTCACTGCACTCGTAGTTGAATTTTTCCAGTTGGTTGCTGATGCCATTTTGCTCAAGACCCGTCAGGGCTTCATCCTCAAGCCTGCCGAGAATAAACTCATCGGCAATAATAAAAGCATTGTCGCCGAAGTCATGCACATATTCGTGCATTTTCGACAATAAGCCTTTGCCAATAATGAACTTTTTGGGAGATGTGACGGTACGTGGAACTGCTGTGCTCATATGGCCTCCATTACATTCAGACTCGGATCCTTGTTCAAAGAGACTCTATCACAGCCAAGATTTAAAGCTATGGCGCAACTGTCTGGTTTTTGTTGTGTTGGTGGCAATAAAAACTGGTTTTTGGTTTGAATGGCTAATTGGATAACTGGGATTTTTCTTTTATCTGGTGAGTCTGTGGCGCCAGTGGTCATGTCCTTGGCGGGCAAGGGGAGAGCGGCGGCAAGTTGTTTGCAGCCACCGTCTTTTGCATGAATGATGTTCGGCCGCTATCCATTTCCTTTAGGAGGGGATTGGCGGCATTGGTTCAACAGGGTTTGCAAGTGGCCACCGAGCTGCTGATCCTTGATATCAGTGCCGTTTTTCAGTAGCTGTTCGACATCTGCCAAAGCCTTGTCTATTCCCTGGGATTCGATAAGTGTGCTGACATAGGCGGCGAGATCCGCTCCTTTATTCAGCAGTGCGGCTGCGTTTTCAAAACTGAAGCCCTGCTCCAGTAACTGCTGAATTTGGCCGAGCAGCTCGCTGACCCTGGCGGGCTCGGCCAATACGCCATCGACCTGGATCAGTTCACCAAGCGGATCCAGGCTGAGCTTTTCAGCGACGCAGGCGGTTACCGAGCTGACCTCGGCGCTGCGATTGATGGCATCCAGACCTTGAGAGCGGATCTGCTCAATGGCTTGTTGCAACTCTTGATCTTTGGCGAGCCACTGCTGCTCCAGTTGCGCCTTTTCATCGGCGGCAAACCAGCCGCAGCCGGAGAGTGTGCCAAGGGCCAGGGCCGAAAACATCCAGAGAGCGGTTTTGGAGTTAGGGAAATACTTGCCTAAGGTGTTGGTTAGCTTCATTCACAGGACTCCTGCAAAGATTCTCAGAGTTCACAGTATCCGCCATCAGCCTTAAGCCGGGCTGAACAGTTTTGAGTCCTAGATACGGTTTGCGCGAGTGTGGGCTCGGCAGTGAGGCCAAAAAGATAGACAGGGAGCCTTGGCTCCCTGTCTTAAAGATTAAAGCCCGGCGAACGTAAAGGGCTTGGCCGTGACAAAGTCCGACAGCGCGTTACCTGAGTAGATGCTGTTGTTGTTGATGGTCAGCTTTTTCACTTCTTGTTGTTTATTGAAGTCGATGCCCTTCATATCGACCCAGAAGGTGTTGGGGGTTAAGGCGGTTTCAAAGTAATACACCCGATTTTTATGATCCGAGACCGAGCGCCAACGGGTCGAAGAGATATTCGGTTCAGTCTCGGAAGCTATACCGAAAGGCACAGAGGCGTTACGAATGACGCTGAAGGCGCCGGCAACCGCCACCCGGGTATTGGCTGTCTTGGGAATGGCATCCATATAGAAAGAGGCCCTGACAAACCGGTCGGCGGCGCGGTTGGTTCCCGGCAACATGGTAAAGCCGCCAATCTGTTGCCAATACTGGTTCAGTGCCAGTTGCTGCTCGAAGATGGGGGAGTTGGTCATCACCCGGTACTTTTGGTCGTGATGGATCACCAGCTTGCCATCTATGTACTCGAATATGGCACTGTCACCTGCGGCATCGGAAATTGACAGATGCAGGGTGGCAAAGCGTTGGGTACCGGGAATATTGGCGGAAACTACTACAAAAGGTTCGGCTCTCAGTGCATCGACGGCTTCGGCGACTGTGGCAAAGTTATCCAGCACATATTGCACCCAGGCGGCGACCGACAGGCCTTTTCGTTTACCCTGGTATTCGGGATAACTCGACTCTGCCAGCCATAACAGATTGGCCACCAGGCCCTTCTCATTCATGCCGTCGGTGCTGGAGATATCAAAGGCGCTGGTGACCAGGCTGCCGTAGCGTGAGGTCCAGGTGACTGAGTTGTCGCCGACCGCCCCATGGCGCTGCATGCCGCGGGGAAACAGCCACAGGCTCGCCGGGATTTCGTCGCGCCAGTCCATGGAGCGGGCAGTGATCACCAACTGTTCTTCGCCGTGATAGACGGCGCGGGTGCAGGCCTGCGCCGTCGTGCCGATAATCAGGATTAAGGCGCTGCTGATTAAAGTGATGAGTTTCCGATTCATAGTGACTTCCCTGTTTGATTGCTAAAGAGAGTTAAAGGTGTTGAACGCGTAATGGCAAGCCGGGTTGTTAATCCTGGCAATTATCTCAAGTGAAACAGCGCCTCCAAACCTGGGTTTTCTGTGTCTTCCCCCGGATGATACAGGTAGCAGCTGATGCGGGCATAGTTATCCAGATCGCCGCGCCACAGGCAGCTGGCTTCAATATCCCGCTCTTGTTGCTGAAAACGGATCCTAAGCACCTTGGCATCGCCGTTCAGCACCGGCTCTATGGCTGCTGTTCCTTGAATGCTTAAGCCTTCTATCTCCCGGCGCACCTTAAGTTCGCCGTCCTGCTCATAAATGCTCATCTTGCCCGTGTAGCTGGCATCTGAGTCAATGGCTTTGCCAACCAGCTGATAATTGCCCTGCAGATACTGCATAAAAAGCTCATCTACTTCGGCAAATGCCGCAGGTGCCAGGCAGAGGGAAAACAAGGGGAAAAACAATAGTGCCAAACGGCGAATAAACGGGTTATTCATTGACCTTCCTTAGATTTGTATATCTATAGCTATAGCTTGGTGCATCTTTGCTGCCGCTCTGGCAGCCCACTTACCGCTTTGATTGTTTCAGGGCCTTGTTGTGGTTGAAGTCGGCAGCGGCGCTTATCAGTGCCTTGAAAGCTGTTTCATCCAAGGATTGGTCCTGGGTAATATCTATGGCTCTACGCTGTTTGCCCTCAAGACCTGCATTAAACAGCTTGTGGGGATCCGGCAGCGAAGCGCCATTGGCAAATGTCAGTTTCAATTTGGCTTTGTATGACTCGCCGGTACAGAGTATGCCTTGGCTCGACCATACAGGTACGCCGGACGGGTTCGTTGGCTTTACCCATTTGCACTCTTCAACTACCTCGGGAATAGCTGCCTTGATAAGTTCGCGGATATGGCCAAGCATCTCGGCGCGCCAGCCGCCCAGGGCGGCAATCTTGTGGTCGATAGAAACACTACCGTCGGTTTGCTGCAATTTTTTGTCCATTTGTGTTCTCCCTGGCTCGCTTGCGAGTGCGAGCCTGACTCTGTGTTATCTGGCAGCAGGATAGACCAAGATGGACAAAGTTGCTCCAGCGAACGTCGATTCAATGGTCGCCAAGCAGTCTTGCAATCGCCTGCTGCGCCGCCGGTGCACACTTGATGATACCCACCATGTCTATCCAGTCCAGGCTTTCTATCTCGGCGGCGGTAATGATGTCGCCACTAAAGCCCGCGCTGAAACAATGCATGGTCAGCTCAGTGTTCTCGAAGCCGAAGGCCTTATCCGTAATGCTGAACCTGTGGCAAATGGTGTCTTGCTGCAGATTTATGCTGAGCTCTTCCTTCAACTCCCGAGTCAGGGCTTGTTCAAGGGTTTCACCCGGTTCAGGTTTGCCGCCGGGAATAAAGTACTTATCTTTGCCCTTGGATTTGACACACAAGACTTTACCGTCTTTTTCATATAGCCAGGCTACACTTTGCAATTGTTTCATGGGGTTCCTTGTTTACAACTAAAACCAAATCAATAACTGCCAGACTTTCCCCAGCAGACTCGGGAAGAGTCGCGGCAGTAACAGCGCCGTCAGGGCAAATACTGCCAGTGTCAGCCACCAACCCTGGCTGCCGATAAAGGCTTGGCCGTTGCTCCACAGGGCCAGATGTTTATTGGTTGCCAACCAAAGCAGTGCCGCGGTCGGCACGGCAAACACCAGAGCGGCCAGTTGCCCCATGAGCAGGCCAACAAGCCAACCGGAGTGGGTCTTGCTGCGCGCAGTTGATGACCCTTTGCCGCTGTTTCTATTTCGTGAGCTATGTTTCATGGGCGATGCTTTATTGATCGTGTGTTATGGACTGTTCATGTTCTTTATCTTTGCTCTTTATCTGAGAACAAGTGCTGTGGTGATTGCCCCTTTGATGTCTTTGGGGCGGCAAAATACTGTTGCGGTTGGATCAGTTTAACCCCCAACATATTGGCCAAATACTGCTCCAGAAACACCTTGTGACTGGCACCGACTATCACCAGCACCCGGCCTCCAGGGTTAGCTGCCACCACGCGCATGATGTGCGAGCTCATGTTGAGATTGCGTATCTCCCAAAGGGCAACCCGGGAGAGCGCCGCATCCTGGGTTAAATCTTTATCGATAAACAGGCTCCACTCCTGGTCAATGACGGCCCTCTGGTACTCCTGGCTGTTTAGCCAGGAAAAGAGCGGCAACCAATTACCTGTCTCAAGCGCCTCTGTCTTTAGCCTTTGTGGCTTGTTGATATAGTCGCTTTTGGCCAGAGCGGCGGCATGAGGCGACTGATTGTAAGACTCAAGCAGCCGCGCTTCGATGGGGCGGTAGAGATCTTTATCCAGATGATCATCTATCGGATAAATGCGCTTGAGCTTCAGTGCCATGGCCAGGTTGTTGCCAAGGGTGTTTTTCTCGTTATTGCTCGCGGCAAGTTGCTCCAGATAGTGCTGCAACTCGGTGGAAATCGTTGGGCTTGCCGCGGTTTTGTCCAAATAATGCCAGTGCAGCAGGGCTATCTCTTTGTGATAGGCTGCAACGGCCAACTTGATGAGCCTTGCTCGCTGAACAGGTTCAAGGCTTGTCTCGTCCAATAAGGGCTCCAGACTCTCAAGCGCCTTTTGCGCCGAGAGCCGCAACTCCTGCTGCTCCTTTATCGCCAGCGCCAGAAATCTTTGTCCCACAAAATAATCCAACACAGTCTGATACTCGCCTGAGCCGTTGATCATGGTGGCGATATCCTGTGGCCGCAGTGACTCTACTGCTATGGCCGTAGGCTGGTAACGGGAGAGTGGCTCGAGGATCGAGGACAGAGAGCGGCTGTCCAATTGCTGTTTGATATTGCTCAGGTGCAGGCTGCCAAGCACCATCACCTGGGTTTGCAGCTTACTCTTGGCACTGAGTTGTTGCAGTGCACTCTTTGTACTCTCTGCGCTTAAAGCGGCAGCTTCTGTGCCTGTCGCATGAGCTTGGGCAATACTCGATGCCGCCAGGCAGGCAAGAAGAAGCAGTACTTTGGTGGCCAAATTGAGTCTCCAAATTATGATTATTTTTTTACCCTATACCCGTGTTGGATACGAGCGGCGCCGGACTAAGAGGCTTTGCAACATCGGCTGGGCAGTATTTTGGGGTTTCACTAAGGGGGAGAGAGCCCGACTTTCCCTGTCGCATGCAACTGCCTGAAGTAACAGGCAGAGAATTGAGCCTTAGTCGTGAGCATCCAAGCACTAAAACATAAAAGCGTTAGCCGCTCTTGACTGGCGTCAGATTCGCGTCAAGCCATCCATTGCCAATGCCGTTTCAGGTTAATGGATAGCCACAGTGTATACAAGAGGGGAATACAAGAGTGTATAGACCGGGAAATTGGTAAACACTTTGTTCGGGGACATGGCTTACAGGCCAGCCTGCTGTGTTGTGCTTCTTGCAAAGGACTCGGGCCATTTGCTGCGAACCACGCCTTGCATTCAGGCCTGTAAGTCGACGCAGAGCACACATGGGACTTGTTCGCATCTTCCTTAGGTAGTGCATTTATTTTCTAAGCGCAGGTGGAACTTTGACCTTCCGGAGCATGGTTAGTAACGCATTGCGTTGGCTACGAACGAGAGGCATGAACGCCGAACTGGCTCATACCCAGGGAAGTGTATGGCCGAGGCAGAGCCTTGAGGGATAATGAGCCAGCTCACCCTCCTTGGTTCGTGCTCGAAAGCACCTTGCTCTAGCTACGCAACTAGCTACGCAACTAGCTATGCAACTCGTGCCATGTCACAGATGTGCCTGTGCGAAAATTTGCGGCATGTAATAGGAAAATCCACCGCCGTAAGCCCTGCAAGTGTTGGTGGGGAGAATTGTCCCTGTTGACTGAATACAAAAACACCCGCAACGGCGGGTGTTTGGGATATCACTGCTCTGTGGGAGCCACCGGTCTGATTTACAGTGCCATCTCTGGCACATGTTCCGGGACGATAAGCTTGCCGGCGGTTTTGGCAACTATCTCCTCGACACTCACACCAGGTGCCCGCTCCAGCAGGTGGAAGGCGCCGTCCTTGATTTCGATAAAGGCCAGGTCTGTCAGTACTCGCTTGATGCAGCCGTAACCTGTGAGCGGCAACTCGCATTTGCTCAGTAGTTTGGAGTTGCCATGTTTGTCGGCGTGCATCATGGTGACTATGATATTGTCGGCGCCGGCCACCAAGTCCATGGCGCCGCCCATGCCTTTAACCAGCTTGCCGGGGATCATCCATGAGGCGATAGAGCCTTCGACATCCACCTCGAACGCGCCCAGTACCGTGAGATCCACATGTCCGCCACGGATCATGGCGAAGCTCTCGGCGCTTGAGAAGAAAGACGCGCCCTTGACGGCGGTAACGGTTTGCTTGCCGGCGTTGATCAGATCCGGATCTATAGTGTCTTCGGTGGGGAATTCACCCATGCCCAAGAGGCCGTTTTCCGATTGCAGCATCACCTGCATGCCCTCGGGGATATAGTTGGCCACCAGAGTCGGGATACCTATCCCCAGGTTGACGTAGTAACCGTCTTTGAGTTCCTTGGCGACGCGTTGGGCCAGTTGTTCTCTTGAAAGTGCCATTTTGCTCTCCTGCCCTTATGCCTGTTTGACTGTGCGCTGTTCGATACGCTTCTCGAACACACCCTTGATGACGCGATCCACATAGATTCCCGGGGTGTGGATATGATCCGGGTTCAGCTCACCCGGCTCGACTATCTCTTCCACTTCCACCACAGTTATCTTGCCGGCGGTGGCCATCATGGGGTTGAAGTTGGCGGCTGTCTTGCGAAATACCAGGTTACCCATGGTATCGGCCTTCCAGGCGCGGATCAGCGCGAAGTCGGCGGTCAGAGCATCTTCCAGCACATAGTGGCGGCCATTGATTTCGCGGGTCTCTTTGCCCTCGGCCACCGGGGTGCCGTAGCCGGTGGCGGTAAAGAAGGCGGGGATCCCGGCGCCGCCGGCGCGGATCTTCTCCGCCAGAGTGCCTTGCGGAGTAAGGATTACATTGAGTTCGCCACTGAGCATCTGCCGCTCAAAGGTGGCGTTTTCACCCACATAGGAGGCGATCATTGTGCTTATCTGCTTATGTTGCAGCAGCAGCCCCAGTCCGAAGTCGTCCACCCCGGCGTTATTGGAGATGGCGGTCAGGCCGCTAACGCCCAGTTTGACCATTTGATTGATAAGGCCTTCGGGAATGCCGCAAAGGCCAAAACCGCCCACCATGACTGTCATATCATTGGTGAGACCTGCGAGCGCTTCGTCGTAGCTGCCGACAACTTTATTGAGTCCTGCCATAGTGATGTCCTTGCTGTTTATTATCTGTCGTTATACTGCTTATCTGTTGTGCCACCTGGAGGCCTTAAGCTCCCAGGGCTCTGGCTACTTTTGAACCGGTTTGCCGTCCAAGCTGCTGGCTTATCTGCCGTCCGGCCTGGGCCAGTTTGTTGAGATCTATGCCTGTGTCTATACCCATACCATGCAGCATGTAGACAAGATCTTCACTGGCCAGATTACCGGATGCGCCTTTGGCATAGGGGCAGCCACCGAGTCCGGCGACCGAGGTATCTATTACACTGACGCCGGTTTCCAGGCAGGCGAGAATGTTGGCCAGCGCCTGACCGTAGGTGTCATGGAAGTGTAGCGCCAAGCGCTCTACCGGTACGCGCTCGGCCACGGTTTCCACCATTTTTCGGGCCTTGAGCGGTGTACCTACGCCTATGGTGTCGCCGAGGGATATTTCATAGCAGCCCAATTGATGCAGAATGTCGGCGACCCGAGCCACTTCTGCCGGGGCGATTTCACCATCATAGGGGCAACCCAATACGCAGGAAACATAGCCGCGAACCCGAATACCTTGCTCCTTGGCCCGGCTCAGCAGGGGCTCGAAGCGGGCGATGGACTCTTCGATGGAGCAGTTGATGTTCTTCTGGCTGAAGCCTTCGGAGGCGGCGGCAAATACTGCAACTTCATCGGCGCCGGCATCCAGCGCCAACTCCAGGCCCTTGAGATTGGGAGTCAGGGCGCTGTAGCAGACGCCGGCGCGGCGTGAAATGCCGCGCAGCACCTCGCCCGAGTCTGCCATTTGCGGCACCCACTTGGGCGACACAAAGCTGGCGGCTTCGATGCGTTTCACCCCGGCATCGGCCAGGGCTTCAATCAGGGCTATCTTGGCCTGAGTGCTGACCGAGGTTTCATTTTGCAGGCCGTCTCTTGGGCCTACTTCAAACAGGCTTACCTTTGGAGGCAGCATTTTAAGCCTCCTTGAGTTGTTCGCTGAGCTCCAGCAACTGGGCGCCATCGCTGACCAGTTCGCCGGGCTGGAAGAAAAACTCACTCACAGTGCCATCGAAAGGCGCGGCTATGGTGTATTCCATCTTCATCGCTTCCATCACCATCAGCCCCTGGCCCGCCTTAACGCTGTCGCCCACAGCCACTAGGTGGGTGACTATGGTGCCATTCATCGGCGCCTTGAGCAGATCGGCGTGGTTGGCCTGCTCTTCTTCCAGTTCATTCTGAATGGCGCGGAAATGACAGGCGTTAAGCTCGCCGGAGCGGCCAAGCAGGGTAAAGTCCATGCCCTGGCGGCTGATTCGCTGGCTGCTGATATGCCCATCGACCACACAGCGAAGCGCGTCACCACCGGCCTCATCTGTGCTCAGCTCGCCTTCGATAACCAGGGTTTGGCCATCCAGTGTCAGTTGCCAGCTATCGGCCTTGGCCAGCTCAGTCAGCTGCAGGTGATGAATATGGTGTTCATCGTCCATCAGGGCAATATCGTGGCGCTTGGCGCAGTTGAGTCTAAAGCCACTGGCGCTGCCCCAGGGCGAGGAAGGGTCCTGACTGTTTGCCTGTTTGGCCTGGGAGTCGCGTTTGCGCCACAGCATTTCATACAGGGCGGCTTTGGCCAGCAGCGGCAAGGGCAGGGCGCTGTCTTTCGCTTGAGGCAGCAGCTGTGCTTGATAGCGCTCAATAAAATCTGTGCTGAAGTCGGCGCCGGCAAAGGCCGGGTGAGCGGCGATTTTACCCAGGAAACCGATATTGTGTTTCAGGCCGGTGAGCTGGAAGTCATCCAGAGCCCTTTGCAGGCGCTGCAGCGCTCTTGGGCGTGACTCATCCCAAACAATCAGCTTGGCTATCATGGGATCGTAGAAGTTGGAGATTTCATCGCCTTCACGGATCCCTGAGTCGATACGCACATGGCGCGATGGTTTGGGCTCGCGCAGGAAGTTGAGCTTGCCGCTGGCGGGCAGGAAGTCGTTATCCGGATCTTCGGCATAAATTCGCACTTCAAAGGCATGGCCATTAATGGCAACTTGCTCCTGAGTCAGGGGCAGAGGCTCTCCGGCGGCGATCAAAAGTTGCCAGTGCACCAGATCTGTCTCTGTCACCAGCTCGGTAACAGGATGCTCTACCTGCAAACGGGTATTCATCTCCATAAAGAAGAAGCTGCCGTCTTCCTCTGTGGCATGGGTGTCCAGCAGAAACTCGACCGTGCCTGCGCCCACATAGTCGATGGCGCGGGCGGCGGCCACGGCGGCTTCACCCATGCGGCGACGCAGGGCGTCGCTGAGGCCGGGGGCCGGCGCTTCTTCCACCACTTTTTGGTGGCGGCGCTGAATCGAGCAGTCCCTGTCTGACAGATAGATGGCATTGCCCTGGGTGTCGGCAAATACCTGTACTTCCACATGGCGCGGCTGCTCCAGATAACGCTCCATCAACAGCTTGTCATTGCCAAAACTGGAGGCGGCTTCACGGCGGGCCGAGTCGATGGCCGACTTGACTTCCGTCAGGCTGCGGACAATCCGCATTCCCTTGCCGCCGCCACCGAAGGCGGCCTTGATCAGCAGCGGGAAACCGATTTTTTCGGCTTCACTGAGCAGCACTTCATCGCTCTGGTCATCACCATGATAGCCGGGCACCAGCGGCACTCCGGCGCGGCCCATGATGAGTTTGGCGGCGCTCTTGCTGCCCATGGCTTCTATGGAATCGGCCTTGGGACCGATAAAGGCGATATTGGCCCGTTCACAGGCGGCGGCAAAAGCGGCGTTTTCCGACAGAAAACCATAACCCGGGTGGATCGCCTCGGCGCCACAGGCCTTGGCGATATCGATAATGGCATCGCCCTTGAGGTAGGAGTCGGCCGGTGCCGAGCCCCCCAGATAAAAGGCTTCATCGGCCATGGCCACGTGGGCGGCATGGCGATCGGCATCCGAGAACAGTGCGACAGTGCGTACACCCAATGACCTGGCGGTACGTATGATGCGACAGGCAATTTCGCCGCGGTTGGCAATCAGAATCTTGTTGAACATCTTACATCCTTCCTTAGTCACGGCGCTCTGGCGGGTTCGAGCTATTGCCTGGATTGCAACTGGAGTTGCTGCCCGTATTGTTACTTGTGCCTTGCCAGTTCGGCGGGCGTTTTTCGAAAAAGGCGTTCAGCCCTTCCTGGCCTTCAGCAGACACCCGGATCCGGGCGATGGCCTCGCCGGTGAGCGCCAGCGTCTGTTCATCTATCAGTCCGTGGCGGATATCGCTTATCAGCTGTTTGCACCAGTTGAGCGCCTGCGGACTGTTGCCCAGCAGTGACTCGATAAGGGGCGCTGCGGCGGCCTCGAGATCGTCTGCTACCTGATGCACCAGTTGCAAAGTCTTGGCGGCTTCGGCATCGAAACGCTCTGCGGTCAACATATAACGTCTCGCCTGACGCTCGCCCATGGCGCGGCGCACATAGGGGCTGATGACCGCCGGGATCAGGCCAAGCTTCACCTCTGACAGGCAAAAGCTGGCCTTGGGCGTCGCAATGGCGATATCGCAGCAACACACCAGCCCAAGCGCTCCGCCAAAGGCCGCGCCCTGCACCAGGGCCAATGACGGTTTGGGGAATTGATCCAGAGTGGCCATCAACCGGGCCAACTCGGCGGCATCTTTGAGGTTGTCGTCAAAGTCCATCGCCGCCTGTTTGCGCATCCAGTTCAGGTCGGCGCCGGCGCTGAAATGTTTGCCGTTGGCTTTCAGCAGCAGCACCCGGCAGGCGGGATCCCGGGCCAGGGACTCCAGCGCATGAATGAGCTCGGCAATCATCACTTCATCGAAGGCGTTGGCCAGCTGAGGGCGATTCATCACCAGGGATGAAACGCCGCGGGAGTCGGTGGTTAAGGTCAGATATTGATAATCCATTCCGGCCTCCATTACATGCGGAACACGCCGAAACGTGTGTCCTCTATGGGCGCATTCAGCGCCGCCGACAATGCCAGGCCGACCACATCCCGGGTCTGGGCCGGGTCGATAATGCCGTCGTCCCACAAACGGGCGCTGGCATGGTAGGGGTGACCCTCTTTATCGTACTGGGCTATCACCGGAGCCTTGAAGGCGGCTTCTTCCTCGGCGCTCATGGTCTGCCCCTTGCGGGCCAGGCCGTCTTTACGTACTGTGGCCAGCACTCCGGCGGCTTGTTCGCCTCCCATTACTGAGATGCGGGCGTTGGGCCACATCCACATCATGGTGGGTTCAAAGGCGCGACCGCACATGCCGTAGTTACCGGCGCCGTAGGAACCGCCGATGATCACGGTAAACTTGGGCACAGTGGCGCAGGATACTGCGGTCACCATTTTTGCACCGTGTTTGGCTATGCCTTCATGCTCATATTTCTTGCCGACCATAAAGCCGGTAATGTTTTGTAAAAACAGCAGTGGGATCTTGCGCTGGCAGCAGAGCTCGATGAAGTGAGCGCCTTTTTGCGCCGACTCGGAAAACAGAATGCCGTTGTTGGCCACTATGCCTACCGGGTAGCCATGAATACGGGCAAAACCGCACACCAGAGTGGCACCGTAACCGGCCTTGAACTCGTCGAAGTCCGAGTCATCGACGATGCGGGCAATCACTTCTTTGACATCGAAGGGCTTTTTCAAGTCGGTGCCGACTATGCCGTAGAGCTCATGAATATCGTACTTGGGTGGCTTTACCTGGCTCAGAGTCTGGGCAATCTGCTTTTGGTGATTGAGGCGGGAGACGGCATTGCGGGCCAACTCCAGCGCGTGGTCGTCATTTTGCGCCAGATGATCGGCCACACCGCTTATCTTGGTGTGTACCTCGGCGCCGCCGAGCTCTTCGGCACTGACCTCTTCACCTGTGGCGGCTTTCACCAGCGGCGGGCCGGCCAAAAAGATGGTGCCCTGTTCACGGACAATAATCGATTCATCGGCCATCGCCGGCACATAGGCGCCACCTGCGGTACACAGGCCCATGACCACGGCGATTTGTGGGATCCCTTTGGAGGACATGCGGGCCTGATTGAAGAAGATACGGCCGAAGTGATCCCTGTCCGGAAATACTTCATCCTGGCGCGGCAGGTTGGCACCGCCCGAGTCCACCAGATAGATGCAGGGCAGGTGACAGCGCTCGGCTATCTCCTGAGCCCGCAGGTGTTTTTTCACCGTCAGCGGGTAGTAAGTGCCGCCTTTGACCGTGGCGTCGTTGGCGATAATCATGCACTCGACTCCGCTGACCCGGCCGATCCCGGCTATGATGCCGGCGGCGGGCACTTCTTCGTCATAGACTTCGAAGGCAGCGAACTGGCTCAGTTCCAGAAATGGTGAGCCGGGATCCAGAAGTTTCTCTACCCGGGTGCGCGGCGCCAGTTTACCGCGAGACAGATGGCGCTCCATGGCCACAGGGCCACCGCCTTCGACTATCTTGTTGAGCTTTTGTTGGACATCGGCCACCAGGTGGGACATGGCGGCTTGTTTTTCCCTGAATTCATCGCTGCGGGCGTTGATTCTACTGCTGATTTGAGGCACGACTTGTCATCCTTTTCGACTGAATGGGGGAGCGTGAAGGGCCGCTTGAACGGCCCCGGCATTCGCCATTACTTGGTTTCGTTGAACAGCTCGCGGCCGATGAGCATGCGGCGGATTTCCGAAGTACCGGCGCCGATTTCATAGAGCTTGGCATCGCGCAACAGGCGACCTGTAGCGTATTCATTGATATAGCCGTTGCCGCCCAGCAGCTGAATGGCGTCCAGTGCCATCTTGGTGGCGAGCTCGGCGCTGTAGAGAATGGCACCGGCGGCATCTTTACGTGTGGTTTCGCCGCGATCGCAGGACTTGGCGACGTTATAGATATAGGACTTAGCGGCATTCATGCCTGTATACATGTCGGCCAGTTTGCCCTGCACCAGTTGGAATTCGCCGATGGATTTGCCGAACTGCACCCGCTCGTGCATATAGGGCATCACTATGTCCATGCAGGCGGTCATTATCCCAAGAGGGCCGCCGCTGAGCACCACCCGCTCGTAATCCAGGCCGCTCATCAGTACCTTTACACCCTGGTTGAGGCCGCCGAGAATATTTTCTTCCGGGACTTCGCAGTCTTCGAATACCAGTTCACAGGTGTTGGAGCCGCGCATTCCCAGCTTGTCGAGCTTCTGCGCCTGGGAGAAGCCTTTGAAGCCGCGCTCGACGATAAAGGCGGTAATCCCGTGCGGGCCCTTGTCCAAGTCGGTTTTGGCGTAAATCACATAGGTGTGGGCATCCGGGCCATTGGTGATCCACATTTTATTGCCGTTGAGAATGTAACGGTCGCCTTCCTTGCGGGCATGCAGCTTCATGGAAACCACGTCCGAACCTGCGTTGGGTTCACTCATCGCCAGTGCGCCTATATGCTCGCCGTTGACCAGTTTGGGCAGGTATTTTTCCTTCTGGGCCTGATTGCCGTTGCGGTTGATCTGGTTGACGCACAGGTTGGAGTGGGCGCCGTAGGATAAACCTATGGACGCCGAAGCGCGGGATATCTCTTCCATGGCCACTACGTGCGCCAGATAACCCATGTTGGCACCGCCGAACTCTTCTGGGACTGTTATCCCAAGCAGCCCCATGTCGCCGAACTGAGGCCAAAGCTCGTTGGGGAAGGCGTTGTCCTGATCCACCTTGGCGGCAATGGGGGCGATTTCATTGGCGGCGAAACCGTTGACTGCATCCCGCAGCATATCGATTTCTTCACCGAGTCCAAAGTTGAGGCTTGAGTAGAGAGAGTTCATTGGCTTGATGTCCTGTAAGTTAATATTTTTATTTTATTATTATGGTGTTTGGTCAATGGCTCAGGCTTTTTCCTGCTCCATGTCATCCAGCGCCTGACGGCACTGAAGTTCGGCAGAATTGAGTTCCATCAACACCACCTTGATATCGTCCATCTGCTGTTGCAGTGAGGTTTTCTTCTCTTCGATCAGGGCCAACATGGTATTGAGCTGTGCATGGCTGCTCTTGTCGGCATCGTAGAGTTCAAACAGTCGGCGGGTTTCCGCTAGGGAAAAGCCCAGACGCTTGCCGCGCAGGATCAGTTTCAGTCTGACTCTGTCCTTGAGACTATAGATACGGGTCTGACCACGACGCCTGGGTTTGAGCAGACCCTGATCTTCATAGAAGCGGATGCTGCGGGTGGTGATATCAAATTCCTTTGACAGATCACTGATGGAGTAAGTGGTTTGTGGATTGTGGTTTGCGCTCATCGATAACACCATAAAATGGAACTTGTTTGGCAAGATATATGAAGTTTACGTAAAGGTAAAGTTTGTTGTGGCATTTTGCGAACTGTGAGGTGTCAATCCCTGCTGCCATCGGCCTTTGCCCGTATTGAAACACTCGTTTCAGTTGGCTGTTCATTTATCTCACAGCAGCAGATAGCGATACATGCTGCCCTTCGCTATGCCTATGTTTGCATTCCAATCGTTGTTGAAGGCCGGAGCGGATGAACAGCAAAATGCCCGCAAGCCAAAAGGCGCAGTTAGAGCAGGGTTTTAGGCTAACGTCTAATTGGGGATAGGGCCAAAAAAGACTATTAATTGTCCCAGGAAGGAAGGGAACGCAGTGCCGTCGCAGAACGGCGTCCTTTGGGAGGACAGATAATGATAGATCCGGGTTTAGCCCTGCATAAGGCGTCACTCGAGGACAGGACACAGTTTTGGGGCGAGTGTGCCCGTGCCATAGATTGGCAACAGCCCTGGGAGCAGGTGCTGGATGAGAGTGAGGCGCCATTTTACCGCTGGTTTAGCGGTGGCATGCTCAACACTTGCTACAACGCGGTGGATAGGCATGTGGCCGCAGGACGTGGCGAACAGACCGCCATTCAATATGTCAGCCCGGTAACAGATACCGAGTATGGCATCAGCTATAACGAATTGCAGCAGCAGGTGAGCCGCCTGGCGGGCTGGATGCAATCAGTCGGGATTAATAAGGGCGATAGAGTCGTTATCTATATGCCCATGGTGCCGGAAACCGTGTTTGCCATGCTGGCCTGTGCCCGCATAGGCGCGATACATTCAGTGGTGTTCGGCGGCTTTGCCGCCAATGAGTTGGCAACCCGGATCAACGATGCCAAACCCAGACTGGTGTTGTCTGCCTCCTGCGGTATAGAACCCTCAGGCGTTGTGCCTTATAAGCCATTGCTGGACAAGGCGCTGGAACTGTCCGAGCACAAGGTGGAAAACTGCCTTATTCTCGGCCGCAGTCAGTATCAGGCCGAGTTACAGCCCGGGCGGGATCATGACTGGCAGAATGCCATCTGTCAGGCGAGCCCGGCCGATTGTGTGGCGGTCGAAGCCACTCATCCCCTGTACATTCTCTACACCTCCGGCACCACAGGGCAGCCAAAAGGTGTGGTGCGCGACAATGGCGGCCACGCCGTGGCACTGGCCTGGTCGATGAAGGCTATTTACGACATAGACGCAGGCGATGTCTTCTGGGCAGCCTCGGATGTGGGGTGGGTGGTGGGCCACTCCTATATTGTCTACGCACCGCTGCTGGTAGGCGCCACCACCTTGCTGTTTGAAGGCAAACCTGTGGGCACCCCGGATCCCGGCACTTTCTGGCGCACCATATCCAAGTACAAGGTCAAGAGTTTCTTCACCGCACCGACTGCGATTCGTGCCATCAAACGTGAGGATCCGGAGGCAAGCTATGTGGCTCAAAGCGATCTCTCTTGCTTGAAAAATGTGTTTCTGGCCGGCGAACGTTGTGACCCGGATACCCTCAACTGGGCGGCCGAGAAGCTGGCCAAGCCAGTAATAGATCACTGGTGGCAAACCGAAACAGGATGGGCGATTGCCGCCAACCTGATGGGTGTTGCCCCTATTCGGGTCAAAGCCGGGTCACCGGCCAGAGCCGTGCCCGGTTATCAGGTGGAAGTATTGGACGAAATGGGTGAGCAGGTGGCTCCCGGGCAGTCGGGCAATGTGGTGATCAAATTGCCTCTGCCGCCCGGAACCCTGACCACGCTGTGGCAAAAAGATAAGCGCTACCATGACAGCTATCTGGCCATGTATCCCGGCTATTATCTCACCGGAGATGCCGGCTATATGGATGAAGAGGGCTATCTTTACATCATGAGTCGCATCGATGACATCATTAATGTGGCCGGTCACAGATTATCGACCGGACGTTTTGAAGAGGTGCTTTGTCAGCATCCGGCAGTGGCTGAAGCAGCGGTTATCGGTGTGGAAGATAAGCTCAAGGGCCAGGTGCCGCTGGGATTGGTGGTGCTCAAGATGGGTAATACCCTGAGCGAAGAGCAGCTACACAAGGAGCTGGTGGCCCTGGTGCGCCAGGAAATAGGCCCGGTGGCGGCGTTTCGTTTGGTAAGCGCCGTGCCCAAGTTGCCCAAGACCCGCTCCGGCAAGATACTGCGTGGCACCATGCGTAAAATTGCCGACAACCAGGAGTTCAAGGCGCCGGCAACCATAGAGGATCCCGCTACTCTGGATCTGGTACGCACCGCGCTGACCCGCATGGGCTATGCCGATTCTCTGGTGAAAGAGCACGCCTGAGGTTGACTTTCTCCTTTTGCGCCTGCCGTCGGCAGGCGTTTTTTTAGCTGTTTTTCATGTTGCAAAGGCGCGCCTCTTACACTTTGCCCTTTTAGTCGGCCTTTGCTAAGATGCCGCTGCTCCGTTTCGGGGCGACAACAAGTAGTTACATACAAAGTAGTTGCATCCAAGTTTTACATTCAGGCTTGCAACTTAAGCTCACTATGTAGCCTTATCATTCCGGCCGCAGGGACGACCTTGCAAGCGCCTTATCTATTACCGGGGACGACCCCTTTTTAAAAAGGGACGAGTCCATGAACTGGATACTCTTAATCCTCGCTGGTTTGTTCGAAATCGGTTGGGCCATAGGCCTTAAATATACCCATGGCTTTACCAAGTTGGTTCCCAGTCTATTGACCTTGGGTGCCATGGCCATCAGTGTCGGTTTGCTTGGGCTGGCGACCAAGTCATTGCCAATAGGCACGGCTTACGGTGTTTGGGTTGGCATAGGTGCCATGGGCACGGCATTGGTGGGTATCTGGCTGTTCGGCGAGAGCACCAGCCTGATGAAAATCGGCAGTTTACTGTTGATTTTTATTGGTGTCTTGGGGCTGAAACTGGCCAGCTGAACCCGGAGGTTTGCCTGTTAATCGTGTTTTTCAAACAAGGTTATCGCCAAGGGCGACTGGTAATTAACTTTCGTTAATCAGTATAATTAATCCACTCAAGGCCGGCTGTTTGCTCACAAAACGGCCGGCTCCTCTGCTACCCGTGGAATTAATAACAATGCAAACCCACAAGCATCTTTCTGACATCGGGGTCATAGGCCTGGGTGTTATGGGCAAGAATCTCGCTCTCAATATCATAGATAACGGCTATCGGGTCGCGGCGTTCGATCTGGACAGTCGCAAAGTGACTGCTGCCGAAAACCAGGCCAAGGTGGAAGTGACCGAGAGGGAACAATTGCTGTTTGGCTGTAATAATCTTACTGATTTGATGGCAAATTTAGCAACACCGCGCATCCTGCTGCTGTCCATCCCGGCCGGTACGGCAGTCGATGCCGTATGCCAATCCCTGCTTGATGCCGGGATTGAGCGCGAGGATATAGTCATAGACACGGGCAATAGCCTGTGGACAGACACCATAGCGCGGGAGCAGCGCTATCGCGATCAGTTTATCTTCTTCAGCTCAGCCGTATCCGGCGGTGAGGTGGGGGCCAGATTCGGGCCCTCGTTGATGCCAAGCGGTGATATCAAGGCCTGGGAGCGGGTTGCTCCCATTTGGCGGGCAATAGCTGCCAAGGTGGATGGTGACACCGGATTGCCGCTGGAGCGATTCGAGCCCGGCAACCCGGTTACCCAAGGGGAGCCATGCACGGCTTACATAGGCCCGGCCGGTAGCGGTCACTATGTGAAGATGGTGCACAACGGCATTGAATATGCCGACATGCAGTTGATTTGCGAGGCTTATCATTTGCTAAGCCAAGTGCTGGGCCTTGATGCCTACGCCATTGCCCTGGTGTTCGAGCGCTGGAATACAGGTGTGCTCTCCAGTTATCTGATGGAAATCAGCGCCGAGGTCTTGCGGCAACAGGACCCATTAAGCGACAAGCCTCTGGTAGAGATGATCCTCGATAAGGCGGGGCAGAAGGGCACTGGCCTGTGGACGGCTGTCAGCAGCCTGCAGATAGGTTGCCCGGCGCCCACTATCGCAGAAGCGGTTTATGCCCGCGCCATCAGCACTCAAAAGGTTCTGCGCCAGAGTTTGGCCAGCAAGTTGGTCGGTCCCGAAGCGCGAGACACTCAATCGGCGGCCTCGGACGAGCAACAAAGCTTTATTGATGGCCTGGAGAGTGCACTCTATTGCGCCAAGGTGAGCTGTTATGCCCAGGGATTCCAGTTGATGGCGATGCAGGCTCAGGAGCAGGGATGGCAGCTGGATTTTGCCGCCATCGCCAGGATCTGGCGCGCCGGCTGTATTATTCGCGCCAGATTCCTGCAATCCATAGCCGCAGCCTACGACAGCGAGCCGGAATTGGCCAATTTGCTGTTGGCCGATGGCTTTGCTTCAACGCTTTCGGCGCGCCAGCAGGCATGGCGGCAAACGGTTGCCAAGGCGGTACTTGCTGGTGTGCCTGTGCCCTGCATCTCATCGGCGCTTTCTTACTACGACAGTTATCGCAGTGAAACGCTGCCAGCCAATCTGTTGCAGGGGCAACGGGACTTTTTCGGAGCGCATAGTTTTGAGCGCATAGACCAAGCTGCCAACGAGCGTTATCACCTGGATTGGAGTGACCCCAAGCGGCCGCTGATTAAGCTGGATTGAGGGAAAACGGGCCGGGCAGAACACTATCACCGGCCAACGAAAAAGGCTTCCAACTGCATGGCAGTGGAAGCCTTTGTTATTGCTATCCCTCTGTTATTGCTTCCCTGGGTTAAATGGTAAACACCAAGCCTAAGCTGAACAGGGCACTGAACATCATGGTCAGTTTGGCTGTACGTCCCAGCAGGGGATTCAGCGCCGCGCCCGATACTTGCGTGAAATCGCTGGACAGCCTGCGGGCCATCAGCAGCGCGAGGCCCGTCAGCAGCACAGGCAGCCCAGGCAGCAAGCCCAGCAGGAAGCCTGCGATAATCAGACCGAAGGGTAAGTAAACCAACGCCTGGTACAGCACCTTGGACTGGGCCTCACCTATGCGTACCGCCAAAGTGCGCTTGCCGGCTTTCTCGTCGGTATAGATATCGCGGGTGTTGTTAACCAGACAGATGGCGGCATTGAGCAGGCCCACAGCGCTACCCAAAATCCAGGCTGCGGTGCTGGTATCACCGGCCTGCAGGTAGTAACTGCCGACAACGGCTACCAAGCCAAAGAAGATAAAGGCCGCCACTTCGCCAAGGCCGTGTGAGGCCAGCGGGTATGGGCCGCCGCTGTAACCCAGGGCGCCCATAATGGAAGCCGCCGCCAGAATGGCAATCGGCCAGCCTCCGTGCCAAATGAGGAAAGACCCCACAACCAATGCCAGCAAGAGGCAAAAAATCATCGCGTTGCGTACTTTCTGCGGATCGAGCAAGCCACTCTGGGTGACCCTTATCGGCCCCAGTCGCTCCTCGGTATCTATACCGTTTTTAAAATCAAAATAGTCATTGGCCAGATTAACTGCAATCTGCAGTAACAGGGCACAGACCATGGACGCCACTGCAATGGCCCAACTGAAGCTCTCCAGTTGCAGAGCCAGTATGTTACCTATCAGCAAGGGTCCTATCGCCGCAGGCAAGGTGCGCGGCCGTGAGGCTAAAATCCAGGGGTTCATCTTGTCCTTTCTTCAGAGTTAAAGACGGAAAAACAAGCTAAGGATACCAATTTTCCACTTGAAAGTTAGCACAATCGGATAAATGCATTTAACAGAGTTTGAGTCAGCGCACATTTGTACCCGTGCGGATTAAAAAAATGCAGCCATAATCAAATTACCCTTGGGTTTTATGTGTTCTTATTGTTAAAGAATACCCGGTATTTCATGGGCTTAATGCTAATGCAGAGGTTAATATGATGGGGTTTGGGGGCAGGACAGCCCTTATCAGCGGTGCCGCCTCGGGCTTGGGGCGGGCTTTTGCCATAGGATTGGCACAAAGGGGCGCCAGCCTGGCGCTGCTGGATATCGACAGCTGTAAAGATACCTTGAATGCGCTTTCTGCTTTGGGGGCAGATGCCAAAGCCTGGCAATGTGATGTTGCCGACGAACAGCGGGTCGCCAAGGTGTTGCAGGAAGCCTGCGACCACTTTGGTACCATAGAGCTGCTGGTGGCCTGCGCCGGGATCCACCATCCCTGCTCATTTGAAAAGTTGACTGCCAAACAGTGGCGACGGCAGTTGCAGGTGGATCTCGATGGCAGTTTCTTCCTTTGTCACGGCCTCTGGTCACGAATGAAGGCACAGGAGTATGGCCGGATCCTGCTGCTCGGCGGTGTCAGTGGTGTTTTCGGCGATCTGTTCGAAAGTGCCTGGGCCAGTGCCAAGATGGCTTTGCTTGGATTAACCAATAGTCTCAGTCGTGAAGGCAGTATTCACAATATCCGCGTGAACAGCCTCTGCCCCATGGTCACCACTCCCATGACGGAAAAACATCTGGCACTGCCGGTGCAACCCCTGTTTGGGGTGAATGCACCTTTGGCAGCCGGGTTGTTTCTGCTCAGTGAACAGGCGCCTAATGGCCAGCATCTTTTGGCGGCGGCCGGCAGTATCAGCCGAGTGAGAATGGCTGAAACCGAGCCGGGTTATTTCCATGCCGGCGCCTGTACGCCTGAGCTTTTGGCCAGAGCATGGCCGGAGCTGAGTGTGGCCACTCCGCTGGGATTCAGCGACAGCGGAGAGGCACAAATCGTCAAATGGGCCAGGCAGGCCGCTGCCGAGCATGATATAGAGATAGAATAAAGGCTTCTGGTCACGAAGGGCGGTTCTGGGTTAATCTTTGCGGTATATGTCAGCCAGTTAACAGAATTTTATGAGCCAGGTTTTAGATGATCTCTTGTCACTGCTCGCGCTTGAACAGATAGAAATTGGACTTTATCGGGGCCAGAGCCAGGATCTGGGTTTTGGTCATGTGTTTGGCGGTCAGGTCATGGGCCAAGCCCTCAGCGCTGCCCGTCGCACTGTGCCGCAAGAGCGCCAGGTGCATTCACTGCATTCCTATTTTTTACGGGCAGGCGATGAAAAGTTGCCGATAGTCTACGAAGTCGAAAACATGCGTGACGGCGGCAGTTTCAGTGCCCGTCAGGTGAAGGCGATTCAGAAAGGGCGGCCGATTTTCTACATGACCTGTTCCTTCCAGGAGCCGGAGGAGGGTTTCAGCCACCAGGCAGAAATGCCAGAGGTTCCCGGCCCTGAAGGGATACTCAATCAGCAGGAATTGGCGATGACCATGAGGGACAAGGTGCCCGCCAGAATGCTGGAGAAGTTTATGGCCGATGCCCCCATAGAGATGCGCCTGGTCAATCCGCTCAACCCTGTGGCACCTGCGGCGACTGAACCTGTACGCCATGTTTGGCTGCGGGCCAATGGCGCCTTGCCGCCTGAGCATGAAATGCACGATTACCTGCTGGCGTACGCTTCGGATTTCAACTTTTTGGTGACGGCAGCTCAGCCTCATGGGGTGTCATTTCTGACCCCAGGGATGCGGATGGCCACCATAGATCATTCACTCTGGTTCCATCGTCCGGTCAATATGGGCGAGTGGTTGCTGTATGCCATAGAGAGCCCCAATGCCAGTGGTGGCCGGGGTTATGTGAGAGGGCAGTTCTTCAACCAACAGGGAGAACTAGTGGCTTCGGCCACTCAGGAAGGCCTGATACGTATGACTGCCAAATAAGGGAATGAAAGATGATTAAATATGTAAAAGGGCTGGTCGTTGCCGCCGGGATAGTCTTTCTCGGTGCCTGTGTTACGGTTGACCCCAAGGCACCGGTTATCGTCAACGGGGCGGCGGGCTACCTGGAAAGAGTGGCCTTGCCTCAAGGCTCAAGTATCACAATTGCCATCATAGATTTGGATACCCCAGGGGTAATCGTGGCGCAAAAGAGCTTTGATATTGCCAGGGCGCCGGTGCCGTTCAAATTCATTTTGCCGGCGGAAACCGTTGAGTCCAATGTCAACTATGGTGTGGTGGCCATGATCCAGTATCAGGGGCGAGTGATATTCCAGACCTATGACAGATACCCTGTGATCAACAATGACAAATTTACCACCGAAGTGCTGATGAAGGCGGTGCCTTTACCGCAATTGGATCAGCGTTAAGCGTTGCCGCAGGATATGAAAAGGCGCCACTTGGGCGCCTTTTTTACTTGTTACACTCTGAAAATACTTATCTGTTTCTTCAAGGCGGCGGCCAGCTCGGTCAACTCTCTGGCGGAGTTGACGGTTTCTGTAGCGCGGATATCGCCTTCGCGGGCCAGATCTGTTATCTGGTGCAGATTACGGGTGACTTCATCGGCCACCGCGCTTTGCTGCTCTGTGGCACTGGCGATACTGCTGACAGATACCGCCAGATCGGCAATTCGCTGGGCAATGGCGGTCAACTGATTGTTGGCTTCCTCTCCCTGCTCGGCGGAGCGATTACCCAACTGATGACTCTGATCCATGCGTGTAGCCGTGTCCTTGACCTTGGCCTGCAGTGAGGTGATGGTCTGGCCGATTTCCGAAATCGATGCCTGAGTGCGGCTTGCCAGAGTGCGCACTTCATCGGCCACCACTGCAAAACCGCGCCCTTGTTCGCCGGCGCGGGCGGCTTCGATGGCGGCGTTCAGTGCCAGAAGGTTGGTTTGCTCGGCGATGCCATTGATAACTTCAGTGATGGTGTTGATGGCTTCACTCTCTTTGGCTACCCCTTCGACGGCGGTATGGCTCTCGCTCAACTGTCTGCTGAGGGTTTCCAGCCCTTGCACCACCTGGGTCAGTTGCTGGTGTCCGGCGCGGGAGGCTTCATCTACCTGCTGGCTCTGGTTGGCGCTTTCACCGGCGTGGTTGGCCACATCGCGTATCGAAGTGGACATCTCCTCAATGGCAGTCGCTATTTGATCGGTTTGAGCCATTAGCGCCTGAGCTTCGTCGCCGTTGAGACGGGCAACTTCCTGGGCCTGTTCGGCCTGGTATTCCAGAGTTTGTACTGAGCCCTGCAATGCCTGGATCAGCTGTTTCAGTCCCTGGGTCATTTCGGTGACGCTGTTGCTTATCCGCACCACTTCGTTTTCGCTGCGGCTGTCTAGTTTGGGCAGGTCATGGCTGAAGTCGCCTTTGCCCAGGTTTTCCATGTGGCGCTGCAAGGTTTGCAGTGGTCTGACAGTGCGTACCAGCACGACAGAGAGCAGGGCGGTGATCACCAGAATACCAATCACGGCAACCAGGGCGTTGATCAGTAAAAGAGTCTGGCTTTCCTCATTCAACTCGGCGGCTTTGACCTGACCGATAAGCTCCCAGTTCCAGCCGGGGATGGTGGCGCTGTAGGCAATCATCTCCACGCCTTTGCTGTTGTGATAGCTCTTGACCCCTTCACTGTTCATCAGCTCATCGAGTGGCAAGCCATCGAGTTCTGCCTCTGTCACGGTTTGTCCCTGAGCCAGGCTGGGGTGAGCCACTACCACCTTGTCGGCGCGGCGCAGCAGCAGGTAGTTGCCGCTTTCTTCCAGGCGCAGCTGTTTGACCGACTGCTGCAACTGCACCAGAGAGTCACTGATGTCGAAGCCTATGTAGAGAATACCTATCACTGAGCCCTGAACATCCTTGACCGGACGGTAAACCGTCATATAGTCGCGGCCGAACAACTTGGCATAGCCCTCATAGACCTGGCCCTGAATAAGTTTTTGATAGCCCGGGTGTTTTGTTCCCAAATAAGTCCCCAGAGCGCGGCTGCCATCGGCCTTTTTCAGTGAGGTGGCAATACGTAGAAAGTCATCGCCGTCACGAACGAACACAGTGGCATTCCCGCCTGTGAGGTTGGCATATCTGTCGACTTTACTGCGGGAGGAATTGAGCTGTTCCTTTTCATGCATCAATGCCGGGGTATCTATCCCCAGGACTCTGACAGTTTTGTTTTCCGGTTTATGGAATTGGCCTGGATACATGGCCCTGAATACATCGGCATTGCGACGGGCCAGGGACAACAGGCTCTCGTATTGCAATGCCAGCAGATCATCGACCCCATGGATCTGTTGCTCCATGGCGGTTATCGCTTTCTCTTTCAAGGTCGATGAGGCTGTCAGGTAGGAGATGCTACTCAGGATGCCAAACACCAAAATCGTCAGCACAAAAGCCAGTGTGCCGATCTGTTTGGCGATAGGCCAGTTGCGGTAATTCATTATCGTTATTCCTGTATGACCGGTTTGTTGAACTTTATCTCATTCACGTTAAACAAGTTTTGACCTGAATCTAACTATGGGCTCGCCCCTTTATTTTAGAGGAAGCTTGATTACAGCAGTACAGTTTGGGCAAGTTTTTAGTTCTTTATATTGTATACAAAATAAAATATGTGATATAAAAGTTGCGGTTTTGTTACCGCTACGGGTTAAAACAAAAGTGGGGCAAGCCAGGGAGTAGAAAGATAAATAGAGCTAACTGATTGATTAATATTAGAGGAAGGGAGAACGAGTATGAGAATGCAGCCATTGGCTATCGCCATTTCCTGCCTGTTGGGGGCTTCGGCATCGGCTTGGGCCGAACAGAGCGCGGCAGAACAGGTGGAACGGATTGAAGTCACAGGGTCGAGGATTAAGCGTGTCGATATGGAAGGCGCGACCCCGATCACCACTATTACCGCCGATGAGCTGGCCAAGTCCGGGTTTGCCACGGTCGGCGATGCCTTGCGTTCCTCCAACCTCAACGCCTTCGGTTCCTGGGGTGGTGGTTCCAACAATGGTTGGGGTTCCCAGGCTACGGTACAACTCAAAGGGGCTTCGGCCTTCAATACGTTGACGCTGCTGGATGGCAAACGTATGGCCAAGTCCCCTGTGCTGGATGGCGGTGCGGCCAATATCAATACTATTCCGATGGCGGCGGTCGAGCGGATTGAGATACTGACAGACGGCGCCTCGGCGATTTACGGTACAGACGCCATTGCCGGTGTGGTCAATATTATTCTCAAGAAGGACTTCGAGGGTATCCAGCTGGACGGTCGGATGGACAGGCCCAGCAATGAAGGCGGTGATTCCTCCAATCTGTCGTTCACCGGTGGACTCAATTCCGATAAGGGCCACCTGGTGTTCACCTTTGAACACTATGAGCAGAAACCCATCATGCAGTCGCAGCGCTGGTTTACCCAACCCTTTGTGGTACCGGGTGGCGATGCATCCGACTATCAGGATTGGGTCAATATTTCGCCCACCGGCAGGGTGCTGACCCAAGGGGCGGCAGGAAACTGGGTTTATTCGGCTCCCTTTGCCAACAGTGGCAGAGGCTGCGCCGATGTTTATGGTGATAAGTTTGTCGGTGTGCTGAACGACAGCGATTATCCCGGCGATACCCTGTGCGCCTATGACTATACCAAGGCCGCAGCCACTACAGTGGATCAGAGCCGCAACAATACGCTGTTGCACTATACCTATGAGCTGAGTGATTCGCTGCAACTGACTGCCAGAGCCTATTGGGCAGCCAATGAAACCCGGGATATTTCGGCGCCGGTCCCGGCCTGGATCAGCATTCCCAACGGTTTACCCGCCTATACCACAGCCGAGGGGCTCGAGTTGGTTGAGCTGATGGCCGACCCTTCTGCCGGAATGAACTTTCGCTTCGATACCGCGGGTGACAGGGTCGCCGAGCATCATGACAACATCTTTGACTATCTGCTGGCGCTCAACGGCACTGCCGACTTTATCAGTTGGGATCTTGCATTCAACTACAATAAATACAGCAACTTCACTTGGGGGACTGGCTATCAACTCAAGGGCGCCAGCTCAGATCTTATCGGTCATTGGGACACAAACAGCAACAGCTTTGTCGGCTGGGATCCCAGAGACCCGAATTCCCCCATGCCCGGGGGCGCTACCGCCAACTATGATAAGCGCATGACGGCCACCTATCTGGATATCAATGGCGGCGCTTCCATGGATTTGTTCGAGTTGCCCGGTGGCTTCAGTGCCTTGTATGTTGGCGCTTCCTATCGTGAAGAATCACTGGATTCCAAGGTGGATGCCTTGGCTGAGGCCGGCATGATAACCGGCGGCAACGGTGGCAGTGGCGGCGAGGGCGAGCGTGAAGTTTGGGCTACCTACTTCGAGTTTATGCTGCCACTGTTTGACTCGCTGGAGTTGAATCTGGCCGGGCGCTACGATGATTACTCGGATTTCGGCGGTACCTTCAACCCTCAGTTGTCGCTGCGTTATCGGCCGCTGGAGTCCTTGATGTTGAGGGCATCCTGGGGCACAGGATTCAGAGCGCCTACTCTGTCGGATCTCTATCAGGGCACCAGCGAAAGCTATGGCGATATTACCAACTACCTGAGTTGTTACGATAATCAGGAAGATATCGACTCTTGCAGCCGCACCGACAATGCACCGACCCTGACCGGCGGCAATCTGGAACTCGAAGCCGAAGAGTCTGAATCCTACAATCTGGGGCTGGTATGGGATATCAATGACAATTTCAATGTCTCGGTAGATTATTGGTCGCTGGAGATCACCAATATGATCGAAGAGTTGTCGGCCAGTGAAATCGTCCGCACCCAGGCAAGACTCTGGCAGGCGGCAGATGCCCAGGGGCAGCCCAGACCCGATGTCAGCGATATCTATCCTGGCACTGCGATTTCCCGCTTGGGTAATGGCCGTATCGACTATGTGCAGAGTCAGAAACTCAATCTTGGCCGCAGTGAGCGTGAGGGGCTGGATCTCAGCTTCAGTGGCACTCTGGAAACAGAGTTTGGTGACTGGAAGTTGGGCCTCGGCTGGTCACACTACTTCAAGTATACCTATACCTATGCCAGCGCCGGAGAACAGGTGCTGGGGGATGATGTCGCCGGGCGAGAGGGCACCCCGGAGGACAGATTGAATCTGACGCTGGACTGGAACTATGGCGACCATGCCGTCAGCTATTTCAGTAATTTTATCGGTAGTCAAACCAGCTGGGATGTTCTTGATGACAGTTGGGATCCGGCGACGGGGCAAACTATTGATGACGGCAAGCTCTATGAACTCGACAGTATCTGGTATCACAACCTCAGTTACACCTATACCTTACCCTGGAACAACAGCTTGTCGCTGGGAGTAACCAACCTCACCGATGAGGACCCAGTGCTGGCCTACGACGGCAGCTATAACTCCAACCTGTACGATATCCGCGGTCGAACCTACTGGGCTGGCTTCCGTCAGGCGTTTTAACGCCGCTCCCTTGATCCTCGTTGGATCTTCAGGCACACCCGTTTGGGTGTGCCTTTTTTGATCAATATTGGTTCGCCATCGCCAAATCGCGGGAGCATTCGGGCCGAGGTTTCAGCCATAGAGAGTAGACCACAGGTACCCAAACCAGAGACAAAAGGGTGGTCAGTGCCGTGCCTCCGGCAATGGCTATGGCAAAGGGGGGCCAAAAACCGCCGCCACCCAGAATAAGTGGCAGAAAGCCGCCTACTGTAGTGATAGTGGTTGAACCTATATGACGACTGCAACTCATCACCCCGGCGAGAATGACTTCGGTGTCGCCGGCGCGTGCCATAGGCTCGGACTCGAGTTCGGCCAGGATCACTATGGCGGCATTGATAGCCAGACCCATCAAGCCCAGCAGACCTATTATCACGGTAAAGCCAAAGGGATAACCCAAAGCCCAGACCGCCAGCAGCCCGAGCCCCGCCGATTGCAGGGCGCTGAGCAGAATGATCCCCGTCAGCCTGAAGGAGTTGAAAGAGAGTACCAGCACTGTCAGCAATGCGGCGATCACCAAGACGATATTGGAGAGCAGATTACCCACGGCTTCATCACGTTTGGCACTCTCACCGCCTATCTCTATTCGGTAGGAGGCGGGCAGTTTAAGCTCGGCCAGTTTGGGTTTGACTCGCTCCAGCACTTTTTGCGGCAGCACGCCGGAGGCGATATAGGCTTCGAGAATATTGACCCGCTGGCCATTATAGTGAGGAATGGCGCCGCGACTGGCATTGACATGGCTTTGACTCACGGCCGAAAGTGGAATCGACTCACCATTGGGCGACAGCAGACTTATCTGTGACAGCCTGGATTGCTGCTCGCCGACACCGGCACCCAGCTTGACTCTCACCGGCAGCGATTCGGTTTGCTCCAGCAGGCTGCCGCCTGTGATGCCTGTGGTGGACATCTGAATCTGCGAGGCGATTTCTCCCAGACTCAGGCCGGCCATCAGGCTGGCATCTTCATCGAGCTGCAGCCACACCTTGGGCGCCCCCGGGCTCAGGGTGGCCCGGGTGTGGATCACATCCCGGGTTTCGGCCAACATTCGCCGCACCTCATCCCCAAGCTCGGCCAACCTGTCGAGGTTGGGGCCATAAAGCCTCAACTCCACAGGGGCGTTGAAGGGAGGGCCCTGCTCCAGTTTACGCACCAGGATCTGCGCATCCGGATAGTCCTTATCCAGCCGCTGTTGCAACTCGGGGATTAAGCGATTGGCGGTGCGAAAGTCGCGGGTTCTTACCATTGCCTGGGCGTATTGGCTGGCGCCTTGCTGCTTTTGAGTCAGGTTGTAGTAAAAGGAGGGCACGTTCCCGCCTATGACCCAATTGACGCTTTCTATGCCGTCAGTACTGCGCAGCTCACTATCGAGCTGCTTGACTCTCTGCTCTGTTCTCGCCAGGCTGGCATGGGGCGAGAGGTAGAGCTCCAGCTGGAACATGTTTCTGTCCGATGGCGGGAAAAACTGCTCTGTCATCTGCCCGGAGGCCACAAAGCCTGTCAACGGCAAGATACCGATCAGCAGCGCGGCAGTTTTCGGGTAATCAAGCGCCAGTTGCAGAGTCTGGCGATAGGCTCTGGCAAGCCTTGGCAGATTCACTCCGTGGTGGTACCAGCGGTTGTTGTCCCTGGCGCGGCTAAAGCGTCCGGCGAGACCGGCTATCAGGGTGTGGGATATGAGGTAGGAGCCGAGCAGGGCAAAGATCACCGAAATGGCAATGCCACCGACAAACTCGCCGGCGGCGCCCGGCATCAGCACTATCGGCGCGAATGCCAGCATGGTGGTGATGGTGGAGCCGGCAAGCGGCAGCCACAGGTGCCTGATGGTGGCATTGACCGCTTGCAGCTTGCTCATGCCTTCGCGGCGACGCTGGGCAATGGCATCGACAATCACAATGGCGTTATCCACCATGATCCCCAGGGCCACCACCAGGCCGGTGACCGACATCTGATGAATGGGCAGGCCGGTAAACTTCATGCAGGCCAGGGTAAACAGCGCCGTCAGTGGCAGCGACAAGGCGACGATAAGCGCATTGCGCATGCCGACAGTCACCAGTAGCACCAGGAGAATGAGCACAAACCCTTGCAGCAGGTTGACGAGCAACTCCTGCAGACGCTCATTGGTATACCCCTCTTGCTCAAACAGCCATTGCATGCGGATATTGGCGGGGAAGCCCTGTTCCAGCTCGGCCGCAACCTGGCGGACTTGTTCACTCCAGATATCCACCCGAGTGTTGTTGAGCATGCGGGCGGCCACCATGATGCCGGGCTCACCGTCCAGCAGCGCCAGATTATCCGGCGGATCCTTGGGCTGGCGGCTGATAACGGCGATATCGCCAAGGCGGATCAGTTGCCCGAAACTGTCGGTCTTCAGCGGCACCTGGCGGATACGCTCCAGCGAGTCCAGTTCACCGGAAACTTCCACCAACGCCCGGAAGCTCTGGTTGTTGATTTCACCGGCCGACACCTTGGTATCGGCCTGATTGAGAATTCCGGCAACGGCTCCCGGTGTCAGTCCGAGACGATTGATACGCTCGCCATCCAGCGTTACCAGAATTTCCTCCGTCGGCGCGCCATAGAGTTTGACAAAGTCTGTGCCGCTCAAGAGCCGCAGTTTGCTTTGCAACTCTTTGGCGTAACGGCTGAGAATGTCGGGGCGCGCTTCTCCGCCGCCGTGCCATCCCAGGCCTATGATGGCGGTGTAGGCGTAACCCAGTTGATCGTCCAGTACCGGCGGATTGACACTCTGTGGCAGGCGGCCGCTGCTGTCGGCCAGCAGATCTCTGGCTCTCGACCAGACCGGCTCGGTTTCTATGACGTTATCTTTGAGCTCGAGTTGAATCACTGAGACCCCGGGTCTTGAGGTAGACTGGATAAGCTTGAGTTCCTCAAGTCGCCTAAGCTCATTTTCCAGTACTTCAGTCACCAGTGCCTCGACCCGCTCGGCGGAAGCGCCCGGATAGCTGGTGATCACAGAGGCAAAGCGGTTGGTGATATGGGGGTCTTCGGTGCGTGGCAGGCTGGAAATGGCGCCGAGCCCGGCAACCAGCAACAGGGCTATCAACAGGCTGGCGAGGCGGCCATTCTCGACAAAAGCCTTGATAACAGCGTTCATTGCCCACCTCTTGCGGTCAATGCCGCTCCCGGTGAGACCCGTTGCCCGGCAACCAGTTTATGCAGGCCTGTGGTGACAAACTGCTCTCCCGGGCTGATGGCACCGGTAATAAAGGCGTTGTCGCCTTCGGTATAGAGAATCTCCACGTCGCGGCGCTGCAGTTTAAATCCTTCGACATCTTGCTTGAGTACGTACAGATTCCACAGACCACGAATACCGTCGGTGAGCGCCGATACCGGAACCCAGTAGCCTTCACGGGGAACTTCACGGCGGTACTGCAAATAAGCCAGTTCGCCATTGATAGGTGTCGTTTCCGATGTGGGGGTGATGCTGAACCTGAGCTGCACTGTGCGGGTGACGGGATTGATTTGGCCGCTGATCCCTTGCAGTTGGGCCTGATAGTAGTGTTCGGCAACTCTGAGACTGAGAATGGCTCCCGGTTGCAACTGCTCGGCAATATTCAGCGGCACACCTATCAGTGCCTGCAGATTGTCGCTCTGCACCAGGGTAAAGACCGGGCTGCCCAGGGCGATGACTTCGCCGAGATTATGCTCTCTTGCGGCTATCACACCGGCAAAGGGGGCGATGAGAAGCGATTTCTGCCGCTTGAGCTCATTGGCCTTCAGTGAGGCTTCCAGCCTGGCGTGCCCGGCTTCCAGGCTGGCCAGTTTGCCTTTGAGCTCGTCGAGTTGCTGCTCGGAAAGATATTGTTTGGCACTGAGCTCCAGTGAGCGTTTCAACGTTGCCCGGGCCAGCGAGATATCGGCCTGATTCTGATCCAGTGCCGCCTGTAATTCGGTCTGCTCTGCTTCCAGCAAGCTGGTATCCAACTGTGCCAACAATTGTCCGGGTTTAACTCTGTCACCTGTATCTACCAGGAGTTTTTGCAACTTGCCTGCGAGTTCGAAACCTATGCCTGTGGTATTGCCGGCCCGCACGCTGCCACTGAATTGCTGCAGCTTGGTGTAACCTGGCTTTAACACAAGATTGGCACTGTTGACCACTGGGGGTTTGGTTTCACTGTGCTCAGATGGCTGTGGTTGGCAAGCGGATAGGGATAATAACAAAGTGAGGGTGGCAACCAGCGCACCGCTGCCCAGGCTCCTGTGGCTAACGTATTTGGTTTCAGGCCGGGGTACCTTGGGTTTTCCGGCGTCCTTGATGGTCTGTTGCAACGTCCTCTCCCTGCTTTGACTGATAATTGTTATTGATGGGTTAAACTGGACTTACTAGTCTAGTTTGATGGAACTGGACTGTCTAGTCTATTTTGTGGTCTAATGCATGCCAAGGCGTTGCCGAATTAGGTACTAGTTATAACGATATGAATACTCAGCAATTAAGTCGTAGTGAACAGAAGAGGGCTCAGATACTGGAAGCCGCAATCGAGCTCTTCTGCGCTCAAGGGTTTCCCAATACCAGCATGGATGAAGTGGCTAAAACCGCCGGGGTGTCGAAGCAAACGGTTTACGCTCATTTTGGTTGTAAGGATGAGCTGTTTGTGGCGGCCATTGAATCCAAGTGCGTGGTTCGCCAGATTGCGGAAGTGCTGTTGGCCGACGCTGCCCGGCCGGAGCAGGCGCTGGCAGTGTTTGCTGAGTATTTCGGTGAGCTGATCGTCAGTGAGGATGCCATTACGGTTTATCGCGCCTGTGTTTCCCAGGTGGATACTCATCCAGAACCGGCGCAGCTTTATTTCGATGCCGGACCCGAGTACATGTTGGGTCTGTTGGTGGATTTCTTTACCCAGGTTGAGCGTCATGGCGGGTATCACTTCGGCAACAAGCGTCAGGCCGCGGTGAGGCTGAGCCTAATGTTGTTTGGTGAGCTGCGGCTCAGAAAAGAGTTGGGGCTGGATACAGGGCAACTCGAGGCGCAACACAGGGATTATTGCATTGAAACGGCGGGATTGTTTCTCAAAGCGCATAGGTTGGAATAGCGTACTGTTATAATTGGGCTTTCTTTGAACGGCAAAAGGACATGAAATGAAAAAAACGGCCGCATTTATCTTATTGGGCGCTATGAGTGCCAGCACTGGCTTATTGGCCGCAGAGGCACCAACCTCCCGCTATACCCTGAGCCTGGCGGCCATTGAAAATGCCGATACGGATATTGACGGTGGCGGAGAGCTGGGACGCCGCAGCTATCTTCTGGGCGCGCGCGGAGATTGGCAACTGGATCAACGTTGGGGTCTGGGTGTCAGCCTTGGCTATGACAAACTGGATTGGGATTTCTCTGCTTTGCCAACCAATGGCGCCAGTGATATGGCTTTTGCTGCCAGTCAGTTTGAATCGGCCCAGCGTTACTCGGCTTCTGTCAGCCTGAGATATACCCTGAACCGGCATTGGAGTCTGATGCTGGCGCCTCAGTTGCAGTATGCTTACAGTGATGATGTTTCCTCTTCTGATGCCAGAAGCTATGGTGTCATCGCCGGCGCGGTTCACAGGTTTAATTCGGGTAACATGTTGGGTTTTGGGGTTGCTTATCTCAATGATATCAGTGAGGTAAGAACTGTTCCTTACTTGCTTATCGATTGGCAACTCAGTGACAGATGGCGGGTGGGCAACCCCTTTCAGGCAGGTTTTACCGGCCCGGCAGGGATAGAGTTCAGTTATCGGATTTCGCCTGAGATGGAATTGGGATTGGGGTCATCTCATCGGACTGAGCGGATTTTGGTGGGGGAAAACGAACAGACACTGGAGCTGACGGAAATAAGCAGCTTCGCCCGTTTGGGCTGGCAGTTGGGACAAGGATTCAATCTCAACGCCTATGTGGGTTACTTCATCAACCCCGAGCTTGAATTGAGCGAGCCTGAGATCAAGCGGGAGCTGGATAACTATCTGGCCGGCGCTGTCCATCTCAGCTATCGTTTTTGATTGACTTGCCCGTAGGAGCGGGCAAGTTTCATCGATTCAACCGGGCATTCGCTAAGCTATTGACCCGGGAAATTCATTCAGAGGCTCAGTTAGCCAGCATCGCCTTTTTCAGGCTGCTCTGGGCCGGTTCATCGCCGAGCCAAATGTTCAGCAGCGCGCGGCGAAAGTTTTCCCCGGCGATGGTGTCCTGCAATTCACCGTTCTTATAGGCACTGACACCACTTTCCTGGCTGGTATACAGGAGAAAGGTATCGCCTTCTTTGATCTCTTCCTGAAACAGGCTCATGAAACGGTCGATATCGGCCTGTATGGCCTCAGTTTTACCGCCTGTTGCGTCATCGAAGCCTTCAGTAATCGCCGAGCGCATCTTATCTGCGGTGATAAGACCCGAGACTATCTTTAAGCTGACTGCTGCCTGTGGCTGCTCCAATACTGCGGCTGTGGTAGTCGCCTTAGCAGGCAGATAGAGCCCACCAATGTAGAGATCCATAAAGAACTTGCTGCGTACCCCGGCACCATTGAGCTTAAGCGGGGTTGCTGCCTGAATGCTGAGGGTTTCCGGGATATTTTCACCGGCAATTTCGCGGGCATTGATTGTGGTGGATAGAGACAATCCCAACAGCAGGGCGGTTAAGGCTATTTTTTTCATTTTGTTCTCTTGCTCTCTTGGTCGCTTGTATCTTAATGAACTGACAAGGGTTTTATTGTTGATTGAATGCTTGTCAAAACTATCCGCGCAGGCCCATTTTGAAGTTGCCATCCTGACTGAACCAGACGGCTTGCTTGTGTTTGGGGCTTATCAGTAAGGGACCATCGTCGAAAAACAGAAAGCATTTCCAGTTCCGGGCGAAGACTTCCCAGCATGTTTGGATCACCTGATACTTTTCATAACAGAAATATACAGGGGCATTCGCCGGCCAGTCGATGAATTCGGCCAGAGGTTCCGGCAGGCTGTTGTCTTCACTGTCCCAATGGCTTTGCCAGTATTCCGTTTGATGCCAGGTGGAACTGCGGCTGGCCCAGTCGCCCTTGGTAAAATCCTCGGCGCAGCTGCTCTTATTGCTTATCCAGCGATTCCACACTTCCATGGCACTCTTCTGATCCAGCGGCAATATGGCCGCCTTGTCCTGGTCACTGACCGGTAGATCCTTATGGTTGAAGATCCATTTGCGGCGATACTGATCGAGTGGAATATAGCTGTGATTCAAGTTTTGTTCTCCGGAACTGCGCTTATTTGCCGGGGCATTATAACGGTGGCGAAAGGGGAAAAGAAAGGCCGCAGGAAACGGCCTTTGGCGTTTAGTTTCTGTTTTGCAGTTCAGTTAATCCCTGCTTGGCGCTGAGATTATCCGGGTCAAGCTCCAGTACTTTATGAAACGCCGTGACTGCGGCTTCATCCTGCTGCACGGCCTGCATGAACTGCGCTAACTTCAGCCATACCTGCAGATCCTGCGGATATTTACCTAGATAATCCAGATAGGTTTCCAGTGCCTGTTGCCCTTTACCACCCAGACGTAAAATGTGGGCATATTGCGGCAGAAAACTGTCATTCAAGTGGCTTAATTCCGCCAGAGTGGTTTCGGCCAGAGGCAGCATGTTGAGCTGCAGCGCCAGCACTGAAATCATTCTGAGCTCGGTTTCGGTTGTTTGTTGCTGATCTATCTGTTGCAGTGCATGCAGTGCTTGTTCAGGGGCTTGTTTAAGCACCTCCAAATTGGCCTTGGCCAGCCAATAGAGGCGTTTGAGCTCGGGTTTTTCCGGCAGTACGAATTCGAGGTTATTCACCATTTGCTGCAGACCGTGTTGATGCCGTTGACTCTTAAACAGCATTATCTTGTCAAATATTCTGTCCTGAGTATTACTGTCGGCCAAGACGTCGCGATAAACTTGGCGTGCAGTAGTCAACATCCTGTGGAAGTTCTTATCGAGTTCATCGGCCAGAGTTAGTTCCTGAGGCCGTATTTGATGGTTTTGCCGCCAAATATGCACTCTGCCTGGCGTGTTATCCTGCTGCCACTGCTTGGCCAGTGACTCGAGTTTGGCATCCGGGCTGAGTTCTTCTTGGCGGGATTTCACCCGGGTTAAGGCGCTATCAACAAGCCCGCCCAAGTGCTTGGCAATGACACAATAGGCCTGGTAGTAATCCAGGTTCATCTGCTGCATTTGGGTTTGAGTCCACTCGTCGCTGCTGCGAGCGGTTAGAAATGCTGAAAATTCCCGGTAACCATAAAACTTGATCAGTTGAGCCATGTCACTGAAGTCTTTGTTGAGTTTGGCCTCTGTGGTCTGCAGTTGTTTTAACAGTTTGTTCGAAGGGTTTTTTGAATTGATTTCAGCCTGACAGGCTTTGAATGCCTTATGGGTAAGGTTTTCAATTCGGGTCAACTTTTGCTTGGCTTGTTCGAGTTGTTGAAAACACAGTTGCAGATCGGCTTTCTTATTTACTTGTTTCAAGTTTGAGCTTGAAAACCGCTCTGACAAGGGTTTTTTGCGCTGTTGTAGTTTTATGTTCTCGTGAGAGCAAAAACCAATGCCCGCTATTCTGGCGGCGTCCTCGGAAAGGTTTATATATTCATGCTGGGGATGGGCGGCGATTTCATCTTCAATCGCCTGCCTGGCATGGAGTAACTGAAGAGGGGTCTCTGCCAGATAGCCGCTGTAGGTCTCCACCCATTCACACATATGCCCAAGGCTGGGACCCAATTTCGCTTCCTGAGTGCCGGATGCGTGGGAAACGCCATGCCTTGAGTAACACAGGTCCATGCCGGTAAACAGTATTTGGCTAAAGCCCATCTCTATTGCCAGCAATAATGAACTGTTGGTAACAGTTGGGCCTTTGGTGATGATATTGCTGTGCTTGGTTTGCCAGGGGAAGCGGTCACCCAGATAGAGATTTTCCCCGGCCCATTGGCCCACTATCCAAGGGTGAGCGTGGTAAGAGTGAACCAGGAGAAAATCTTCGGGGTATTGCATCATCTCTCTACTGACATCAAAGCTGAATGCCTGTGGATCCACTGTCACGACTATGTCAGGTTTTATCCCGTGATTGATGAGCTTGGCAGCAATGCGGGAAACCGCGAATATGGTCATTCTCTGTTGATTGGCCTTGAGCCAATCGAGCTGTAAGTCCATTGAAGGGCCGCCCGCGACTATAATGGCGGTTTCCCCTTCAAAATGCCCTCGCAGTATTTCTACCGGAGAGTGGTTATCGCAGACATTTTCCAGTTGCCGCTGTACAAACTCTTTCTGGTTGTAGTTGACACCTTGATTGAAACGTTCGTGATCCAATGCCTGTGCAATAGCACTTTTTAGCAAAATATACTCGGGAAGCGTCTCGGCTGCTGCGGCCATAGAGTGGTAATGGCGGTATTGGCCTTTGGCGATACAAATATCATTACCGGCTTGTTTGAGTATCTCGGGCAATTCGGCTTCTGTAGTGATCCATAACTTACTCTTGAGTGAATCTGGAAGGTCAATATTGAGTAGGTTCAACACTTCCGGCAGTTCGACGAAGATAAAGCGGCTTCCGGCTGGAAGCTCCATAGACAGTATATAGTTGGCCAACAAGCCAGAATCCATGCCGGTGAAGATGTAAAGGGTGTCTTCAGCCGTTAATTGCTTGGCGAATTTATTGCGATATTGGCTTGCCGAGTCGAATTGTTCAAACATCTGCCGGTTGATCGCCGGCAGATAGGTTTCGTTGAAACGGCTAACGGCAAAGGTATTGAGCATGGCTGATGGAGTGCTTTGCATCTGGGCCCCTGATGGCTTGGACGCCAATTGTCTGACGTTTTACTGTGCTTGAGTCCATAATCTCAAGATATGTGCCAGTTTTCAAAGAGGTGAAGTGATCTCTGTATTGAAAATCGGCTTTTGACTTTGTCTCCTAAGTTTTTGTTATACAATGAAACCTATACTGTGCATACTTTAAGTTGTTGGTTAATAGCCTGGTTTGGCTCAGATTTTGTATATTGACCGGGATAAGAGGATGACGTAAAGCCATTCAGGTTTATCGTCAGCGTAAAAGCAGAGGGCTGGATAATATATGTTCAACAACCAAACAATACTCATTACTGGTGGGACAGGTTCCTTCGGACAGAAATACACCAGAACTCTGCTGGCTCGCTACAAACCCAAGCGTTTAATTATCTTTTCCCGTGATGAGCTCAAGCAGTTCGAGATGCAGCAGCAGTTTAATGATCCCTGCATGCGATACTTTATCGGCGATGTGCGCGATAGTGACCGTTTGATGCAGGCGATGCAGGATGTGGACTATGTGATTCATGCCGCAGCGATGAAACAGGTTCCGGCTGCTGAATACAATCCTATGGAATGTATCAAGACCAATATCCATGGCGCCGAGAATGTAATTAAGGCGGCGATCAGCAATAAAGTGAAGAAAGTGATCGCGCTATCGACCGATAAGGCGGCCAGTCCTATCAACCTCTATGGTGCCACCAAATTGGCCTCCGATAAGCTGTTTATTGCAGCCAATAACATCGTCGGCACCAGCAAAACACGTTTTGCAGCGGTGCGTTATGGCAATGTGGTGGGGTCCCGGGGCTCTGTGGTGCCGTTTTTCAAGAAGCTTGTTGCCGATGGCGCTGAGTCCTTGCCGATAACCCATCCGGAGATGACCCGCTTTTGGATCACCCTGCAGCAAGGGGTGGATTTTGTGCTGAAGAACTTTGCGCGGATGCAGGGCGGGGAGATCTTTGTGCCCAAAATTCCTTCTGTGCGTATTACCGAGTTGGCCAAGGCTTATGCTCCGCACCTGGAGCATGAGATTATCGGTATCCGTCCCGGCGAGAAAATGCACGAAATCATGTGCCCTGCAGATGACTCACACCATACTCTGGAGTTTGACGATCACTTTGTTATCACGCCAAGCATCCGGTTCTTTGGCCGGGAAACCGATTTCTGTACCAATGCGCTTGGAGAGACAGGGCAGCCGGTAGCAATGGGATTTGAATATAACTCGGGAACCAACCCTCATTTTCTGGTCGGGGATGAAATAGTCAAGCTGGATGCAGATGTATGATCCCATATGGCAAACAGAATATCAGCCAAGACGATATTGATGCTGTCGTTGAAGTTTTGCAATCCGACTGGCTGACTCAAGGCCCCAAGGTGCCGGCGTTTGAACAGGCGATATGTAACTATACTGGCGGCAAATTCGCCGTTGCGGTAAACAGCGCCACATCGGCTTTGCATATTGCTTGCCTGGCACTCGATGTCGGGCCAGGCGACAGGGTGTGGACATCCCCCATTACCTTTGTGGCTTCCGCCAATTGTGCCTTGTACTGCGGCGCGAAAGTGGACTTTGTTGATGTCAATCCCGAATCCGGGAACATGTGCCCTGAAGCGTTAAAGGCCAAGCTGGATCAGGCTAAACGAGAAGGTACTCTACCCAAGGTGGTTATTCCGGTTCATCTTTGTGGTCACAGCTGTGATATGGCTGCTATCGCCGAACTGGGTAAAGCGTATGGATTCAAGATCATCGAAGATGCCTCCCATGGTATCGGTGGCAGTTATCAGGGGCATAAGCTTGGCAGCTGTGAGTTTTCGGACATCACGGTTTTCAGCTTTCATCCAGTCAAGATAATTACCAGCGCCGAAGGCGGAATGGCACTGACCAAGAGTCAGGTATTGGCCGATAAGATGACGCTTTTTCGCAGTCATGGGATCAGTCGAGAACCCAATACCCTATTGCGCCCCGATGAAGGCGGCTGGTACTACGAGCAACATACCCTGGGCTTCAATTACCGTATGACAGATCTGCAGGCGGCGCTGGGGCTTTCGCAACTTAAGCGCTTGGATGAATTTGTCTGCAAGCGCAACCAACTGGCCACTTATTACAGCCAAGCATTGGTCAAGTTGCCGGTTGTGGGCGTGGAGCCTTTACCCGGTAGTATGAGTGCTCGTCATCTTTATATGATACGTCTCAAGGAGGCCGGGCGGCGCCGGGCGGTGTTCGATACCATGCGAGAGCGAGGCGTTCAGGTGCACGTGCATTACTTCCCGGTGCACTTGCAACCCTATTACCTCTCTCTTGGCTTCAAAGAAGGCGCTTTCCCGGCAGCAGAGCAGTTTTATCATGAGATATTGACTCTGCCTTTGTATCCGGCTCTGGATGAAACCGCTCAGCAAAAGGTGCTTGATGAGTTGACCGCCAGCCTAAATACCAGGGCGGCATCTTAAGCTCGAGAATGTAAACTCGAAAATGTCAGCTTGGGACTGTCAGACTGTCAGACTGTCGTGCTGCCGTTTGCTTTACCCTTTGCGACTATTTTTTTGCGACTAGCTTTGTCGCTCTCTTTGCCGCTCTCTTTACAACTAGCTTTGCCACTAGCTTTGTCGCTATTTTAGTAGCGAGCTGATTTCAGCCATCAGCTGCTTGATGCCGCCATGGTTGGCAAAGACCCTGGCGGCCTCTGTTTGCAAATTTTCGCGCACTTTGGCATCACTGAGCAACAGTTCCAGTTTGTGAATGGCATCAGAGAGCGAGTCGCTGATAAGGCAAGATTGCGTTTTCTCCAACAGTGCCAGCTCGGCGTCATCGCACAGATGCAAGGGCGGCAGCAGCAAAGTCGCCGCCCTTGCATAGATGGATTCAAACAGCGACAAGCCATAACAGCTCAGCACCACTTCGGATTCGGCAATCAATTGCTTGAGATTTTCCGGATTTTTAAGCACTTGGATATTACACCCGGCGGGCAATCGTGGCCTCGGTGCCAATGGCCCCTGGATCCAGACTATCGGCCAATCGGTATGCAGTTGACTCAGTAACCCTGGCAACGCTTGGCCATACCCCAGGGCATCGCTGCCGCCGGTCAATACCAAAATTTGAGGCTTCTTCGGCCTTTGGGGAAGGGGACTGAACAGGTAGTTTTGCCAGCCGGAAGATACCTTGGGATGTTGCAGTGAGGTATTGAAGCTGGGAATGAACAGCCAATCCAACTCAGGTAACAGCGGCGCCAGTTTGTCTATGCCGACAAGTTTGCATCCCTTGTGTCTTAGGTTTTGCAGCGCCTGCTTGATGGCAGGTAGAGCGATAAAATCCGGGTGGAGATCCAGTATGATCAGCGGGCTGGCATCGGCCTTCAACGCAGTAAGCCATTCCGCTTCTGTTTGATACCAAGTGACTTTTGCTGATGATGTCTGGGCGAGTGAGTTAGGTGTCGAGCCTTCGTAGAGCGCATGAACTTGGGCACCTATGGCCAGATACTCCTGCAAGGCATCGGCGATTAACTCGGCGCGCTTGAAGTGTCCCAGGCCGATCTCCGCTCCCAAGTGACAATAGATGCCGGCCTTGGCGTATTGACGATCAGCGGCCTTTTGCTGCACATGGGCGTTGATGGCACTCAAGGCCGGGTCACTGAGCAGTTGCTCCTGAACCCAGACGAGGCTAACGATAGAGTCTGCAGGATGCTCGGCGTACCAGCGGCGGTAGACCTCAGTCATGAAGCGGTAATCGGCCTGGGTATCGACAGAGATTCGCTGGTGGACTTTTGAATAGTCGCCGCTGTCGGGAATGCTCAAACGTTCGAGTATCGGGGTTAACTTATCCCCATAGCCTACGTGTTCTCTGGACATGGCACATTGACTGACCGACATCAATTTGTCCCAGCCTCGGCGGCTATAGAAGGCCATCCCTTCATGCATAGAAACAACGCCTGGGTTCAGTTCAATGCTGTCTTTCCCCGATGCCTTGAGCGCTTTCAGCCCATGGTCGATAAAGCCGGGATCTATCAGTGGACAATCACCGCAGACGTAGAGAATATAATCCGGATCTTGCCTTTGGATTATGCAATCAAGCCTTGCCATCAGGTCGTTGACATCGCCTTCATAGGGATGACATTCGACGCTATGCTCAGTAGCCCAATCCAGCAGCGGGCGGTTAAAGTCATCTGCGGTTGTGGCCAGTTCACAGTCATTTACTTCTTGGCATTGCATCAGCCTTCGCCAAATATGGCTAATCATGGGGTCGCCGGCCAGTGGCAATAAGTGTTTTCCCGCCAGGCGACTGGAGTTGAGCCTGGCCCCGACAATGGCAAGTGTCTTGGTCATAGCGACTGTTCCTCTGTTTTGGGTGTTTCTGTTGCCGAAGGGCGAGAGGTTTGGCTAACTGGACTGATGCACAGCTCAAGGCTCAACAGTTGCCCGCCGGGTTTGAGGGTTTCATCGGCCTCAGCCAGCGAAAACCACAGCCGATTCAGATATTGTTCATCGATTTTTTTGCTGGAAATCATCGGCAAGGCGGCACAAAGCGCGGGGTTCCAGTCAATGCGAATGCCTCTTGCCCGGGTGCCAAAACAGATGGAGCCCGAGGTTGCCCCCAAGGCGCTGGATGAGGAGACTATCGAGGAGATTGGCGCGCCCTGATCCATGTCACTGGTTATCTGGAAATATTCATCCCTGTGGCCACCGAGGCGAGTCTGATACCAGGCCCGCTGCTCACAATCGAGTAGGGTCATAAAGCCCAAGCGTACCGAGGCTTCCGGGCGGCTGCTCTCTTCGAAATGAAAGCCGCTAAAGAGGCGCTCACCTTCGAGCCGATACCACTTTAATATCGCGCCGCTCTTGAGCGCTTGGCGGCAATAGATGACCAGGCAGCCGTCTTGCTCCCCTAGCTGGTATTCCACACGGTTGAGATCGGCCACTCTGTCGCGGTCGCGAAAACGCTCCAGCAGGAGGTGATTGCTGTAAAAATCGACGCCATAGCTGATATGGTCGAAGTAGCCGTGTGACAGGGTACCGACAACGGCTTCAAAGTCATGGCTGGCAAAGGCCAGCGTATCAATTGCCAGACCGCGGTTGCCGTTGAGTGTCAGCCTGATGTCCGGGGTTTGCACCTCCAGCCTACGCCTGGCCTCATCATAATGAATGTGGATGTCTTTACGGGTTTGCCAGGGCGTAAATGTTGACGCGGCCGAAGCCATCTGGGGTAATGCCAGCGCATCGTAGCGCGCTTGGGTCAGGTGGGTTCTGAGATCGCTGGCCCAGAGGCGGCACAAGTCTCGCCAACTCTCATCGTCTGTATTGGGCTGCGCCTTGAGCTCAGCCAGCCTTTGGTAACAAAGGCTATTGAGGTGGAGATCATTGCGGCCGCTCAGTCCCCAACGGGTAATGTTGTATTTGGCCTGTTTTTTGACCGAAACCGGGTGCTGGGCATTGGTGAGTGCCAGGGGTTCTAAGCCTTGCCAATGTTGAAGCAGCTTGGAGGGGAGGCTCCACTGGTAGCCATCCATGTCATTGAGGGCCATGAACAACTGCGCTATGCGCTGCCATTCGCCGCTTATTGGCTCGGCTTCGGTATGGTAGCGCCCGGGACGGAAGTCAAACACTTCGGCGTCGCTGCCATAAACCGGAAATGCCAGAGTGCCGGGTTTCAACACCTTGCGCAGATATTGCAGATAATCTTCCAGAGTTAGCTCGCCGTGAACATAGCGCTGGAACTTTTGAAAGGCGATGGCATGGTTCCAGATGACCTTGATCTGTCGGCCGCTGGCGCTCTTTAACGATTGCGGCCGCATTAGCCGCTCTCGTTGCCACTCTGGGTTATGGGAAAAGGGATTGTCCCACTCCACCACCACGGCTTCGAAGCCTTCATCTATGTAGATATCAAGCAAGCCGGCTGAAACCGCTTGTTCATTGAGATAGGCGAGTCTGGGGCTTATGCCCAACAGGCGCTGATAAGCCTCTTGACCCAGCCTCAAGTTGGCACAGTTGACCTCGGCCGGGATCAGCGGCCCTATGATTTGGCTGTCGCCGCTGGCAACCAGCTCGCATTTTTGTTGCTCCAACAGTTCTTTGAAGCGAATGACCCAGGCTGGGTCTACCGCGTTGATACACTCGAGTGTATAAGCGGTTAGCTCAAGACCAACAGGTATGCCCCCCTCAGCCAACTGCAGCAATGGCCAGTAGCAGCGTTTTACCACCTCAGAGTGCTGCTCTGTTTCAACGGAGGAAAACGCCAGGTTGAGGTGAAAAACCGTGTATAGGGCTACCCGTATGTTTGAAGCTGGCATGGATGCTTGGCTGGTCATTTGTCGATGTCAAAGCTGTATATGTTTGAATAATAACAAATGCGATGGAGATGACCAGTAACAACTTGATAAGCCCATCCGAGGTTAGTAGTCGCTTTTACCCGCTTTAACTCGCTAAACTAGATACAGATTATTCAATTCCGGGTGAATGAGGCCGATAACCAGGAATATATAAGTCCTGGCTTATAACTTGCATTCAATACGGACAGCGTTGGATTAGTGACACATATTGCATTGAGGAAAGCACATGGTATCAATTGGTTGTGATAAGCACTCTGGCCCATTACTCGATGAGGTTGGCGGGTTTCAGGTCATAGACTGCCAAGTGTGTGGTTTTAAACATGTGCACCCGCTACCCACAGCAGCCGAGCTGGAAACCGTATACCGGCACGAATACTATGTCAATGATAAGCCATTGTTTATCAAGGAAGGTACCGCAGATAGCCAATGGTGGCAGCAGGTGTATTCTGATAGATTTGATACTTTGGAAGATTGCTTGCCGGAGAATGAGCGCAGAATACTGGATGTGGGTTCCGGTCCGGGGTTTTTCATCCAACACGGCCAGCAACGCGGTTGGTCAGCCATCGGCATAGAACCCTCAGTTAGGGCTTGTGAACATGCCCGCAGTTTGGGTACTGAGGTTATTGAAGACTTCTTCACCGAAAGTAGCGCTGCCAAACTGGGTAAGTTTAACGCTATCCACGCGAACGCCGTGCTGGAACACATTCCCAATCCCATCGAAATGTTAGCCTTAATGAGGGATTCTTTGGTTTCCGGGGGAGTGCTATGCGTTGTTGTTCCCAACGACTATAACCCCTTTCAAGAGACACTGAGAGAGATTGAGGGATATCGTCCCTGGTGGGTTGCTCCGCCTCATCATCTGAATTTCTTTGATTTTGACTCACTCGGTAACTTACTTGAAAAGATGGGGTTCGACGTCTTCCTCAAAGAAACCACATTTCCGATGGATATGTTTTTACTCATGGGTGACAACTATGTTGATGACGGCCAGTTGGGGCGGGCGTGTCATCAAAAACGGATCAGATTCGATACACAATTGAATAAAGCAGGTCGTAACTCGAGTAAACGGGCCTTCTATCAAGCCTTGGCCAATGCCGGCTTGGGAAGAGAAGTAGTTTTATTTGCCAGAAAGGTCTAGTCAGACGCGACAAAATAAGGAGAAAACAATGAATAAGGTCAGAGTACTGATTCAGGCCAGCTCCCGCTCTTGGGCCGGGGGAACCGATATATGTATGGGACTGGTTGATGGCGAAATCGCCGTTGTCAGAACCGTTAAGCGTGCCCTGAGTGCTTTCCCTGAGTATGAGGTACGTCTTGCCGCGCCGGAATTTGATCGAAGTGGCGCCTTGGATCAGATTGTCAGTGACTTGAATGATCCCAGATTAACCGCATTTTATGGCTATGATGAAAGCCCGCTAAAGCGAATGCTGGCGGCCGCGGAAGATCTCAATGATGAGGATTACATTCTAAGGGCCGATGGCATCCACTTCTGTTTTGATGCGGATCTCAGCAAGGAAATGTTGGCGCTGGCTCAAAGCCGTCAGTTGGATTGCGTTAAGTTACCCGATGATTTTCCGGTCCATTTCAGTTCCGAAGTGTTTAGAGTCGGCGCGCTGAGAAAACTTGTCACTCAATTGCAGGCTCCGGAAGATGCCAAGTTTCACGTCCATCCCAAATGTTATTTTGCCCTCAACAGGCATGAATTCAGTTTTGAGTACCTGCTTTCAACCCCGAGTTATTCGGATGAATACCTGTCTGAGTGTCGACGTCTGGCCAATGCTATTTACGAGATCCCCCGTCAGGAGGTCAATGGTAAGCGGATAGCCTCGGGAGACAGGTTGGGCTTTCATTACGAACTGGCGCTCCGTTATTTGAAGCCCAATATGAAAGTATTGGATATCGCCTGTGCCGATGGGTATGGCGTGAGGATGATGTCCGAGAGTCTGGCGCAAGTTCACGGAGCCGATTTGGATCCGGAAAGTGTTGCCTTTGCCAAAGCACACTCACCACAAAAGAACGTGGATTTCTTTGTTGAAGATATCACCGCCATGTCTTTTGCGGATAACAGCTATGATGCGGTCACCAGCTTTGAAACACTGGAACATGTACCTGAACGTGAGTGTCTCAGTGAGCTCAAGCGTATTATTCGCCCCGGGGGCATGCTGGTGTTGAGTACGCCTCAAAATAGTCTGGGACATATTCCCGTTAATGCCTGTCACTTGGTGGAATATGACTTGGACTATCTCCTGAAGCTGGTCGGCGAATATTTTCATATCGTCAAGGTTATAGGGATCAAGGCCGGGATTATCTACGATAATGCCGATCCTTACGGCACAAACACCGTGTTGGTCTGTATCAATCCTATTCGATAATTGCTGAGGATTAACTTCTATGGCAAATAATGCCTGCAAACCGTTTGCAACCTCTCCAACCGAACTCAAGGCGTTACCTGTAGCTGCCTTGGCCTCTCAGGCTGACGCTATTCGCCATTTTCTTATCGAGAAAATATCTGCCACTGGTGGGCATATTGGCGCCAACCTCTCTGTGGTGGAAATGACGCTGGCTATTCACTATGTGTTTGATTCACCAAGAGACAAAATCATATTCGATACCGGCCACCAAGGATATACCCATAAGCTGGTGACCGGCCGAATGCCGGCTTTTGACTCCTTGAATACCTATCGTGGCATGAGCCGATTTATAGCCAGAGAAGAGAGTGAACACGACACCATAGATGCGTCTCATGCCGGTACATCCATCTCATTATCAAGCGGTATCGCCTCGGCGCTGCGCTCTCGGGATGAAACGGCTTCCACGGTTGCGGTTATTGGCGATGGCTCTCTTGTGGAAGGGATGGCATTTGAAGCATTGAACTTCGTGGGAAGCGCACAAGACCTCAAACTGGTTTTGGTGCTGAATGATAATGAAATGGCGATAGCGCCATCGGTTGGTGGCGTGAGAAACGTCACCACGGGAAAAGATTGGCAGCAAAAGTCGCGGCATTTCTTTGAAGGCTTGGGTTATCAGTATATCGCTGTGGCTGACGGCCATGATGTTGAAGCCGTAGTGAAAGCTCTTGAGGCCGCCAAGCAATTAGCTCGACCTTGTGTCGTTCATTTGAAAACCGAAAAAGGCCGCGGTCTGGCATGTGCTGCCGGGCATCCATACAAGTTGCACTTTTCCATGCCGTTTGATCCTGCCACTGGGCAGGGGGCTGCGCCTACCGTTGCGGGCAAAACTTATGCCGTAGTGCTTGCTGAAAAGCTTGAGAGCTTGATGCAAAAAGATGGTGATATTGAGGTCATCACACCGGCAACGCCCTATGCATCGTCTTTGGACAAGTTATTTTTAACCTATCCGGGCCGAGTCATAGATGTGGGGATGGCAGAGCAGCATGCCGTGGGTATGGCCTGTGGCCTGGCCCTGGAAGGGAAAAAGCCGGTTGTGTGCATGCAAACCACATTTATGCAAAGAGCATTTGACCAATTGTTGCACGATGCCTGTTACATGGACCTGCCGGTCACAGTGTTGGGGGTCAGAGCCGGGTTTGCCGGTTACGATGGTTCAACCCACCATGGTCTATATGATATTCCCTATCTGCGCTCTTTCCCCAATATGCAGATTATCTATCCGGCCAACTCTGCTGAAGCGGAGCAGATACTGGCGCAGAGGCTTGCGGCGCCCAAGGGGCCTATGGTGATCCTGCATCCTTATGAACCCATCTTGGCAACCGAACCCGCTATCGGGCAGATGGAGCCTTGTGGTCTGTCGGTGGCCGCCGAAGGGCGGGATGGCTATTTGATCGCTTTAGGCAACACCCTGGCCAGTGCCTGGGAGTTGAAATCCAAGCTGCAACAGTCTGGTAAAGACTTCGGCATCATTTGCATTCAGAGTATCAAGCCTTTCCCTGAGGCAAGGCTCAAAGAGCTGCTGTTGCCGGGCATGGATATAGTGACATTGGAGGAGAGTGTTCTGGCGGGCGGATTGGGCACCGCGGTACTGGAAACGCTCAGAGATGCAGATATTCGAGTTAGAATATTGCGCACCGGGGTCAATGATGCCTTTGTTCGCCCTGGCAGTAAACAGGAATGCAGCCAGGAAGCCGGGATCAGTGTGGCACAAATTCATGAGCAAATTGGGCAACGCTGGCCTGAGTATCTGGAGACGACTCATGGGTAGATTGGCGGGAAAAGTGGCTCTGATAACCGGAGCCTCCAGAGGCATTGGAGCCGGGTTAGCCCTGGCGTTTGCCCGCGAGGGAGCCGACATTATTCTTAACTATCGTGCCAATGATGCTGCCGCCAATTCTGTTGCGGAACAGATCCAAGCTATGGGCCGCAAGGTATTGAAGGTCAAGGCCGATGTTTCGCAGCGTGATGATATCAAGGCGATGCTTGAAGAGAGCAAAAAGGTTTTCGGTCGGGTAGATATCCTGGTCAACAATGCCGGTATTAATCAAAGGGGCTGGTTTGAAGAAGTCACAGATGAGGCCTGGGATCTTATTTTGGGAACCAACCTCAAAGGGCCTTTTATCTGTTGCCAGGAAATCTTTCCCCTGATGAAGGCAAACGGTGGTGGCCGCATCATCAATATCTCCTCGGTGGCCGGACAGTATCACGGGCCTAAAACCGTGCATTACGCGGTATCCAAGGCCGGACTGAATAGCCTGACCAAAATCCTGGCCCGGTACGGCGCTGAGCACAATATCCTGGTGAATGCCGTAGCGCCAGGTTTGGTTAGAACAGATCAAACTGCAGATGAAATTGACTCTCCGGCAGGTGCCAGGGTGTTGGATATGACGCTGTTGAAAAAGGCCGGGCGGATTGAAGATATTGCCAGCGCTTGCATTATGCTCGCATCGGACGAGCAACAGTATATGACCGGTCAGATCCTTGCAGTGAGTGGAGGAGCCATTCTTGATAACTGAGCACAAAACTATCTTGTTGCTCGGCGGCAGTGCAGATCAGCTGTATGCAATCAAAACCGCCAAGAGCATGGGGCTCAAGGTCGTTGTTGTGGATGGCAATCCCAGCTCCCCCGGCTTTGCGTTGGCCGATGAATATGCGGTTGTCAGTACCAGAGACTTGCCGGCGTTAAAGCAATTTGTTGATGGGTTGACCTATCCTGTCCACGGTGTCGCCGTGATGGGCAGTGATATTTCCCAATATGTGTCGGCCCTGGCTGAACATCTGTCTTTGCCCTGTATTCCCTTGCAGGCGGCAGAGATAGCAACAGATAAATTGAAAATGAAGCAGTGTTTCGCTGCTCATGGATTGCCTATACCCTGGTTCAGCGCCGTAGATAGCCTGAAACAGCTATTGGAAGTGATTGCTGAACGTGGCCTTCCGCTGATCATTAAGCCGGTTGACCGCTCGGGTGCGAGAGGGGTTTTCCTTCTTACAGAGGGAATGGATATCGAGATGCTCTATGAGCGTTCGGTCAATGAATCCTTTAGCGGTCAAGTCATGGTTGAGGAGTATTTGCCGGGTCCACAAATCAGCACCGAAACTTTGTTTTATCAGGGAAAAAGCGTTACTCCCGGGTTTGTGGACCGCAATTACGAAATGCTGCAGAGGTTCTCGCCCTACATCATTGAAAATGGCGGTTGGCAACCCAGCCGATTGTCGCAAAGCCTAAGGAACAAAGTTGAGACTTTGATAGATCAGGTTGCTGATGCCTTGGGTGTAACATCCGGGGTGATTAAAGGCGATATCGTTTATACCCAGAATGGTCCCAAGGTGATAGAAGTGGCCACCCGCCTCAGCGGGGGGGATTTTTCCGAGAGTCTGGTACCACTCGGGCTGGGGATCAACTATGTCAAAACGGCACTGGAAATCGCCTTGGGGCAGAAACCTGACTTCGAGGCGTTAACCCCTAGGGTTAACCAGATGGTTGCCAATCGATACTTCTTTCCTGAGCCTGGAAAATTGTTGGCCATTGAAGGTGTTGCTGAAGTTAGCAAACAAGACTTTGTCAAAAAGCTGGAGTTTTTTGTCAAGCCAGGAGAGCAGATTAAACCTGTTACCAGTCATGCCGATCGCGCCGGGGTGTTTATTGTCGTGGCCGATAATATGCAAGAGCTGGAACAGAGGGTAACTTGGGTTTATGAGCAGATCCGTTTTATAACGGCATGCTGAAACGCGACTTGGCATGAATAGACAGGGGGCTTATGCCCCCCGTTTTTTATCAATTGCCTTGATAGCTTAGCCGCATATGCTTTAGCGGCCGCAAACCATCGCTGGGGTCGGCGCGCCAGTCGCGATCCGGCGCTTCGCTGGGGGCCAGCAATTTGTCGCTCTGACCGTCGATAAGCTCGGCTTCGCGGCATTCGGCGATCACCGGCTGCATCTGCTGGGGTAGCCAGCAGTGCCCTGCGGCGTATTCGGCGCCCTGTTCATCCAGATCGATATGAAATTCCACGCAATCGGCCTGCCAGCGGCCAACGGCGCGGCGAATCACTGCCGCTGATACGCTGTGATCAGACCAACCCACTTTAACTCCATAGCGCTCGCGAAAAGCGCCAATTACCGCCAGGTTGCAGTCGGATTTAGGCGTCGGGTAGGCCGATACGCAGTGCAGCAGGGTGATATCGCGGCAACCTGAGTCTTTCAACACAGAGATAGCGTGATCAACTTCGTCGAAGTTGGCCATGCCGGCAGAAATGACCACGGGTTTTCCTGTCTTAGCACAGGCGATCAGCAGTTCATCCCACAGTAGCTCGTAAGAGGCGATTTTGTAGAAATCGACATAGGGTTCAAGTTCTTTGACGGCATCGAGATAAAAAGGCGTGCAGGAAAACGCAATGCCGTGGCTATCGCAGCAGCGTTTCAGCTGTGGCAGAAAACTGACTGGCAGTTCCCAATCCTTGCGCTTTCTGTGCATTTCGCTCTTTTCGAGGATCTCGGGGGCGAACAGCTGATCAATTTTAAATAACTGAAACTTGACGGCATCACAGCCGATGGCCGCCGCAGACGCGATAAAATCAAAGCAGCGTTCCAGATCCCTGTGATGATTGCTGGATACTTCGGCAATAAAAAGCGTATGTTTCATCAGTTTCTTCCGCTTGGGTGATTCAAGTGCTTTATCGGCACTGAAAGAGTATTCCTGAGTGCTTAGGCCAGTAAAGGCACGAGTTCATATTCCAGGGTGTCGGCCAGCCCCAGCCAGTCATGGCGTTGTTGCGAGGCCAACATGCCGGGCACCAGTTGCAACGCTTCGCTTGGCAGCTGTTGCTGTTCCAGTCGTGCTTGCATCTGCTCTATGCAATCTTTCAGCCGCCCGGAGGCCTCTGCTTCTTTGCCAAGCCTGAACGCGGTGGCTGTGTCGAGCAGCTGTTGTGCCAATGAATCTTGGATCATGGTTTCAACTCCTTGTATTGGCAACCTTTAATTCGGGCGCCTGAGAGGCTGGTTTGATAAAACCTGACATGGGGCCGCTTGGCTATGTAGGTTTCCAGGTTTCGCAGGTAAGCCCTGAGGTTGAGATCGGTTGCCACCCTTTGGCCATGGCCATCCAGTACCCAGTGGCTGGCATTTTGCACTTTTTGGGTGGTGCATTTTACCCAGGTTTGGGTCATTTTATCCTGAGTGGTTTTGGCAAAGTCATCCCAAAAGGCGTGGCTCTTGTTGTGGCAATAGCAAAAGTCGCAGCCCAGCAGGGTAATTTCCCGTCCGCCCAGTAGTACTGCCAGATCTATCGCCGGGTGGATCACGCTGCCATTGGTATAAAGGCGAGTCTTGGGTATCTCTTTGCCCAGCGCATCATAAAGCGCGCTATTGCCATAGGCGTTAAACCTGGGGCCTCTCCAACCATTGAGGATTTCGGGGGCGACCCGGGGATAATAAGCCAGTGCTATCCCTTCGCTGAGTGCCAAAGGCAGGTGGTATTCGCCGACAAGTCCGTCGATGCAAACCACTATGTCGGGGCGGATATTGTGGTGCAGCAAGCCCTTCATGGCGGTGTCGGCGCAGATAATCAGCGGCCTTTGCCGCTGCGTTTGCAACTTGGCCAGGTAATCGTAATGTTCTTCCAGCGAAGGCCCGGCGCCTATGACCAGGGCCTTATGGCTATGAACCTGCCGCTTAAGCTCAATTACATCTGGGTCGTGCAGCAGAAAAGGGCGATTGTCCTGCAGACGCTTGATTATCGCAGGGTCGGTCGCCTGATGGCGGCGGTTGATATAAGGCAGATTTTGCTCGAGCACCAAGAGATCCCTGAGCCTGGCATTATCATCACTGCAGAGTTCCAGGTCGGCTATCAGGGCGATATAGGGCTGGGTCACTTTAAGTTGTCCCGGCTGCAACTCCAGAGTGACGGCCGGATGGGTCAACCACTCGGATTGATCTGTGTAGCTGAGTATCAGAGCGAAAATGGCCGGGTTGAGAACATTTACCGTCAGCTTGGTGATGGCAGGATTATCCAACAATACGCTGGGTACATCGCCCATTCCTACGCCATAGAGACTGACCGCGGTCGCACCGGCTGGTAGGGTATCAATATACAGCTTGGCTTCTGCCAAACGGTTGTGACGGCTGCTGAGCTGAATGCCATCGACGCTGATGGTCTGATTTTGCCCTGTCACCAAGGCCGCATCCAGGCTGCCGGGCGCTTGTTGTTTGAGTATTGCCCCCGCCAGTGGCCATCTGGACTGGATGATTTGCAAATTGGCTGCAAACAGCTCTGTCATGGAGGTTTCCTCGTTGAAGATGGGCTGTGTTAAAACCCAGATGTAATCCCCGCCTGGCAGACGATAGGATTCTGACTTTAAAGTTTAAATAATACAGTACCTTGGTACTTAGCGTTTGCCAAAGTCTTAATCTGTACCAGAGAGCATAGCTTCAAATACCCGACTCATTTTAGAGCGGTAAGCACCTTGTTGTATGCCAAGAAGCTGGAAGCTTAATGGCCCTGGCCAAATGGGATTTCCCCTCAATCAGCCTATTAGGGCACATAACACAGCATTTGGCGGCTCAATGCGCAGGTCTTCGAGTGCCGACAGGCGTTTACCGGCTGCAATCTCTTGCGCTTTACCCACCTGGCAACCGCTTGTCAAAAAAATGGCTTTGATGACTCCATGGCGCTTCAGTGCAGCAAATCGCGTTCCAGTTTGTATACCTTTTACGAGTTTAAGTCTTACTGGGGTGCTGAGTGGCTCTGTTGAATCGACCTAATAACTTAATCGTCGAGATACTTGGTCTGCTCGGTGTAATTCGGGGTCAGTAAGTTTTGATACAGCTTGGGGTTCATGTTGAAACCGCTGAATTTGCTTATGGTGTAGCAAAGGACTTTCAGCTTGAGCTTTCTGAAGCTGGGAGGGATAGGTTTGAGGAATTTGCAGCAATCGATACTCAAGCGTTCCAGCTTCTCAAGCGCCAACATGGACTCGGGTAGAGACTCAGTGACAAAGTCCTCCAGAGATAAAGTATCCAACTCGCTAAACTCACCGATAAAATCAGGGATAACCTTGATATCGCCGCCTCTCAGAGAAAGCCGTTTTAACGGTAGTGCTTTCAGCTCCATGGGGAAATGATCCAGGCTTTTGTGCATTCCCATCAGTTTAAGGTGATGCAAGTGGGTATATTTCACCAGGGCCTTGGTGGCCTCCAGACCAAACTCATAACACAGGGCCAGTTTCAAGGTTCCCAATGCCGGCGCATCGAGTGAGGCCAGGGTTTTAAGATCACTGCGTGAAATCAACAGGGTTTTCAGCCGTGGCAGCGAAACATTGGCAGGGAAATTGTCGAATTTGTTGAGTTTAACTGTCTTAAGCTTGGGGCTACTCGTTAGCAATGGGCCAAGAGTAACGACGTTGGTATTGTGCAGCTCCAGCGAGGTCAACTGGGTAACGGCGGGGCAATTCAAACCAGGTAAAGTCTCCCTTTGGTCTGCGTATCCATCCTCAAGCTCAGTCTCAACTTGGGCTGGGTCAATATTGAGCGACGCTAGATTGGGGCAATGCATTAATAGATCGGCGATTTTAGCTGTCGCCAGTCTAGTGGTGAAGGAGGTGAGTCGCTCTGGCTGAGACAGGTATTGAGACAGCTCTTCCTCCGTGTTTGGCGTGTCATCGTCAGGGTAGTATTTCATCACAGCTGTAGAAATATTGCTGAACAGCTGCCGTTCATTGTCCACCGGGCAATGGCTTAGAATGAGTTCATCCAGGGTTAGTCTCTCGGTTGGGGCAATAAGGCGATGACAGCGGTCGATTTCCAACTTTTTGATGTTTCGTGGCAACAATGATGCATCTATGGTGAGTTTTTGGCCGTTTATTATGCTGAGGCTGTCCAGCGCCGCTATCTCTTTAAACGACTCGGGTATGGTTTCCGAGCTGGTCGAATTAAAACTAAGATTTTTAAGGCTTTGACATAGAGGCAGTTCATCCCAGAAGCCGTCGTCGCCGAAATCTGCCCCCCAGATGCTCTCCAGTTGCGAAAACGCCCCAAAAGGGAAGCGAATGCCAGTTAAGTCTCTGGTATAACCCAGGTGCAACTCTTTGAGATGAGGAAAACATGCAGCATGCTCACAGACCAATGCCAGCAGTTTCTTTTCTTGGATCTGAAGCCGGGTTATATGTTCATGTACCTTTGGGGCAAAGCGGATATCTATGCCATTAGTGAAAGATGTTTTTTGATTGCCAAGAACCGTATTGGCATGGATTGAACTCAATAACGGGTTCTTCCATAGTGTCAGATTATTGAGGTTGGCTAAGGTCAGTTGCTCATCAATAGATGCAAATTGGGGACAGCATGAGATTTTCAAGTGTTGCAGCTGTGGCAGCTTATCCAAGTTAGTGCCAAGGCGTTGTAAATCAGGGACTAACCCCAAATCAATCTTGGTCAATCCGGCCGGTAAATCAAACAGCTCGGCGCCGCAGATAGGGGTATCGTACCAGGTTAGGCTGCTAAGGCTTGTCAGTTGGCGAAAATCAAGATCCAGACTTTCCAGCGGCACTGAGTTAATTTTAAACTCTTGCAGTTTCTTTAGCTTTTCAATGCTCTTGGGCAGTGTCTTGTAATCGCCTTCAATGTTGAGCTTTTCAAGCAGTGGCAGGTTACCGATACTTTCAGGTAACTGTTGTCCACAAAAGGGCACTTCTTCGATGGCCAGAAAAGTCACCGAGGGGAAACGCGCCAACAGCTCGGGTCGTTCGCAGAGTGCTTCCAGTGGCTGACCGGCTCGAATATCTATAATGGTATGTCCCAGCCTGGCATAGAGGTAATCGACATCCAGCTCGGCCGACAGGCTGGCATATTCGCAAAGGACACAGAAGACATCTCTCATATCAGGCTCTTTCTCGCCTTTAATCAGTTTCTTGCGGCACTTGAAGGCATTCTGAATATCCTGGCTCGCATGCTGTTTCAGCAGTTGACGGATCTCTTTCACGCAGTCGGTATCGGCACTGCATTTGCCAATCAAGAAAAGGTCGTTGATGAACTTTTCAGGAAAGCCGTCACTGTTTTTAACAGCATTAAAGTAGTCGGGGAGGGATTCTATAAACTGGGACATAATATAAACAACTTATTGTAGGGTATGGTTATTAGCCTGTTGGCCGCTGCAGATGCTTGACGCCGTAGTTTTATCCTTCTGATTTAGCTGAGCTTAGGGGGACATAAGCCCTGGATTTGGCCTGATTCGCTGTCGATAGTGCGCCGGAAAATGTGGAACGAGATGGATTGCAAGATGCCCGGTAAAGTGCATCGAAAAGTGCACCGAATATGACATCGACAATTACAGATGGAGTAGCAGCATAAGATGCTGCGCAATGCGAAGAGCTGACTAATTCCATTTACCGATTTTCCTTCCAGTGACCACAAAAGTGGCCCGCACTCAAGCTTGCTACCGTATTTTACAAGAGTTGAAGGCCCCGTACAATCAATGGGATAGATATCTGCAGCGAGCTCATTGAACTTGTTGTAATCGTGGCAGCCACAATCCACTTTGGGCTGCTCGCTAAAGATGGGGGAGTGTGTCTTTGCACTGACGTGATGAATCGACCGCTAAATAGCTGTTCTAAATAGTAGATCACAGGAAGGGAACTCAGTCCTGTTTGAGCGATCAGATCTATCGCCAAACAAACCCACCACTCGCACAAGGACTGAGAATGACCGTCTTAGCACCACTATGCCCACTTAGAAATAGAGCAGGTAAGAAGAGAGCTTGGGATCACCACAGCGGCTTTGTTGGGTGCAGAGCAGCGGGAGTCGAAAGTGGATAGGTTGATGAGAGAGATCGACTTGCTGACGACTGATGAAAAAAAAGAATTGTTAGAAAGAATTATATAGTGGTTCAAGGAATGAGGAGAGTATTAAAATGCTTCCGAAATTAGAGACTATAGACACACTTGATTTTTTAGGTCGGGCTTATGTACATTTTGCAATACAGCTAAAAATGAGCTTAATTCTATAAGCTACGCTTTTGGTTTGATTGAGTCTTTATGGTTAACAGAAAGCGAAAAACTTAATGACCAGATGGAGAAGGCTATAAGCAATGCAAATAATGAATCAGAGGAATATTGCATCGGTGAAAGTTTTAATCTTGACTTTGCTAAAGTTTTTGAATGTGAAGTTTTGTATCGAAATTCAATCGTTATAACGGCTCATAATTCATTAGAGTATATACTTGATGAATTATGTAAGATAGTCGCATATACAATGGGTAGTAAATTTAAACATTCAGACCTGAAAAATTCAGGAGTTTTTTGCTCATTTAAATTTTATCTAAAGTAGCTGAGTTTAATTTAGATTGTGTTGCGGTGGAAAGGGATCTAATTTCTCAAACACAGAATGTTAGGAATTGCATTGTTCATGCTGGAGGTAAACTGCCTGCTGAAGAAAATCATAATTTAATTAGAATTATTAGAAAGTCCGATTTTTTAATGGGAATCTTGGGAAAAGTATAACAATTGAGCATGGATTTATACAATATCATATAGATACACTAATTAATTTATTTGATAAGCTTTATGATGAAGTTAAAGCCTTAATGGGAATGGTTCGTTAAATTGACTCTGTCAACCTTTAATGTTTAAGGTTGACAGAGGTTTCTATATTGAATTAATTAGGGTTGTAAATATCCTTTACTTTAATTGCTTTGTCTTTAGTTGAATTTTCTAGATCTGGTATGACGTGAAGGTTATCACCGATTGATAGCTTCGTCCAATCTCTCCATTCTCCATCATTATAACAATCAAAGTGAAGAAAGTATGTTTTCTGATTGCAGTCTTTAGCAAACATATAGCTAGCTCTATCTTTTGGTCTATTGCTTATGACTACAGATATAAGGCCATTACTTAAGTCTTGTTGCTCAACATCTAAATATGAATTTTGGACTTGATACCCTTCGAAGTTTGATGAATTAAACGGGTTTTGAGGTATATCAATTTTTACTATTTTCTTAAGAAGAGGGGTTAGATCTTTATGCTCAAGAGAGCGAGATATTTCAGTTATATGTGAAAAAACAAAATTAAGAAGTTCACTCGCTTCTTCCTTAAAACTCTGTTGGTAACTATATCTTGAAAAACAATACTCAATTTCTTCACAGACTTTTACTGCCTGTCCTGATGTAACAGGTAGATAACCATTATTTCTAAATATATCAGCTAAAATTCTTGATGCACTAATAAGAGATTTTACAGTATCATTCGGATCGCTATCGACTGTTAGTTCCATTTTCCTTTTCCACGCACTTGCTCTAAAGGTGCCAATGATACCTCGGTATTCTTTCGTTTCTTTCCATTCTTTTGTCTCATTTAAAACTCTTTCCCAAAGTCCATCATATAATAAGGCTAAGAAATAACCTTGATAGATGGATTTTCCAAAGTGAAGAACTTCTGCATCCGTAGATGTCCATTCTGAGTTTATTAATGGTTTATATAATTCATGTGCTAATGAGTAACGATTTGTATTGTGGTATAATCTAGCCAGTAAATATTTATTTGTTGGGTTTTTATCATCCAACTCAATAGCTTTCTTATAATGAATTTCGGCAGATGCTTTATCTTTTAAAAGTTCTAGAGATCTGGCTAATGTTCTCTGGAAAAGAGAATTGTTTGAATGGATAAAATGTACATCTTTTAATTTTCTGTACAAATAAACAGATATCTCACTGTTTTTTCTTGCTTTTTTACAATTTTTATTAAAATCTGTAATAAGAATTTTTAAATTTTCATCTGTAGACATTGGGATGTGTTCTAAATGCCATACTGGAAAATCTTCTGCTGATTGTCTTTTGTCTATTTCTTTTGAAAGTATTCTTCTTTTTTCAATTGAATTTTGAACTTTAGCTCGAATATCAAGGTTGCGAGGAGATAAAAGAAGTAGTTCTCTGACAGAGTCATTAAGGCGGTAAGACTCACCTTCATCGTCGGATAACCTGCTAATTAAGCTAGTACGCGATAGCTCTCCTATCGCTTCAGATATTTCATCCATTGTTTTTTCTAAAAGTGCACATAAGCTATATCGAGTTGATAGTGATTCTACGAATATGCATTCTAAAATCTCTACAGATGTCTGTGATAGAGCATCAATCAAGTTATTATATGAAAACTCTGCGATTTCTTTATTAGCCACGTTTAATGATTCTGGAATGTCTTTACCTTTTAATATAAGGTCAATAGATAATCTAATGGCTAGGGGATTGAAAAAGCACTGTTCGGTAAGAGCTTTATAAACTTTTTGGTCTTTAAAACTTCCACCTCTTTTTGAATGATATGTTCTTGCCAAATGTATTGCTGATTTTTGCTGTAAATTTGAAAGAGGAAGAATAGTAGCATTTGAAATGGCGACTCTACTTGTTACTAATATCTTCCAAGTTATTGGTAAAGAATAATTCAAATCATCAAAGCTAGTTGGATTATCTCTGAGTAAAGTTTCTAGGTTGTCAATGCAAAGTAAAATATTCTTGTTGGAATTATCACTTATTGCTTTAGAAAATGACTCATAGTTTTCATCAAATATATCATTCAAACCATATATTATTTCATTCTGTAGTTCAGAAATTGTTTCTATAGTATCTAATGGAACTACCCCCTCAGAAGTTAATTTTTCTGTTTTCATTGTCACATATACAACTGCATTTACAGATTTTGTATATGATGGTGTGGATATTATTGTATTCAAAAGATCTAGTGCTAATGCTGTTTTGCCAGCTCCTCCTGGTGCCACTAGAGCTAAAGTATTAACCCTTGGGTTTGATATATATTTTTTCAGTTCAATTAACTCTTTGCTTCTACCTATTAGACCTGTCAATCCATGTTCAAAGTGCTTTGGTAGGTTATTAGGTATCTGCCATATTACTCTATTTAACCATTCGTCAGGCGGAGATGTTATGGTACCGGATTCAGCGCTAACTAATGCTTCTTTGATCTCTGATAACCCGAGTCGTTCATGAACCGGATCGCTTGCAATGGTTGCAATTCTATACCAATAACAATCCCAAAATGGGCGGTTGGGGTGTGATATCGCGTTTCGAATTTCATAGATGTCGAGTTGATGAAATAATGAATATAAATAGTTTATAGAGTCTAAAGTCGAAGTGTCCTGAGCTATATCTAACGCAAATCCAAAAAGTTCATCAAGATATGTTGCTTCTACAACATCTTTTATTGAAGATTTATTAAAATCTCTGCCTTTATCAGCTTCCCTTCTATGGATATTTTCAAGAGATTCTAGGTTTAAGCTTTCTATTTGTCCTTCCGTTATTACAAAGGAGCCTAAAGATTCTTCAATTTGATGTAGAACCATTGCTGTTTTACGTCTCAGATCTTTCGACATATTTTTCTCTTTTATTTTAAAATGTTAGTGTTATCAAATGCAGCTGTTTACGGTTTTACCAAATGGTTTTAAATTATTTTTGATATGTGTTTTGCGTATTTGTTATATTTTCAATAGGGCTTCGGTTGCTCTTTAAAGTGATGAGTGATATCTCCTTTTTTCTTCCTTATTAAAGATGCGTAGACTTTTTTCTTCAATTTATAAATATTTTTTTATTTCTGAGAAATCTTGCGGAGCGTTGTTGGATAATGCGATGTTCCTACTATTTATTTTAAGAACGGCTGAAACTAAATAACTGCTTCTATTTGTGCTACATCTTGCTGAACCCTTGTGGCGCAAGAGTTTCCGGACATTTGCTCCTGAAGCCCAGCTCATCAGGCTTGGTGTTTTAACTTCGTCAAGTTACTACTTGGAGACGATATCAGTGCAGTGCTCTACTATTTGGAACAGCTATTTAGTAGTGGTGATGTATGCATTACTCATCCTCAGTAGCAGTGAAGTCAAAGATAATCTTACTCTGCTTCTAGGTTGAAAAACAATCGAAAATAATGATGGTTTTAGATGGATTTGATTTGGAACAACTTCCCACCTACTTGATTAATTTGAGCTTTGGACTCGTTATGTGACCATAAGTAGTCGCCAAATTCAGACAGACCAGCAAGCATCTGTGCCAGTTGTAACAGGATGCCGAAGGCAATAAAGCCGTTAAAGAGTATGTTCTTAGACCCTCCCGTTAACGTTAACGAAGGTGTCTATGTCGATTTGGCACACAATACAGGACAGCCATATCTTTTTGATGTTTCGCCCAGCGTCGACTAAATAGCTGATCCGAATACTGCTACATTTTCGCGATGCCGTGTCCGTTGCCGGGAAAAGGCGAAACGGTTTCCATAAAATGCCATACCTTGCCAAGAAGTTCCCGCATGTTTCGGCAACTGTGATTACGGGTTACCGTTTCATGTAGTGCCAACCATAAGCGCTCTATCTTGTTGACCCAAGGTGAGTATACCGGTTGAAACAACAACCTGAACTTGGGGTTGCTCTTGAGCCAAGCCAGTGTTTTACGGCTCTTGTGAATGATGTAATTATCCAGAATTAGCGTGATAGTTTTGGCTTTGCGGTAATGTCGTTTGAGCTTTTCCAGCACCGCAATAAACAGCTCCGATGCTTTGCTGGCGCTGCTCACATAAAGCACTTTTCCTGTCTTGGTATGCGGCGTTCCAGCCAAGTAGTGCTTGCGGTTGTTACCTGGGGTGACAACACGTTTTTGCTGCCCTTTGGGCATCCAGTCCGCCCCGATTTTGGGGTTAACAAAATACAGGACAGCCAAATCTCTTTGATGTTTCGCCAAGCCTTGACTAGGCTGTGAAATACCCATCAAAGCTCAGTCGAGGTTGGTTATGACCACTGCCCGTCGCCAGTTGATAGATGCTTAAAGTACGCCCTTTTACCACGTGATTAACCGTTGCGTGAGAAGGGCATTTTTGTGTGGTGAAGACGCTCTGTCTGGGCGCAGTTACGAGCATAGACGTGGCTGGATAGTGGATAAAATCAGGCAGTTGTCGTCAATATTCTGCATCGACGTTTGCGCTTATGCGGTCATGAGTAATCACTACCATTTGGTGCTCAAAATCGACCTTGCTGCACAACAAGCGTTGTCGCCATTTGAAGTCATTGAGCGTTGGACCTGGCTCTTTAGTGGCAATCCTGTAGCGGCAAAGTTCCTCAAGGGCGATAGTCTCTTAGAAGGTGAGCGAATGTTGTTGGATACGCTGATTGGTGATTGGCAGGAACGCCTTGGCAGTATCAGTTGGTTTATGCGCTGTTTAAACGAAGATATTGCCCGCAAGTCCAATCGAGAAGATGGCTGCAAGGGCGTATTCTGGGAAGGACGCTTTAAGTCGCAGGCGCTGCTCGATGAACAGGCGCTGCTGGCCTGCATGATGTACGTGGATTTAAATCCCATTCGCGCCGGTATTGCAGATTCGCTGCAAGCTTCTGATTACACATCCATTCAGGAGCGCTTAGAAGAAGTTGCTGAGCCTGCAACTGCCAACGTTTCACTTAAGCCACTGCCGCAATTTGATGGTGCAGCCACTGCCGCCGAACAAAGCGGCATTCCGTTTCACTTTGCCGACTATCTGGAGCTGATTGATTGGACAGGTCGGGCGGTGCGGGAAGACAAGCGTGGCTTTATTGCCTCTTCCAGGCCCAAACTATTGCTTGAGCTTGGTATCAGTGACGATGCCTGGATAACTTCCGCCAAGGAGTTTCGCCGTCAGTACAGTGGCATGAGTGGCCGATGGGATGCCATGTGTGCCATGAAGGCCAAATATGGTGGTAAATGGTGCCGGGGTAAGCAACAAAGCCAAGCAATACACCCTCATTAACCTTAAACCGTTGGTGATTTTGCAGAAACAGGCCTAAGCCTGCCGTAGGCATGCCTGGCAACCGCAGTTTTTGCATGAACCTCGCAGATTAGTCGTCTCAGAAAGGCTCATCTCCAAAAATCCGTCGTTATTTATCAGAGACTGACACCCTGCAACGAGCTTCCTTGCAGCTCAGAAAGTGGTTTGGATGTTCTGTCTATTTAGATGGCCAAATTCACTATGCCACTACAGTTTTGGGCTTTAAAGCCACGATGGCCACATGACCAACTCAACGTTTTCCCAAAGAGAAAACTATCAGAGAACAAAATCATTAATTTGAAGCGCCTGAATCGGCAGTGGATGGGTTCCAAAAGAAGCTTGAGATTTGTGCAAGCAGGCACAAAAAGAAAATGCTGGTCTCCCCACAGGGACTCGAACCCCGATCGGTCGCTTAGGAGGCGACTGCTCTATCCTGTTGAGCTATAGGGAGACGCCAGTGATTATACTGGTTTTCACCCGGATGAAAAGGCTTTGGATTTAATTGCTTAAATCTTAATCGCGATGTCATTCACCTGAATGTTGAGGGCGGCATTTTCACCGCTGAGCACTGCGGTGGCACTTTCCTCTGTGACTTGATCTATGGTGATTTTCGCCCGGGTTTCTCCGGCCACGGCGCGCATCTGGTTCATGCGGTCGGGCAGGTTTTGTTGCAGCACGATTTGGAACTGATCGCCAACGCGGATGCCGTTGCGTCGCCCCAGGTTGAGTATCACTCTATCTTGTTGGCGCACGACTATCTGCGCCAGCAGAGGTCTACAGGCCAGTGCCATATCGATATCTTTACTGGCATTGGCCAGCACCTTATCTATGGCCTGCCCATAACTGGCACGCCAGAATCTGTCGCTGTTGGGGGCGACGGATTCATTTTTGGCAAACTCCCAGGGTGCGGAAATGCTGTAGTTCTGATACCAGATCTGCTCGCCGCTGATCCCATGATAGAGGCTGAGCTGCAACTGAAACAGTCGCTGCGGCTCGCTGTCCCACAGGCCCATAAAGCCGGACTCGGCCGGTTCGGTGGAGATATCTATGATTTGCGGCAGCAACAGATACTGGCTGTCGGTAATTTCACTTATCCAGGTCGGCAAACGGTAACCCCGGATATTGATAAGTTCTTCTTTGATATCAAGCCGCTCTTTGGCATGTAAGTGGGCAAAACTGGTGGAGGATTGTTTATCCAGCGTTGCCGCTATCCGCTCGGACAGGCTTCGCTGGAAGTTTTCCAACTGACCATAACGCAGTTGGCTTCTGTCCTTAATACTGGCCTGTGGCACCAGGATAGCGGCCTTGATGGCTGAGCTTTGGCACTTGTTATCCGGGCCATCGAGAATATCGAGCCGCATAACCACCTTGAGCTTGTCTCCCTGGCGCATTTCGCTGACCAGTTCGACACTGCTTATCTGCGCCTGACTGGAGAGGCTGAAATCGTTTTGGGTCAAGCGCCCCTGGCTGACACTCTGGGTTGATTGAAAACTGCCGCCACGGGAGAGCAAGGCCATGTTGATGGCGTTGTCCATTGCCGCTTCCCGTGCCTGGGTCAAATTGCCATTGATTATTTTGGCTTCACCTCGGGCCTCGGTCCACTCTGCCATGGCGTTCAGGCTGATGCCAAGCAGCGGCAGCAAGAGCAAGGGGCGCAATCTCATAAGACGGTTCCTCAAAATAGGAGTCAGGGTGACGGAATTTTGCCGCCACTTAAACTGGTATCGCTTGCTATTCAAATTTTATGCCAGCGCCATCCATTCACAGCTGATGCAGAGCAGTTTGCGACCATAACTAAAGCGCGGCAAGAGTTTGCCGATAAGGGAACTGAGAATATAAGTTCCCATTGCCCGCCAGTGGGTAAATTGAAGGGGCAAATGAGGGTGTGGGTAATGAAAAGGCGTAGATAAGCCCCTTAAACATCTTCGTAAAAGCCTGTAATAAGCTGCCAGGCAACTGGGTTTGTTCGCCGGTGTCATCTGTTTGTACTTGGTCTGCAGGCCTAAGGAAGGTGCGAATAAGTCCTCGTGGCACTCTGGCTTGCACAGCAATTGGCGTTCAAGGCATCTGACTGAAGGCATGCCGGGGCCTGTCAAAGTCGGATAACGCAGAAAGCCGGTTGCTGTGAAAGCCCCGAAGGGCGTGGCTTACAGGCCTGCCTGCTGTGTTGTGCTTCTTGCAAAGGACTAAGGCCATTTGCGGCGAACCACGCCTTGCATCCAAGCCCGTAAGCCGACGCAGAGCACACATGGGACTTGCTCGCACCTTCCCTAACTTAGGTTGGTATTTTATTTGCATAGCTTTACCCCAGTGTAAGGAACTTGGCGCTAATCGAGTTAGCCGTGGTGCTTAATGACAACCTCGGAGAAAGCGCGGCATAAGTCAGGTCGGTCAAGGTTCACGCCAGGTCCAAGAGTCGCCAGGTTCCTCAATAAAGCAAGTGCCCGCCAGGGTACAAGTGGGATGGATATTATGTATAAAGCCCTGTGTATATTGCCTTTACTCTTGCTGCCTGCTTGCAGCATGACTTCGCCGCAACAGCAGGCCGAGGTCAAGTCGCAAGCGGCGCCAGTCAATCTATTGGCGCAGCAGTTGGTTGATGAGTTGGTAGCTCATAATGACGCTCTCAAGTCGACCCAGCCGCTATTGGTGATGACACCTGTGATGGTGGAAGACATGCTGAGCAGCAATGCGCTCGCTTCACAACTGCAGCAGGGGCTGATGACGGCCTTTCATCAGCGCGGTTTCAACCTGGTGGATTTGAACCTGGCCGATGCGGTGCGGGTAACGCCACAGGGGGATTTCATCCTTACCCGTGATTGGCAGCAACTGCCGACCGATATTGCGGTGGAGCATGTACTGGTCACCAGCATGAGTCAGGCTAAAGGTGAAATGCTGTTCAACAGCCGAATTGTCAACGTCAACAACAACCGGGTGCTTTCGGCAGCCGGTGTGCGGGTACAGGAGCAAGAGCTGCCCGGCTACCTGGCGCCTTCCAATAAGGTGGTGTCAAAAGAAGGGCTGCTTTATCGCTACGAAAGCCGTGGTGAGGATAAGGGCCGGATAGTGGGAGACAAGTAATGAAGCATTGGAACAAAACACTGTCATTGGCCACGCTGGCGCTGGCGTTAATTCTGGGTGGCTGCGCCGATAAGGACAGATATGTGCAGTGGGAGACTGAGGCGCCGAGCAGTTTTCCCAAGTTGACGGCAATAGGCTATGCCCCGCTGGCCAGCCAACCGGCCAAGGAACAGTCGCAAAAGGTGCTGATGGCGATGCAGGCATCCAAGATTGCCGCTTATCGTGAATTGGCCGAACAGGTCTATGGTCAGCGGTTGTCGGCCGACAGCAAGGTCAGTGACTGGATGCTGAAAGGCGATAATATCCAGGCCTCGGTTTCCGGGGTGATCCGCGGTGCCAAGGTAGTGCGCAGTTATCCGGCCGGAGATCATTATGTGACCGAACTGGAGCTGGATTTCGCCCAGGTGTGGGATCTGTATCAGCAGCAAAATCGCCCCCAGCGAGTCAAAGAGATCACTTATTTTTAGGCTGGTGCGAATAAGTCCTCGTTTGTAAATTTTGTAGAGAGAGTGGCTCGCACCTTCAATTGGCATAAGCAAAAAGCAGCCTTGTTTGGCTGCTTTTTTGTGGCCTTTTATGGCTTAAGATGCGTTGCTGAATTGAGGGCTGAGCTTTACGTTCTGAGCCGAGCTTTGCGTTCCGGGTCGAGTACCCAGAGTAACCACCTTGATTTCAGACTAGGGCAGGGGGCCACAGGAGGTGATTCTCGCTAAAGAGTTGAGCTTACGCAATAAGCTATAAGCAACAGCAGCCGGGTCTTAATCAAGCCTTGAGATCATTACCCAGAGTGGCGATGGTTGAGGTTTTGCCCTTGCCGTCATAGGTCAGGCTGGAGGCGTTACGGCTGACCTGCAGCGCTTGCGCCAGGCGATTGATACTGGCCATGCTCAGTTCTATCAGGCCGGCATTTTCCTGATTGCGCAGTTGGCAAGCGGCCAATAGTTCGCGAGCTTCACTGACCTGTTCGGCCAATGGTGGCTGACTGAGTTTGACTTGTTCAGGATGAGAAGAGAGCGCTTCATCTACCGCCTTGACCTCATTGAGTAGGTCGCCCTTGTCTTTGGCCAGTTGCAGCAGATTATCGGCATTGCGATCCAGCAGGGCGTTTTTTTCCTGCTCAATCAAGTTCAGCAGACGCTCGAGTTGAGTCGTCTGCTGTGCTATCAGGCTGGTGATATCCGGGGTATCAGGCATCAGGACCCTTTATTGAGTTCGTTCAGTTCTGATTCGAATTGAGATATGTTGGCTGCCAGTTTTTCCGGGTCAACCTTATATCTGCCTTCGGCGATCGCCAATTTAATTTCGGTGATCTTCTTTTGATCTATTTCCGGCAGGGAGGCCATTTTACTCTGTACTCCTTGCAGTTGCTGCGCCTGTTGTGACACCACAACAGAGTCAGCTTTCTGCGGAGCAGCACCTTGCTGAGCTGTTTGGCTGCTCTGAGCTGTGTTCTTGGGGACTGAACCTGTGTTCACCCTGGGTTGATTTTGCAGTTGTTTAATATCCATAGCCATCTCGGCTCCAGCCTTTTCTCTGATTACCTTGCTGTCTTATCGGCACCGCCAAGGGGAACTTTAGCATTTTTTACATTCGAACTTCCACTTCGCCCACATTGGTGACAGTAGCCTCCAACACTTTGTCTGAGCGAGTGTTTTTTACCCGAATCTGTTCCCCAAGGTTACCATCATGCAGGGCTTCACCAACAGTTTTTATTTGAAACTTCTCGTTACGGGCATAGATGGAGACTCTGTCACCTTTGCAGACAAAGCAGAGATTGGCGGCAAATACCGGATAGTCTTTGGCTATGCGCCGCTTGAGGCGGGTACCTGTGACTGTGGCTATATCGTCAAATTGCGCGCCGCGCAAACTGGTTTCATCTATGTAACGCAGCGCCAGATTTTCCGGCCCAAGCACAGTGCCCGGGGCCAGTGTCTGGGTAGCCACTACCACAGGGTAACTGATATCCACCCGCACCGAGACATAGATTTGCCACGGGTAGCTGAGCTCCGGACTGTTACAACCTATGCGTACCGTATTGTTGCGACTTATCTCTCTGTCGCTGGCAAGTTCGGCCGTCAAAGGCGAATTGCATCTGGGGGGCGTGAGCCTCGAATCCAGTCGCTGCGGCGTGATGGTAATTTGAGCATTCTCGGCCGCCAGCACTTTTTTGGCAACTGCCTCTTTAGCCAGGCTTTCTACGGCCGATATACTGGGAACAAAGCTATTCTCTGCCGCCACCGCTGGGATGGGCATTAAAATTGTAGCCAAAATGTACGCAAAATTTACTTTCATAATGAACGGGCTAGCTTGTCTCGCCAGATTACACCTATACTTTCAATGATTCGCGGATCCCAGTGCTGGCTTCACCACAGGTTTAGTCAGAAATTTGACTGAGACCCAGTGTCTTGGACAAAGCAAATAGTATGCCTGTCTGCGTGACAGCAGGTATTTATCAATACAAAGACAACAAGGCAGCCTTATGTCGAGCATTCTTGAATCAGTCAACAAGCGCACTCAACTGGTCGGACAAAACCGTCTCGAACTTCTGTTGTTTAAACTCAACGGCAGGCAAAGGTTCGGGATCAACGTGTTCAAGGTTAAAGAGGTTCTGCAGTGCCCACCGCTGACGGCACTGCCCAAGTTGAACTCCTTCGTTAAGGGCGTGGCCCATATTCGCGGCACCACAGTGTCGGTTATCGACCTCAGTGCGGCGACCGGCGGCAAACCCATAGATGATGTCAAGGATTGCTTCATCATTATTTCCGAGTACAACCGCAGCGTGCAGGGCTTTCTGGTGAAGTCTGTCGAGCGGATCATCAATATGAACTGGGAGTCCATCATGCCGCCACCGGAAGGGGCAGGGCGATACTCCTACCTGACCGCGGTGACCGAAATCGAAGGTGAGTTGGTTGAAATTCTCGATGTTGAGAAAATTCTCGATGAAATTTCGCCGGTTAAGACAGACATCAGTCAGGAAATCGATGAATCTCTCACAATCGACAGAGAGCAGCACTATCATATTATGGTGATTGACGACTCTTCAGTGGCCCGTAAGCAGATCATTCGGGCGCTGTCTTCGTTGAACCTGCAGATAGATACTGCCAAAGATGGCCGGGAAGCGCTGGATAAGTTGAAAAGTATCGCGTCGGAGATGGACAATGTCGCCGATGAGATCCCGCTGATTATTTCAGATATTGAGATGCCGGAAATGGATGGCTACACCCTGACCGCCGAGATCCGTGATGATCCCAAGCTGAAACATATCAAGGTGGTGTTGCATACCTCGTTGAGTGGGGTGTTCAACCAGGCCATGGTGCAAAAAGTGGGCGCCAACGATTTTATTGCCAAGTTCAACCCCGATGAATTGGCATCGGCAGTTAACAAGCATCTGAGTTTATAGTCGCTGTCTGCTGTGGATTTTTATGACTATAGTGAGTTTGATGTCTTGTGTTGCAAATGGGGCTGGGGTATAACGCTGACCCAGTTTTTAAATGGCGCTGCATTGAGTTGCAGCGACGTTTTCACGGATAGTTAGGACACTAAGGTGCCAGATAAATCTCTCGCAGAAACTGAGTACAATCAATTCAGGCTGTTTCTTGAACAGCACAGTGGCATTGTATTGGGTGAGAACAAACAGTATTTGGTTCGCAGCCGTTTGGCGCCTTTGATGGGGAAATATGGCTTGCCATCCCTGTCGGACGTAGTTAAGCAGTCGATGCGGCCCACCGAGCGTCAGTTACGCGCTGAAGTCGTCGATGCCATGACCACCAACGAAACCCTGTGGTTTCGGGACAAGTATCCTTTTGACCTGCTCGGCAATACATTGTTGCCCGGTTATGCCAAGCTGGGGCGGCCGTTGAAGATTTGGTCGGCAGCCTGTTCATCCGGCCAGGAACCCTATTCACTGGCGATGACAGTGCTTGAATATCAGCAGCGTAAGCCGGGTGCTTTGCCGGGGGGCGCCATGATTCAGGCCACAGATTTGTCGCCGTCCATGCTGGAGCGTTGTAAAAACGCCGAGTACGATAAGCTGGCGTTGGCCCGCGGCCTGTCTGAAGAGCGCAAGCGTCAGTTTTTTGAAGCCCTGCCCAACGGCAATATGCGGGTTAAAGACAATGTGCGTCGTTTGGTGAGTTTTCGGGCCCACAACCTGCTTGAAAGCTACACCTTACTCGGCAAGTTCGACATCATCTTTTGCCGCAACGTGCTTATCTATTTTGCGCCGGAGGCAAAGGCAAAAATACTGCGGCAATTTGCTGCCGCCCTTAATCCCAAGGGGATACTGTTTTTGGGCGCCAGTGAATCGATTGCCGGGTTGACCGATGAATTCGACATGGTGCGCTGTAACCCAGGCATCTATTATCAAAAGAAAAATTAACCACCTAATCATTTGATTTTTAATTAGATAGTTTGAAAGGCTCGTCAACTTGGACGGGCCTTTTCTGTTTTACCTTTCACCCTAACGGCCATCATCTTCTTATCTGTTATCCTCCACTCTATATCTGGCACAAAGCTTGCTTTGTTTTTGTCGAGTCATTGGAGGAGGCGGTTTTATGGCGATCAGTTTCGATAAGGCCCTTGGCATACATCAATACACTCTGGGCATTCGCGCCCAGCGTGCCGAAGTGCTTGCCAGCAATATAGCCAATGCCGATACCCCACATTATAAGGCTCGGGATGTTGATTTTTCCTCGGCGTTGCAGGCGGCAAAAGGGCGGCAACAGGGGATGAGCATGGCGGCAACTTCTGAAAAGCATTTCGACCTCAAGGCGCTGACAGCCCAGCATGTGCAGTATCGGGTGCCGGATCAACCGGACACGGGTGACGGCAATACTGTCGATATGCAAAAAGAGCAGCAGGCCTTTATGCAAAATGCGCTTGAATATCAGATGTCGCTTGGGTTCCTCGACGGTAAGTTCGCCGGGATGAAAAAGGCATTGAAAGGAGATTAATCATGAGCTTGTACAATATCTTCAATGTTGCGGGGTCGGGAATGTCGGCGCAGTCTGTGCGCTTGAACACCACCGCCAGTAACATAGCCAACGCAGATTCCGTCTCTTCCAGTATCGATAAGACCTACAAGGCGCGGCATCCCATTTTTGAGGCCGAGCTGGCCAAGGCCAATGGTCAACAGCAGCAAGGCGCTGCGGTAAAGGTTAAGGGCATAGTGGAAAGCGATAAACCCTTGTTGAAAGAGTATTCGCCGGATCATCCCATGGCCGATGCCGATGGTTTTATCTACAAACCCAATGTCAATGTAGTGGAAGAGATGGCCGATATGATTTCCGCCTCCCGCTCCTATCAGATGAACGTCCAGGTGGCCGATGCAGCCAAGTCCATGCTGCAGCAGACCCTGAGAATGGGCAAATAAAGGGAGACATAGCCCATGAGTGTAAGTTCAGTTAACCCCTTCCTCGACAGCATAAGCGTCAAAGGGGATTCGGAGACCAAGAAGAGCAATAACCAGCAGCTGACCCAGGAAGATTTCTTCTCGCTGCTGAGTAGGCAGTTGTCGATGCAGGATCCTTTCAAGCCTGTGGACAACGACCAGATGATTGCCCAGATGGCGTCGTTTTCTACCGTGGATGGTATCTCCAAGCTCAACGAGGAGATAGTGAATCTCAACACGGTAATGACCTCGAGTCAGGCATTGCAGGCATCAGGCCTGGTGGGGCAGAAAGTGTTGATCCCGGCGGGCACCGGCTATGTTTCCGAGGAAGACCCGACGCTCAAAGGGGTGATCACATCGCCAGAGAAAATGCCTTCCATCAAGGTGACCGTTGAGGATGAAGCCGGCCAGGTAATCAAGACCTTTGATGTTGATGGCAGTGCCGGCGGCAACATAGACGTGGAATGGGACGGCCTGGATAAGGACGGTAAACCCGTTGAGGCCGGTATCTACACCATGAAGGCCAGCGGGGTTGTCGATGGCAAGTCCCAGGATCTTATTGTCAGTGCCTATGCCCACGTGACCAGTGTATCGCTCAACTCGGCCAGTGGTGCCGTGTTGAACCTAAGAGGTATTGGCGGGATCAGACTGGCCGACGTGCTGGCTGTTTCCGAAGTTTAATTCTGTTTCTGCCCCGGCTGCGCCGGACAGTATCTGAAAATCATGAGGTGAATTATGTCTTTTAACATTGCTCTGAGTGGGATTGCTGCGGCGCAGAAAGATCTCAATACCACAGCCAACAATATTGCCAACGTCAATACCGTCGGCTTTAAAGAATCCCGGGCCGAGTTTGCCGATGTTTACGCCAGCTCGATTTTCTCCAACGGCAGAACTACAGTGGGCGGCGGTGTGACCACCACTCAGGTGGCGCAGCAGTTCCACCAGGGTAACCTGAACTCCACCAACAATGCGTTGGATTTGGCGATCAACGGTGGCGGTTTCTTCGTGACCTCTCCCAATGTGGGCAGTCAGGATTACTCTTTCACCCGCGCCGGTGCCTTCAAGCGTGATGAAAACGGTTTCCTGGTCGATGCCGCAGGTAACTTCCTGCAGAGCTTCCCCGTCGATAAAGACGGCAACTCCACCTCTGTGAGTTTGACCACTACCAAGCCGGTGCAGATCCCGGATACTGCCGGTAGCCCGCAGAAGACCAATAATGTCGGCATCAGCATGAACCTGGACTCCACCCAGGCCACCAAAGATCCGGCGCTGTTTGACCCATCCAAGTCAGACACTTTCAACAACTCAACCGCAGTGACCATTTATGACTCCCTGGGTAACTCCCACACCTTGACCACCTATTTTGTGCGTCCGGACAATGGCGCCTACACGGGCGAGAGTAACTGGGTGGCTTATTATGCTATCGACGACAAGCCGGTCAATCTGGGCGGCGGCGCCGCTGGCAGCTATCAGACAGATACTGATGGTGACGGTAACCCGGATGGCACAGGCACAGCACAAACTGCTGGTGGCTGGACTGGCGCCGTGCTCAAGTTCAACGATGTCGGCGGTTATATAGGTTCAGATCCTGCGGTGATCACCACTGAGCAGTTGGGTGTTGGCGGTGCCAATGTTCTCGGCCCCGCGGCGGACGGAACCCAGACAATAACCATAGACTTCAACAACCCGACCCAGTTCTCGGAAAAGTTCAACGCCACTGAATTGACGCAGGATGGGGTGACTGTGGGTCGTCTGACCAATGTGGAAGTGGGTACAGACGGGTTGATCTCAGCCAAGTACAGCAATGGCTCGACTGTGCCTTTGGCGCGGGTGGCACTGGCGCGTTTCTCCAATGAACAGGGTCTGAGCCAGGTAGGTAACACCTCCTGGAAAGCGAGCCTGGATTCAGGCGCAGCACTGGCCGGTGAGGCCAACAGTGGCGTGTTCGGCAGTATCCGTTCCTCAACGCTGGAGCAGGCCAACGTCGACCTGACCACTGAACTGGTGGACCTGATTTCGGCTCAGCGTAACTTCCAGGCCAACTCCCGTACTCTGGAAGTAAACAACACACTCCAGCAGACAGTACTGCAGATCCGCTAATGCTTCCTGCGCAAGACATTGCCGCTACGGCAATGTCTTGCCGCTTCTCCCCGTACATACTCCCAAGTTACTGAAGTTCTTCTGTTGTCACTGCGCTCGATTGCTCATTTTATTGGCACGATGTTTGCTTTTACCTGAATAGGTAAAAAGATTGACGGAGCAGCAGGTGGACAAACTTCTCTATGTCGCCATGACTGGCGCCAAACAAAACATGAATGCGCTGGCGGTTCGGGGTAACAACCTGGCCAATGCCAACACAGATGGTTTCAAGTCAGACATGGCTCAGGCCCGTGCGATGCAAGCCTTCGGTGAAGGATTGCCGACCCGGGTGTTTGCCATGACAGAGTCGCCCTCGGCCAACTTTCAGTCTGGCCCTATCAAATCGACCGGGCGGGATCTGGACATAGCCATCAAAGATCAAGGTTGGATTGCGGTGCAGGCTGCCGATGGCAGCGAGGCCTATACCCGCTCCGGCAGTCTGAGTTTTGACACCACAGGTTTACTGCGTAACGACAGGGGCAACCCGGTAATGGGCGATAACGGCCCGATAGTGCTGCCGTTGCCGATAGACAAAATCCAGATTGCCACCGACGGCACCATCTCCATTCGTCCCCAGGGCGCAACCGCCGAGGTGATTGAAGAGGTGGGCCGCATCAAGCTGGTCAACCCGGGCAATCAGAACCTGATGCGCGGTGAAGATGGTTTGTTCCGCACTCTGGACGGCAATCCGGCTGCCGCCGATCCCTTTGTGAATGTGGAAAGCGGCGCTGTGGAAGGCAGCAATGTCAATGCCGTGGATGAAATGGTCAACCTGATTGAGCTGCAACGTCAGTTTGAGCTGCAGGTAAAAATGATGAAAACCGCAGAAGAGAACGACAAGTCGTCCGCTTCATTGATGCGCATTAGCTAGGAGTAATTGATATGCATCCCGCGTTATGGATAAGTAAGACTGGGCTAGATGCCCAGCAAACAGACATCTCGGTGATTTCAAATAACGTCGCTAATGCCAGCACCATAGGCTACAAAAAGGGCCGGGCGATATTTGAAGACTTGCTGTACCAGACGGTCAATCAGGCCGGTGGTATCAGTGCTTCCAACACCAAGCTGCCCAATGGCCTTAACTTGGGCGCAGGTACCAAGGTGGTAGCCACCCAGAAGATTTTCTCCCAGGGGAATCTGCAAACCACAGATAACGCGCTGGACATGATGATTGAAGGCCCGGGATTCTTTGAAATCCAGCTGCCCGATGGCACCACAGCCTACACTCGTAACGGCCAGTTCACTCTGGATGATACCGGCCAGATAGTGACATCCGGCGCCGGCTATGTGCTGCAGCCTGCCATTACCATTCCGGACGATGCCACCAGTATTACCGTTTCCGCCGAAGGTGAAGTGTCGGTTAAAACCCCGGGCGCCGCTGAAAACCAGGTGGTGGGCCAGCTGACCATCTCTGATTTCATCAATCCGTCCGGCCTGGATCCCATAGGGCAAAACCTCTATCTGGAGACGGGCGCCAGCGGTACCCCAATTCAGGGCACGGCTTCGCTCGACGGTTTGGGCTCCATTCGTCAGGGCTCGCTGGAAACCTCCAACGTTAACGTGACTGAAGAGCTGGTTAACCTGATTGAGAGTCAGCGGATCTACGAAATGAACTCCAAAGTCATTTCGGCCGTAGACCAGATGCTGGCCTACGTGAACCAGAATCTGTGATGAGGTGATGTGATGAAACCCTTGTTCCTTATCATTCCGGCTTTGTTTCTGGGGGCTTGCACTGCTACCCAGAATAAACCCATAGCCGATGATCCCTATTATGCGCCTGTGTATCCCGAAGCACCGCCGACCCGGATAGCGCCGACCGGCTCTATTTATCAGGATAGCCAGGCGTCTTCGCTTTACTCGGATCTGCGGGCGCACAGGGTAGGGGACATCATCACTGTGGTGCTGGTGGAGTCGACCCAGGCGAAGAAAAGCGTCGGTAACAAGATCAAGAAAGGCTCGGACATGTCGGTGAACCCGCTCTATATGGGCGGCAGCAATGTCACCATCAAGGGCAATCCGCTGGATTTCCGTTACGGCGACAGCATGGATACCAATCGTGAGGCCGATGCCGATCAGAGCAACAGTCTCTCCGGGCAGATCTCGGCCAATGTGATGCAGGTGCTGGGCAATGGCAACCTGGTTATTCGCGGTGAAAAGTGGATCACCATCAATAATGGCGACGAGTTTATCCGGGTAACCGGCATTATTCGGCCGCAGGATATTACTCCCGAGAACACCATAGATTCGCCCAAAGTCGCCAATGCCCGTATTCAATACAGTGGTACCGGCACCTTTGCCGATTCGCAAAAGGTGGGCTGGCTGAGCCAGTTCTTCCTCTCTGACTGGTGGCCTTTCTGAGGATAAGCTCATGAAAATCAAATTAATCATGGCACTTGCCTGTTTGCTGGTTTCCCTGCCGGGACAGGCCGAGCGCATCAAGGATATCGCCGATATCCAAGGGGTCAGGGATAACCAGTTGATAGGCTACGGTCTGGTGGTAGGTTTGCCGGGCACCGGGGAGAAGACCCGTTACACGGAGCAGACCTTCAAGACCATGTTGAAGAATTTCGGCATCAATTTGCCGGATAACTTCAGGCCCAAGATCAAGAATATTGCCGTGGTGGCAGTGCATGCCGATATGCCACCCTTTATCAAGCCGGGACAAACCCTGGATGTGACGGTATCGAGCCTGGGTGAAGCCAAGAGCCTGCGCGGCGGTACTTTGCTGCAGACTTTCCTTAAAGGGGTGGACGGCAATGTTTACGCCATCGCCCAGGGCAGTCTGGTAGTCAGCGGTTTCAGTGCCGAGGGGCTTGATGGCTCCAAGGTCATCCAGAACACGCCAACCGTGGGCCGCATTCCCAACGGCGGCATAGTCGAGCGTGAAGTGGCCAGCCCTTTCGGTAATGGCGATCACCTGACTTTTAACCTGCACAGAGCCGATTTCTCCACCGCCAAGCGCACCGCCGATGCCATTAATGGCTTACTCGGCCCGGGTATGGCACGGGCGCTCGATGCTTCTTCCATTCAGGTAAGTGCCCCCAGAGATGTGTCACAGCGGGTATCTTTCCTGGCTACCCTGGAAAATATTCAGGTTGAGCCTGCCGATGAATCGGCCAAGGTGATAGTCAACTCCCGTACCGGCACCATAGTGGTCGGCAAGGACGTTAAACTCCTGCCGGCGGCAGTGACCCATGGTGGCCTTACCGTCACCATTGCCGAAGCGACTCAGGTTTCTCAGCCCAATGCGCTGGCCGGTGGCCAGACTGCGGTGACCAGCAACAGCACCATAGATGTGGCTCAGGACAATAGACGTATGTTTATGTTCAACCCGGGCACTTCCCTCGATGAGTTGGTGCGGGCGGTGAATATGGTCGGCGCGGCACCATCGGATGTGTTGGCCATCCTCGAAGCCTTAAAGATGGCAGGGGCTTTGCATGGTGAACTCATCATCATCTGATTAATGGCACATTGGTTTATCGACTATGAACAAAATGGCTGATGCTTCGCAATTTCTGGATCTCGGTGGGCTGGACAAGCTCAGAGCCCAGGCGCAGCAGGATCAAAAGGCGGCGCTTAAAGAAGTCGCGCAGCAGTTTGAAGGCATCTTTGTGCAGATGTTGATGAAAAGCATGCGTGATGCCAATGCGATATTTGAATCCGACAGCCCGATGAACAGCCAGTACACCAAGTTCTACGAGCAGATGCACGATCAGCAGATGTCGGTGGAGCTGTCCTCCAAAGGCATGTTGGGGCTGGCGGATCTCATGGTGCAGCAGTTGTCACCTGAAAACTCCGACATTACCCCGGCCTCAGTGCTCCGCGGTGATGTCGATAACCGCAGTGTCGCGGCCTTAAACGGCGGCCAAACGGAGAAGATATCCGGTGTTGAAGCAGCAGCGGCCAAAGCATCCGCGCTGCCAAGCAATGACAGCCTGCAGCAGGTCTTGAGCGGCAAAGTATTGCCGTCATGGCGGCAGGCGAGGCCGGCAATCGGCAGCCAGGAAGAGTTTGTCAGACAGCTTTATCCCCATGCCAAGGCCGCTGCCGATGCTTTGGGGACTCAACCCGAAGTGCTGCTGGCGCAATCGGCTCTGGAAACCGGCTGGGGCCAGAAAATGGTCCGTGGCCATAAAGGCGAGTCCAGCAACAACCTGTTCAACATCAAGGCCGACAGGCGTTGGCAGGGCGAGAAAGCGGCAGTGTCGACCCTGGAATATGAGCAGGGCACAGCTGTGCGGCAAAAGGCGGACTTCCGGGTGTATGACAGTTTTGAGCAGAGCTTTAACGACTTTGTCAGCTTTATTTCCGACAACGATCGTTATAGCCAGGCGCGCAAGATGGCCGCCAATCCCGGCGAATTTATCAAGGCACTGGCCGAGGCGGGATACGCCACGGATCCTCAATATGCCAACAAGGTGATGAAAGTGCTGGATACCATCAAGGCCGATTTTGGCCAATTGTTGCAGGAGTTCGGCTCAAAGCCGGGCCAGTAAAGGTGCAGGAGCGATAACCCATGTCTATGGATCTGTTCAGTATAGCCCGCAGCGGGATACTGGCCGCCCAATCACAATTGGGAGTGACCAGTAACAATATTGCCAACGTCAATACCGAAGGCTATCACCGTCAGGTGGCAATTCAAGGCACCTCCACCTCAATGCGTCTTGGCAATAACTTCTATGGCACAGGTACCTATGTGCAGGAAGTTAAGCGTATTTACAACGATTATGCCGCCAGAGAGCTGCGTATCGGCCAAACAGGGCTCAGTGCCGCCGAGGCCAGCTACACCAAGCTCAGCGAGCTGGATCAGCTGTTTTCCCAGATAGGCAAGGCGGTGCCAGCCTCATTGAACGACTTTTTCTCCGGCCTCAACAGCTTGGCTGACCTGCCCTCTGATCTGGGGATCCGCGGCTCTGTGCTCAACTCGGCCTCGCAACTGGCGCAGAATCTCAATCAGATGCAGAGCCATCTGAGTGGCCAGGTGCAGCAAACCAATGATCAGATTGAAAGCATTACCACCAGGATCAATGAGATCAGTAAAGAGATGGCGCAGATCAATCTTGAACTGATGAAGACGCCGGGGAACGATGCGCAGCTGCTGGATAAGCAAGATGCCCTGATCCAGGAATTGAGCCAATATGCCGAAGTCAATGTGATCCCGCTGGAAAACGGTGCCCGCTCCATCATGCTGGGCAGCTCCTTTATGCTGGTATCCGGTGAAGTGGCCATGACCATGGGCGTGACCACAGGTGACCCCTTCCCCAATGAGCCTGAGCTGACCTATAGCCTTGGTGGCAGTGAATTAAAGGCAGACCCCGCCAAGCTTGGTGGTCAACTGGGCGCCTTATTTGATTTTCGTGACAATACCCTGATGCCCGCCAGCCATGAGCTGGGGCAGTTGGCGCTGGGGATTGCCGATGCCTTTAACGAGATGCAGTCCCAGGGCTTCGATCTTAATGGCGAGCTGGGACAACCTATTTTTACCGATATCAATGACCCTGTGATTGCCGCCGGCCGTGTCGGCGCCTATTCGGGTAATCCGGGCACAGCTTCCTTGAGCGTTAATATCGATGATGTCGGCGCCCTGTCCGGCAGCAGTTATGAGCTGAACTATACCAGCGCCGGTACTTATGAACTCAAGGATATGAAGACGGGAGCCGTGACTAACCTGACGCTCAACGGCAACACTTTGGAAGGCGCCAACGGTTTCAGTATCAATATCGACGCCGGTGCCATGGCCGCCGGTGACAGGTTTGAAATACGGCCAACGGCCAATGCGGCAGCCAACATAGGTGTAGTGATGTCAGATCCCAAGGGCATTGCCGCTGCGGCGCCGAAAATCACCGCCGGGACAGGTAATTCAGGCAGCACTTCAGTGAAGTTGGTCAGCATAGATGACAGAAGCGTGGCTAACTTCCCCGTGACTGACAGTGAGCTGACATTCACCTTGGATACCAGTGTCAATCCGCCTACCTATGAAGTCTTTGATGTCAACGGCGCTTCTTTGGCAACCGGGACGGCCGCAGGCACTCCGCCGCAGATCAGCGCCTTTGGCTTTACCTTCGAAGTTGATGGCAGCAGTGGCGGCAGTGAGAGTTTCACTTTTGATCTCAGCTTTGCGCCGGGTGACAACACCAATGCCGTGGCCATGGCCAAGCTCAGTGACAGCAAGATAATGAACAATGGCAAGTCGACCCTGGGAGATGTGTTTGAAAAGACCAAGCTGGATATTGGCAGCCAAACCAAATCCGCCCAGGTGAGGGCCGGTTCGGCGGAGGCCATTTACAACCAGGCCTATGCCAGGGTGCAGTCGGAATCCGGGGTTAACCTGGACGAAGAGGCGGCCAACTTGATGCAGTTCCAGCAGGCCTACCAGGCATCGGCACGGATCATGACCACGGCCAATACCCTGTTCGACACTTTGTTCAGTTCGGTTCGATAGGAGCTTGAGAGATGCGTATTTCAACTTCACAGATGTACCAGCAGAACTTAAACAGCATTCTACAGAAGCAAACGGATACCAACAGGATCCTCGAGCAGCTCTCCAGCGGTAAAAAGGTTAACACTGCCGGTGACGATCCTGTGGCGGCTATCGGTATAGACAATCTCTATCAGCAAAACGCGCTGGTGCAGCAGTATCTCAAGAATGTGGACTACAGCAAGAATCATTTGTCGATGGCGGAAAGCAAGCTCGGCAGTGCCGAAACTCTGGTTACCAGCATTCGAGAGCAAATGTTGCGTGCAGTAAATGGCACCCTGGCACCGTCAGAGCGGCAAATGATTGCCGACGAGCTGCGCGGCAGTCTGGATGAACTCTTGAGTATTGCCAATACCCAGGATGAGTCAGGCAACTATCTGTTCTCCGGATTCAGCACAGACAATCAGCCGTTTGCCTTCGATGCCAGCGGCAACATGGTTTACAGCGGTGACAGCGGCGTTCGTGACGCCTTGGTGGCTCAAGGGGTTGCCATGGGCACCAACATCCCGGGGGACTCGGCCTTTATGAAGGTGCCCAATGGTTTGGGTGACTATGGCGTCAATTATTTGGCCTCTCAAACCGGGGACTTCAGGGTACTCAGCGCCAAGATAGATAACCCCGCGGCTCATGTGGCCGATACCTACACCTTTAACTTTACCGACAATGGTGCCGGTGGGGTTGATTTGGAAGTGTTGGACTCGGGTGGCACTGCGGTGGCTAATGTGGCCAACTTCGATGCCAGTAATCCCGTGAGTTTCAATGGCATTGAGGTGAAGCTGGATGGCACGCCGGCTGGCGGGGATTCCTTCACCATGGAGCCCGATGCCGAGGTACCTATTTTCGATACCATTCAGCAGGCAATCGATCTGCTGGAGGATCCCAACCGGGTCAATACCCCGGAAGGAAAAGCTGAGTTGGCACAGTTATTGAATAACGTTGATAGCGGCTTGAATCAGCTCAGTGTGGCCAGAGGGGTGGCCGGGAATAATCTCAAAAGCCTCGAAAGCTACAGCTCCAATCATACAGAGGAAGAGCTGGTGAATAAGTCGGCATTGTCACTGCTGGAAGATCTCGATTACGCCTCGGCGATAACCGAGTTTCAAAAACAGCAGCTGGCGTTGAACGCCGTTTCAAATGTGTTCAGCAGAGTGGGTTCTGTTTCCCTGTTTGACTTTATTTAACAGAAAGCAAAGACCTACCCGTCTGTCAGATAAATTGTTAACAAATTTAGCCAAGCTCCGAGTCTTGGCGCTAAAACTAGGAAGAGGAACTCAACATGGCTATTACCGTTAATACTAACGTGACCTCGATGAAGGCACAGAAGAACCTGAACATATCCAGTGGTAACCTGGCGACCTCTATGGAACGCCTGTCCAGTGGTCTTAGGATCAACAGCGCCAAGGATGATGCCGCGGGTCTGGCTATCTCCAACCGTTTGAACTCTCAGGTTCGCGGCTTGGAAGTGGGCATGCGTAACGCCAACGACGCGATTTCCATCGCCCAGATTGCCGAAGGTGCGATGCAAGAGCAGACCAATATGCTGCAACGTATGCGTGACCTGGCCATCCAGTCTGAAAACGGTGCCAACAGCACCGCCGATCTGCAGGCGCTAAAAGATGAAATGGATCAACTGCGTGATGAGATCACCGCTATCGGTAACAGCACTGCCTTTGGTAACACCAAGCTGATGACTGGTGAGTTCTCCGGTGGCAAGCTGTTCCAGGTCGGTCACCAAGACGGTGAAGACGTGACAGTGACGGTCAAAACCAATAATGCCGCATCAATGTCGGTAAATGCGCTGACGGTACTGACTTCTGCCGGTCGTGACTCTGCCATTGGCAAGATTGACGCCGCCATCAAAAACATAGATACCCAGCGCGCTGAATTGGGTGCGGTGCAAAACCGTCTGGCCCACAATATCAGCAACAGTGCCAACACTCAGGCCAACGTTGCCGATGCCAAGAGCCGTATCGTGGATGTGGACTTTGCCAAGGAAACTTCGGCCATGACCAAGAACCAGGTACTGCAGCAAACGGGTTCCGCCATGCTGGCTCAGGCCAACCAATTGCCTCAGGTCGCGCTTTCTCTGCTTGGCTAATCGAGTGGAAATGGCAATATCGTCAGTGGTTTCATCACCACTGGCGATATTATTTTTCTCAAACAATCATTGAGTTAAGAAGAATTGATGATTTTTTGAAAAAAATGACTAAAGATCAAAACAGGGGTGCCGTTAAAGATACTGTAACCAGTAAGACCCGCCTGGCTCAAACGAAGACAGGCTAGTTTTCCAAGCCAGGTAAAGAGGAAATCATTATGGCTATTACAGTAAACACCAACGTAACATCACTGAAAGCTCAGAAAAACCTGAACATCTCCAACGGTAGCCTGGCTACTTCAATGGAGCGTCTGTCAAGTGGTCTGCGTATCAACAGTGCTAAAGATGATGCTGCAGGTCTGGCGATTTCTAACCGCCTGAATAGCCAGGTGCAAGGTCTTGAAGTCGGCATGCGTAACGCCAACGACGCTATCTCCATCGCCCAGATCTCTGAAGGTGCGATGCAGGAGCAGACCAACATGCTGCAACGTATGCGTGACCTGGCCATCCAGTCTGAAAACGGTGCCAACAGTACTGCTGACTTGCAGGCGCTGAAAGACGAAATGGATGCGCTGGCAACTGAAATCACAGCTATCGGTAACACTACCGCCTTTGGTAACACCAAGCTGATGACAGGTAGCTTCTCTGCCGGTAAAAAGTTCCAGGTAGGTCACCAGGATGGCGAAGATGTAACAGTTAAAGTGAAGACCACCAACGCTGGTACTCTCTCTGTTAACTCTCTGACTGTACTGACTTCTGCTGGTCGTGACTCAGCTATCGGTAAGATCGATGCCGCTATCAAGAACATCGACTCACAACGCGCCGAGTTGGGTGCCATCCAGAACCGTCTGGCACACAACATCAGCAACAGCGCCAACACTCAGGCCAACGTTGCCGACGCCAAGAGCCGTATCGTGGACGTGGATTTCGCCAAAGAAACCTCTGCCATGACCAAGAGCCAGGTGCTGCAACAGACAGGTTCGGCCATGCTGGCCCAAGCTAACCAGCTGCCACAGATTGCACTGTCACTGCTGTAATCTTTCAGGTTAGCTATCGCGTCAGTAAAAGGGAGGTTCGGCAACGGATCTCCCTTTGCTGCATTCATGGAAGGAAGATATTGAAGGCAGTTAGGTCAACTGAGTGGAGAATAGGCGATGGAAGTTACTACCTTATCCAATGCTGTCCCAGTGAGGACAGAAGTGAAGCCGGGACAGTTGAAAGAAGCTGCCCCCAAGAACGCGGAAACCGAGGCGACAGCCTTGCTCAAGCCGGTCGATGAGGCGGAGCAGAACAAGGAGGCGCAGCAAGATCCCGAGCAGCTGCAGCAGGTGGCGGAAGAACTCTCCAATACCATGTCTATGATGCGCAAGGGACTGGCATTCAAAGTGGATGAAACATCCGGTACTCACGTTGTCAGCGTGATGGATGTAGACTCAGGGGATGTGATAAGACAGATCCCCAGCGAGGAAGCTTTGGAGCTGGCTGCTAAACTTTCAGAAGTAGCAGGACTGCTGATGAAGACGGAAGCCTAAAAGGCTTAACGTGAGATAGAGGTTGATATGGCATTAACAGCAACAGGTTTGGGGTCGGGGCTCAATATTACCGAGATAGTCAAGGTCTTGGTTGACGCCGAGAAAGTGCCTAAAGAGGCGATTTTCAATAAGACCGAAGATACGATAGATGCCAAGGTTTCTGCCATAGGAACCCTCAAGAGCCAGCTGTCCAAGTTCCAGGATGCGCTGAAAAAGCTCCAGGATGGCGGCGCCTTGAATCAACGTACTGTCACCTTGGGCAACGAAGACTTCTTTACTGCCACTGCAGGTAAAAACTCTTTGCCCGGCTCCTACAACATCAAGATTGAGGCCTTGGCACAGCAACACAAGGTTGCCGGTGCTGCCACCGCCGATGCCAGTGCCGCGGTCGGTGAAGGAAGCCTACAATTTGCGGTCAATGGCGAGAATTTCAGCGTCGATGTGGAAGCCACAGATTCGCTCGAAGATATTGCCAAAAAAGTGAATGCCAATGCTGATAATTCGGGGGTTACCGCCACTGTCATTACCAGTGATGCCGGCAGCCGTTTGGTATTCAGCTCCGACAAAGAAGGCACGGATAACCAGATAAGCGTAACCGCAACTGATACTTCAGGCACCGGGCTTTCAGATATGTTTGGTGCCGGTAATCTTGAAGAGATCCAGGCTGCCAGCAACGCCGTACTCTATATTGACGGCCAGAAGCTGACTTCCCAATCCAATGAAGTGAAAGACGCCATCCCCGGCGTGACGCTCAACCTCACTGATGCTGATGTCAACAAGACCACCAAGCTGACCATAGCTCAGGATACCGATGCGGTTAAAGAAAACGTCAAAGGTTTTGTTGATGCCTACAACAGCCTGATCACCTCGATAGAAAAGCTCTCGGCCTATGATGTAGACAAAAAAGAGGCTGCAGCGCTGCAGGGGGACTCCATGATCCGCTCACTGGAATCTCAGTTACGCTCCGGGATCAGTGACAGGGTGGCGACGGCCGACGGTACTATTGCACTCTATGATATTGGCATTAAAACCGACAGATATGGCAAACTCTCGATTGATGATGCCAAGCTTGATGAGGCCATCAAGACCAATATGGACGGGGTCGAAGCGCTGTTTTCCACCAAGGATACCGGCCTAGCCAACGCTATGGATGAATTGGCCACGACCTACGTCAAGGCCGGCGGTGTAATAGACACCCGCAATCAGGCCTATACCGGCGATAAGCAACGTCTTGCGGATCAGCGTGAGGCCTTTGCCCTTAAAATGGAGTTGCTGGAAGCCAGATTGACCAAACAGTTCAACGCCATGGATCTGGTGGTTGGCCAGTTGTCAGCACAGGGACAGAACGTTATCGGTGCCCTGAACTCCTTGCCGGGTGTCGTCAAGAAGAGTAGCTGATTGGGATAAAAGATGCAGGTAACTGAAGAACTGAATCAGATCAACGAATTGTTGCGCCGGGCTCTGGATTGTTTACTGACAATTCCCGCCGAGGATGAAAAAACTGACGAGTTGGTCTCTAATTTGCAAGAGCTGGTAAGCAGGCGTCAAACTTTGCTCCAGACCCTGATAGAGGAAGTGCAGAGTCCTGAGTTGCTAGAGGAGCAATTGGAGCTGACTGCCACTTTTGAGCAGCATGCCAAAGCGATACGCCAACAAAGGCAGGAGCTATTGGCGCTCAGGAGTCAGAACAAACGTCAGGTCAATGTTTACAAGTCTATAGATGCAAATAGGTAGGTATTTATGAGAGGGTCGCTACAGTCTTATCGTAAGGTGTCATTGGAGAGTGAAATCTCAGTTGCATCACCGCACAGGATCATTCAGTTGATGTTCAACGGCGCATTGGAGCGTATTGCCCAGAGTCGTTACGCCATAGAGCAAGGCGACCAGTCGTCCAAGGGAATTTTCATCAACAAAGCGATTGGTATTATCACAGGTCTCAGCAACAGCCTGAATATGGAAGCCGGTGGTGAGATAGCCAAGAATCTCAGCAACCTTTACGACTTTATGCTGCGGCGTATCTCTGAGGCCAATCTGAATAATGATGTTCAGGCGCTGGATGATGTTGCAGCCGTGCTGCGGGACATCAAAGAAGCCTGGGATGCCATTCCCGCTGATAAACATCACCTTACGGCTCACGAAGAAAACCGTTGAGTTATTAACCATTCGAGATAAAGGCGCCTTTGGCGCCTTTTTGACTTGCGCCATTTAATTGACGATATTGGCTCTTAAGTGCTGAATTTGGACTAAAATCAGGAAGGGTTAGGCAGAAAAGCCATCCTAGGCTTGCTTATATCGTGCCGATAATACAATATTCAGCATTGCTACAAATTTAGCTGAGTATGTGAAGAAAGCATTGCCAGACTTTCCAGAGCAACTAACACTAATAATTAATGCGAATCCATAATTGCCAAAGCTTAGCGGCCCACTGAATGATGCATACAGATCAACGAATTTTACTTGTCGGAAACCCCTCTGAGCGCACCAGTCGCTTATCTTGTGTTTTAGAGTTTATTGGTGAGCAAGTGGAAGTTGTGGCTCCCGAGGCTATCGACGCGCAATCTCCGGAAACTCGATGTCGGGCCATGATATTGGTCAGTGACGGCATAGAGGACGAGGCGCTGCAGTCGCTGATGCTTAAACTGCCATGGCAGCCTATGTTGCTGTTGGGGCAAAGCAATGCCAATCCTTCCAATCTACTCGGCAAGATTGAAGAACCTCTCAGCTATTCCCAACTGACTGAACTGTTGCATTTTTGCCAGGTCTTCGGTCAGGTCAAGCGGCCACAGGTACCAACCAGTGCCAACCAGACCAAGCTGTTCCGCAGCCTGGTAGGGCGCAGCGACGGCATTGCCAATGTGCGCCATCTGATTAACCAGGTTTCGGGATCTGATGCCACTGTGCTGGTGCTCGGACCCTCTGGTACCGGCAAGGAAGTGGTCGCCCGTAATATTCATTATCTTTCAGAGCGTCGCGATGGCCCTTTTATTCCGGTCAACTGCGGTGCCATTCCACCAGAGCTGTTGGAAAGTGAACTGTTTGGCCATGAGAAAGGCTCCTTTACCGGTGCTATCAGTGCCCGTAAGGGACGTTTTGAGCTGGCCGAAGGCGGCACCCTGTTCCTCGATGAGATAGGTGATATGCCGCTGCAGATGCAGGTCAAGCTGCTGCGGGTGTTGCAGGAAAGAGTATTTGAACGTGTGGGTGGCAATAAGGCGATTACCGCCGATGTGCGAGTGGTAGCTGCGACCCACAGAGATCTGGAAACCATGATTGAAGGCGGTGAATTCCGCGAAGATCTCTTCTATCGCCTCAATGTGTTCCCCATCGAAATGCCACCTCTGTGTGAGCGTCGGGATGATATTCCGCTGCTGCTGCAGGAGTTGGTCAGTCGGGTCTTCAACGAAGGCAAGGGACGGGTGCGCTTTACCCAACGCGCCATCGACTCTCTCAAGGAACACGCCTGGTCGGGCAATGTCCGCGAGCTGTCCAATCTGGTAGAAAGGTTGACTATCCTCTATCCGGGCGGCCTGGTCGATGTTAACGACCTGCCGGTTAAGTATCGCCATATCGATGTGCCCGAGTATTCGGTCGAGGTCAGTGAAGAGCAACTGGAGCGTGATGCCTTGGCATCGATCTTCAATGACGAAGAGCCGGTCGATTTGCCAGAGACACGTTTCCCCAGTGAGCTGCCTCCGGAAGGGGTCAATCTCAAGGATCTCTTGGCCGAATTGGAAATCGATATGATACGTCAGGCGCTGGATCAGCAGGACAACGTTGTTGCCCGCGCCGCTGAAATGCTGGGTATTCGCCGCACCACCTTGGTGGAGAAAATGCGCAAATACGGCATGAGTAAAGACTAAGCTACTGATAATTTAGATTTTTAAATTGGCATAAACTCTGCATTAACCCTGTCAGCATCGTATTTTTGACGGGGTTAATATGTCTGCAAGCCCACTGGCTCAGCTCGAAACCATCTCTCATCATGGCCGCGAATGGATCCCGGTAAGGGAAGCCGCCAATATGTCCAATCGTATGGAGCATATTCTGCAGGCCATGCCTTCGGGCGTCGTTATCCTCAATGGTGACGGCTTGGTCAGTGAAGCCAACCCGGTTGCCGAATCTTTGTTGGGTGTTCCTCTGGTTGGCCAGCGCTGGCTGACTATCATCAATCGCGCCTTCGCGCCGCAAAAAGACGATGGTCATGAAGTCTCCCTGCGTAATGGCCGCCGGGTGAAGCTGGCGATTACGCCTCTGACCCCGGAGCAGGGGCAGCTGATTATGCTGACCGATCTCACCGAAACCCGACTGTTGCAGCAAAACCTTTCCCACCTTGAACGCTTGTCTGCGCTCGGGAAAATGGTAGCCACTCTGGCGCATCAAATACGCACTCCTCTGTCTGCCGCTTTACTCTATGCCGCCAACTTGGGCAGTCCAAGGCTGGATGCCGGCTCCAGAGAGCGTTTTCAGGGCAAATTACTCGACCGGCTTTCCGAGCTGGAGCAGCAGGTCAATGATATGTTGTTGATTGCCAAAGGTAAGCAAGAGGAAGCCTGCGATAGAGTGCCGTTCTCGACGGTGCTGGAAAAAGTCATGGCCAACTGTGAGCCCATCGCTGCCAGGCAAAATGTTGAATTGAGCCTGCAAATTGAAGGCGATAGCGAGATGCAGGTCAATCTTCATGGCTTGAGTTCTGCCATCAATAATCTGGTGATCAATAGCCTGGAAGCCGGCGCCAAAAGAGTCATTTTGCGCCTGAGCTGCGATCAGGCACTGCGCCTCGATGTGATAGATAACGGCAAGGGCCTGGACAGCAAGATGCAAAAGCAGGTGCTGGAGCCTTTTTTCACCACCAAGCGTCAGGGCACAGGGCTTGGGCTGGCGGTGGTGCAGTCAGTGGTGCGCAGCCACGGCGGCAAATTGGACCTCAGCTGTAAGCTGGGTGCAGGTTGTACCGTCACGCTGACATTCCCGTTAACGACAGACTCTCAAGGAGGCGTGGCATGAGCGAAGCAAAAATTTTGTTGGTGGAAGACGATGCCGCGCTTCGGGAAGCACTGCTCGATACCTTGCTGCTCGCCAGTTATGAGTGCGTCGATGTCGCCAGCGCCGAAGAAGCGATAACCGCTTTGAAAGGTAATCGTTTTGATATGGTGATAAGCGATGTGCAGATGGAAGGTATCGGCGGTATGGGGCTGCTGGATTATCTGCGTCAGCAACATCCGCAGCTGCCGATCCTGTTGATGACAGCCTATGCCACCATCGACAATGCCGTCAGCGCAATCAAGCTGGGGGCCGTGGATTATCTCGCCAAGCCGTTTGCCCCTCAGGTATTGCTCAATCAGGTGAGTCGCTATTTACGCCCCAAGGTGGTTAGCGGCGGCCCAGTGGTGGCCGATGAAAAGAGCCTGGCCTTGCTGGCACTGGCGCAGCGGGTGGCCGCCTCAGAAGCCTCTGTGATGATAAGTGGCCCCAGCGGTTCGGGTAAAGAAGTGCTGGCTCGCTACATTCATCAGCACAGCCAAAGGCCTGACGGGCCTTTTGTGGCGATTAACTGTGCCGCCATCCCGGAAAATATGCTGGAAGCCACCTTGTTTGGCTACGAGAAAGGCGCCTTTACCGGGGCTTATCAGGCTTGCCCCGGTAAGTTTGAACAGGCTCATGGCGGCACCCTGTTGCTCGATGAAATTTCCGAGATGGAGCTGGCATTGCAGGCCAAGCTGCTGCGGGTACTGCAGGAGCGCGAGGTTGAACGTTTGGGGGGGCGCAAGACCATCAAGCTCGATGTCCGGGTGCTGGCAACCTCCAACCGGGATCTAAAAGATATGGTGGCCAAGGGCGAGTTTCGCGAAGACCTTTATTACAGGATCAATGTGTTTCCGCTTGCCTGGCCGGCACTGAACCAAAGACCGGCGGATATCATCCCATTGGCCAAACATCTGTTGGCACGTCACGCTGAAAACGCGGCGATTAACCCGGTTCCAGCTCTCAGCGATGCTGCAGTGCGGCGTTTGTTGGCCCACCGCTGGCCGGGGAATGTCCGTGAGCTGGATAATGTGATCCAGCGGGCGTTGATCTTGAGTCAAGGGCAGATAGAAGCGGGCGATATTATTATCGATTTGCAGGATGTTGCTCTGGGAGAGACCACGGCCCCGGAAACGCCTGAAGCGCTCGGTGATGAGCTCAAGGCTCAGGAGCATGTGATTATTCTCGAGACTCTGGCCCAGTGTCAGGGCAGTCGCAAACTGGTGGCAGAGAAATTGGGGATCAGCGCCCGCACTCTCAGATACAAGATGGCGCGCATGCGCGAGATGGGCATAGAGGTGCCCGCCTGAGTCATCTCCAAAGCGGCCGTTAGGCCGCTTTCCAATTCCATTGTTTTTCTTCAGGCCCTGGGTGAATTCAGGGCGTTTACTTAGCTTAACTTTGACTATTCCATTTTTGGCAAACTAATTGCGTAGAGTCTGGTAACCCAGATTTTTCGTCAATTCGCTGACGACAGGAGTGAGAAGATGCAAATAGGTGCCAATTCTTTATTGCAAGAAATGCAATCACTTAAAGGTGAAATTGCCCCAACGGGATTTCAGTCTTCGCCTGTACGCCAGGTGGGCAATACCACAGGAACTGATTTCGGCCAATTACTGGCCCAGGCCGTAGGCAATGTCAGTGAGTTGCAAAGCACATCATCCAATCTGGCCACCCGGCTGGAGATGGGCGACACCACAGTGTCTCTGTCTGACACTGTCATTGCCCGCGAGAAAGCCAGCGTCGCATTCGAGGCCACAGTGCAGGTGCGCAACAAGCTGGTCGAAGCCTACAAAGAGATTATGAGCATGCCTGTTTAAGGCATGCTTGCATCACAGATCCCGGATAACAGGAACGCACCGTGAGCACAGAATTAGTAGCAGGATCCAATGTTTCCGCCGGTGGAACAACGCTGGAAGGGGTCCAACAGGAAAACAAGTCGGGTGTATTGGGCTCCCTCGGGGGAGTGGATATGCTGCGGCAGATCACCATGATCCTGGCATTGGCTATCTGTCTGGCTCTGGCGGTATTTGTGATGATCTGGGCCCAGGAGCCAGAATATCGGCCACTGGGCAAGATGGATACCCAGGAGATGGTGCAGGTACTCGATGTGCTGGATAAGAACCGGGTACCGTACAAGATTGAAGTCGATGTGATCACTGTGCCTGAAGACAAGTATCAGGACGTGAAGATGATGCTGAGCCGCGCCGGCATAGATTCCAGTGCCGAGGCCAAGGATTATCTGAGCCAGGATTCCGGCTTTGGTGTCAGTCAGCGGATGGAACAGGCCAGGCTGAAGCAGAGTCAGGAGATGAACCTGGCGCGGGCGATTGAAGAGCTCAATAGTGTCAGCCGTGCCAAGGTGATCCTGGCGCTGCCGAAGGAAAATGTGTTCGCCCGCAATCGCGCCAAACCCAGTGCCACAGTGGTGGTCAATACCCGTAGGGGCGGTTTGGGACAGGAAGAAGTTGATGCGATAGTCGATATCGTTGCCTCAGCGGTTCATGGCATGGAACCCAGCCGGGTTACAGTGACAGACTCCAACGGCCGCTTGCTAAACTCAGGCAGTCAGGATGGGGTATCTGCCCGCGCCAGACGCGAGCTTGAGCTGGTGCAGCAAAAAGAAAACGAATACCGCACCAAGATTGACTCGATTCTAATGCCGATCCTCGGTCCGGAAAACTTCACTTCCCAGGTGGATGTCAGCATGGACTTCACCGCGGTCGAGCAAACTGCCAAGCGTTTCAACCCGGATCTGCCATCACTTCGCAGTGAAATGACAGTGGAAAACAACAGCGTTGGTGGCAGCAGTGGCGGCATCCCCGGAGCCCTTTCCAATCAGCCGCCGATGGAGTCCAATATTCCTGAAAACGCTGCCGATGCCGCAGAAAGCAGCAGTGTTACTTCAGGCAACAGCCATAGGGAAGCGACCCGTAATTTTGAGCTGGATACCACCATCAGCCATACCCGTCAGCAGATAGGTGTGGTACGCCGGGTCAGTGTCTCAGTGGCGGTCGACTACAAGGCAGGTGCTGCCGGTGAAAATGGTCAGGTCGCCAGAGTGCCTCGCACAGGTGAAGAGATGGCCAATATCCGTCGCTTGCTGGAAGGCGCCGTTGGCTTCAGCAGCCAAAGGGGTGACATGATAGAAGTGGTGACTGTGCCCTTTATGGATCAGCTGGTTGAAGACCTGCCTGAGCCACCTCTGTGGGAGCAGCCCTGGTTCTGGCGGGCGATGAAACTCGGCATAGGTGCCTTGGTGATTTTGGTGCTTATCCTGTTCGTGGTGCGTCCCATGCTCAAACGCCTCATCTATCCCGATGGCCAGAATATGCCGGACGAACCTGCGCTGGGGCACGAGCTGGCAGATATTGAAGATCAGTACGCTGCCGACACCCTGGGTATGCTCAACCGCCCTGAAAGTGAATACAGCTATGCCGATGACGGTTCGATTCTGATACCGGATCTGCACAAAGATGATGATATGATTAAGGCCATACGTGCTCTGGTGGCCAATGAACCTGAACTGTCCACCCAAGTGGTGAAGAACTGGTTGCAAGAAGATGCCTGAAAAAAAAGCGGATAAACCAGCCGAGAGCGGCTTCGACGTCAAGAATCTCAACGGGATTGAGAAGACCGCCATTTTGTTGCTGAGTCTCAGTGAAGCCGATGCGGCCTCTATTCTCAAACACTTGGAACCCAAACAGGTTCAAAAGGTGGGTATGGCCATGGCGGCCATGCAGGAGTTCGGCCAGGAGAAGGTGGTTGCGGTTCACAAGCTATTTCTGGATGATATCCAGAAATACTCCTCCATAGGCTTTAACAGCGAAGAGTTTGTGCGTAAGGCACTGACTACCGCATTGGGTGAAGACAAGGCCGGTAACCTTATCGAGCAGATTGTCATGGGCAGCGGCGCCAAAGGCCTCGACTCGCTCAAGTGGATGGACGCCAGACAGGTGGCGACTATTATCCAGAACGAACACCCGCAGATCCAAACCATTGTTTTGTCCTATCTTGAACCGGATCAGGCGGCGGAAATCTTTGCCCAGTTCCCGGAAAACACCCGTCTCGATTTGATGATGCGTATCGCCAACCTCGAAGAGGTGCAACCTGCAGCACTGCAGGAGCTGAACGACATCATGGAGAAACAGTTTGCCGGTCAGGGTGGCGCCCAGGCCGCCAAGATGGGTGGCTTGAAGGCCGCTGCCAACATTATGAACTACCTGGATACCGGGGTGGAGAGCCAACTGATGGAAACTCTGCGCGAGTCCGACGAAGAGATGGCGCAGCAGATCCAGGACTTGATGTTCGTGTTCGAAAACCTGATCGATGTCGACGACCGTGGCATTCAGACGCTGCTTCGGGAAGTGCAGCAGGATGTACTGATGAAGGCGCTCAAGGGCGCCGACGAGCCACTGAAGGAGAAGATCCTCGGCAATATGTCCAAACGTGCCGCCGAATTGCTGCGTGACGATCTCGAGGCCATGGGGCCAATTCGTATCAGCGAAGTGGAAGTGGCCCAGAAAGAGATATTGTCCATCGCCCGTCGCTTGTCCGATGCCGGAGAGATTATGCTCGGCGGCGGCGGCAGTGAAGAATTCCTCTGACAGGCGAGTTTGAATGACAGACAAAAAGGTGTCCCACAACATTTTGCCGCCGGATGAAGCGGACGAGTTTGTTAATTGGCAGTTGCCCGATGTGGGTGACGCCATGCCGCTTAAGCCGAGTAATCTGTTTGGCTATAAGCCTGGACGCATAGAGCCCAAGGCCGCCGAAGAGGCTGTATCACCACCGACTTTGGCTGAAATCGAATCTATCCGCGAGCAAGCCGAGCAGGAAGGTTTTGCCGAAGGCAAGGAACAAGGGCTGGCCAAAGGCCTGGAGGAAGGCCGTCTTCAGGGCTTGGAACAGGGGCACAGTGAAGGTTTTGCCCAGGGGCTTGAGCAAGGCCGGGAAGAAGGCTTGCAACAGGCCGCCGCCATGATAGAGCGTTTCGATGCCTTGCTTGCTCAGTTCGAGGCGCCGCTGGCGCTGCTGGATACCCAGATAGAAGAATCGTTACTGACCTTGGTCGGCACTTTGGCGCGCAACCTCATAGCCCATGAGCTGAAGACCCACCCGGAACATATACTGGCGGCGCTCAGGCAAGGGATAGATGCCCTGCCACTCAAAGAGCAGAAAGTGAATCTGCGTTTGCACCCGGAAGATATGGCTTTGGTCAGCGAGCTCTACGGTGAAGAGCAACTGACACGTAACCGCTGGACACTGGAAGCCGATCCCGGCCTCAATCGTGGCGATTGTGTGGTGGACAGCCAACGCTCGCAAGTGGATATGCGTCTGGAAACCCGTTTGGAAGGGGTGTTTGCCAATCTTGAAGCCGAACAATCCATGTTGGCGAAAAAGGCCGCCCAGCAGCAGGCCGCAATAGACGATAGGCCAAGCCCACCGCCACAGGACAGCGAGCAGGAGCAAACGCTTGCAGATGAACAAACAGCCGCAGTGACCGACAAGGCCGAGACCGCAAGCCAAGAGGGCGAACAGCCCAGCGAAGGAGACACTCATGATGCAGCAGCGCCGAAGCCAACTGCTGAGTGAACTCAAACACTTGGCCGAAAAGCAGGCGCCGTTTCAAGCGGTTGCCAGCGGCCAGTTGGTGCGGGTGGTTGGCCTGACATTGGAAGCCAGTGGTTGCCGGGCGCCGGTCGGCAGTCTCTGTGCCATAGATACCATGGCGGGTAAGCTTATTGCCGAGGTGATAGGTTTTGACGATGAGCTATTGTATCTGATGCCGGTGGAAGAACTCAGGGGCGTGCTCCCCGGAGCCAAAGTGATGCCGCTCGGTGAGCAAACCGGGCTCAGCGTCGGTTTGAGTCTTCTTGGTCGGGTGCTGGACGGTAATGGCCAGCCGCTCGATGGTATGGGCGCCCTGCATACAGACGAACAAGCCTCGCGCCACAGCCCGGCAATCAATCCCTTGGCCAGACGGGCGATTACCGAACCGCTCGATGTAGGCGTCAGAGCCATCAACGCAATGCTTACCGTGGGCAAGGGCCAACGTATGGGGCTCTTTGCTGGCTCCGGCGTGGGTAAGAGTGTGCTCCTTGGCATGATGACCCGCGGCACTACGGCCGACATTATTGTGGTTGGCTTGGTGGGGGAGCGTGGCCGGGAGGTGAAAGAGTTTATCGAAGAGATCCTGGGCGCCGAGGGGCGGGCCCGCTCTGTGGTCATAGCCGCCCCGGCCGATACCTCCCCCTTGATGCGCCTTCGCGCCTGCGAAACCTCGACTCGGATAGCCGAGTATTTTCGCGATCTCGGCTATGACGTCCTGCTGTTAATGGATAGCCTGACCCGTTACGCCCAGGCGCAGCGGGAAATCGCCCTGGCGGTCGGTGAGCCGCCGGCAACCAAGGGGTATCCGCCTTCAGTATTTGCCAAGTTGCCCCGTTTGGTGGAGCGCGCCGGTAATGGCGGTGAAGGGCAGGGCTCGATCACTGCCTTCTATACTGTGCTTACCGAAGGGGACGATCAGCAAGATCCCATTGCCGATGCCTCGCGGGCCATTTTGGACGGTCACATAGTGTTGTCACGGGCCTTGGCCGACTCAGGGCATTATCCGGCGATAGACATTGAAGCTTCGATCAGTCGGGTGGCACCTATGGTGATAAGCGAGGCGCACCTGGAAGCGATGCGGCGCGTCAAGCAGGTTTATTCGCTCTATCAACAAAACCGGGATCTGATCTCCATTGGTGCCTATTCCCAAGGCTCGGATCCGCGTATCGACAACGCCATACGCCTGCAACCCGCCATGAACGCCTTTTTGCGGCAGGGGATGCGCGATGCCATTAGTTTCAGCGATTGCCAGCAAATGTTGGGGCAGCTTGCTGCCCAATGTAAGGTGTAATGCCATTCAGTGCGGGAGTTTGCGTGCTCGACAAAAATGCAGTGACAATAGGGGAGCCTGATCTCAATAGAGCGCCGGGTTAAGGCCCGTAAGGCAGGCAATTTTAAGGAATAATACTACAGATGGCGAAACCCGATCCTTTGCACACAGTGTTGAAACTGGCGGTCGAAGCCGAAGAGCAGGCAGCATTGCAGCTTAAAGCCGCGCAAATGGAATGCCAGAGGCGTAAATCTCAGCTGCAGGCGCTGCAGGAATACCGTCTCGACTATATGAAGCAACTCGATGCCCAGCAGGGGCAGAGCATTGGCGCCTCCTATTACCAGCAGTTTCATCGATTTGTGCGTCAGGTAGATGATGCCATAGGGCAACAACTTGCCGTGGTCGCCGAGGCCGATAAGCAGCGGGCCTATAGACAGCAACATTGGCTGGAGAAGCAGCAAAAGCGTAAGGCGGTGGAGATGTTGTTGGAGAAAAAAGCCCTGCAGGCCGAAGCCAAAGCCGCCAAACAGGAGCAGAAACTCATCGATGAGTTTGCTTCCCAGCAGTTTTTCCGTCGCAAGCTCAACCATTGAGCCCATTCCGACATCCATTCCCGGACAATTCCTTAATATTCATTCTATATTTTTTATTGGCGTGAATTTTGCTTTGTTTGAGACAGAGACATTAATTCTGACTCGGCCTATCTTTATCTATTGAGGGCCTAGGTGCTGGAGGAAGGCATGCAGCAGTTATCCAATATCCTGATCGGCAATGCGGGCGGCAAGGGAGTTTCTGCCACAGATGCACTACAATCTACTGATAACGAAGCTTTTTTCGCCGCTTATCAACAGGCGCAGGCTAAGTTCTCGTTCGACTCGCAAGGCGCCAAGCCGGGATTTACCGGTGGCAGTCTTATCAGAGAAGGTGCCCAAGCTGAGCAGGCCGTCGATGTCTCGCTTATTCTGGGGCAAATAGCCATGGGCAAGAAATTGCCGTCTGAAGACGGCACCATAGTCACCGAAGTGGATGAGGTGAGCCTGCTGAAACAGATTGCCGCTCTCACCGGGCTCAAAGAAGATGAGATCAAGGCCATGTCTCCCGAAGAGCAGATGAAGCTCTTGGAAAACCTCAAGCAGGGGAGTGCCGAGCTTGGCATGGTAGTGACAGATAGTCTGGAAGGCGCAGAGGTGATTGCCGCTGACGAAGGCGACGAGAGTGAACAAGACAGTGCCAAACTGGCCGATACTGATGAGAAAGCGGCAAGCAAAGGCGATAGCAAAGCAGAGGATGAAACTATAGATGCTCCTTTGCTGGCTCTCGACAAGGCGGCTGCAACAGCGGAAAAGGCCAAGTCTCAGGAAGGCGAGCAACAAATGGGTTGGCCGGATGCTGATAAGTCAGCGCGTAAGGCGGCGACTCAGGATGGTATGGCTGCTGTGGTTCGTGAAGCTGTGCTCAATGCCGCTGAGGAAAAGAGTGACAAGATCTTGGCGCAAAGCGCAATTGCCGAGAAGGCCAAGACAGATACTGCCGGCAACTTGGGGGCTGCGGTGGCCGCGGCGGCAACGTCTGTTGGCGCTGACGGCAAGAGTGACAAAGCTACGGCCAAGGATGTTCTCGCCAGCTTACTTAAGGCTGAGGTGAAAGGTACTCAGACTGCTGCCGAGGTACGAAGCCCTGTGAGTGACGCCATACATCAGGCGCTCAAGGGCGATGCGGCATCAACCCAGACAGATATCAGCCCATTTCAGCAACAGCTGCATCAACAAGGATTGCAGACTCCCCAGAGGGGAGAGATGGCCCAATATCAACTGTCATTGAGGCAGGGAATAGAGCAATCACTGCAAACCGCCGATATGGTGCAGCGTTTTGCCCCCGTGATGCGGCAGCAGTTGATTACCATGGTCAGTAATGGCGTGCAGCAGGCTGAGATTCGTCTCGACCCACCAGAGCTTGGAGCCATGATGGTCAGGGTTCAGGTGCATGGTGATCAGACTCAGGTGCAGTTCCATGTCACCCAACCACAAACCCGGGATATGCTGGAACAGGCCATGCCCAGATTGAGAGAAATGCTGCAGGAGCAGGGAATGAACCTGGCCGATAGCCACATCTCTCAAGGTGGTCGGGAGCAAGGCGAGCAGCAAGGTGGCAATGGCGGTGGTTTTGCCCAAGAGGGTGCCAATGGTGAAATTTCCGCCGAAGAAACGGCACAAAGCACAAATCACACAACAAGTTATGGCTCGGGTATAGATTATTACGCCTGAGCAGGTAACCTATAGGGATGGTATTTTTCCGCGGGCATTGCGGTTGATTAAGGGAAAGGGTAGAGAATGGCAGAGCAAGAAGAGCTTGAGCTGCAAGAGGCGCCGGCGCCCAAAAGCAAAAAGAAACTCTTTATCTTCGGCGGCATTGGTTTGGTGGTGTTGCTGCTGGTCGGTGCTGGCTTGTGGTTTTTCCTGGGCGGTTCAGATGACACTGCGGTCGATGCGGCCGAAGGTGAGCAGGTAACCGAAGAAGCTCAGGCCAATAACAGCAGGGAAGCCTTCTATGTGGCCATGCCCAGACCATTTCTGTTCAATCTGCCGGGGGCCAACCGTTCCAGGCTGGTGGAGATAAAGGTACAGCTCATGGTGCGTGGCAGTGACGACGATGTCACTCTCAAGAAGCATATTCCCTTGATTGAAGATGCACTGCTGACCACTTTCAGCGGTGCCGATGTTGAAAAGCTCAGCAGCCAGGCAGGCAAGGATGAGCTCAGACAGTTAGCGCTGCTCAATGTACAAAACACACTGCAACCGGTTACCGGCCGTAAAGTCGTTGAGAAAGTGCTGTTCACCGGCTTTGTGATGCAGTAACAGGGACAAGAGGCGAAGGCAATATCGTGAGTGATTTATTAAGCCAAGACGAAATTGATGCGCTGCTTCATGGCGTGGACGACGTCGAAGAAGAGGATGCCCAGGAGTCGGGACACGACGCCCAATCCTATGACTTTTCTTCACAGGATCGTATCGTCCGTGGCCGGATGCCGACCCTGGAAATTGTCAACGAGCGCTTTGCCCGTCACCTGCGGATCAGCATGTTCAACATGATGCGCCGGGCAGCCGAAGTCTCCATTAACGGCGTGCAAATGCTCAAGTTTGGTGAGTATGTGCACACTCTGTTTGTGCCCACCAGTTTGAATATGGTGCGCTTCAGTCCACTCAAGGGGACGGCGCTGATTACCATGGAAGCCAGATTGGTGTTTATTCTGGTGGATAACTTCTTTGGTGGCGATGGTCGCTTCCATGCCAAGATCGAAGGGCGGGAATTTACCCCGACAGAGCGGCGCATAGTACAGCTGTTGCTGAAGATTATCTTTGAAGATTACAAAGATGCCTGGGCGCCTGTGATGGATGTCGAATTCGACTATCTGGATTCAGAAGTTAACCCGGCGATGGCCAACATTGTCAGCCCGACCGAAGTGGTAGTGGTCAACTCTTTCCATATTGAAGTGGACGGCGGCGGTGGCGATTTTCACATTACCATGCCCTATTCTATGATTGAACCCATCCGGGAACTGCTGGACGCCGGGGTTCAAAGCGATAAGCAAGATACCGATATGCGCTGGTCTCAGGCGCTGAAAGACGAGATCATGGATGTCGAAGTGGGGCTGGATGCACGTCTGCTTGAAAAAGAGATGACTCTCAGGGAAGTAATGGAGTTCAAGGCCGGTGATGTGATCCCGGTTGAGTTGCCTGAGCATATAGTGATGAAGATTGAGGACTTGCCTACCTACAGATGTAAGCTGGGGCGGGTAAGGGAAAACCTGGCGCTGAAGATCTGCGACAAGATCCCGCGTCCGGAAACGGTCAAGACCGAACTGCAGCTGGTAACCCGCAAGGGTAAATCCAAGGATATCTCGGATATATAAGGTGATAGAGAATGAGTACTGAAGAGATGGACGATTGGGCTGCCGCCATGGCCGAGCAGGCTGAAGAGGAGGCCAAGGCGGTTGATTTGGATGAGCTCAAGAGCGATGCCAAACCCTTGTCTGAAGAGGAAGCCGCCAAACTGGATACCATTTTGGATATCCCCGTGACTATCTCCATGGAGGTGGGGCGCAGTTTTATCAGTATCCGCAATCTGTTGCAGCTCAACCAGGGCTCGGTAGTGGAGCTGGATAGAGTCGCCGGTGAACCTCTGGATGTGATGGTCAATGGCACCTTGATTGCCCACGGCGAAGTGGTAGTGGTCAACGACAAGTTCGGTATTCGTCTGACGGATGTGATAAGCCAGACCGAACGTATCAAGAAACTCAAATAAGCCGGTGGCCATGACTCAAACGACGACCCAGGCGGCAACCGCCTTGACTCACGACGGTGGCAGCAGCCTGGCGACCATGGCCAGCATGATGGGCGGGCTTATTCTGGTGCTGGCGTTGATTTTTGTGCTGGCCTATCTGGTGAAACGCCTCAATCTGGTGCCGGGCAGCCAATCGGCGATCAAGACGCTGGCAGTTACCCCGCTTGGGCAGAAAGAGAAGCTGGTATTGGTGGAACTGGATGGGCAGCAATACCTGCTGGGAGTCACTGCGGCGCAAGTCTCTTTGGTAGATAAGCTGGAGCGGCCGGTGACCATAGACAATGAGAGCTTCGCCGCCAAGCTCAGGCAGGCCAGGGTGAAACCATCATGAAATATTGGCCACTGCTGCTATTACCTCTGATGCTGCTGCCGGGCTTTGCCCAGGCTCAGGATTCGCTGTTTCCGGCGGTAACCGTGACTACCGGGCCGGATGGCTCGACTCAGTATTCGGTGACCATGCAGATCCTGCTGCTGATGACCGCCATGAGTTTCCTGCCGGCCATGGTGATCATGCTGACCTCTTTCACCCGTATCATAGTGGTCTTGTCTATCCTGCGGCAGGCTATAGGCCTGCAACAAACCCCTTCCAATCAGGTTCTTATCGGTATGAGCCTGTTTATGACCTTCTTTATCATGGCGCCTGTGTTTGACCGCATCTATGATGACGCGGTGCAGCCGTACATGAATGACAGCATGACCTTGCAGCAAGCATTCGATGCCGGACAATCGCCGCTGAAAAAGTTTATGTTGTCACAAACCCGCACCACGGATCTCAACTCCTTTATTGAGATCTCCGGCTACCAGAACATCAACAACCCTGAAGATGCTCCCATGACAGTGGTGATCCCGGCCTTTATCACCAGTGAGCTCAAGACCGCATTCCAGATAGGTTTTATGCTGTTTGTGCCTTTTCTGGTGCTGGATTTGGTGGTGGCCAGTATTCTGATGGCCATGGGTATGATGATGTTATCCCCCATGATTGTTTCCTTGCCGTTCAAGATCATGCTGTTTGTACTGGTTGATGGCTGGACCCTGGTGATGGGCACTCTCGCCGGCAGCTTCGGTTTATAGGAGGCGCAGATGACCCCCGAGTCACTGATCGACATTTTCCGCGAAGCCCTGGCGGTGATCGTGATGATGGTTTCGGCCATAGTGGTGCCCGGGTTGATTATAGGCTTGATTGTGGCAGTGTTTCAGGCGGCTACTTCCATTAACGAACAGACTCTGAGTTTTCTGCCCAGGCTCTTGATGACCCTGTTTGCACTGATGTTTATCGGTCATTGGCTGGTGCGCACCATGATGGATTTCTTTATCGAGATGGTTCACAGGATCCCGCAAGTGGTGGGCTGAGCCATGGAGATACTGTTCGACAGCATCCAACAAACTCTGGCCGCCTACCTCTGGCCATTGTTTCGGGTGGCCAGCATGTTGATGGTGATGGCGGTTTTCGGCGCCAATACCACGCCTGCCAGAGTCCGTTTGTTGCTGGCGCTGGCCCTGACTGTGGCAATAGCGCCTGTCTTGCCGCCCATGCCCGGGGTGGATCTTTTCTCTCTCGCAGCAGTATTTATTACTACTCAACAGATTCTTATCGGTACCGCCATGGGGTTTGTTACCTTGCTCATTATGCAAACCTTTGTGCTGACCGGGCAGATAATCGGCATGCAAACCAGTTTGGGCTTTGCTTCCATGGTGGATCCCAGCTCAGGGCAGCAGACGCCTGTGATAGGTAATTTCTTTTTGCTGCTGACCACCATGATCTTCCTGGCGGTCGATGGCCACCTGGTGATGATACGTATGCTGGTGGCAAGCTTTGAAACCTTGCCGGTATCCAGCGAAGGGATCAAAATTGCCAACTATCGCACCCTGGCTGAGTGGGGCAGTTATATGTTCGGCGCCGCGTTGACCATGTCTATCTCGGCCATTATCGCACTGCTTACCGTTAACCTCTCTTTCGGGGTGATGACCCGGGCGGCGCCCCAACTGAACATTTTTGCCATAGGTTTTCCCGTTACCATGATAGGTGGCCTGATTATTCTTTGGTTGACACTGGGGCCTGTGATGGCTCACTTCGATGAGGTTTGGCATGCGGCGCAGCTGTTGCTGTGTGACATGCTGGAGCTGACCTGTAATCTGGATGGAGTCCCCTGATGGCAGAGAACGAAGACGGACAGGAAAAAAGCGAGGAAGCAACCTCCAGGCGCTTGCAACAGGCCAGAGAGAAGGGGCAGGTTGCAAGGTCAAAAGAGTTGGGTACCTCGGCGGTATTGTTGGCCGCAGCCCTGGGTTTTGCCATGCTGGGGCCAAGTCTGGCCGCCAGTCTGGCCTCTGTCATGAGCCGTATCTTCTCCATGGAACGGGATCAGATATTCGATACCAACAGCATGTTCAATGTCTGGGGTATAGTTGCCGCCGAGCTGGGTTGGCCTATGGCCGGTTTTATTCTGTTTCTCGGTTTCGTGGCCTTTGTCGGTAATATTGTTCTTGGCGGTATCAGTTTTTCGACCCAGGCATTTATGCCCAAGGGCAGTAAGATGAACCCTATGACCGGCTTTAAAAGGATGTTCGGGGTACAGGCGCTGGTGGAGCTGGCCAAGGGGATCGCCAAGTTTTCCGTTGTGGCACTGTCAGCCTATCTGCTGCTGAGCTTCTACTTTGAAGATATTCTCAGATTGTCGCAGGATCACCTGCCGGGCAACATACGCCATGCATTGGATCTCTTGGTATGGATGTTTATTCTACTGAGTGCGTCCACCCTGGTGATAGTGGTCATTGACGTGCCGTTTCAAATTTGGAACCACGCCAAGCAATTGCGGATGACCAAGCAGGAAGTCAAAGACGAGTACAAGGACACCGAAGGAAAGCCCGAGGTCAAAGGCCGTATTCGTCAGTTGCAAAGGGAGATGGCCCAGCGGCGGATGATGAGTGAAGTGCCCAAGGCCGATGTGATAGTGGTTAACCCCGAGCACTTCGCGGTAGCGATAAAGTACGATGTAGACAAGTCACCTGCGCCCTTTGTGCTTGCCAAGGGCGTCGACGATGTGGCCTTTAAAATTCGTGAAATTGCCAGAGAGCACCAGGTTGCCATAGTATCGGCGCCGCCTCTGGCGCGGGCGATTTACCATACCACCAAGCTCAATCAGCAGATCCCCGAAGGCCTTTTCACCGCTGTAGCCCAAGTACTCGCCTATGTGTTCCAGCTCAGGCAATATCAAAAAGGCAAGGGCACTCGGCCCAAACCTATCCCCCTCAATCAACCCATCCCGGATGAATACAAGCAGTATTGAGGCTAACTTGGCGCGAAACTTGCTGAACTTGGTCTAAGTGTCAAACTTCAGGCTGATAGTGAATGGATGTTAAAGCGACGCTCGGGCAACTGAGGCAAGTAAAACCGGCAAACTTCAAGGGCGTAGGCACGCCGCTTCTGGTCCTGGCGACGCTGGCCATGATAGTTTTGCCTATGCCGGCCTTTCTGCTGGATATCCTGTTTTCCTTCAATATCGCCTTGGCGCTGGTGGTGCTGTTGGTGGCTGTTTACACCCAAAGGCCACTGGATTTTGCTGCTTTCCCGACCGTTTTGCTGGTAGCCACTCTGCTCAGACTGGCGCTTAACGTCGCTTCTACCCGGGTGGTATTGCTCGAAGGTCATAACGGCGGTGATGCTGCCGGTAAAGTGATTGAGGCCTTCGGCTCTGTGGTGATCGGCGGTAATTATGCCGTAGGTCTGGTGGTGTTCCTCATTCTGATTATCATCAACTTTGCCGTGGTAACCAAGGGTGCCGGGCGTATTTCGGAAGTGAGTGCCCGCTTTACCTTGGACGCCATGCCGGGTAAACAGATGGCGATTGATGCCGACCTCAATGCCGGGATCCTCAATCAGGAGCAGGCCAGGGTACGCCGGGAAGAAGTCACTCGTGAGGCCGACTTCTACGGCTCTATGGACGGTGCCTCCAAGTTTGTGAAAGGGGATGCGATTGCCGGTATTTTGATCTTGGTGATCAATATCTTGGGTGGCTTCATCATAGGGATAGTTCAGCACGGACTGAGCTTTTCCCAAGCGGTAGAGATTTACACCCTGCTGACCATAGGTGACGGCCTGGTAGCGCAGATACCCGGGCTGTTGTTGTCCATCGCTGCCGCGCTGATGGTGACCCGTCAGAATGAGTCCGGCGATATGGGACAACAGGTCGTGCAGCAGATGTTTGACAACCCCAAATCATTGCTCATCGCTTCTGCGGTACTCTTTGTGATGGGTATAGTGCCCGGCATGCCACATCTGGCGTTTTTAACCTTTGCCTTATTGGCCTCAGTGGGCGCCTTCTTTATCTACAAACGTAATGAAAAGAACAAACAACAGGCGCTGGAGCTCGCCAAGAAAGGGCCCACCGAGAAGAGCCTCAACGAACCCAAAGAACTCAGTTGGGACGATGTACGTCATGTGGACACCATTGGTTTGGAGGTGGGTTATCGACTTATTCCTTTGGTGGATAAAGGTCAGGGCGGCGAGCTTCTTGGCCGTATCAAAGGGGTGCGCAAGAAGCTGTCTCAGGAACTGGGTTTCCTGGTGCCGGCAGTACATATCCGCGACAACCTCGACCTTTCTCCCAATGCCTATCGCATCTCTTTGATGGGGGTGGCAAGTGGTGAAGCCGAAGTACGCCACGATTGTGAACTGGCAATTAACCCGGGACAGGTATTCGGTAAGCTGGATGGTATTGAAACCAAGGATCCCGCCTTTGGTCTGGATGCGGTATGGATTGCCCCCGAGCTCAGAGAGCATGCCCAGACTCTGGGCTACACGGTTGTGGATGCCGCCACAGTGGTGGCCACTCATCTCAGCCAACTTCTGACCAACAACGCCTCCAAACTGCTGGGCTACGAAGAAGTGCAACAGTTGCTGGATATGCTGGCCAAGCATTCGCCCAAGTTGGTCGATGGCTTTATTCCCGATGTGATGACCCTGGGTAATGTGGTTAAGGTGATGCAGAACCTGCTCAACGAGGGGGTATCGATTCGGGATCTGCGCACCATAGTCCAAACCCTGCTGGAGTACGGTCCCAAGAGCAATGATACCGAGGTGTTGACCGCCGCGGTACGTATTGCCCTTAAACGCATGATAGTGCAGGAGATAGCCGGTCCTGAGCCGGAAATCCCCGTCATAACTTTGGCGCCAGAGTTGGAACAGATGTTGCATCAGTCAATGCAGGCGACAGGGGGCGAAGGTCCGAATATCGAGCCGGGACTGGCAGAGCGTATGCAGCAGTCACTGGCCGGAGCGGCCCAGAAGCAGGAAATGGTAGGTCAGCCCGCCATATTGCTGACATCCGGCATGCTGCGTTCTACTCTGTCACGTTTTGTTAAGCACACTATTCCCAATCTGCGGGTGATCTCCTATCAGGAGGTTCCCGATGAGAAACAGATACGCATAGTGTCAGCCGTTGGCCAACAGGGGTAACCGAAAGTGAAGATTAAACGTTTTTTTGCCAAAGATATGCGTGCTGCGCTGGCTCAGGTGAAAGAGACTCTGGGGGCTGATGCCGTAATCATGTCCAACAAGAAGGTTACCGGCGGCATAGAGATAGTGGCGGCGGTTGACTACGACTCTCCCAAGCCCGCTGCGGCGCCAACCGCATCGCCTTTTATGGAGCTGGGTGAGGACAAAGTCTCCCTCGGCAGTGGTCATGTGCGCAGCAATAGTAAGACCAACCCGGAGCCTGTTGCCGATTCTCTGCAAGCTCTGCTTGAGCGGCAACAGAGCCGTTTGAATGAACAGTTGGGGCAGCAAAACAGCGCCAAAGATTTGGATATGCCTGCTTGGGCCAAAGGGCTTGCTGAAGAGCACAAGCCAGCGCCACAGCTGCGTGAAAAAACGCCTGAGCGGGCAAGCAAGGGCAACAGCGCCAAGCAACAGCAAGAGATGGAAGCCATGCGTGAAGAGCTGGCTTCCCTGCGTGGTTTGTTGACCCATCAGCTTTCCAGTTTGATGTCGGATCAGCGCAGCCGTACAGATCCTGTCGGTGCCATGTTGAAGCGTAAATTACTGGAAGCCGAGTTCTCCCCTGATGTTGCCGAGCGCCTGGCATCTTTAAGCCAGCACTATCAAAGCGCTGAACTTGGCCGTGCCTTGCCCCAAAGTCTGGCAAACCTGCTTGATAATCAAGGTGATGATTTAATGCGTCAGAGCGGCATTGTCGCGTTGGTCGGTCCTACCGGTGTTGGTAAAACCACAACATTGGCCAAACTTGCGGCCCGTTTCATTGCCCATCATGGCCCGGATTCTGTATTGTTGGTCACCATGGACCATTATCGCATCGGAGCCTTTGAGCAATTGGCAACTTATGGCAAAATAATGGGATGTCCGGTGAAGCAAGCTCATGATCTCAATGAGTTGGAGCAGATACTGTATCAGTTCCGTAGCCGGAAACTGGTTTTGATAGATACCGCAGGTATGGGACAAAGGGATATGCGCCTGTACCAACAACTGGATAACCTTGCCGCCAATACCCGTTTGCCTATTCGTAGCTATCTGGTGCTCTCGGCAACCGGTCAACGCCGGGTGCTTGAAGAGGCGGTAAGTCATTTCCAGCGAATTGATCTCGCAGGGGCGGTTTTAACTAAACTTGATGAGTCCGTCTCTTTGGGCGCCGCGCTGAGCGTGTTGATCCAAAGTGGGTTATCATTAAGTTATATTACTGACGGTCAAAGGGTTCCTGAGGATATGCAGGTAGCCGATACCCTGACCTTGGCCAAGCAGGCATTGGCCGTATTGAACAAGACAGAAGCAAGCCATTTTAATAATAAAGCCAGGTCAGAAGAGATGACCTATGCATTTGAGTAAAGCTATGACCCGGGACCAAGCGAGCGGTTTACGAATGATGAATCAACCAAATAACGAAAAAGTAAAAGTGATTGCCGTGACCGGAGGCAAGGGTGGGGTGGGTAAAACCAGCGTCTCCATCAATACTGCGGTTGCTCTGGCAGAGAAAGGCAAACGCGTCCTGGTATTGGATGCTGACCTTGGGTTGGCCAACGTGGATGTGATGCTCGGGCTGCGCGCCGAACGTAACTTATCCCATGTGCTCTCGGGTGAGTCTGAACTCGATGATATTATTGTTCGTGGCCCAAAAGGAATTGGCATTATTCCCGCCACCTCGGGCACCCAGGCCATGGTCGAGTTGACTGCAGCCCAACACGCAGGTCTTATCCGCGCCTTCAGCGAAATGAAAACCCAGTTTGATATTTTGGTAGTCGATACGGCTGCCGGGATCTCAGATATGGTACTCAGCTTCTCTCGTGCATCACAGGATGTACTCGTGGTGGTCTGTGATGAACCTACCTCAATTACCGATGCTTATGCACTGATTAAGATACTCAGTCGTGAGCATGGTGTGTTCCGCTTCAAAATTGTCGCAAATATGGTACGTAGTTTGCGGGAAGGTATGGAGTTATTTGCTAAGCTCAGTAAAGTAACCGACAGATTTTTGGATGTGGCACTGGAACTTGTAGCAACTATTCCGTTCGATGAGAACCTGCGCAAGTCGGTGCGAAAGCAGAAACTGATAGTGGAAGCTTATCCCAAATCTCCGGCCAGCATCGCCTACCATGGGCTGGCCAACAAGATTATGAGCTGGCCTATACCTCAGCAACCGGGAGGCCACCTCGAGTTCTTTGTCGAACGTTTGGTACAAAGAACTGAATACCAGGAGGAAGGTGCGAGTGAATAAAGCGGCTGCATACTCAGGTTTAAACGATAAGACACAGATCGTTGAGCAATATGCACCGTTGGTAAAACGAATAGCCCATCACCTGCTCGCGCGTCTGCCTGCATCGGTTCAGCTCGATGACCTGCTGCAGGCCGGCATGATGGGACTGCTGGAAGCTTCATCCAAATTTGATGGCAGCAAAGGTGCCAAGTTTGAAACCTTTGCCGGGATCCGCATACGTGGCGCCATGATAGATGAAATACGCCGTGGCGACTGGGTGCCACGCTCGGTTCATCGCAACAACCGGCGTGTAGCTCAGGTGATGGATGAGCTCGAACAGGAGCTGGGCCGGGATGCCCGTGATAGTGAAATTGCCGAGCGACTGGATATGTCGCTGGATGAATACCATCATATTCTCAATGATGTTTCTACCGGCAAAATCATAGGGATAGAAGACCTGGGGGTAGCGCCCGATGTACTGGTGTCGGAAGATATGCCGGCCGACGACACTTTTGAGGATCTGGCCCAAAGCCAATTCCAATCAGCCTTGACCGATGCAATTAAGCGCTTGCCAGAGCGCGATGCCTTGGTTTTGTCGCTATATTATGATGAAGCACTGAATTTAAAAGAGATTGGTGCCATTCTTGAGGTAAGTGAGTCCAGGGTGAGCCAGATCCATAGTCAGGCCATGCTGAGGCTGAAAGCCAAACTCAAGCACTGGACACAAGCGTAATTAATGATTGAGCAACTTTTAAGTATGTCAGCTCACCGGAGGAAACCTTGGACAAGAATATGAAGATTCTTATCGTTGATGACTTTTCAACGATGAGACGGATCATTAAGAACTTGTTGCGAGACCTGGGGTTCAACAACACCCAGGAAGCAGACGACGGTTCAACAGCCCTGCCTATGCTGCAAAAGGGCGATTTTGATTTCGTCGTAACCGACTGGAACATGCCAGGTATGCAGGGGATTGACCTGCTCAAGGCGATTCGCGCCGATGAGCACCTCAAGCATATCCCTGTATTGATGGTGACAGCCGAAGCAAAACGCGAACAGATCATCGCGGCTGCTCAGGCCGGTGTGAATGGTTATGTCGTTAAACCTTTTACTGCCGCTACGCTGAAAGAGAAGTTGGATAAGATCTTCGAACGGCTCGGTTGAGTGGGGTGATGCGATGAAAGCAGAGACATCCGGGCTGGTGACACTGGAGCAGGCGCAGGAATTAGTGGCCTTGCTCAGTCAGGGCGAGCAGGAAAAGGCCGATGAATTACTTCGGGAACTGGCGGCTCCCCTGCAACGGGATCTGTTTGATGAAGTTGGCAAGTTGACCCGCCAGTTGCATAGCGCCTTGGTGGATTTTCAAGTGGATAGCCGGCTTATTGAGCTTGCCAATACTGATATTCCCGATGCCAAAGAACGACTGACTTATGTCATAGATATGACAGAGCAAGCCGCCAACAAGACCATGGACGCGGTTGAGGAATGTCTGCCGCTGTCGGATGCTCTGAGTACCAACCTGCAAAATGTTAAGCCCGCCTGGGACAAGTTGATGCGCCGCGATCTGGCCTTGCATGAATTCAAGAGCTTGTGTCATGACGTACAGCACTTTATGCAGCAGAGCGAAGCCGATGCCTGTCGCCTGCGGGAATTGCTGAATCAGATTCTGATGGCCCAGGATTTTCAGGACTTGACCGGACAGATGATTCGCCGGGTCATAGAACTGGTTCGGGAAGTCGAAAACAGTTTGGTTTCTATGCTGACAGTATTCGGTGAGCAGCCGCTGGATGAAATTCGCGGCAAGGAAGAGAAGAGCATAGAGGCAGAAGGGCCTATCCTGAACGCAGAGCAACGCGAAGACGTGGTGAACGGTCAGGATGAAGTAGATGATCTGCTTTCGAGTCTGGGTTTCTAATAGGAGTCAATTTAATGGCCTTTGATGTTGATGAAGAGATACTCCAGGATTTTTTAATTGAAGCAGGCGAGATCCTAGAGCTGTTGCAGGAACAGTTGGTGTCTCTGGAAAACAATCCGGAAGATACGGATCTGCTCAACGCCATCTTCAGGGGATTTCACACGGTCAAAGGCGGTGCCGGATTCCTGGGATTGGCCCCCATGGTGGATGTATGCCACGAGGCAGAAAACACCTTCGACTTGTTGCGTACCGGTAAGCGCAGCGTCAGCTCTGAATTGATGGACATCATTCTGCAGGCGCTCGACAGTATAAATACCATGTTCGGCCAAACTCAGTCCGGTCAGGAGCAAGAGCCCGCGGATGAAGTCTTGCTGGACAAACTCAAGTTGCTCAGTTCTGGGGCGCCTTTGCCCTCCGAGCAGGCTCAGGAGGAAACTTCTGTTGCAGTAGAAACCAGCGATGAGAGTGTTGATGAGCTGTTTGACGGCATGCTCGACAGCGCCGGTGTGGAACTGTTTGATGAGCCGGCCGCGCCAACTCCTGAAGCACCCAAGGCCTCGGCCCAAGGGGCTGAAGGCAGCATAGATGAAATCGATGAAGCCGAGTTTGAAGCCCTGCTGGATGCCCTGCATGGTTCAGGCAAGGGACCTTCTGCCAATAGTACACCGGCCCCGAGTGGTGATGCTCCCAAGCCCAGCGATAGCGCACCTACCAACTCCTCTTCCGATGACATTACAGACGATGAGTTTGAAAAGCTGCTCGATGAGCTGCACGGCAAAGGCCAGTTTGCTGCCGCACCCGCGGCCAACAGTGCCGTAGAGGAAGCGCCTGCTGCCAGTGTCGATGCCGATGAAATTTCCGATGATGAGTTTGAAAAGCTGCTTGATGAGTTGCACGGTAAAGGCGCCGGCCCTGGCGCTAACACCAGTGGTTCAGAGCCTGCTGCGGGTAATGCAACTGCCAAAGCGCCTGCTGCATCTCAAGCCTCTGCATCTCAAGCAGCCGCACCCAAAGCACCGGCAGCGAATGCCGCTGCTACGCCAAAGGCGGCTCCAGCTGCTGCCAAAGTCGAGGCACCTAAAGCGGCCGCCAAACCTCAGGCCAAGGCTCCTGCTGTTGCCAAAGACACAGCTCCAGCCAAGGCTGCGACCAGTGTGCCTCAGGGGGAAACCACTGTTAGGGTAGATACGGCTCGCCTGGATGAGATCATGAACATGGTCGGTGAGCTGGTATTGGTACGTAACCGCTTGGTCAGCCTCGGGATATCCCGCGAAGATGAAGAGATGTCCAAGGCGCTGGCCAACCTGGATCTGGTGACCTCCGATCTGCAGGGTGCCGTGATGAAGACCCGGATGCAGCCGATTAAGAAAGTATTCGGCCGTTTCCCTCGGGTGGTTCGCGACTTGGCCCGCAGTCTCAATAAAGAGATAGATCTGCGGATGATAGGTGAAGACACGGATCTGGATAAGAACCTGGTCGAAGCCCTTGCCGACCCTCTGGTGCACCTGGTGCGTAACTCAGTGGATCACGGTATTGAAATGCCTGATGTGCGCGAGGCCAATGGTAAGCCCAGAACCGGGGTTATTACCTTGGCGGCCAGTCAGGAAGGTGACCATATCCTGCTTAAAATTGAGGATGACGGCGCCGGTATGGACGCTGCCAAACTCAAAGAGATTGCCATAAGTCGTGGTGTGCTGGATGAAGACAGCGCCGCCCGAATGTCCGATCAGGAAGCCTATAACCTGATCTTCGCTCCCGGCTTCTCAACCAAGGTGGAGATTTCTGATATCTCCGGCCGAGGTGTTGGGATGGATGTGGTCAAGACCCGTATTACTCAGCTTAACGGCTCTGTGCATATCGACTCGGTCAAGGGTAAAGGCACCCGTCTGGAGATCAAGGTACCTTTAACCTTGGCGATTATGCCCACTCTGATGGTGGAAGTTGCCAAGCAGGTGTTTGCCTTGCCGCTCTCCAGCGTGAATGAGATTTTCCATCTGGATCTGACCAAGACCAATATTGTAGATGGGCAATTGACAGTGATTGTTCGGGACAAAGCTGTGCCACTCTTCTATCTCGAGCGTTGGCTCAGCCGTAAGCCGATGAGTTTCCAGCATGGTGACAAGAAACATGGCCATGTGGTCATAGTTCAGCTTGGCACCATGCAGATAGGCTTTGTGGTAGATGCCCTGATAGGTCAGGAAGAGGTGGTAATTAAACCTCTTGGCTCCATGTTGCATGGCACACCGGGTATGGCCGGGGCCACAATTACGTCGGACGGCGGAATCGCGCTGATCCTCGATGTACCAGGATTATTGAAGCACTACGCCAAATCCAAGCGTTGAAGTGCCGTATAAGGATTTAAATGACCATTAAAGTTTTGGTTGTCGATGATTCGAGCTTCTTTCGACGACGTGTCAGCGAGATAGTCAATCAGGATCCTGAGCTTGAGGTGATAGGTATGGCCAATAACGGTGCCGAAGCCGTTAAACTGGCCGCCGAGCTCAAGCCTCAGGTGATTACCATGGATATTGAAATGCCTGTCATGGACGGGATTACCGCCGTGCGGCAGATAATGGCCTCTCATCCGACACCTATCCTGATGTTTTCCTCCTTGACCCATGATGGTGCCAAGGCGACCTTGGATGCGCTGGACGCCGGGGCTCTCGATTTTCTGCCCAAACGTTTTGAGGACATTGCTACCAACAAGGACGAAGCGATTCGACTGCTTCAGCAAAGAGTCAAGGCGTTGGGACGCAGGCGTATATTCCGCCCTATAGTCCGTCCGAGTGTGGCGCCTACGCCGGCAACCACCCCAAGCCGACCCACGGCGCCAGGCACTCTGCAGCGTCAAGCCGTCACAGCTGAAAGTGCTGCCGCCAGTCGCCAGCCGGTGAGGCGCAGCGGCGGTGCGGCCCCTGCCAGAGCCAGTGGTAAACAATACAAGCTGTTGGCTATAGGCACATCCACTGGCGGCCCTGTGGCATTGCAGCGAATTTTGACCCAGTTTCCGGCAGATTATCCGCATCCCATCTTATTGGTACAGCACATGCCTGCAGCCTTTACTCCGGCCTTTGCCAGCAGGCTCAATGGCTTGTGCAAGATAGAAGTCAAAGAAGCGGTCAATGGCGATATGCTAAGACCAGGCTGCGCCTATCTCGCGCCCGGTGGTATGCAGATGATGCTCGAGCGCTCCGGCGCCGGAGGCCGGATTAAAATTCTTGCCGGCAATGAAGAGATGAACTACAAGCCCTGTGTCGATATCACTTTTGCTTCAGCCTCCAAAGCCTTTGGCGGAGATGTACTGGCGGTTATTCTGACGGGGATGGGTGCCGATGGCCGAGAAGGCGCGCGCATGCTCAAAGGTGTTGGTGCCACCATCTGGGCCCAGGATGAAGCCTCTTGCGTCGTCTATGGCATGCCACAGGCAGTGACCGCGGCCGGTATCTCCAGCCAGTCCATCTCACTGGATAATATGGCAGAGGCGATATTGAGAGAATCGGCTCGTGGCTGACAAAGAGACGCGCCTGCTGGGATACCGGTTGGCGCTGTTTTTGTTTTTGGTCGCCTTGGTGGTAGTGGCGGCGCTTTACTGGGACTTGCGACAAAAAAATCGGCAACTGAGTGAGAAAGTCGCCCAGCTTGAATCGTCCCAGGTCCTCTTGATGGTGCCGGATGAACAGGCTGCGATTATTGCCGATTGGATGAGTCGTCACCCACAACAGACCGCATCCTTATTGGATGTGATTCGACCTAAGGTGACATCCGGGACGGAGCCAGAGGCTCAGACTTCAGCCAACTTGTCAGTCCCGCCGGGTGATATTTCACCGGAAAGAGCCCAGGGCGAGGCTGGGGCCGCAGTGCCGCTGCCTGCTCAGACTGAAGATGCCAGGGTGACAGAGCTGGAAAATGGCGTAAAAGTAATACGTTTACCTCACGGTGGGATCCGTGTCACTACCCGTGAAGAGGGTAATGAGTAGCCGTACAAGACAAGAACGACAATAATAGTGGCTCGTTACACTAGTTGGCCGATAAGGCGAGAATAAGGGGCGGAAAGTGAAAGTCTGGACCATTGCAAACCAAAAAGGCGGAGTGGGCAAAACCACAACAGTTGCCAGTTTGGCGGGCACACTGGCCAAGCGTGGTCAGCGGGTTCTGATGATAGACACAGATCCCCATGCTTCGCTGGGTTATTACCTGGGCATAGATTCGGAAGAGGTGCCCGGCTCATTGTATGATCTCTTTCTGGCTCACAAGAATCTTGATACCTCTTTGGTAAAGCAACACGCGGTTCCCACATCTGTTGAGGGAGTCGATCTTTTGGCGGCAACCATGGCGTTGGCCACTTTGGATCGTGCCCTTGGTCATCAAGAGGGGATGGGGCTGGTGCTGCGTAGTATTCTCAAGTCGGTTGAGGATGACTACGATGTTGCCTTGGTCGACTGTCCCCCGGTGCTGGGTGTATTGATGGTCAATGCTCTGGCGGCCAGTCAACACATAGTTATCCCGGTTCAGACCGAATTTTTGGCGATTAAAGGCCTGGATAGAATGATTAAAACCATGGAACTGATGGGGCGCTCGAAAAAGACCCGCTACAGTTATTCCATAGTGCCAACCATGTATGACAGACGTACCAAGGCTTCACCTGCGGCGCTGCAACATCTTGGTGAGGTTTACGGCGACACGCTTTGGCCGGATGTGATCCCTGTGGATACCAAGTTTCGCGATGCCAGTTTGGCTCATCTGCCGGCGTCCCACTATGCCCCAAGCTCGCGCGGAGTGAAGGCTTACGAGCGTTTGCTGGATTATCTGCTGGCGGGGGAGTTTGACCATGTCAAAATCGGTTGATGAAACTGTTTTTGATTATTTCAGCATTCTGCTGACTGAGCCGGCACCCGAGGTTAAATCCGAGGCGCAATCTGCGATTAAGCTTGAACAAAAAGCGCAAGCTGGAGTTGAGGCAAGAGCTGAGCAGACTCCGCCGGCAACGTCTAGGTTACGGGACGATATCGCTGTGCCAGTTGATACGGCACCCAAGAAAGCGCCGCTTTCTCGAGCGGACGGTACTGCCAAGCAATACCCGGCAGAGCCAGATAAGCCGAGACTCGACCGTAATGCGCTGGAACAGCTACTGGCGCCGGTGTTTAAAGAGCAGGTTGCCGAGGTAACGCAGACAGAGGTGCCGACAGAAACTCAGTCGGAAACCATCACAGCTGCTTCGCTGCAAAGCGAGCCCATAACCGGGCAGGGGGATACTCAGGCCGATGCGGCTCAGCGCGAGCAGACTCAAGTCCAAGAGGTGACTGAGCCTGAGGTTCTGGAACAGGTTCAGCTCGAGACACAAGTCGGCGCGCCGGCGGCACCTATAGAACCGCTCAAGGAACAACTGGAAGATGAATTTCAAGTATTGTTCTTCAAGGTGGCGGGACTCACGCTGGCCGTGCCTCTGATAAGCCTGGGCGGCATAGTCAGAATAGAGCGCATCAATCATATCTTTGGGCGGCCAGGATGGTTTATGGGGGTTCAGGGTTATCGGGACTCCCAGCTGAATATCGTTGATACCTGCGCCTGGGTTATGCCGGAAAAATATGATGATAAACTGGCGCAATCCGTAAATTATCAATATCTTGTAGTATTAGAGAACAGTAATTGGGGTTTGGCTTGTGAATCTTTGGTCAATGCGGTCAAGATTGACAAGTCACAGGTCAACTGGCGTGGCAGTGAAGGTAAGCGCCCCTGGTTGGCTGGAGTAGTCAAAGAACAAATGTGTGGCATTTTGCACGTGCAGGCATTGATTGAAATGCTCAATGCCGGGTTAGGTTGTCAGGATCCGATAGACTGAGGTAAATATGACTGATTCAAGAAATGTAGCAGCGGTATCCGGAGGCAAGGACGATGCCGTTCTCCAGTGGGTAACCTTCAGGCTGGATAACGAGACCTATGGCATCAATGTGATGCAGGTTCAGGAAGTATTACGTTATACCGAAATAGCTCCGGTTCCGGGAGCTCCTCATTATGTGTTGGGGATCATCAATCTGCGCGGTAATGTGGTTACCGTTATTGATACCCGCTCACGTTTTGGTTTGCCCTCCTCTGAAGTGGACGATTCTACCCGAATCGTGATTATCGAAGCGGAAAAGCAGGTGATAGGTATTCTGGTCGACAGTGTGGCCGAAGTGGTTTATCTGCGCCGCTCTGAAATCGATAACGCCCCGAATGTGGGAACCGAAGAGAGTGCCAAGTTTATTCAGGGTGTCAGCAACCGTGGCGACGAACTGCTGATCCTGGTGGACTTGGATAAGCTGCTGTCAGATGATGAATGGGCCGAGTTGGCGCAAATCTGATAGGCTTTTGCGGGAAAAGGAGTTTTAACCGATGATGGGCGATGTTTTTTTTATCGCTGCGCTGGTATATGTCATTGCCTGTCTCGGACTGGTGCTGTACCTGCAAAAACAAAGCAACAAGCTTAGAAGCAAGGTTGAGGCGTTAACTGTTCTGGTCAAGGAAAGCGACAGGCAAAGAGATGCCTTCAAGCGGGAGTTGCAAGAACTGCGTAGTGGCACCATAGGCGTTGGCCGGCGAGTGTTGGAGCTTGAGAAGCGCCTCGCGCAGCAAAATGCCCGTCTCGATGAATCGATGCAACAGGATCCTCAGGCCAAGCTTTACAGCCGGGCCATGAAGATGGTGCAGTTGGGAGCCGGTGTCGATGAACTGATCCGCGAGTGCGAGTTGCCCAAGGCGGAAGCTGAACTCTTGATCCGTCTGCACGGTAAAACGGCCCGGGCTTGATATTTTGCCTGAGTAAAGAAAGAGCGCATTGAGATGCGCTCTTTCTGTTTCTATTTGAAAGGAATGCGAGAAACCTCAAGCCGTTTTGGCTCTCAGGGTAACGGCTTGTCTGTGTTATCCGTTACTAAAGGAAGGTGCAAAGCAAATAAGTCCTCGTGGCGTTCTCTTGTTTAGAAAGTTGCTTGCACAACAATTGGCGCTCAAGGCATCTGACTGAAGGCATGCCGGGGCCTGTCGAAGTCGGATTCCCTAAACCTTGTCGACAATTCTCTGATGCAGGTTATTCCACTGCTCGGGAAATTTCCCGTCCAACATATAGACAAAGGCTATCAGTTCGGCGATTAGCTGATAGAGCTCCTTGGGGATCTCTTCCCCCAGTTCCAACATCTGCAGAAAGTCACTCAGGTAAGGGTCTTGATGTATATGAACCCCGGCCTCCTGTGCTAACGCAATGATCTCTTCTGCAAGTAGATCCTGGCCCTTGGCCGTTATCTTGGGCGCAGTTTTGCCATCATAACTCAGGGCCACTGCCTGACGAGGTTTGGCTTGCTTGTCGTTTGAATCCATGGGCATAGTCTTTCCTCAGGCTTTCAGTTGCACCAGATAGTGATCGCCTGGCAGCAGGGTGGCCGGCACAGGGGCAACGTGGGCGTTCAATTTATTGGGAGTGAGTCCTAACTGAACCAGCTTTTGCGACAAGGGGGGCAGGAAGTTGCTGACCCTGCTGATCAGCGCCTGGGTGCTGCCGATAAACTGCAGGTCGACCTTGGAATCCTTCACCTGCGCCTTGACGAGCAAGGAGCCCATGCCCAGATTAAACTTGAGTTGCAACTGCCAGGTCTTGTCTTTGTCTGCGTCCTTATCCTGATTGTTGTGTTCGAATTTGCCTTCCAACTGTTCGTTTCTTTGGTTGAGATAGTAGGGCAGCATGAAATACCAGCATTGACCACTATTGTCTGTATTGGCTTGCTGGTATAGGGCGACAGCCTGGGACATCTGCTGTAGCGCGTCCAGAGTGCCGCTCTTCTCCAGTGAAGCTAACTGATGAGTTTGCAGGCCGGATCGGCTCTGAAGTCCTTCCAGGTATTGCTTCAGGCGTTGCGGCACACTCAGGTTTTGGTTACCAGCCCTAACGCCAAGCAACAGCTGAAACAAGGTGGTAATGGCACTGGCTTGAGTTGAAGGCTGGGATTGCGTTTGCTGACTGGTCAGTTGCAACCCTGTGAGCCCAAGCAGTTCACTTCGAAGTTGGGACGGCTCTGTCAGCTCGCTCAGGGGCACAGGCGACAGTGCCGGCAATTGCTTGAGCAGTTCAGCGGCCAGGTTATGTTTCACCTCCAGTGTCATAGCCTCGGCCCTTGGCATGGCACCGGCCTTATTGAAGGCGCGCTGGAGAAAGTTCAGCTCGGGCGCTTTGGCCGTTTCGCCGGCAACTTTATTGGATGCACTTGTGCCAACAGGCTTATCCGCATTGGCTTGAGTCGCCTGCTGAAGTACTTGGTTACTGAATTTATCTGTCCCCGGCAGCGGAGCATTTTTCGGTTGCTGCAACTGGGCATTATCAACTGTTTGTGTTGACTGAGATAAGGCAGAAGCCGGCAACTTGCTGCCGCTGGCAACTGTTTGAGACAAGCCTGCTTTGAGATCAACCGCCGTTTCCCTCAATGGTGCTGATTCCCCTTTACTTTGGGTTTGCTGCGCTTGGGATTGGGGTTGCTGCTCAAGGAGTTTTATCAACCTGGCATAGGTTTGGGCGACTTCCGGCTTGGTTATCAGTTGCTCACTTTCCTGTGTTGGGGCAGCGGGTTGCAGATTTGCTACTGGCGTCAGTTTTACTTCCAATCTGGCATTGATGGGGCTTAATTGCAGCTGTAGCCCCTGACTGTTGCTGACAACTTTGGCAACGTATTCTCCGGCAGGTAGTTGTAACTGCGGCGGGAAGGCTATGCTTGTACCATTGGCAAAACGCATTTCACCCTGGGAAACAGTCAACATGGGTAAGGGATAACCTTGTGGCCTGGCTGCCAACTGCTGCAGTGCTGTTTGACTGATGCCATTTTTGGCCGCCAGCTGCATCAAAGCGTCCGGCAGTTTTATTTGGACTTCACCGGCCAGCAACAGCAATTGGGCAGTTTTGCCCTGAACGATTTCCGGTAAGGGGCGAGTCAGCTCCAGCAGTGTAGTATTGGCCTGATGCAACAGGGCTTTGGCTTGAGCGTTGGACTCTTGATTGGCAAGCTGCAATTGATACTGTGCATTTTGCAGTTGTAGTCTGAGCTCGCTACCCACATCGACTGTGGTTACCGGAAGCAGAGGGATGGATGCATTTGCTTGAGGAGTTGGGCTTGACCCTGAGGGGGGGATTGTACCATTCACTGGATCCATTGTTGCAAACCCCACTCCTCAAGTTGCTTTATCTGTAGGCAATCGTAAATTTAAATTTGATCTATTTCCACAGCGAAGTATCCTTATCCGTCCAAATCGACATTAGACAGAAATTTGACTGTCGCCATAGGTATACTCAGGTTATCGGCCTATGGTAATCAAAGCTTTAACTGTTTTTCGGTTGGATTACAGCGGTACTTTTACAAAGAGAGCAATATGAAGTTTAAATGGATTCTGATGGTTGTGGCTGCCCTGAGTGCGCATTCGGCAGTGGCTGCAGGGAGTGGCGAAAGCAACAATACACAGGATGTGCGCATCAGTTATAACGACCCGCGGGATCCGATAGAAGGGTTCAACCGTGTCATGTGGGACTTCAACTATCTGTATCTGGATAGATTTCTCTATCGTCCGGTTGCTCATGGTTACAACGACTATGTGCCTATGCCGGTCAAGTCAGGTCTCAACAATTTTGTTCTCAACCTGGAAGAGCCCCACAGCTTGGTCAACAACACATTGCAGGGCAAGTGGGGTTGGGCGTTGAATGCCGGTGGCCGTTTTACCGTTAACTCGACCGTGGGTTTGCTTGGTTTGATTGACGTCGCCGATATGATGGGGATGCCCCGTAAACAGGATGACTTCAACGAAGTACTCGGTTACTACGGAGTGCCCAATGGTCCTTACTTTATGGCACCATTCTTCGGCCCCTACGTCACCCGTGAACTCGCTTCAGATTGGGTGGATGGTCTATACTTTCCATTGTCTGAATTAACAATGTGGCAGTCAGTTATCAAGTGGGGCCTGAAGAATCTCCACGCCCGTTCTGTTGCCATAGATCAAGAAAGATTAGTAGACAACGCGCTCGATCCATACACTTTTGTTAAAGACGCTTATATACAGCACATGGACTATAAGGTGTACGATGGCAATGTGCCTTCGAATGAGGACGAAGACGAGTTGCTTGATGAATATATGCAGGAACTGGAGTAACCCACCATCTGTTTGCTTACCCGCAGGTGGTTGATTCGGTCACTCGTTACCGGCGATTGAAACCTGCGGGGAATTGACCATGGCGCTGAACAGTCTCAATGTACTGCTGGTTGAGGATGATCCCGTCTTTCGCAATATCGTTGCCGCCTTTCTTACCGGGAGAGGTGCCAATGTTGTTGAAGCCGAGGATGGTGAACAAGGACTGCAAAGCTTTAAAAGCCAAAAGTATGATGTAGTTGTAGCCGATCTCTCCATGCCCAGAATGGGGGGATTGGAAATGCTTAAAGCCATGTCGCGTATCAACCCTGCTATTCCTTCCATTGTGATTTCCGGAAACCAGGTTATGGCCGATGTTGTCGAGGCGCTGCGGATTGGTGCCAGTGACTATCTGGTTAAACCCGTATCGGATCTCTACAGCATAGAGCTCGCCATTAATCAGTGTCTTACGGCTCCTGAGCAGGAACAAAATACTCTTAATCGAGATGTGGAAGAGCTCTCCTTTATGGAGTTGAACGAAAACCTGGCACTGCTGGAGCAAAACGCTGAAGCGGCCAGGTGTGTACAGCAACAGCTATTCCCCGCAAGCCGTATTGAATATCCCAAGGCCAGGTTGGACTATAGCTTGTTCAAACATGAGCAGGTAAGCCCTTACTTCATCGACTCGGCTATGGTTGGGAATAACCACCTCATCATGTACATGGCCCACTTTCACCCGGAAGACAACAGGGCCGCCTTTGCCAGCGTGTTGATGCGTAGTTTCGTCAATCAAAAGCTGAAACTGAATCGCAACGGTGTCAGTTCTGTGGTGATAGAACCTTTCAATATGCTCAGCTATTTGAATGATCGTTTGGTCAAGTCGGGGCTGGATCTCTATTGCGACATGATTTACATCGCGATTGAGCTTGATAGTTATCGCGCGGCTATTGCCCAGGCGGGCAGGGGGCTGAGATGCTACATTCGTAACCAGGATGGTCTTACACCTCTGGCGTTGGCAGATTCACTGCAGTTGGGGTTATTGGAGTGGGGCAAGCCGGCGACTCAGTTCCGGAGTTTAATGCCAGGTGAAAGGCTCTGCATTGTTACCAGTGAGGCAGAGCACAGACAACTGCTTCAGCAAGATAAATTCCTGGGGCTGACTTTTAACCCTAAAATACCTCAAGGTGGATTCCTGCAACTGGCCTTTTAATGGCCTTAATCCTTAGCAAGAAGCACAACACAGCAGGCAGGCCTGTAAGCCAGGCCCTTCGGGGCTTTCACAACAACCGGCTCTCTGCGTTATCCGACTTCGACAGGCCCCGGCATGCCTTCACTCAGATGCCTTGAATGCCAATTGCTGTGCAAGCCACTCTCTACAAAAGAGAGTGCCACGAGGACTTATTCGCACCTTCCCTAATGCTTGTCTCACTACTTTTAGTTTTGTATCGACATTGTAAGAGTGCCATTTTTTATAGTGAGAGAAAGCACCTTCTGGTTTTCAAACTGAGGCTTAATTGGCTTGAACTTAAAACTGTGAAAAACTCCAATAAAAAAGGCTGCAGATTTTGCAGCCTTCTTTGTATATATCAGAATTAGCGTTTAATGGCTTCGTGCTCGCCGGTTACAGCCATTTCCTGCTCCAGAGCTTCTTCTTCAGAATGATCATGGATTTTGCTTTCAGCACCGTGCATCCAGTCAACCAGCTTGTCAGCCATGAAATAAAGGATAACGCCGGAAATAGCAGCGGTGATGGCAATGCCGGAGAAGATAGACATGGCGTTGGCCAGCTGTTCTTCTTTCTCGCCGCCGTGGCCGATAAAGGAACCGACTACACCGGCTATCTTGTTGGCCATGGCGATAAACAGGAACCATGCTCCCATCATCAGAGATACAATACGCAGAGGAGCGAGTTTGGTTACCATAGACAGGCCTATAGGGGATAGGCAAAGCTCACCCATGGTGTGGAAGAAGTAGGCACCAACCAACCACCACATGCTGGACTTGGCTGAGGCGTCACCACCCATTTCCAGTACGGCACCAATCATAAACAGGAAGCCGATAGCCAACAGAACCAGACCAAGGGCAAATTTCACCGGTGAGTTAGGCTCTTTATCACCCAGGCGGATCCAGATAGAAGCAACAACCGGGGCAAAAACCACGATGAAAATGGCGTTCAGCGACTGGAAGTAAGTTGTCGGTACTTCCCAGGCACCGATAAAGCGGTCGGTAAACTCATTGGTGAATAGGTTCATCAAGCCACCGGCCTGTTCAAAACCCGCCCAGAAGATGATGGTAAACAGACCCATCACCATGATCACTTTAATGCGGTCACGTTCTACCTTGGTCAGTGGTTCTTTACGTACCTGGCCGCGGGCCAAGTCTTTTTCACGCTCAAGCTTGGCAGAAGGTACTGTACCTATGTCGCCCAATAACTTTTGGGCAAACAGGAATTGAATAATCAGCGACAATACCATACCGATACCGGCACACATGAAACCTGCTTGCCAGTTGTTGATGGTAGTTTCAACACCATCGATGACTTCTTTATGGCCAAAGTTGGTATAGGCCCAGGCAACGACAAAACCAGAAAGCGCCGCACCTAAGTTGATACCCATGTAGAAGATAGTAAAGGCGCCATCGCGACGATGATCACCTTCTTCATACAGATCGCCCACCATAGTTGAAATGTTAGGCTTAAACAGACCGTTACCTATGATGAGAGTGCCAAGACCTATGTAAAACACCATGGTTTCAAGGCCGGGAGTCATGCTGTGAGGCGTTGCCAGGGTAAACTGGCCTATAGCCATCAGCGCACCACCAATATAAATCGCTTTACGTTGTCCGAGGTAGTTGTCCGCGAGCCAGCCGCCGATAAGAGGCGTAAGGTAAACCAACGCGGTAAAGGTACCATAGAGTGAGAGTGCATCGGCCTGAGTCCAACCCAGTCCACCGCCTTGAGAGTTGGCCTGATCAACCAGATACAGAACCAGAATGGCTCGCATCGCATAATAACTGAATCGTTCCCAAAGCTCTGTTGTAAACAGCAGGAACAATCCCTTGGGATGCCCGAGCATCGTCCCCTTGGGTTTTGCTAAGCTCATGAAGTCTTCCACCTTAAATTGTTAATTGGCCGTGTGACAAAAGTCGACACAGAAAGCGATTGTTTTTATCCCAGCTGTATTGCCGTTAACATCACACTGTTTTGTAAAGTGTTATGGGCATATCTTTTAATGCGCTGTGATTGAGGCTTTGGTTTTCTGTATTGTAATTTGTTCATCAAAAGCAACAAAGCCCACCCTATATACTCTGGATTCAGCAACAAAGTCAATTTTAGCCCCCCGAGACGGCTGCTTTGTGAACAATTGTTAGGCTGGTAGTGGTCGGAGCTGTGCTGGAATAGTTCGCAATTTCAATTAGACTAAAGTGGGGTGAAGGCGTGGTCTGAAATTCGCTTTCAATCGCAAACTCATGTCTGATATGATTGCCCGCTGTGATAGGACGTCACCCGACAGAAACCAAGTAGTGAGAACACCATGAAGGCCTGGTACCTTTTGTACTGTAAACCTCGCAGCGAAGTGAGGGCACAACAGAATCTAACGCTCCAAGAGCTGGAGACTTATTTGCCGATGGTGCGGAGCGAAAAAAAAGAGAAAAACAAGACTGTCGTTCGTAAGCAACCTCTGTTCCCCAACTATATATTCATCAAGTTTGATCCTGAGCAGACCAGTGTTCGTCAGCTCAGATCTACTCGTGGTGTTGCTGATTTAGTCAACTGCCGCGAGAAACTACTGCCAATAGATGAACAACTGATCATTCAGCTCAAACAACGTGAATTGGCTACGCCTTTGATCACAGAAAAGCCCCTGCAGTCTGGTGATAAAATACAGTTCACCGAAGGGCCATTCGCAGACTTTGACGGAATTTTCGCAGAGAAGTGTGGTGATACCCGCTGCAAGGTATTGTTCACCTTCCTTGGCCAGCATAAGAGCATCACAGTTGAACAAAGTGCAATCAGAGCTGTATGTGCGTAATCAGCCATCTGGTATGTGAGACATTTGCCATTGTTACACAAATCCAACGTTTGTTAATCTTGAAACCGTATTTCGTTTTGTATGGAAATCAATTTGTTATGGATTCTGGTTGGACAAGCCATCCTTGTTTTAGAATACAAATTGAATAATTACTCGGTGCTCTGAGAGTTGAGCGTTTTTCGATCTGTGTCACATCTTGGTGTGGGGTATAATCCCCGGTTAAAGTAAGAGCCGGTACAGGGTAGGAATGTTATTTTATTTGAATGACATTCTTAACTTACTAAAAAATATAAATTTTTGCATTGCAAAGGGCAGTTTGGAGGCCGAAATCCATGGGCGGTAGCGTGTCTGAAAGACAAGAATATGAATAGTTTCATATTCTTAGTGAACGCCGAAGCCCTCTGGGCGCCACGCGGATCGGTAGCGTGTCTGAAAGACAAGAATATGAATAGTTTCATATTCTTAGTGAACGCCGAAGCCCTCTGGGCGCCACGCGGATCGGTAGCGTGTCTGAAAGATAAGAATATGAATAATTTCATATTCTTAGTGAACGCCTAAGCCGTCTGGGCGCCATTAGGAACAGTTGTGTCTGAAGCTATCAGTATGGACAACTTCTATATTCTCCAGATGGCAACAGGTCCTATCTAATTACCAATGCTTGATATACAGAATCCACTTTTGGGGAACATTGACCTGAGATGAAGGCCTGGTTGGGGGCGTTACTACACCCGAACCGGTTTTTATTGTTGTTGCAAGGTTCATTTGATTTTTAGTGTTACTCACCATTACGGAGACAACTGGTGTTACAGAAAACCAAAAAACTCATCATAGCGAGTATAGGAGCACTGGCTTTGCTTGGCTCGCAAGCTCAGGCAATTACGCCATCTCCTCAGATGATTGAACAATTCAAAAATTTGCCTCGTGCTGAGCAGGAAAGGTTAGCCAAACAGTATGGTATTGATCCCGCCATGCTTAGAGGTAGCAGTAACAGCGGCAGTCAGAAACTGGAAAACCCACAGTTGGTTTACCCCAGAGGACAGCAGAATTTTCAAGGTAATGATCAAGAAAATTGGCAATATCAAAATGGCCAAGGGCGAGAGCTGAATAATCGCCGCAGTCAAGATAAGCACAGCTTGGATTTTACCGCTGCGGCAGACAAGGCAGAGCTAGAACGATTTGGCTATTCTCTGTTTGAAGGTGAACCCAGCACTTTTGCCCCAGTTTCAGATGTACCTGTTCCCAGTGAATACCTTATGGGGCCTGGAGACACTCTGAATGTACAACTCTTCGGTAAAGATAATCGGGAGTTTACTCTTACTGTTAACCGTGACGGTACAGTGCAATTCCCTGAGCTTGGCCCAATTAGTGTGGCGGGTTTGAGCTTTGCGGAAACCAAAGACACGCTGCAAAAGCGCATCAAGCATCAGATGATAGGCATTGAATCCAATATCACCATGGGAGAGTTGCGTTCTATCCGTATCTTTGTGGCCGGTGATGCCTATAAACCAGGCTCTTATACTGTATCCAGCCTGTCAACCATGACACAGGCGCTGTTTGTCTCCGGCGGCGTCAACGAAATTGGTTCATTACGTAAAGTGCAACTCAAGCGTGGTGGTAAGCTGGTTGGTACTCTTGACCTTTATGATTTATTGATGCGCGGCGATGCCTCCGGCGATATGCGTCTGCAATCTGGTGATGTGGTTTTCATTCCTCCAGTAGGTGGCCTGGTCAGCGTGGCCGGTGAAGTTCGCCGTCCGGCAATTTATGAGCTCAAAGGGGGAGAAACCCTTGGTGATGTCGTTAATATGGCTGCCGGGGCTAAACCGGGTTCTTATCCTAAAGGCAGTGTGGTTGAGCGTTACAATGACCAGGGGCTTAAGTCGCTGCTCACGGTTGATTTGACGTCTGCTAAAGGGCAAAAAACGCTTGCCAAGGCCGGTGATGTTATTCGAGTTAAAGGCACCTCGGGCCAATATGATAATGCAATTACCTTGGTTGGTGCTGTGGTTCGGCCAGGGAAATATCAATGGCATGAAGGCTTAAAAGTCAATGACATCCTCAAGTCTATTTGGTCCGATTTACAAATTTCAGCAGATCTAGATTACGCCATCCTGCTTCGTGAAGTAGATGATTATGGCAATATTGAGATCTATCAATTCGCACCTGGCAAAGCAATAGTGCATCAGGACGTCGGTGAGAACCTGGCGCTGCAACCAAGAGATAAGTTGATCATATTTAACTTTAGCGATGACAGCATCAACAGATATGAGCTGAACAAGCTGGTTAAAGAAAGAGTTGCTAAGGTTACTTCCCTTACCGGCGATTCGTTACTGGGTTCAGATCTTTTCAAGGCGGGGTTCAGCGACCTGCAAAACAAGCGCCTCAACAAGCGTACTGAACTTGCCGGCGTCGTAGTTAATGATGGAGCGACCGGTGATACCGAATTAGAAGAAGCACAAAAGGCTGAACAGGAAGCTGTTACTGCAGAAGTGAGCAAGATGCTTACCAATCTTTTCGATGATAGAGATCTGGTAAAGTACAGCTATATGATGAACCGCAGTGAGCTTTTGTATCCGGTTATCAGCAAACTTAACGCACAGGCTCGCGCAGGCAGCAGCGTTAAAATAGTCGCTGTCAGCGGCCAAGTGCGCCACGAAGGTATGTATCCTTTAAGTGTCAATGCTTCAGTCAGTTCTTTGATTGAAGCCGCTGGCGGCCTAAAGGAAGGTGCCTACACAGCCAGAGCAGAGTTAACCCGCACGATTACAGATGCTACTGGTTCATCAATAGTGCATAAGACTGTAGATCTGACTTCGGCTCTACAAGGTAACAAAGCAGCTGATCTGGCTCTTGAAGGGCGGGATATCTTGACAGTGATGACTACGCCTGATTGGCAGGAACATCAAACTGTTGAAATACGCGGTGAAGTGAAGTTCCCTGGCGTATATAACATCCGCCGCGGCGAAACACTACAGGATGTTATTCAACGAGCTGGCGGCTTTACTGAATACGCTTATCTTCCATCAGCCGTGTTTGTGCGTGAGTCTGTTCGCAAACAAGAGCAGATGGAAATCAAAAAACTGGCTGATCAACTTCGGCGTGATATTGCCACTCGAGGCGTTTCCAAAGATGGCAATGTGGTCAACTATGCAGATGCTCAGTTGATGCTTAAAGATCTTGAAGGCATTAAAGCTGTTGGCCGACTGGTTGTTGACTTACCTGCTATCTCCGTGGGCATTACCCAAGCCGACCTTCAGCTCGAAGATCAGGATGTCCTCTACGTGCCTTCAACCAAACAGACCATAGCTGTTATGGGAGAAGTTCAACATGCATCGACCCACAGGTATAAGGAAGGTCTCACGTTAGACCAGTATCTGAATATGTCCGGCGGAGCCCGTAAGCGTGCAGATGAAGACAGAACTTATGTGATTAAAGCAGATGGTTCTGTGATGATGCCGAAGCGCTCCATGTGGTTTAGCAGTGAAGATAATCTGCAACCAGGAGATACCATCATAGTTCCCCTGGACACTGAGTATAAGGATAACCTGACGCTCTGGAGTCAAGTCACACAGATTATTTACAACACAGCTGTGGCTGTTGCGACAATTTCAGGGTTGTAATTCTTAATAACAAACTTGTTCTAGAGTCGTGACTTCAGGCTCTAGAACAAAATTAATACAGTATAAAAATAGACATAAATATGACTTCACAAATTACTCCTCAACAGCATCCGGATGCACAGTTCGCTGTGAACACGATGAGAGATGACGAAATAGATCTCCGTGAGCTCTTTTCGGTAATCTGGCAAGGGAAATGGTTAATTGCCGGAGTCACTCTGGTATTTGCCGTTGCTTCAGTGGTTATTGCACTTAAGTTGCCGAATATCTATAAATCGGAAGCACTTCTAGCCCCAGCATCTGAAGAGCAGGGGGCTGGAGGGCTAGCCGGGCTTGCTTCTCAGTTTGGTGGCCTTGCCAGTATGGCTGGAATCAACTTGGGCGGCAAAGGTGGCACAGACAAGACGCAATTGGCTATTGAAGTACTCAAGTCAAGGCAATTTATCGGCGACTTTATTGAAAAGCATCAAATTTTGCCTGAACTAATGGCAGTTGATAAATGGAATATGGCTGATAATACGCTATCGTTTGAGCAGGAAATTTATAATAGTCAGAGCAAAACTTGGGTTCGCAAAGTTAACCTCCCATTCCAATCTAAACCTTCTCTTCAAGAAGCTTATAAAGAGTTTTTGAAGATTTTTTCTGTAAATAAAGACAAAGAAAGCGGCATGGTAACAATCTCTATCGAACACCAATCTCCCTTTGTAGCAAAACAGTGGATAGATTGGCTGATAGCAGATATTAATCGGGCTATGAAAGAACGAGATGTAGTAGAGGCTACACGTAGTACTGAGTTTTTGAACAAACAAATAGCACTTACTAATGTTGCTGACATTCGAACTATTCTCTACAAACTGGTAGAAGAACAGGCGAAAACTATCATGTTCGCTGAGGTGCGGGATGAATATGTCTTTAAAACAATAGATCCAGCTTTTATCCCTGAAGAAAAGGCGAAGCCAAAACGGGCATTAATTTGTGTGCTAGGTACTATGTTAGGCGGTATGTTGGCCATGATGATAGTTCTTATCAGACATTTTGTTAGAAAAGAAAGTTAAACCAAAGAAATTAATAGCCTGTTGGGAGCGCTTTCGAATTTCGAAAAAGCGGCAATATCTAGGCCCTTTAAGGGATAAGGATGGGCCGATTGTCTCAAAATGGATGAACAGTGTCTCAGTTAGACTTAAAAGACTGAGATTTTAAAGTGTTAATGTTTCAACTTAATTCTAGGTAGAACGTAATAGAAAGGTCCGATGTAATGACAAAAAAGAAAGTGCTTACCGTTTTTGGTACCCGGCCAGAAGCAATCAAAATGGCCCCTCTAGTTCACGCCTTAGCATCGGATGACCGTTTTGAAGCAAAGTGTTGCGTAACAGCCCAACACAGGGAAATGCTCGATCAAGTACTCGAATTATTTGACATAACACCGGATTACGATCTTGATTTGATGAGAGCCGGTCAGACACTTAATGATGTCACTTCAGGCATTATTCAAAAGCTAAAACTTGTCCTTCAAGAGTTTAAGCCTGACGTCGTGCTTGTGCATGGTGATACAGCAACGACCTTCGCAGCAAGTCTTGCCGCTTACTATGAACAAATTGCTGTTGGGCATGTAGAGGCAGGCCTTCGCACAGGTAATATTTATTCACCATGGCCAGAAGAAGCAAACCGCCGTTTGACGGGGGTACTGACTGAGTTTCATTTTGCGCCGACTGAAACCTCAAGGCAGAATCTTCTCAAAGAAAACTTTGAACCAAGCAAGATCATCGTAACAGGTAATACTGTTATCGATGCGTTATTGATGGTGAAAGATAAAATTGATTCAGACACTGACCTCAAAAAGACGATAGCCGCCCAGTTCCCTTTCCTCGAGGTAAACAAAAAGCTGATCTTGGTCACCGGTCATCGTAGGGAAAGTTTTGGTGGTGGATTTGAGCGTATATGCGAAGCGTTAGTAACAGTAGCTAGAATGCATTCTGATGTGCAAATACTATATCCAATGCATTTGAATCCCAATGTAAGAGAACCAGTAAATCGTATTCTTGGTGATGTTGATAACATTTTATTGGTTGAGCCTCAGCAATATCTTCCTTTTATTTATCTCATGGATAAAGCACACATTATTCTTACGGATTCTGGCGGTATTCAAGAAGAAGCACCTTCCTTAGGTAAGCCGGTTTTAGTTATGCGGGATACTACAGAGCGCCCAGAAGCCGTTGAGGCAGGGACTGTTAAGTTGGTTGGTACTAATGTTAACCAAATAGTATCCAATCTAGATGAGCTTCTGTGTGATGCAGATGCATACCAAAAAATGAGCTATGCACATAACCCTTATGGCGACGGTAAAGCATGCCAAAGAATTTTAGAAGAATTAGTTAAATAAGAATTTAGGAAAGAAAATGTCATTTGAAACGATTTCAGTCATTGGACTTGGTTATATTGGTCTTCCTACTGCAGCAATGTTTGCCTCCCGCAAAAAGAAAGTTATTGGTGTTGATGTTAACCAACATGCCGTAGATACAATCAATCAGGGTAAAATTCATATCGTAGAACCTGATTTAGATATAATTGTGCATTCAGCTGTTACAGATGGATACCTGAAAGCGGTTACTACAGCCGAACCTGCAGATGCGTTCCTTATTGCGGTTCCAACGCCTTTTAAACCATGCAAAGAAGCTGAAATTCCTGAGCCTGACTTAAGTTATATTCAATCTGCTTGTAATGGAATCGCACCAGTATTGAAAAAAGGCGATTTAGTCATTCTAGAATCTACATCCCCCGTTGGCGCGACTGAGCAAGTTGCAGAATGGTTGGCTACGGCTCGTCCTGATTTAACTTTTCCACAAAACGCAGGCAAAGAAGCCGACGTAAACGTAGCTCATTGCCCCGAACGTGTTTTACCAGGTCATGTGGTTCGTGAGCTTGTTGAGAATGACCGGGTTATTGGTGGAATGTCTTCTCGCTGTGCTGAACGTTCCGTTGAGCTTTATAAAACATTCGTTCAAGGCGAATGTGTTATCACTAATGCTCGTACAGCCGAAATGGCTAAGTTAACTGAAAATAGCTGTCGTGACGTTCAAATTGCATTCGCAAATGAGCTTTCAGTTATCTGTGATAAGTTAGATATCAATGTTTGGGAGTTGATTTCTTTAGCCAATCGTCATCCGCGTATAAATATTTTACAACCAGGCCCTGGTGTTGGTGGTCACTGTATTGCGGTGGACCCTTGGTTTATTGTGTCTAAAACTCCAAATGAAGCTCAATTGATACACACTGCACGTAAAGTCAATGATGCAAAACCTGCATGGGTAATTGATAAAGTTAAGTTAGCTATTGCTGACTTTTTACAAGCTAATCCAACTAAAACTGCTAAAGAGGTGACGGTTGCTTGTTACGGTTTAGCTTTTAAGCCTGATATTGATGATTTAAGAGAAAGTCCTGCGCTTCGTATTACAAAGCAGATTTGTGAGATGCATTCAGGAACGGTAGTTGCTGTAGAACCCAATATCGAAAAATTACCGTTATCAATTAATAATGTTGAGCTTTTATCTACTGAGTCTGCACTTAATAAAGCAGATATTCATGTCATGCTTGTTGATCATAAACAGTTTAAAAATAATAAAGTTGCAAGTGATTGGGTTATCGATACTAAAGGAGTGTGGTTATGAATCAAAAATATGATTATCTAATCGTCGGAACAGGTCTTTTTGGTTCTGTTTGTGCGCATGAGTTAAATAAAGAAGGTAAAAAAGTTCTGATGCTTGAAAAGAGAAATCATACAGGTGGAAATGTTTATACTGAGAAACATAATGGTATAAATGTCCATAAGTATGGTGCACATATATTTCATACAAATGATAAAGACATCTGGGATTATGTTAATTCTTTTGTGTCATTTAATCGCTATACGAATTCGCCATTAGCAAATTATAAAGGGAAATTACTAAACCTACCTTTCAATATGAATACTTTTTATCAGCTTTGGGGTACTGTAACGCCTAAAGAAGCTAAAGATAAGATAGAAGAACAAAAAAAGGAAGTTGAAGGAAAAGAACCTAAAAACTTAGAAGAACAAGCTATATCTTTAGTTGGTAGGGATATATATGAAAAATTGATCAAGGGCTATACTGAGAAACAGTGGGGTAGAGATTGCAAAGAACTTCCTGCATTTATAATTAAAAGATTACCAGTAAGGTTTACCTATGATAATAACTACTTTACAGATTTGTATCAAGGTGTGCCTATAGGTGGATACTCAGCAATGGTAGAAAAAATGTTAGAGGGAATTGAGGTGCGATTAGGTGTTGACTACCTCAAAAATAAAGAGTTATATGATTCTTTGGCTGTAAATGTAATATATACAGGCCCAATAGATGAATATTTCGATAATAAACTGGGCAAGCTTGAATATCGTTCTCTTGAGTTCAAAACTAGAGAAATCGATATTGAAAATTTTCAAGGAAATGCTGTTGTAAACTACACAGAAAAAGAGGTGCCATATACAAGAGTTATTGAACACAAGCACTTCGAATCAGCAGATACACCACATACTGTCGTTACAGAAGAGTATCCTAAGGAGTGGGAGGTAGGACGAGAACCATATTACCCTATAAACGACATTAAAAATATGGAACTATTTAAGAAATATAGAAAATTAGCCCAGGGCGAAAATGTAATATTTGGCGGAAGATTAGCAGAGTATAAGTATTACGACATGCATCAAGTTATACGTTCAGCTTTAAATGTAGTGGCTAAAATAAAAGCTGAAAATAAATAGTATGTTGAGAAAAAACTCTATTTTTCTTTTCTTTTTATATTTTGTAAAATTAATCACGCCTTTGTTAGTGCTTCCTATATTGTCTAGTGTGTTAGATGATATAGGATTTTCTTTATATTTAAATTTTATGGCTATAACTGCATGGCTTATAATAATTGTTGAATATGGTTTTGTGTATTCGGGAACAAAAGAAATTGCAAAGGCTAATGATGATGTAAGTCTACGAAGTATAATTCATAGTATCCTAAATGCGCAGATTCTTTTAAGTATATTTGCGCTTGTAATTGCAGTAATATTAACATTTGTTCTTAAAAGTATTTCTGGAGAATACTTACCTGCAATGATTGCAGTCGTTAGTGTAATTATTATTGGTATTACACCGACATATTTCTATCATGGAATGCAAAGATTTAGGTTTATAACTATCGTAGAATCGTTGTCTTCTCTTTTATTTATAATGTTAGTATTACTATTTAGACAATTAAAAGTCCTTGATGTTAATACAGCTTTATTAAGCTACGCTTTATCAAAATCTTTAGTTCTTTTTGTATGTTATGGCGGAATGGTTGAATATTTATTATGTTTTAAGTTTGATTTGAAATCAGCTGTATATAGAATAAAAAACTCGCTTTCGCTTTTCATTTTTAAAGCGAGCTCAAGTTTATACGGAAGTGCAGCAGCAGTTTTATTAGGGATAATGTTATCAGCAAAAGAAGTTGCTATATATGTTGCAGCCGATCGCCTTGTAAGAAGTTACCAAGGTCTATTAGGCCCAATTTCGCAAGCTGTATATCCAATTATATCTAAGGGTAATAATAATAATAAGATTTTTTTGAATGTTTTGCTTGTGCAACTTTTAATTGGAGTTATAGGTGTAATAGGTTTCGCTATTTTTTCAGATGTTGTCATAAGAATTATTTATGGTGATAATTTCAATGACTCAGTAAATGTCGCAAAGTTTTTGATCATCATAGTTCCTATTATTGCAATAAGTAATATGCTCGGTGTTAATAATTTGCTGGCAAAAGGATATGATAGTTTATTTTCTAAAGTGATTGTTATTTGCGGTGTGTTATCTTGCTTATTAATGTATCCAATGATTATTAACTATGGTGTTGATGGAATGGTTTATACCGTCATCTGTACTGAATTGATGGTTCTTCTTTTGTTGTTGTTATTTTCTATTAGGTATAAAAATGTATAATTCTCTTACGCATTATTTTAATTATATAAGACCTGGCGGTGGTCCAGCAGGCTATTTATTCAACTTGAATGAAATTGCTTGTGATTCTGAAGAGGTGAAAGTATTTTTCAATCGTGTTGAAGTTAACAGTCAAAGCAAAAAAATTGATAGTACCAATAGATTATATTACGGTTTAATTATGGTTCTTAAGTCTATATTTAGACGTTTTGGAAGACTTTCTCCAGGCTTTTACGAAAGCCTTTCAAATGAATCTATGCCTATATTTCACTCAGTAACGGATGCTGTTAAGTTTAGTCGTTTTAGAAAAGATTTTTTGTTGATGATTCACTCACCAAAAGAACCTTCTAAAGAGATCTTAGATGCAGTTGAGCAAGCAGGCTACAGTAAAATTTTTCAGCGAATATATGAGTATTTTTTAAAGAGAGAAGAAAGAAAAGCAATAAATTGCGCTTATGCTCTTATTTTGCCTGATCTTGGTTCGATGGATGCATATTATAAAAATGACGAAACCCTTAAAACCTTATTGGCTAAGAAACGAAAATACATAGTGCCTACGGGCGTTAGGCAATTATATTCTTCAAAAGTGAAATCAGAAATTAGAAAAGAGTTATCTCTCACAAGTACTGATATGGTTATAGGCTTCTTTGGGCGGTATAATGAAGATAAAGGTTACGACTATTTTTGTGAGTTAGTAGAGAGTAATCTATGTTCTAAAATTAGATTTATTTCTGCTGGTATTGGTCCTATTTGTCCGGTTTCTAAGAGTAATTATCAGGATCTGGGCTGGAGAACTGATATTCAAGATTTAATAAAAGCATGTGATTACGTTATTGTGCCTAATAGGGTTTCGTATTTTGATTTGATTATATTGGAGGCTTATTCACTTGGTGTTAAAGTTATAACTACAAATATTGGCGGTGCTAAAGTATTACCTAAAAAAGCCACTTTGTTTTTGGATGTTAATTCAGATGTAAAATTTGATTTCCAATTAATGAAAATGCTAGAAAGTCATCCTTATTCTAGTGATGATATACTTAACGTTTATAATGAAAATTATTCGTTAAAAGCCTTTTTGGGAAATTATAACCTGTTGTTGAAAAATATCAATGAAGAAAAAAATTATATTCGTTAATAAAGCGCAATATGGATATCATTCCGATACTTATTATTATTGTAAGTATTTAAAGGATAAATATGATGTGACATACCTAGGCTTTGATGCTGGACATGATAAAGTTGAGGGGGATATCAGAGTTATTTATGTTCAAAGAGGTGGTAGCAAGTTTGTAAATGCGTATAGATTTTTTGCTAACACGCTCCTAACTCTTCGTAAAAATAGTTTTGAAAAAATCGTATTAGTTTATTTTCCGTTTTGCTCGATTTTTTCATTTTTTTATAAAGATAGAGCGGTATGTGATGTAAGAACTCTTTCAGTATCAGCTAATAAATATATTAGAAGTTTTTTTGATGGCTTGATGCGCTTGGAATTAAAGTTTTTTAAAGAGGTTAGCGTTATATCTGAAGGTGTTAAAAAAAAATTGAACTTGAAGAATTCAGTTATTCTTCCACTTGGGGCGGAAGTTTTTACTGACTTGAATCGAGATGGATACAAAAAAAATGATGTTCTACGCTTATTTTATATCGGCACTTTCAATGGTCGACGAATTATAGACACAATCAAAGCTGCTTCGTACTTACATCAAAATGGAGTGAGCTTGGTTTATGATATCGTTGGTTTTGGAGATAACAATGAGATAGATGTAATTATAAACGAAATATCCAAACTTCCTGATGGGGTTGTACGTTATCATGGAAGGTTGAGTCATGTTGAATGTAAAAATCTATTTAGCGAAAGTCATGTTGGTTTTTGTTATTACCCAATAGTTGATTTCTATCAGGAACAACCACCTACAAAGCTATTTGAATATGTGTTGAATGGAATATATTGTATTGCTGTAAATACAAAAGAGAACTGTAAACATATCACTAGTACCAATGGTTGTATTGTTGATGATAATGTTAACTCGTTAATTCTTGCTTTGGAAATGGTTCTTGATAAAAATACTCTCGATAGAGTTGCTATATCAAAAACACTCTCTAGTAATACATGGGAATATATAGTTGAAAATCAATTGAAACCTATTTTGAAAGGCTTTCATGAATGATGTTAACTGAATTGGAATCTAAATATATTAAATTCTCCTTGGTGATGATTTTTTTATTTTTATCATTGCAAATGGTGATTTTTACGTATGCTGGTGATTTTTCATTTGAAAGTTTTGTTAAACTGACATACCAATTGACTTTCCTGTTAATGTATTTGATTTTGGTTTATATCTCATTTTATTTGAAGGCTTTTGATTTATTTTTAATAATTTTTGCTTTTCAATTTCTTTCAACATTTTATATATTTGGTTATTTTGTTGGAATAGTTGGGAATCCATTAGGTATTGATCCAGTAGACGCTGTGTTTTACGATGAATATTCGAGATATTTGTCTTCTCTTACTTTTGGAAATGCTTTTAGTGATATATTGACGAATCATGATCTGGGCGAGTTAGGTTTTACTCTTTACTCCATGATTATTTACAGTATACCTGGTGATTCGATATTTAATATGAAAGTTGCAAATGTTGCAATTTCATTTATTGTTTCCATTTTAGTTTATTTTATTTGTAGATTAATAAATTTAAGTTCTAGATTCGCCATTTTCTTCACTTGTGCTTTCGCTTTTAATCCTTTGATAGTATATTATAATGCTACAGGTTTAAAGGAACCTTTGTTTCAGTTGTTTGTGATTTCTTCTGTATTTTTGTTTTATGCATCTTTTAAATACAAAAGTGTCTTATTATTTGTTTTTGGTGTTGCTTTTTGCGTTAGTACTTCTTTTTTTAGACTTCCATACTCACTATTTATTATCACAGGCTTTTTACTTTACTTCTGGTTGATATATGAAGGTAAATATAGGAGATTAATAAATCTTGTTATAACACTATTAACAGCTTTAAGTGTTTTTGCATTTTACATTTTAATTGGACCTATTATTAGTGGCTGGTTTTCTTTAGATTTGACCAAATTGGCTGCTCATCGATTAGGTAAGGCTGATGTTGGGTTTTTTGATTATCTTATTTTATTTGTAGTCGGGATTGTTGGCCCATTGCCATATTTTGATTATAAAAGCATGCATAGTAATTTGGCTATGTATACTGTTCCTAATTTTTTGAAAGTATGTACATCATTATTTTTTATATTTAGTATTATTCATATCTTTAGGTTAAGACTAAAAGTTTATTACCCTCTGTTATTTATATTTTTTATTAACTTAATTATGCTTGTTATTGCTGCTTCAACTTTTGATTTTCGATATGTATATCCGATTCTTCCACTTTTATACATTGTAATGTCATCTTTAGTAGTCCAGCAACAAAAGTTAATCATCTTTAGAATTGATACTTGCAAATTAGCTACTGTTTTATATTTCCCCTTTATAGTTCTATTGATATTTTTTTATAATTTTAGATAGAGATTTGGATTGTATTCCTCATGAAAGTTTTAGTTTGTTGTCCTAGTTTTGATGTTCTTGGTGGTGTATCTAATCATTACTATGGATTAAGTAAATATTTGGGAAATGATTTCTCATTTCATTTCATCGGTAATAGAGGGGGGCGAAGATATGCATTTTTTCAGTTTTTGATTGATTTTATTAAGTTTCTTTTTTCAAAAGATTTTTTATTGTCCGATGTGGTATTACTGAATCCGTCACTTGGGAAAAAATCCCTTGTTCGTGAATCTATCTATTTGTGCGCATGTAAGTTGTTTTCAAAAAAAATTATACTTCATTTTCATGGTTGGAACCCTACTTTTTCTAGTTTAATAAGTAATACTATGCCTTTATATGTTCGATTAATATTGAAAGCAGATTTGATTATTTTACTTTCTAAAGAGCATGTTTCTACACTTAGAGGTTGGGGATATAATGGGCCTATTTCGTTCTCTACCACAAAGGTTGATGATGAAATGTTGAACCCAAATAATGTAATATTTGATAGTCCTGTTCTTTCATCCGATTCATCTGATGTCAAACTTTTGTTTACTGGTAGGCTTGTAAAGTCTAAAGGTGTATGGGAATTAATTTATGCTTATGAAAAATTAATTTCTAGTTTAGATAAAACTATATCACTACATATTGTTGGAAGTGGTACGGAATATGATAGTCTAGTTCGCTATTGCACTTCTTTCAAGAGGGTGTATTTCTGGGGGCATCAGCCTCATGAACATTTATCTTCTTTCTACATACATTCAGATATATTCGTACTTCCTTCATATACAGAGGGCATGTCAACTTCTGTTCTTGAAGCAATGGCATTTGGTTTGCCAATTGTTTCAACTCCAGAAGGAGGTATTAATGATTACTTTATAGATGGTAGAATGGGTTTTTTTTGTGAGAAGAAAAATATAGAATCTCTTCGAGTAAAGCTTACTGAATTAATAAATCATCAGGATGCTATGAGCAGTATATCTAAATTTAATATCGAATTTTCAAAAAATAATTTTTATGCATCGAAAGTTGCTCGTAACTTAAAATCAATAATTAACTCCCATTTTTAGTTGAGTTTGTATATGTCATATAAAATAGAAGATATTTTATCACTTTCATTAAATAGCTGTAAAGATAAGATGTATTCGGGTTGGGACCCTTATGACGGACTTAATTCGAAAGTGTTTGATGTGTTACCTTTTACTAATAGTGTCTTGTTTAGAATGGCTTGGATACAGTTATTTAAACACTCCCCCATTAATTTACGGAAGCTCTTATTGGTCGAACAGGGAGAAAATCCTAAAGGTTTGGCTCTTATTCTAATATCTTATTGTAATATTTATGATTTTTTGAGCTTAAAGAACATTTCTACGGTTGGTAGTTGGTCAAAAGAGAGTCTTTTATTAGAGATTAATTATATCTCCAATAGAATTTTAGAGTTACGTTCTCCCAATTTTGATAACTTTTGCTGGGGTTATAATTTTCCATGGCAGTCAAAAGCATTTTATCTACCTAGGTGGTGTCCTACAGTTGTTGCATCATCATTTGTGGTTGATGGGTTACTACGTGCGTATGATATTACTGGTGAGCCAGCTCTTCTATCGGCTTCAATATCTTGTAGCGAATTTGTTAGGCTTGATTTAAACCATATTAGTAATGGGGATGGTATTGGTTTTTCATATTCTCCACTTGATAATCGTTTGGTTTATAATGCATCTCTATTAGGTACCCGTTTGTTGGCAAATGTATATAAATATACTAATGACCCCATTTTATTGAAGTTTGCTAAGAAATCTATAGACTCTACCCTTCCTGCTTTTAATAAAGATGGTTCAATTGATCATAGTATTCAAGTTGGAAAATCGTGGCGCGATAATTTCCATACTGGTTTTAAATTGGAGTCTTTAGCACGTTATATTGATTATACTAATGATAATTCTTATGAATATTTCCTATTAGAAGCAAAAAAATATTGGCTTGAAAATTTTTTTTCTGATGATGGTACTTGTCATTATTTTGATGATTCTGTATATCCCCTAGATATACATTGTCCTGGTCAGTTTTTCTCAACCTTATTCCATATAGATAAAGATAAAGAATATGCTGATTTGGCAGAAAATGTTTATAAATGGATGCTTGATACATTCTATTCACGAGATAAAAATATGTTTCTGTTTCAGAAAAAAAAGCATTATAAAATTAACATACCTTATATGCGGTGGGGACAGGCATGGGCTATATATGGTTTATCTTTCTATCTTTTGTATAAGGATGTTTAACAATGGTTTTTGTTCGTGGATTGTTAAGGTTGGTAGTTATAAATTTTAAATACATTGTTTTTAAGTATTTGTATAAGATGGATATTTCTCCAAAATGCCGTATTTCTGTAGGAGTGAAGTTAGATAAAACTTATCCCAAAGGGATCCATGTTGCTGATGGAGCATATATTGCTTCAGGAACTATAGTTTTTAGTCATGACTTTTGCCGAGGCATTAAAACTGATACTTATATAGGTGAAAATGTGTTTATTGGTGCTAATGTAATTGTTATGCCAGGTGTTAATATAGGTAGAGAGACAGTTATTGGAGCGGGTTCTGTTGTAACTAAAAACATTCCAGCTCACAGCATTGTTGCCGGTAATCCGGCAAGAATAATCAAATCAGGCATTTCCACAACTAAGTTTGGGAAAATTTCTCAGGATATTAGTGATGTATAAGTACCCTATAGATGGCATTATGATTACAGGTTATCCATCTTTATCTGATGCAGTAGAAGATATAGTTACTAATTATGTTGGAATCTGCTCTTCAGCGACGGCGGTTAATCCTGAAAAGATTATGATTTCAAGGCAGGACCAATTCCTAAGAAGCTCCTTGTGCACATCTGAAATCTGCTATCCAGATGGTATTGGTGTTGTAAATTTATTAAATAAGAAATCTGGGAAGTCATTTTCCAGAATTCCAGGCTGCGAACTATGGGAATCATTAATGGTTTCAGCTGCTGATAGACAAGTACCTGTCTTTTTAATAGGGGGTACTCCAGCAGTGATAGATGAGACTGTTAAAAAATTGAAGGATACTGTTTGTGCTAATATTGTTGGCTCAAGCCATGGCTATTTTGAAGATGATCATTTTTTAATTTCCCAAATTATTAATAGTGGGGCTAAGATTGTTTCGGTTGCTATGGGTTCCCCAAGGCAAGAGTTATTTATTAATAAATGTCGCTCCCAAAAAATAGATGCTTTTTTTATGGGGGTTGGTGGTACTTATGACGTGTATACTGGTAATGTAAAACGAGCGCCGAAACTATTTCGTGACAATGGGTTTGAATGGCTGTATCGTTTGATTGTACAACCTAGGCGTATATTTCGTCAGTTTAATTTGATTAAGTTTTATTTTTTGTCTTTTTTTAATAAAATATAATTCATTTTCTGGTTTTGATTGTATGGTTTAATATGTGTTTTGATACTTACTATCTGAATTTGGGGCTCACTTATCTATACTATGTAATAGTCAAGTACTGGGGTACCCATCATAATTAGAACAGCAGTTGTGTGAACGAAACGGAAGTATCTATGCATTGCCCCTCATTAATGTTGTGTTGTTATTCGATAGTTCAACTTCTTTCCCCAATCTAACAATCTACAACACGGGCCGATATCGAACGGTGTTGGCTTGGAAGTGTTTTTGCTAACATTAATGCAGAATAATGATAACAATGATCCATAAGTCTATCTAAGTCAGCATGTCGATGCGCAGTAATACATTTAACCGCTTCGGACTGCCTCAGTCCTATGCTTTATTGTGGATTCTTTAAGTCTCGAAAGGCTTCTTTAATCTGGATTCGTTTAGCGTAGAACTTTGTGACTTGGACTGAGTTGAAATGCTTGGTGGTAAGTGAGTTGCCAATAACCATGGCTCTTTGCTACTCCTTTGGCAACTTGCTTGGGCGGTATATTTTCTTTTGAGTAGCAGCGAGCTTCATGGCCTTTTTTGCCTTGTGCAGGTGTAAATGACGGGGCAATGGGCTTGTAGGGGCGAAATTATCACGGCCGATGTATTTGGCTTTGCTCGTTGCCGTTGGGTGGCGCTACTTTTTTGAGTGCCATTGATGCGCCCCAAAATGCTGGTAGCTGATGTCACCACGGCCCCCTCTGCAGGATTGTTGTTACTGTTAGAATTTAACCAGTTTGGATGGCGATGAGTAAACCAAGAATTGCGATAGCCAACATCGGTGACTATTGGCTGACTGTGACTGTTTGGAAGCTCTTTTACCAGCTCATTCAGAAAAAGCATTATGACTGCGAGGTGCATCACTGTAATCATTGAATTCAAAGGTACGTTCATAAAGTACCACGCTGCGCCCCTGAATACTAATGGAAGCGCGCAATGTCATTAGCCTTAGTTGTCAGCCCAATCTATAACGATGCACCAGCGGGTAGTGGGTACCAACGCCAGCTTTCGGCTAGGCTTTGCAGTTCCAATTCCAGCCGTTGCAAGCGCTCATAGCGCTCGGTAACGATATGAATGTAATGCTGAAAGGTGATTTTAGTAGCACTTTGCGGAAAGTTGATATCAGCCAGGTGGCGTCGATAGGCCTCGGTCCAGTTTTGCCGACCTGTGCAGGGATGACCATGACGCAGCAGAAGGGATTTCAGCCGTTGCCGTGCCTGGCGCAAATCGAGCATGGCATCTTCCCGGCAGCGGATAAGGTCGCGGATAGCTTCATCCCGCTCATCCGGAACATAAATAGAGTGCAAATCGCCGCTACGCGCTAACCTGGCCAATGTCATGGCATCGCGTTTATCGGTTTTGACCCGGTCGCCCGGAGCTTTGGGGATGAGTGCCGGCGCGACCACCCAGCATTCAATGCCACGGCGCAACAGATGGCGATAGAGCCAGAAGCCACAGGGACCAGCCTCATAGATAACACAGAGCTTGCTGGTCTTGACTGTTTGATTTTTAATGAGTTTATCGAATGAACGCAGGTTGGTTGGGATTGTGCCATGGTAATGCACGGTCTCAGCAGACTTATCAGAAACCCAGGCCACGTCAGTGGTCTCCTTGTGTACGTCCAACCCGATAAAAAGTGTGTTAGCTTTAGACATGTCGGCCTCCTGTGATTGTTTGCCTATTGGATTAATAAACAGTGGGGCTCTGGTTTAACTAATCCACGAGAAAACTCGGAGGCTAACACCTACACAGGGAATCATTATGTCTAAACAAAGTTATAAGACTTGGTATATTTGTTCGTCAGACAATCTCGTAAAGCAACTGAAAATCTTGAGAGTATTGCGTTTGAGGCATAACGCCTACCCTTGGTGCTATAACTGGTACAGTGAATTTTTGTGAAAAATTAATAAAGTTGAGGTTGGTGGCATGGCATTTAATGCTTTATTTTTTTGTAACTGGTTCATGTTTGGTGAATTGGTATTTTATAAGTAATCTTTATTTGTGAGAGATTAATGGTGTTTTTATTCTGGCTTCTAGTTTTTTTTGGGAATTGTATCTTTTTATATTGCGATTATACTATCAGGCTGGTGGTTTTTTGCGGTATGGGCAGTATAGTTTCGTTGTCACTCTATATAGCTTAAGGAAGAGGGTATCATGGAATGCTTTACATTGTTTTTTGCTGTGTTTTTCTTAACTTGCATTGTGATTAAGTTGTTTCAACCAGTTGCGCAAAAAATTGGTTTGGTAGACTTGCCGAATGAAAGGAAAACACATGTTGGTGCAATACCATTGATCGGCGGGATATCTATATGTTGTAGTGTTGTTATTGTTTCTAGTGTTTTTTTTGAACAAAGCCAATTGTTCAATCTTTATTTGATTTCTGCTGCACTTATACTATTTTTGGGCGTATTGGATGATAAATATGATTTGTCTGTTCGAGTCAGGATTGTTGCACAAATTATCACATCCTCGATTCTTATTTTTGGCGCGGGATTTTATCTTACCTCTTTGGGGAATATTGTCTATTTCTTTGAGTTGAAACTTGGTTACCTAGGTGTTTTTGTTACGGTATTAGCTGTTATTGGTGCTATAAATGCTTTCAATATGGTTGACGGTATTGATGGCTTAGCTGGTATGTTGAGCCTCGTCACGTTTACTTCTCTTGCATTTTTATTTTACATTGCCGGAAGTCATTGGTTTGTTTTGCCACTACTTTTTATAGGCGCCATTGTTGGTTATTTGATATTCAATTTGAGGTGGCCTTTTGAGTCCGTTCAGAAAATATTTATGGGTGATGCAGGGAGTATGTTGATCGGATTGACTGTAGTATGGTTATTAGTATTAGGTGTTGAAGATGATGTGCGAGTATTTGCACCAGTTACTGCCTTGTATTTGATTGGTATTCCGCTAATGGATATGGCTGCGATCATGTATCGTCGTGTTAAAAAGGGGATGTCACCCTTTAAACCCGATCGGGATCATCTTCATCACATCTTTGAAAGAGCTGGTTATAGTCGTAAGCAAACCTTGATTCGTATAACCATAGTATCCATAGGCTTGGCAGCCATTGGGATAGCGGGCGAATGGTTGAATGTGCCCGAATGGATTATGTTTGTTGCTTTTTTAGCTATTTTTACGGCTTATAACTGGGCTTTAGCCCATGTTTGGCAAATACTGACTTGGCTTCGAAAAGCTTAGCTTATTGTATGTCGCGAAAATCCTTTCTATTGGATTTTTATGTGTTTATATTAACGGAATTTTTATGAAAGTTGTTATTCCCGTAGCGGGACTTGGTACCCGTATGCTTCCTGCGACTAAGGCTATCCCGAAAGAGATGTTGCCACTTGTTGATAAACCGCTTATTCAATACATAGTGAATGAGTGTGTTGCAGCCGGTGTGAAAGAGATTGTGCTGGTGACTCATGCCAGTAAAAACGCGATCGAAAACCATTTTGACACATCATATGAGCTTGAGTCGACGCTTGAGAAGCGAGTAAAGCGTCAGTTGCTCGATGAGGTGCAATCAATTTGCCCTAAAGACGTGACTATTATGCATGTACGTCAGGGCGAGGCTAAGGGACTCGGTCATGCGGTGCTTTGCGCAAAACCTTGTATAGGCAACAGTCCTTTCGCGGTTGTGTTACCTGATGTGATTTTGGATGAGTATAGTGCCGATCAGAGCTCTGAAAATCTGGCGGCGATGATCAAACGCTATAAAGTGGCTCAAGCTAGCCAAATCATGGTGGCTCCAGTACCTCAAGATGAAGTAAACAAGTACGGTATTGCTGATTGTGCTGGGGTAGACATTGCACCTGGAGAGTCATCAATTATTAAGGCGATGGTTGAGAAGCCTGCCGTTGATGAAACACCATCAAACTTAGCTGTTGTTGGTCGTTATGTTTTGTCAGAAAAAATCTGGGATTTGCTGGCTAAAACCCCCGCTGGTGCAGGTGATGAGATCCAATTAACAGACGCAATAGACATGTTGATTGAATCAGACACAGTTGAAGCCTTCAATATGACAGGTAAGTCTCATGACTGTGGTGATAAGCTTGGTTATATGACAGCGTTTGTCGAATATGGTTTGCGTAATGAAAAGCTGGGTAAAGAGTTTCGTCAGCAACTATTGAATTTGCTAGCGCAATAGACTTTACTTTAACTTCAAGTGAATGCTCACTTTTTCTTAAAGTGGGCATTTTCGTTTTCAGCAGATTAGATTCGAGGAAGTGTTGCGAAATTGTTCATAATTTATCACTCAGTCATAGTCATCTCGCATGGCTAAACTCATCAAATCTGGTAGTGAAAAATGAAGATACTGGTCACAGGCGGGGCTGGATTCATTGGCTCTGCAGTTGTTCGTCATATTATCAACCATACTCAAGATAGCGTAATTAATGTCGACAAGTTAACTTATGCAGGCAATCTCGAGTCTCTTGTCAGCGTAGAGAAAGATAAACGATACGCTTTTGAACAAGTTGATATCTGTGACCGAGCAGAATTAGACAGAGTGTTTGAGGAACATAAACCGGATGTTGTTGTCCATCTTGCAGCGGAAAGCCATGTCGACCGTTCAATCGGTGGCCCAGCTGCTTTCATTCAGACCAATATAGTGGGCACTTACACTTTATTAGACGCCGCTCGTAGTTATTGGCAGGGGCTTTATGGTGTTCAAAAGGCTAACTTTCGTTTTCTCCATGTTTCCACAGATGAAGTCTATGGTGATCTAGATTTGTTAGATTCATCATTTACTGAAAACAATCGATATGCACCAAGTAGCCCATATTCTGCATCCAAAGCTTCCAGTGATCATTTGGTGCGTGCGTGGTATAAAACCTACGGCTTACCTGTAGTTATCAGCAATTGTTCAAATAACTATGGCCCTTATCAACACTCAGAAAAGTTAATCCCACGGATGATATCCTGTGCGCTGGAAGGTAATCCTTTGCCAATATATGGAAGAGGGGAGCAAGTAAGAGATTGGCTTTATGTTGAAGATCATGTACGAGCATTGTATAGCGTTCTAACTCAAGGGTGTATAGGTGAAACCTATAACATAGGCGGGCAGAGCGAGAGGCGAAATATTGATGTTGTGAGGGCTATCTGTACTCTTTTGGAAGAGTTTGCCCCTAACAAGCCCCAAGGTTTGACACAGTATGAGCAGTTGATTAGTTATGTTGCGGATAGGCCTGGTCATGATATGCGCTACGCTATAGACGCCAACAAGATTCAAACTGAATTAGGTTGGCAACCTTATGAGTCTTTTGAATCAGGTCTACGTAAAACAGTTGCTTGGTATGTCAATCGTCGTAAAAGTGCTGGACAGTAATATTGTGACCGTAACGAGTGTGCTGGAACGGTTTCAGCAGATAAAAGGTAGCCATGAAAGGCATTGTATTAGCTGGCGGTACAGGTAGCCGTTTGTTTCCTACTACTCGTGGGATATCCAAGCAGCTACTGCCCGTATTTGATAAGCCGATGATTTATTATCCTTTATCGGTTCTTATGTTGGCGGGTATTCGTGAAGTTCTCATCATAACCACTCCTCAGGATAGGACCGCATTTGAGCGTTTACTTGGTGATGGAAGTGCTTATGGGATTAGACTTGAGTACTTGGTTCAGCATGAGCCCCAAGGGATTGCTCAAGCGCTGATTTTGGCCGATGATTTTTTGAAGCAGCAACCTTGTTGCTTAATCCTTGGCGACAATATCTTTTACGGCCAAGGGTTCACCGGTCAGTTAAATAATGTAATGACGAAACGTGCCCGAGATATAGGCGCAACTGTTTTTGCTTGCCAAGTGAAAAATCCTCAGCGCTTTGGGGTCATTACATTTGATGATTCTGGAAAGCCTCTATCGATTGAAGAAAAACCTTTGAAGCCTAAATCTAATTGGGCACAGACAGGTTTGTATTTTTTAGATGGAAGAGCATCAGACATTGCCAAGAGCTTGCAACCTTCTGCGCGAGGCGAGCTCGAGATAGTAGACCTTATCAATCATTACTTGATGGAAAACGTCCTAGATGTTGAGTGCTTGGGTCGAGGGTTTGCTTGGCTTGATACCGGTACCGTAGAGTCGCTTCACCAGGCTGCATGTTTTGTTCAGAGTATTCAAACATTGCAGCAAGTAAAGATTGCTTGTCTTGAGGAAATAGCCTTGCGACAGCATTGGATATCCAAAGAACAACTCAGGCAATACGCGATATCTATGGGAAGCAGTGAATATGCAGCCTATCTTTGCTCCTTACTCGATTTATGAATTCTGTCTTGTATCGGTCGTTTTTCTCCTGTGCTAAGTTAGCGTACAGCATAAGCCATTGGGGAATAAAATGAAGATAGTGGTTGTTGGTACGGGTTATGTGGGCTTGTCAAATGCGGTGTTGTTGGCACAACATAACCAGGTGTGGGCTTTGGATGTCTCCTCGGAGAGGGTGGCAATGGTCAATGCCGGGCGCTCGCCCATCGCCGATGAGCTTATTGAACAGCACTTGGTGAGCAATAAGTTGCAGTTAACTGCCACAACGGACAAAGAAGTCTATCGCGGTGCAGATTATGTCATCATTGCAACACCGACTGATTATGACCCCAAGACTAACTACTTTGATACCAGTACCGTCGATGAGGTGACGCGGGACATTGTCGCCGTTAATCCCTCTGCTTGCATTGTAATTAAGTCAACTGTGCCAGTTGGTTTCACCAGAGCATTACGTGAGAAGTACAACTCGGCCAATATCATATTCTCACCTGAGTTTTTGAGAGAAGGCAAAGCCTTATACGATAACCTCTATCCTTCGAGGATCATTGTCGGCGAACGTTCTGAGCGGGCAGAGCGCTTTGCTCATCTGCTAGCTGAAGCCGCGCTAAAACCAGATATTCCGGTACTTTTTACCGGCAGCACAGAAGCCGAAGCCATTAAGCTTTTTGCCAACACATACTTGGCCATGCGTGTGGCTTATTTCAATGAGCTGGATACTTACGCTGAAACCCATGGGCTGGATACCCGCCAGATAATTGATGGTGTGTGTTTGGACCCCAGGATTGGGAGTCACTATAACAACCCATCATTCGGTTATGGTGGCTACTGTTTACCGAAAGATACCAAGCAACTGCTTGCCAATTACAACCAGGTTCCCAACAATTTGATTGCGGCCATAGTGGATGCCAATAGAACTCGTAAGGACTTTATTGCGGACTCTATTATTGCCAGAAAGCCCAAAGTGGTTGGGGTGTATCGGCTGATAATGAAGTCTGGCTCAGATAACTTCCGCGCTTCTGCAGTGCAAGGTGTGATGAAGCGGATAAAGGCCAAAGGGATTGAAGTGGTGGTTTACGAGCCGGTACTTGAGGAGAATGAGTTTTTCCGTTCGCGAGTGATAAGCGACTTGGCTGAGTTTAAGCAGGTCTCTGATGTGATTATTTCCAATCGCATGGTCGATGAGCTAAGGGATGTTGCCGATAAAGTCTATACCCGGGATCTGTTTGGAAATGACTGAATACAACGCAGAAGGGCTGCAAGTTGAATGAGGCCAACAAAATGAAATATCTGGTTACCGGCGCAGCCGGCTTTATCGGTGCCCGAGTTTGCGAACGGCTTTGTGAGGCAGGGTGCGAAGTGGTTGGTATCGACAATCTCAATGATTACTACGATGTCAGTTTAAAACAGGCCAGATTGCAAAAGCTGGCTGACTTTAACCATTTCCAATTCCAAAAGCTTGATCTTGCAGACCGGGAAGCCATGGCTGAACTCTTTGCCAAAGGTGGTTTTAAGCGGGTTATCCACTTGGGTGCCCAAGCCGGCGTCCGTTATTCGATTGAAAATCCCTATGCTTATGCAGACAGTAATCTTGTTGGCACTCTTACTGTGTTGGAAGGGTGTCGTCATCACGGCATAGAGCATTTGGTGTACGCCTCTTCCAGCTCTGTTTATGGCCTGAACAAGAAGATGCCGTTTGCGACAACGGATTCGGTTGATCATCCAGTTTCTTTTTATGCGGCGACCAAAAAAGCCAATGAGATGATGGCTCATAGCTATGCGCACCTATATGGCTTGCCAACAACGGGACTGAGGTTTTTCACCGTCTATGGCCCATGGGGGCGCCCGGATATGGCACCTATGCTGTTTGCCGATGCCATTACCTCTGGCAGGCCAATCAAGGTGTTTAATCAGGGGGATATGAGCCGTGACTTCACCTTTATTGATGATATTGTCGAAGGCATTATCAGAGTGGCCGATAAAGTGCCAAAGGCACAAAGTGATTGGACGGTAGAGCAGGGCACTCCGGCAACAAGCAGTGCTCCATATCGCGTGTACAACATAGGCAATGGCAGCCCGGTTCGTTTATTGGACTTTATCAGCGAGCTTGAAGCAGCACTCGGGCACAAGGCCGAAAAAATTATGCTTCCTATGCAAGATGGTGATGTTCAGGCCACTTGGGCAGATACCGAAGATTTATTTAAAGCTGTGGCTTACAAACCACAAGTTGGGATCAGTGAAGGGGTGAAGGCTTTTGCTGATTGGTATAAAGCCTTTTATTGATAAAGAGCCATAGTGCACTTCAGATCTGAAGCGCACTATGGCTTGACTTGGCTGTCCTAGCTTAACTATGCAGCTTTACACTGTGCCAATTACTGTTCTTTATTCAACCTATAGTTATCCGCCAGGCTGCCGGTGATGCGGTTGCCTTCTCTATCCAGCATAAACAGCTGATTTTCCCCTACCAGATATTTACTGCCATCCTCGAGGGTGATTTTGCTGCCGCTGGCATCCCAGGTGAACTTACCGCTTTCGCTGAATATGCTCTCGTCCTTACCTTGATACACTTGCTGCAGGCGATAGCTGTTGTCTCCCTTGAGCGTCAGCGTGGTTTCTATTCCTGAGCAATCTGCACAGGGCAGCAGCCCTTTATAACTTCCTTCCCAATCCAGCGCATTTTGGCTGGTATCACCCATTGGTACTTGCGCTGTTTGCTCGGCGGGGGCTGTAGCCGTTTCTGTTTGGCTGTTAGTGGCTGGAGATTGTGTCTCCTGGTCTTGGCAAGCCGCCAAGCCAAGCGCCATACCACTCGTCATCAATAACGCAAAAATAGTGGACTTGTTCATGGTTTATTCCCTTAAGTTACCTAAGTTGGCCTTCAGGCTAGCACAGCTGTTTTGGCGGGAGTAAGGCTTTTGTCACACCATCTGGGTTACGGTTCAGAGCATATTCAGTCACGTAACCGGCTTGTTTACGCAATGCAATGGAAAGGCTATCGTCCTATGACTGCGACTCCTGCTACAATCCCTTCAATTACCGTTTTTTGTGTCTCTTGATGAAAGCTCAATCTCTCCCTTTATCCGGTCTGATATTGTTTACGCCCGAGATCTTCAGCGATACCCGGGGCTATTTTATGGAGTGCTTTCGAGCCTCCGGTTTTGAAAAAGCCTTAATGGATTCCGGTCAGGCTGCTGTCACTTTAGTGCAGGAAAATCACAGTTGCTCTGGCGCGGGAGTGCTTAGGGGGCTTCATTTTCAGCGCCAATATCCCCAGGGTAAGTTGATTCGGGTTATCAGCGGTGAGATCTACGATGTCGCCGTCGACATTCGTCCCCAATCTCCCACTTTTGGAAAGTGGCACGGTTTGTATTTATCGGCACAGAACCGCTGTCAGCTGTGGATCCCACCAGGGTTTGCCCATGGTTTTTATGTGACCAAGGGCCCGGCCGAGGTGATATACAAGTGCAGCGATTATTATCAGCCCGGCGATGAAGGTGCCATTGTCTGGAACGATGCTGACTTAGCGATAGACTGGCCGCTGAATATCGCACAGGGTGAGCCATTACTCTCTGCCAAAGACAGACAGGCCAAGCCCTTTTGCGCTCAAAAGTGGGTTTAAACACGAATACTTGATAGTAGTTACTGACTTCCAATCTTTGGCTTAGAGAATGGTTAAGCAGAATGGCTTAATAGCAGGTTTGTGTTTTTGAGATGGCTGAAATGGCGTCAATCTCACCGGGTTAGGAATGTACCGGAGATAGTTGGGTAACTACAGAATACCATTCTCTAAATTAGTTGATACTTCTTTTTAGATTACGACAATCTGATTTAATCGTTAGTCGCGAATAAGTTTCCTCACTACCTTGGAGTGAACAGCGGCAGGCCGTATTCGCCGCTGTTTAACTGTGCCCGTTTGTTAAGGCGTGCTAACCAAAGGCGCCGGCATTCGCGGCACTTGAATCGGGAAAGTGGCTTATCCCACGCCCTTCACCAAGGAAGAGGACTTCCAACATGAAATCAAGTATCCCATCTCTGACCGCGGTGGCGCTGTCTGTCGCTATGGTTTTTGGCGCAGCCGCTACCCAAGCGGCGCAGTCGCAATCGGCTGTTCAGCCTCAGGCCGCAACAACCAACGCCTACTGGTGGCCGCAGCAACTGGATCTATCGCCGCTGCGCCAGCACGGCGCTGAATCCAATCCCTACGGCGCCGATTATGATTATGCCAAGGCTTTTGGCTCTTTGGATTTGGACGCCGTCAAAGCCGATATCAAAACCACGTTGACCACGTCCCAGGACTGGTGGCCCGCCGATTATGGTCACTATGGCCCGTTCTTTATCCGTATGGCCTGGCACAGTGCCGGTGTTTATCGCATCTTTGACGGTCGCGGTGGTGCCAGTGGTGGCCAGCAACGTTTTGAGCCTCTCAACAGTTGGCCCGATAACGTCAGTCTCGACAAGGCTCGCCGCCTACTTTGGCCAATCAAACAAAAGTATGGCAGCCAGATCTCCTGGGCTGACCTCATGGTACTGGCGGGTAACGTATCCCTGGAGTCCATGGGTTTTAAAACCTTCGGGTTTGCCGGTGGCCGCACTGATGACTGGGAAGCCGAAAAGGTTAACTGGGGCGCCGAAAAACAGTGGCTCGACAATAAACGCCACAATGAAAAGGGTGAGTTGGCAAAACCCTTGGGAGCCACCCAGATGGGGCTCATCTATGTGAACCCTGAGGGGCCTAATGGCGTGCCCGATCCCTTGGCATCTGCCCAGGAAATACGTGATACCTTTGGCCGTATGGCCATGAATGATGAAGAAACCGTGGCGCTGATCGCCGGTGGTCATACCTTCGGTAAGGCTCACGGCGCCCATGATCCTGCCAAGTGTGTCGGCGCAGAACCCGCTGCCGCCGGAATAGAGGAGCAGGGTCTTGGCTGGAAAAACCGCTGTGGTAAAGGTCACTCGGAAGATACGGTTTCCAGCGGCCTGGAAGGTGCCTGGTCTTCCAACCCCACCAAGTGGACCATGGAATACTTAACCTGGCTCTACACCTTCGATTGGGTTCAAACAAAGAGCCCGGCCGGCCACATTCAGTGGATCCCTGCCGATGGCAAGGCCGCCAATTTGGTGCCTGACGCCCATATCCCCGACAAGCGTCATGCTCCCATCATGTTCACCAGTGATATCGCGCTGAAGGAAGACCCGATTTACCGCGAAATCACGACCCGTTTTCTCAACAACCCGGCCGAGTTTGAGCTGGCCTTCGCTAAGGCTTGGTTCAAGTTGACCCACAGAGATATGGGGCCGAAGACCCGCTACCTGGGCAAAGATACGCCTACTGAAGATCTGATCTGGCAAGACCCTATCCCAGCCGTCGATCATGTCTTGATCGACGCGGCCGATACCAAACAGCTGAAAGCGGCCATTTTGGATTCAGGCCTCAGCGTGCCTGAGCTGGTGAAAACGGCTTGGGCCGCGGCGTCATCTTTCCGTGGCACAGATATGCGTGGCGGCGCCAATGGTGCCAGAATCGCTTTGAAGCCTCAGAGCGATTGGGCGGCAAATGATCCCAAGGCATTGGCGAAAGTCGTTGGTAAACTTGAGAAAATCCAAAAGGATTTCAACAAGAAAGCCAAGGGTGGTAAAAAGGTGTCGCTGGCCGATCTCATTGTATTGGGCGGCAGTGCAGCCATAGAAAAAGCCGCGGCCGATGCCGGGGTTAAAGTCAATGTTGCCTTCCATCCCGGGCGTATGGACGCGACTCAGGCCCAAACCGAAGTGAACTCCTTTGCCGTGCTTGAGCCCAAGGCCGATGGCTTCAGAAACTATTTCAGTGATCAAAGCCCTGCATCACCGGCCGAAGCTCTGATTGAAAAGGCGAACTTCCTTAACCTGACGGTTCCTGAAATGACGGTATTGGTCGGCGGTCTCAGAGTGCTGAATGCCAACAGCGGCGGCAGCAAGCATGGGGTGTTCACCCAAAGCCCAGGCAAGCTCAGTAACGATTTCTTCGTTAACCTGCTGGATATGTCCACTCGTTGGGAAAAGGGCAAGGAGGCTGGTCTCTATCAGGGCCTTGATCGTCAGTCCGGCAAACTCAAATGGACGGCTACGCCGGTCGACTTAGTGTTTGGTTCCCATTCAGAACTCAGGGCCGTTGCTGAAGTGTATGCCGCAGACGATGGCAAGACCCGCTTTGTTGAGGACTTTGCCAGAGCCTGGACCAAGGTGATGGAGCTGGATAGGTTCGATTTGCAGTAATCGTTGACGGCTGATGTAAACAAGTAAGATAAGGGGATAATCCACCCCATGAAATTGGCGCAGGCTTTGGCTTTGCGCCGATTTTTCTTGGGGCTTTCCCAAGTACTATTTCTATTGGATTTGGGGATGAGCTGTTCGGCCATTAGAACAACTTCAGCTGCCGGCTCGTCGCATACGCCGTTAATTGTTTGGAACGAGACTCTATTGATTCACATATCAACGGGCGTGCAATCGAGTAACCCATGGCCAAACAACCAAGTTGGCTGATTGGATTGATAAAAAGGGCATAAACCGTGTGGATAAAGCCATTCGCCGCTATTGAGCCAGATTGGGGGATTGCCTACAATATTGCGAGTTTTATTTACCCAAGATGAAGATTATGACCGATACCAAAGTACCACCCGCTCTGCCGGATCGCCTTTCTATCAACCCACGCAGCCCACACCATGTGGCCGAAGTGTTTGAGTTCGATGTGGGCATTCGCATCAATGGCAAAGAGCGCAATGACGTGGAAGAATACTGCATCAGCGAAGGCTGGATTAAAGTCGCCTCTCACAAAGCGCTCGACCGCCGCGGCCAGCCCCTGCTAATGACCATCAAAGGCACAGTAGAAGCTTTTTATAAGTAAGCTTATCTGCCAATTAACCCCTGAGGGCTATCCGTAAGGATGGCCCTTTTTTGTTACTTGGAAATTGAACTGCCAAGGTCACAGACCTTCGGGAGTACTGCCAAACCGTGAGCTGGAAGCGGTTGTAGCTGTCAACTAATTCCGGACAGTAAGTTAAACCTATCCCCGGTTTGAACAGGAGTAACTTATTCCCACCATTATCTATCCTGCCACTAGGGCCATTTGTTGGTGTGAGGTTCTCAACTGGGCAGTAGTTAACTTGCAGAGGAACGGTCATCCCGCCGATAGTAATGCCACTTGCAGTAACTTATTGGAGAACATTGGGAACTAAAATTGAACACGTGGGCAATCGGTGGACAAAACCAAAAGAAAAAGGGTTAGCATTTCTGCTAACCCTTTGTTTTATTTGGTGGGGCGGCGTCATCTGAATTTGCTTTTTATCTTTTTGTTTTTAAATGATTTATAGTGATTTGACTTTATCTTTGGTACACCATTTGGAATACCAAGTCTTAATGTGCACTACTCTTTCAAATTTCTATTGATTTTTAATTAGTTATGAAGAACTCTCCTTTTGGAATTGAGTTCAGCATCCTAAACGTTGATTTGGTTACTTTGGGGCTACTTGCTGAAAGCAGAGTAGTATAACTTTGTTGCCTCAATCAACTTTTGAGTATCAATATATTGGTCTCGCTCATTTGCTAAATAGATAAGATCGTAAAGTGTGGCGATGCAGTGCGTTAGATCATCATTTTGCACTTGTAATTCTTGGATTGCTTGAGAGTCTTTCTCTGTAGTTGGTGGCCTTTTCAACCGAAGCTCCAGTTTCTTATGTTCAAGGGCCATTTGCTTGATTAGATTTTTTTCTGCCTTTTTGGCTTTTAGCTCTTGTTTAGACGCTAAGAACTTTTCATACCCACCGTTTATCAACAGTGTAAGGATTTCCGCTTTCTTCTGCCCACGGCACATTTCGTCAAGTTGATTTAACACGGCTTTGGGCATGCTGACTGACAGAGTACCAATTTTCTTTTCCTTGCGATGTCGCATTACACGCCAAGCGTTCCCCATCGCTCGGGAAAGATTCTTGATGTCACTGGCACTTAAATGATGAGCCTGAATGTGATTTAAGAGTACAAGTTTAATGTTCTCCATACTGGGCGAGCACTCAGTAATCTGGATTTGTTTTTGCTTTAACAGATAGCGCCTGACCCACTCTCGCGCAGCAGGCGTGTCTACATTGAGAAAATCGAATCGTTTAAGGATATCTGGAGATGATAATTGGTGGTCTTTCAACATAAAAAGTAGCCCAAGCTGAGTTATTACATGTAACATAACATGTGTTACATTTGCTGAACAATGGCTGTTTTATTGAGTTTTATGTGGTATATCTGACCAAACATATAGGCAAACCATAATTCAGTAGATGCATCTCTTAAACTCAATGACTGGTGCTTCACCAGAAACTAGGTTTGTCCTGTTTGCTTGTGCTGCTCGTCTCGGTCATGCCTTTCAATCAGGGGTAATGGATGAGCTCGCAGCTCATTTGGGGATATCGAAACGCCATCTTGGAGTAGCTTTAGATTACTTGGTGAGGGAGGGATATCTTTGGAAAATAAAGAGCCCTTCTGATGCGCTTGAAGGTGACCGGAGAAAAGTTCGTTTCTACTATTATCTCACTCCCGAAGCGAGGCTAATGTGGTCTGTATGGACCGCCGAGGAGTGTAGCTGGAAGGATGAAATTGACCATGTACTCAGTCTTCCAAAATCAGTTGAGGCCGCTGGTTCTAAAAAACGGGTAGCCATAACTGTGCAAATGCGGTTGGTCTGGATAGCACTATTAATGGCGTCCAACAGGGCTGGATATGTTGTCGGTGTTGACTTTGGTACCTTAAGCAAGATGCTGGGAATGTCAAAAGAGCAGTTTTACCGAGCGGCTAAGGCATTATCCCGCAAAGGTGTAGTATCAATTGCAGTAAGCCACTTAGCACGCACTCCTCTGTTTGGACCAACACCTCCTGTATACAAACTCCAACCTCAGTCGACAAAATGGAAATTAATAAAGTTGGGGGTTTCGCTCGGGGATAGTCAATTAGCCCCTCTTAGATTCTTATTTAAGCTTGAGGATTTTTATCTGAAGGCTGCAAAGCATTCGCGAAAAGGACGATTGCCTTCCCAGTCATCTTATTTGCCAGATCATAGATATTTTGAATTAGCGAAGATTTTTCATAATCAGAAGCTTCGGGCCTTGGTTTACCATGTTTGCAGGTCGGCAATTTTTTTACTCGCCCCATGCTATTCATCGATTAGTGAACGAGCTGATTTACAGGATGAGCCTAATCAGACGAGGAGAGACTCGGAAGTAGCGCTACGTGAGCAGGTTATGTCTATATTAGCCAATGGCTTGTCTTCCATGGATATGAAGAACTTTGCAAAGGCGAACAAGAAGCAGATAGTAGATGAATCATCTGATGTTGACGGCGCTTATTGGCTTGGAGTGTTTACCCTCCGTGAGTTGACGAACGAGGTGGCCAATTTAGTCCAACTAGTCTCACGGCAATTGCGAGTATTTGTTGGCTGTTTGGGTGGCGAACTACGTGTGTTGGAACACCAAAAGAATGAGCATATGGCCACTATATTACACGATCAGGCTGTATCTTTTTTGGAGCTTCACACAGAGCCAGGAAAAGAGCCGAAGCAGGTATGGGTCACTTCCTGCGTGTTGAGTGTGCTTGTTCCTAATGAAGAAAAATACGACAACTGCTTGGTGTTAGGTGATGTGTTGTTGATGACTAACTCCAGAGTGACTCATCCTTCCATTCAGCAAGTGGACAAGCTCATTTGTTACTGATTTAGTGAGCTTCCCAAGCTTTGCTGATTCGGATTAGTAGTATATTAACAATAAAGGGGATTCTATTTAGTATGCGTTTATTGGAAAGGGTATCTAGCAAGCAACAGTAAAACTCTACTGGCAGTAGTCATCATGTGAATCAATCACGAAGGATGACTATCATGTTCCATTTAAACGCTTTCTCAGCCATAGCCAATCGCTCCCTTTGGATTCCCGAGTACCTTGAGATTATTGAAAGGACACTGGATTTATCTTTGGCGCAATTTAACCGAGTGTGTGTGCTGAGATTTGACCTAAGGTTTCCTGAGTCAGAACAGTACTGTGACCCTAGGGTAATCTCCCGTTTTATTGACTCATTCAAAGCCCATATAACGCCATGGGATCGACAGCGAGCCAGCGAACATCCAATAGGTTTTGGCTATGTTTGGTGCCGGGAGAAAGAGACCTCGCAGAACTGGCATTATCACGTGGCATTCGTTTTCAACAAGGATGCTGTCTGTGGCTTTGGACAGACAGTGTTTGGCAGGAGTAACACCTATAACCGAATATTGAAGGCTTGGGCCAGTGCGATTGGGGTTCCAGTGGATAATGCTATTGGGCTGGTTCATGTCTGTGAGAACGGCGTGTATTGGCTAGATAGAAATTCAGATGAGTTCCCTCTGCAATACCAGGCTGTGATGCAGCGCTGCAGTTACCTCGCAAAGGCGGCTACTAAGGACATCTACGATGGTTGCCGCAATATAGGTTCGAGTCAGCAGTTGTTTATGGGATGAGCCGCATTCAGCATCGATGCTGAATACGCAAAGATGATCGCTCAATTTTATAAGTGGAGCATTCCATTCAGTACCGGTCATTGTTTTGTTGGCTTTGCTGGTGTTTTTTGCAGACGTGACGATAAAGACGTTGTTGATCATCTTTTCGTTATCGAAGAGCCATTATTGACCTAACAATGTTTACCATCCCCATGTCATCGACACAAATATTGAAGTGGCTCTAGGGCTTAGATATCTAAGCCCTAGAGCCAAAGTCTCAATGACGTAGCCAGCTCCAGATATCCTTGCCAATATCCACAATTGCCACAATACCGTCTCCGGTAACTTCAAGGGGTTTGACTATGGTGCAATATACAGCCGTTTCCAATGAACCTTTGACGAGTGATGTTGCAGCTTCACTATAGTTTCCTGCTCTTAAATGCCCGGAGGACGTACTCAGTGTTTCACTGGTGCCATTGATAAAAGTCTCAAGTGGTTTGGCGACCAAATCGCCTGGAGTCCCAATGGCCCTGTTCACTGCATCCGGTAACCCAATGTATTCACCGACGGCTTTGGCTGCTGTTGATGCAAGGGCAATATTGGCCAGGCTCCCTTGTGCTGCACGTTGAGCGGCACAGCCAAGCAATCCCGCTCGAGCTGTCACTTGTGCTGTGAAATGGAGGTTGTTACTGACCTGATTGGACGTTTCTGTTTCATCGATACACCAGTTGACGAAGTGTTCACAGTTATTGCTGAGCAGGTCATAGGGCCTGCAACCCAATTGGCTTTCTGCTCGCTTCACAGCACCGTCTCTATCATATGCAATCGCTTTGCGACGAACCTTGGCCCCACCCGAGAATTCACTCAGGCTGAGTTGCTCAACAAAACCATCTTTACGTTGATGGATAACTTGATCATGGCCAACACACAGACCATGGTGTTCAGTCAATCCAAGCGGATCGATATTGGTAACCAGATGATCACCGGCTTTGAATTTCTTCATGTTGTACTCCAAATAAAAAGAGAGCAGCGCCCTTTTAGGCAACTGCTCTCAAGTGGGAAAGGTTTAGGGTTAGATTTCCAGTTCAATAAAGTCGCGGTCTATCTGTTGTTGGGTAATGCCGATGTAACGCAGCGTGACCGCTTCCGATTGGTGCCTGAGCATACGCATCACTCGGCCAATATCCTTGCAGGACTGGTACAAGTGGTAACCGCGAGTTTTACGCATTGAGTGGGTCCCTAACGCAAGCCTGATGTCTTCACCAACGAAGGCAAAGGCTTTGGTCACGGCTCGACGACTGAGCGGCTTAGGCGCTGCATGTTGCATCTGCTGGCTACGGTAAGACTGAAACAGATAGATGTGGTCCGGGTGACGCTGGCGAATAGCGTCGATCAAAGCCTTGGTTTTGGCGTTGAGTTTAATGTCGGCTCTTTTACCGGTTTTTTGCTCAATGATGCTGAGCCTGTCACCTTGGATATCACTGAATCTGATCGCCAGTAGATCAGAGATCCGCAGCGCCAGATTAAGACCGATATTCCAGACATCAGCCATCTGCTGACCAAAGTGACGTTCAAGCAGGTAGCTGATAAGCTTGATGGTATCGCGGCTTTTCACCGCCTCGACTTCTTTCATGGTGAAGTTCCCTCATTTGGCTATTTGATGAATATGGGAACCAGCCTCTTGCCAACCCCTATTGGGCCTGGGTTTGCTGGTGCCCACAATACCTTTTTGAGAACCACTTCAGTGGGCCTGCACTTTGACGACATAAGCGTCGATGGCGACATAGCTGAGGAAGTTCTTGAGCAGCAGTTGCACCAACCCCGCGACTTCCCGCAAAGGCCGAGTTCCGTAGAAGGTGCTGTAAACCTCCTGAGCCTGAAAATGCACGTCAATCTCCCGCTCCAATTCCGGCATGACCCGACCATAGAAAGCGAAGTCGGTAAAGTAGCTGAGTGCCCAGGCATCGCCCTGACGACTCAAACCTATCTCCACCGGATGGAAGCCACCCCGCTCGGCGTTGTAATCCGGATCGGCAAAATTGAGGGTGATAAAGCGGGCTTTCTGGGTTTGATAGTCCTTGGCGTGCATCTTTAGCAGTTCATAAAAGTCGGCGGGTAAGGTCAGAGCCTGGTACTGGATAATGTTCATATCGATTCTCCAAAAACAAAAAGCCCGCTTGGTGGATGCCAAGCGGGCAGGGGATAGATAAAAGGTTTGGGATTCAGCTGTGGGCGCTCCAATTCGGTTGGGTATTGGAGCCGTGATTGAAGTAGCAGCCGTTGATCACCTTAAGCCAAGGACCAAACGGCACGCCGTAAGTGTCGCAGCGCTGCAGGTAGCGACAAAAGCCGATTTCCCTGGGAATGTGACCATTCATATCTTTGTGAGACACATACAACACGGTTTTGCGCAGTGACGTTAATGGCATCACCTGGGGAGCGCCAATTACCTCGCCTGTGTCATTCAGCGGTCGCTCGAACGTGGGCAGGGTAAGCTCTCTGAGTAGATACGCCCGCAATTCAGGGAATGCCTGACAGGCTTCAGCCACCGCAGCCTGCGAAAAGCTGTCGGTAAACTCAATCATGGTGCCTTCCCTCCAGCCAACCTCGCTCCGCAAACGACACACATTGGTCGCCCACCACAATGTGGTCCAGCACTGGCACATCTATGGTACCGAGAGCGTTGATTAACCGCTCGGTGATACGCCTGTCGGCCTGAGAAGGTTCGGCAACACCGGAAGGGTGGTTGTGAGTGAGGATAACTGCCGCTGCATTGCAGCTCAGTACCGCTTTAACAACTTCCCTGGGATAAACACTGGCAGCATCAATCGTGCCGTAAAACAGCTCGGTGAACTCAATTAATCTGTGCTGGCTGTCCAGCATCATGACCGCGAATACCTCGCGCTCATGTTGATGCAACTTGAAGCGCAGAAAGTCCATGGTAGCGCTTGGGTTGGTGAATACGTCACCTCTAACATAGCGCTCGGCGATGATGCCGGCCGCGGTTTCGAGGATTTGACTGGATGTGTGAGACCAGTTGTTGCTGGGTGCAGAAATGGTTCTGTGCATATCGCCTCCTTGATGATGACTCTGGTTTATGCACAGGGGTGATATATATCTGAAAATGTTTCGAAAAGCGGGCTGCAGAGTGGATGCGGAAAAGTTAAAAATTACTGACAGCGCTTATGTGATGAGTCAATAACAGGAGCTCATCATGAGATTAATTAAACTGAAAGAAGTACTGAACCTGACAGCCCTGTCCCGCGCCAGTGTTTACCGCATGATGGCTGACGGAAAATTCCCAAGCTCTGTATCCCTCGGCGAGCGCTCCGTTGGCTGGGTAGAAGAAGAGATTTTGAACTGGATAGAAGAGCGAATTGCCGCCAGGGACGATGGCCAAAATACATCGAAAGCGGCTGCATAGATAGTTATTGAAACGTACTGGAAGATACTTTGTCGATACTCGCTATATACTTGAGTTTGAATGACGAACCCCTTCCGCCTGCGGCCTACTCTAACTTCACTCTAAATACCATGTTGGCAGACCGAATAGTCTGCCAACATGGGGGACTGGAGTTTGACAGAAGCACAGTATGAAACTCATCAAGTTGAAGCACGTCATTGAACGCACCGGCCTTGGCCGTTCATCCATCAACAACTACATGGTGGCAGGCTACTTCCCTAAGTCAGTGGAGCTAGGTTCCCGGCTGGAGGCTTGGGTAGAGGATGAGATAGATGAATGGATTGCTGATAAAATCAGCAAACGAGACGCGAGTAGTACCCAACTAATCAAACCTGCTTAAGGCTTAACCAAAGTGGGATTCTGTGGCCCGTCGCACTGGATAGGGTTCGCTGACTCTGGCACAATCATCCATCAGTATTAAGGGAAATTAAGTCACTGGCATCTATCAAAAAATCGTCATGAGAATGACCGGTTGTCAATGGCGTGTGGTCCAAAGCAGTATCACCTTAATCTAAGATTTGATAAGAGGCACAGGGATGGTCGAGACAATTCCGAGTTACGAAGAGATGATGCCAGCGGTACTGAAGGTACTGACTGACGGGCAGCAAAAACCGCTTAAGCAGGTTTATGATGAGGTCGTTGCCCTCTATGGCTTTTCTCTGCAGCAGCTGGAACTCCTTCTGCCTAGTGGTAAACAAACCTATATCCGTAGTCGCATTGGCTGGGCCAAAACCTACATGGTTAAGGCCGGTCTGATTAGCCAGCCAAAGCGAGGTATGTGTGAGATCACCCAAAGAGGACTAGACGCATTGGCAAGTGGTCAGTTGATTAACAACGATTACCTGGCCAAGTTTGATGACTTTAACGACTTTCGCTGCGCACACACTGCCCGGCCCTGCCAACCATCCAATCGCGCCCGTGCCATTAGTGTCAGCCACAACGATGATAACCAAACACCCACTGAGTTGATGGCAAAAGCCTTCTCCGCTCTAAATGCTGCCCTGGCCGATGAACTGCTTGAGCAAATTCACAGCCTGCCACCCAAGTTCTTTGAGCAACTGGTGGTCGATTTAATGCTGGCCATGGGCTACGGCGGCAGCCAAAAGGATGCAGGGCAGGCGACTCAGTACAGTAACGATGGCGGTATAGATGGCATCATCAAGGAAGATAAACTTGGGCTTGATTCCATCTACCTGCAAGCCAAACGCTATCGCGATAACGCAGTCGGCAGGCCGGATATCCAAGCCTTTGCTGGTGCGCTCGATATGCACCGCGCCCGCAAAGGGGTGTTTATCACCACTTCGAGCTTCAGCAAAGATGCTCGCGACTTCGTCACCATGATTGAAAAGCGCATAGTGCTCATAGATGGCCGTGAACTTGCGGCGCTTATGATAGAGCACAATGTTGGCGTTTCGACTCGCGAGCTATATGCCGTAAAGGCGATAGACTCAGATTATTTTTTGGTAGACTAGCCAACTTTTACTTTGTATTTATTTTCGCCTGAGTGAATTTAGGCCCCCAATAAAACTGATTACTAAGATAGATCTTCAATAACTTTTGGAAATGAAATGCAAAAACTGACGCTTAACAAACTGTCCCGTAAGCTTTTTGAAGCTTGTGACATTCTGCGGGGCAAGATGGATGCTTCTGAATACAAAGAATACATTTTCGGGATTCTATTCCTTAAACGTATGTCTGACCAGTTTCATAAAGACTATGAAACCAAAGTAAAAGAGTTAAAAAAAGCAGGCCATAGTGACGCAGCTATCCAAACCGTAGTTGGTAAAGCGTCTCAGTTTAGTTTTTTCGTACCAGAGAAAGCGCGTTGGGAAAAACTGCGTCATTTAAAAACAAACGTCGGCTCAGGGTTAAACAAAGCACTGGAAGCATTGGAAGAGAGCAATACCAAGAAAGGCTTGGAAGGCGTACTCAAGCACATTAACTTCAACCGTAAGGTGGGTAAAAAGCCTATCCCTGATGAGCGTCTGGTTGAGTTTATTCAGCACTTTGACAGCATCCCTCTCTCAAATGACGATTTTGAGTTCCCCGATCTATTGGGCGCAGCCTACGAATACCTGATCAAATACTTCGCCGACAGTGCAGGTAAAAAAGGCGGTGAGTTCTACACCCCTGCTGAAGTGGTGCGCTTGCTGGTGGAAATTCTTGAGCCTGCCGAAGGCATGGAAATCTACGATCCCACCTGTGGTTCCGGCGGTATGCTGATCCAAAGTCGCAACTACGTGCAGGAAACGGGCGGCAACGTTAAGAAAATTCACCTGTTCGGGCAAGAAGACAATGGCGGAACCTGGTCTATCTGTAAGATGAACATGATCTTGCACGGAACAGGCGGCGCAGACATTGAAAATGGTGACACACTAGCCACACCACTGCACCGAACCAAAGATGGTGAAGTGCGTCCTTTCGATCGCGTAATTGCCAACCCTCCGTTTTCACAAAACTATAAGAAAGCGGATATGCAGCTCAAAGAACGCTTCAACACCTTTATGCCAGAATCTGGTAAAAAAGCGGACTTGATGTTTGTGCAGCACATGGTGGCCTCGCTCAAAGCCAACGGTAAAGCTGCCGTGGTCATGCCTCATGGCGTATTGTTCCGTGGTGCAGAAGAGCGTACTTGCCGCCAAGACTTCATTGAGCGCGGCATTCTTGAAGCCGTGATTGGCCTGCCGCAAGGTTTGTTCTACGGTACGGGCATTCCAGCCTGTGTGTTGGTGCTCAACAAAGCTGGACGTGAAAGCCGTGACTCAGTGCTGTTTATTAACGCTGACCGTGAATATCGTGAAGGCAAAAACCAAAACAGCTTACGCCCTGAAGATATTGAGAAAATCACCAGCGTCTATAAAGCCATGCTGGAAGATGATAAGCATCCTGGCGTCGAAAAATATGCGCGTTTGGTTCATAAAGACGAACTGGCGCGTGAAGATTACAACCTCAATATTCGCCGCTATGTCGATAACAGCCCAGCACCTGAGCCTCAAAACGTTAAAGCACACTTAAACGGCGGTATTCCAACCAAAGAAATTGATGCGCTACAAAGCACTTGGAATGATTACCCAGGATTGAAAGAAAGCCTGTTCGTTCCACGTACTAACGACGAGTTTCAAGATTTTGCCGATGAGTTTGAAGGACTGTCATCGCTCAAACCACATATTGAAAACTTCCCAGCAGTACTGAAAAAACATGCGGATTTTCAAGCGGCGTTGGATGATTGGAAACAAGACTTTGCAGGCTTTGAAGCGTTGGGCGACAAAAAGCTTGGTGATGAAGGTGTATTTGCACTGCGCCGAGAATCTCTGAATACCATTGAAAAGCACCTAATGCCGACCAAACTGCTGAACCAATACAAGGTGCGTGGCGCATTGGCAGATTGGTTTAAAACCCTGGAAGCAGATTTTAAATCTGTTGCTGCAAGCGGTTGGAACGCTGAGCTTATTCCTGACGAAGTGCTGTTCGCCAGCCAGTGCGCGGATGTGGTAGAAGAGCTGGAGACCAAACAGGCGCGTATCAGCGAACTACAAGCCTTTGTGGATGCAGCAGATGAAGAGGACTACGAGCCGACTGATGAAAATCCTGCGCTGCCATCTGAGTATGTTAAACAGCTTAAAGACGAGCTGAAAGAACACAAAGCGACGATCAAAACCAGCTTGGCAGTGCTGAAAGCCCAAATCAAAGATGCATTCACCCAGCTGAAAAACAGTGCAGAACTCCCCAAAGGCACTAAGCAAGGGGATTTTGCAAAAGGGCTGACAGCCAAAGAACTGAACTTCGCAGTCCATGGCGAGATTCTTGCCTTAGCGGATGAACTTGGCGTTCAGTTAGATAACCTTGAGCTGATCAAAGAGCACGCGCGAAAAGGCGCAATGGCGGCTGCTGAAGCATCTGCAATTGAAATCAAGCTTGCAGCACACAAAGCGTTGGAAGATGAATTGAAGCAGCTGAAAGCAGAAATCAAGGAAACTGAAAAACGCCGAGATGAACTGCTTGAGGCTGCCCGAGCGGCAATCACACCAGAACAGGCGAGAGTGTTGATTCTGGACCGGTTCAAAACTGAGTTGGATCGCCAGTATCAAAGCTATGTGCGTGCCTTGTTGCTTGACCGTATCGCTGCAATCGAGAACCTACACCGCAAGTACCAAGTTACCGCCAAAAGCATCATTGCCAAGCGAGAGCAGGAAGCGGGCAAATTAGCTGGCTTTATGAAGGAGCTGGGTTATGAGTGATTTTGAAGAGTATGTTCTGGGTGAGCATATTGAGTCGTTATCAGGCTTTCCTTTTTCTTCGGAGATGTTTTCGATTGAGGATGGGATGCCACTAATCAGAATTCGTAACGTTACAGATAATGAAACTCCCGATGTTTTCTATCAAGGGGAGTATTCTGATCTTTATCTAGTTGAAAACGATGACGTACTCATTGGCATGGATGGAGATTTTCATATTGTTCGATGGAAAGGTGGAGAGGGAGTTCTCAATCAACGTGTGCTTAAAATATTTGAAAAGCCTAATTCTGAACTTGATATGAATTTTGTTTTTTATTGGTTGGCAGACTTTCTACCAAAACTGAATGCTGTTACAGCAGCGACAACAGTTAAGCATTTATCAGTGAAAGATATAGCAACCGCAGTTGTGAAAGCGCCAAGTAAGGAAGCTCAGACCAAGATAGGTATGATCTTACGCACCATCGACAACCAAATCGACGCCACTCAAGCCCTTATCGACAAATACACTGCTATCAAACAAGGCATGATGGCAGATTTGTTTAGCCGAGGTATCGACCCAGAAACCAAAGCCCTTCGTCCAACGTTTGAAGAAGCGCCAGAGCTTTATCATAAAACGCCTTTGGGGATGTTGCCGAAGGGGTGGAGTGTCGCAAAGTTAGCGAAATTAGCTACAAAAATTACTGATGGGGATCACCACACACCTAAGCGTAGTTCTGAAGGCCGTTATTTGTTAAGTGCACGAAATATTCATGATGGTTATCTGGACTTCTCTAAAGTGGATTATGTCCCAGAGTTTGAATACCAGCGAATGATAAAACGATGCTTCCCTGAAGCCGGCGACATCTTTATTTCTTGCTCAGGTTCAATAGGGCGAGTTTGTGAAGTTCCGGAAAACTTTAGTTGTGCCTTAGTTCGAAGCGTAGCGCTAGTAAAACTGGATAACAACTTGGTGCAGTCCAGTTACATTTGCTGGTGGCTCAGGACTGAGAAGATGCAAAAAGCCATGATAAATTCGGCATTACAGGCTGCGCAACCTAACTTGTTTCAAGGTGCTATCGAACAGTTGGACGCAGTTTTATGTGATTCTGAGGAACAATTTTTAATATCAGAAAGGCTCAATGCAATAGAGAACATGATGCTTTTGAATAAGAGAGAGCTACAAAAACTCGAAGTTCAAAAAGCAGGCCTAATGCAAGACCTCTTAACTGGCAAAGTCCCCGTACCTGCATAACAAAAAAGAAGAAAATGGCAGCAGGCTAACGCCTCGCTGCCAGTAATAAGGATATCAAACAATGTCAGAGTACCTATTGGTTGAAAAGCCGCTGCTAAACCAGCTTAAAAGCATGGGCTGGGATGTGACGGATTTAGGGCAAGGTGTGCCTACCGACCCAACCACCAGCTTTCGCAGCTCTTTTCGTGAAGTCATCTTAAAAGACATTTTTAAAGCCGCAGTACATCGCATCAATACCACGGATGACGGTAAGCCCTGGCTGACGGATAGCCAACTCGATGTCTTGCTGGATGACGTCACCGACTTTGGTACTCACAAATTACTGGCAGCCAATGAAGAGTTTATTGGCCGTCTGCATAAGTGGCAGATCGACCGTAACGAACTGACCGGCGAAGAAGATCCGGTTGTTAAGCTGATTGATTTTGATAACTGGGAAAACAACACTTTCACCGCCATCAATCAGTTCCGTGTTGATACGCCAGGGTTGGGGAAAGAGCACATTCGCCCAGACATTGCATTGTTCGTCAACGGCCTGCCGTTGGTGGTGATTGAGTGTAAAGAGCAGTCACAGCATTGCTGTAACCCAATGGCAGCAGGTATTGACCAATTGCGCCGCTATGCAGACTTGCGCGAGCCTGAACACAGTAAACTGCGCGAAGGTGAACCGGCTCTGTTCTTTACCAACCAGTTGATGATCAGCACCTACGGTGATGATTGCAAAGTGGGTACCATCACCTCAAATGAAGATTACTACTTCAACTGGAAAACCATCCACCCCGATACCGAGCCTTATATTGCACCAGAAATTGGCACCCATCGCAGCCAGGAAAAGCTCGTTCAGGGCATGCTCCACCCACAAAGACTGCTTGATATCACCTGTTGTTTTACCCTGTTTATGGATACCGACAACGGCCCTCGTATAAAGGTGATTTGCCGTTACCAACAATTTCGCGCGGTGCAGAAAATCATTGAGCGGATGGAGCAGGGCGAAACGGGCATTCAACGTTCAGGCGTGGTTTGGCATACTCAGGGAAGCGGAAAAAGCCTGACTATGGTGTTCTTGGTGCGCAAGCTTCGTCGCCATCCTGAGCTGAAAAGTTACAAGGTATTGATGGTTAACGACCGGAGTGACCTTGAAGAGCAACTGACCAATACCGCTGCGTTAATTGGTGATACGGTCATTGAGATCAAGAGCACCAAGGATGCAAAAGAGAAGCTGGCGAACGACACTTCGAACACTAACATGGTGATGGTGCATAAGTTCCGCGAGCAAGACAGCAGTTTCCTGCCTGAATCCGTTCGTAAGCTGTTATCTAAGCATCTTGCAGAAGCAAAAGAAGCAGGTGACGTTGAACGTATTGAAGAGCTGGAAGCTGACTTTGATGCTGAGATTGTCATGCATCGACCTTTCGGCGTGATCAACGCCGGTGAAAAAGTGCTGATCTTGGTGGATGAGGCGCACCGCACCCAGCGAGGCGGAAAAGACCGCCCAAGCCTTTCAGATAATTTGTTTGATGCTTTCCCCAAATCAACCCGAGTGGCGTTTACGGGAACGCCGCTTATTGCGGACCATCACACTTATCCAACCTGGAAGCGCTTTGGCGTCAGCCAAGAAAAAGCCTATATCGACAAATACAAACTTCAGGATGCCGTCGATGATGGTGCCACGTTAAAAATCCTCTACGAAGGTAAAACCGCTGACAGTGCGATTTACGATAAAGCGGGGTTTGATACCAAGTTTGAAGATCTCTTTGCGGACAGAACAGAAGAAGAGTTAAGAGAGATCCGTAAGAAGTACGGTGCGGAAGGGGATATTCTTGAAGCAGAGAAGCGCATTGAGGAAATTGCTGAGGACTTAGTAAAACACTACATACGGCAGATTTTGCCAGCAGGCTTTAAAGCTCAGGTGGTGTGCTCTTCCAAGCAAGCAGCTGTTCATTACCAAACCTACATTGAAAAAGCGCTGGCGAAAGAAATCGAGCGATACAAAAAACAGCCAGAGCAATGTATCGACAAAGCCTGGCTTGAACGCCTTGAGTTTTTGAAAACGGCGGTCGTGATCTCCAGTGATGATAACAATGAAGCTGCGTCTTTCACCTACGCCAGAAAGCAGGCCAAAGAGCTAAAAGCCGTTGAGAGCTTCAAGAAGAAGTTTGATCACAGCAAGCCAAATACTGGCGTCGCTTTCTTGATTGTTTGCGACATGCTGTTAACGGGCTTCGATGCGCCAATTGAACAGGTAATGTATCTCGATAAGAAATTGCGAGAACATAATTTGCTGCAAACTATTGCCCGTGTGAACCGCACTGCGAAAGAAAAGCAGCGTGGGTATATCGTCGATTACATTGGTCTGGCTCATCACCTAAGAGATGCGCTGTCTATGTACTCTCAGGATGATCAAGACGACATTCTGAAAGGCTTGCAAAACATTGATAGCGAAGTACCGGTTTTGGAAAGTCGATATCGCCGATTGCTTCAGCTGTTTACTGACCTCAAGGTTTACAACATTGAAGCGTTTGTGAACCAGAAGCTCAATGTCGATGAACACTATCAAGTTCAGCTTCAAGCGATTGCAGTTTTAGAAGACCCTCGCCAGCGTGACAGTTTCAACGTGTTCTTGAAGAAGTTTCTTCAAAGCATGGACATCATCATGCCCAACTCCTTGGCGGACCCCTACAAAACGCCTATGTACCAGTTTGTGCATATTCAAGCGAAAGCACGTCAGCGTTACCAAGATGACAGTATGAGCTTCCAAGGCGTGGGTGCAAAAATTCGCCACCTTGTAAACGAGCATCTGATCAGCCTGGGTATAAACCCTAAAATCAAACCGATTGATCTGTTCAGTGATGCGTTTATGGCACATATGGGTAAAGAGGCGGATTTACAAGCACAAGCGAGTGAGATGGAGCACGCCATTCGTAAGCACTGCAAAGTCAATGCGGATGATGACCCAGTTTTTTACAAGAGAATGAGTGAAAAACTGGATGAGATTATCAAGAAGCATGCGGGCAACTGGGATAAATTGATTCTAGCTCAGAGCGCCTTGCGTGATGAAATCGACGCGGGACGCGGCCCTAACGCTAAAATCGCCGACCCATTCTTTGATCTGATTGTCAGCATTGCATTCCCAAATGGCGAGCCTGTTAAGCCTATGGATAAGGTCAAAGCCTGTGTCGACGCCATTATGGACGAGCTGGGTGAGAATATTGGCAGCCTAGACTTCTGGGAACGCGATGATTTGATTTCGGAGCTAGAAGGGAAAGTTGAAATGCGCTTCTTACTAAGTGGCGTACCTCAATTGAGTGAGCTAAGTGAGCAACTGACAACTGAAGTAGTGGCATTAGCGCGCAGGAGGGAGTTGTTAATTCTGTCTGAACAGGCGCTGAATGAGCGTATCGATGAAATTATCGAAATGCTTCGTGCTATTGCCCCTGAAGCGTTACAAAAACAAATCAGCAAGCAACCAGACCTCTCATTGTTGAAATATGACTTGGATGGTGTTGATTTATTCCTGGCCCAAGAGCTGGAGCAATATGAGAGCTTCTACGAACTAGCGTTGATTAAGGTAGCAACCGATATTCACTATGTTGAAGACGCAGAACACCATTCATCGCTGCCGTATGAAGTCAGGAAGCAGTTTTTACTTAATGCTGAAGATGTTCGAGAAGCTCTTGCCGATATAATTCTATCAATTCAATCAGAGCTAACTTTTCCTGATTTTGAACATAAGCCTATAGTTGCCTTAAAAGAGACAGCAAAAGGCAGTTTGTTTATAACTGTTGTCGTGGGGGTAATGACCAATTTTATCTACGATGTCATTAAAACGACTGCCTTGAAGGGACGACAACCGATAAAAGACATAGTTTCAAAAGGTGGTCGAGTTAAAAGTGAGTTACCTGCATTGGTTGAACGAAATCGAGCAGAGCGCGGGCTTAATGAATCAAATTATCGGATTTCTTATACCGAAGAAAGAAACTTAGTTGATGATGCACTAAAACAACTGCGTGACCGCAATTTACCCAACCCAGATAAGAATAAACATCACTAATGCGATACAAAGATATCAAATACAGCTTGAAACAAAGCAAGCGAAAGACCACCAGCATTCTTATCGAACGGGATGGGAATGTCACTGTGCTTGCGCCTGAAAGTTACGATATTGAAAAAGTAGAGAGCATCATTGAGGAAAAACGCAGTTGGATTTATCGTAACCTTGCAGAGTGGGAAGATCTTAACCGCACTAAAGTCGAACGTGAGTTCGTGAGCGGTGAGGGCTTTCCCTACCTGGGCTGCAATTATCGCTTAAAGCTGGTGGACGAGCAGAAAGAAGACTTGATCCTGAAAAATGGTTACTTCCTCATGCGCCGTGATAAAGCGGAATACGGTAGCGAGCTATTCAAACACTTCTATCGCACTAAGGGGTTATCTCGTATTAGTAAACGGGTAGAGCATTTCGCCCCAAAGCTAGGAGTGAATTATCGTGCAATCCGCGTAATGGAGCTTCAGCACCACTGGGCCTCCTGCTCACCAAAGGGCGACTTGAATTTTCACTGGCGCTGTCTAATGGCACCGCTTTCGGTACTTGATTATATTGTTGTTCATGAACTTGCTCATAGAGTGTATCGGAACCATGATGCTGCGTTTTGGAATCTGGTAGATAAAATAATGCCTGACTACCAGAAACAGGTTTCTTGGCTGAAGCTTAATGGAGCTGGATTGGATCTCTAGCCAACTGGGATGGTGGTATTCATGAAGTTAATTGCCAATGGTTTAAACAAGAATTTTTTTAGGTCATTACTGCCTCCTTCAGGAGCAGAGCTCGATGGTGTAGTTGCTGCAATTGCCTATGGTGATGACAGGACTGAACTGTTGGAGCATTGTGTGAGTAATAAGTTTCGATTAGACATTTGGATGCGTTACGACCATAAAGTACCGGTTTCTCCAGTTTTCTTGTCTAAGTTGTTGAAAAATTTAATGAATAATGTTTTTTGTAAACTGGTGCCAGATAGGTTGCATAGTAAAGTAATCTGGTGGAAAGGCCATGGGGCCTATATAGGGTCAGCAAATCTCACCGACAGAGCATGGAATAGTAACATTGAAGCTGGAGTATTTTTTACCGAAGCAGACCTAATTGGAAGCGGAATGTATGAGCAGCTTATAGAGTTTTTCGATAATTTGGAGGCTTTGGATGCTTGTGTTGATTTAACTGAAGAGATCGTAAAGGAGCAGAGTCTTCTCTTCGAAATTAAAACGCGGAAGATGGCTGAAGAGAGAAAACTGGAGAGAAAACGAAAAGTACCTGTTTGGGAGGGGGTAAGCTTTGTTGATGATAAAAGTGTCAAAGACAGGAGAAAAGATAATTTTAAAAAAGAATGGGATTTCGCCCTGTCTTCAATTAGAAATATAGCTTCACAAATCAATGATTTTAGACCTGTTTGGATAGAGTCAAGTACCCCTGAATTTTGGCAGGTAGATCAATTTTTGCACGCCTACTATTACAATCAGGTAAGGCAAAGTAATAACACGTACCCTTACGAAGAATACTATCAAAAAAATCATAAAGATCCTCAATCTGCACTCATGTCAATGTTGGGTTGGTGGAAAAGGCTACCGGAACCGCCTTCTGAAGAAGACCACACCTTGCTGGTTCGAGCCCCTCTTATTAAACGATGTTTACAGCGTGATACGATTCGAACACTTGAAAGAGATGATTTACAAGGGCTCGTAAGTTCGACTCATGCGACAATGGACCACTTGATTAAAATGAGTACGGCAACACTTGGTAAACCAGGGAAAAAATCATTATCACGAGATGAGCGACTGCCATTGTTTACGGATTTGTTGTTTAATAGTCGTAATAATAAAGGGCAATCAATTTTTGAACTTTTAGACTTTGTCCTCTACGGAGGCAAATCAGAAGATATATGGGAGCGAATATATCTTGCTGGGAAAAATGATGACTATAAATTTAATCATTATGGGATTAATTCTATTGCAGAAGTAGTTGGTTGGGCTAAACCAGAAATCACACCACCTAGGAATGGACGGACAAATAAATCTTTAAGGGCGTTGGGATATTCGGTTCGTGTAAATATATAACTCCATTTTTTAGCAAAGAATTAAGATGATATCAGTATATATCTTGGTTTGATTCATCAAGGGAATGATAATGATATTTAGTGAAACTTTAGCGTTTTTTCAATTAGCGAAACTGCCATTCGATTGGATCAAAAAGCAGCTTGCAACTGATCCTGAGACGCCCTCCAGCCGCTTTATTGCTTTGTTCAACGCCCACGGCGTAAAACCAAGTCAAATCCCCGATTTCTTCGGCCATGGCCTCAGCATAGCCGATTGCCAATCTCCTGAATCACTCACTAAGGTACTTACCAGTGGTCATATTGAAAAGGCCGCCACGCTATTTGGGGTTAACAAAGACTGGTTGGACTGTGCCAGTGAGCAGGTATACGAGCCTCAAAATTTCTACAAGAACCCCCAAGGTTTTGAAGACTATTTTGATAGCCTAAGTGCAAATAGAAGCATGCCAGTTAGGGCAACACTATATCTTCCCACCCACAACAAGCCATTCTATCCCGATCACTCAGGACTATTGATGATCTCTGTACCTATTGGAGAGGTCAACCAACGCAAGATTTACCGTTTCGAGCTGGTGTGTTACGAGAGCGCATTCTACTGGCGAACTCGGGGTTATCTCGCGGTGAACTTGGCCTACATGCTTCGAAAATATTCGGTCATTTTTGGCTGCTACGTTAAACCCAAATTACTTGAGCCAATAGCACAAGGTCTGCGTCTGCCTGTTTACGAATACGCTTATCAGGATGCTACTACGGTTAAAGTTCAGGGCCGCTGCTCAATCGAAGAACTCGTTAGTTGTCCGGCAACATTCTTGAAAGATGTTGATCCAGAGCGTGATAGCTTTGGCCACCGTGCCGCGTTGGACCTGTGGCTAAGCATGGCTGACAAGATGACCATAAGGGACAAGACCCACCACACTAGTGTCGTAGCTAGCTTTGATAATGCCAGAACAGAACGGCTAGCTGAAAAGAAGGGGCTTTAGCCCCTTTTTAACTTAATCCCACTCGCAGCCACAATCTCGACAACACCAACCTCCATCGTACGGAATGATGTCATCTGAGGAACCACAATTCGGACACTTTAGAACCATTGCGGAGAGGCTTTTTACGATACTTATAACTTTCATCATGAATTTCCTTGTGTAGTAAAAAACAATATTGACAGCGGGCTGGAATAAGAAAGCTCTCCTGGTTCTGCCAATGCCCATTTGCTTGTGGACGCTTAGTTCAAGTCAGTTCGCTAACACTCATAAGCCCTGGACGTTGAGTATATGTCGTCTCGAAAATCGAGACAAGCTATTTTGCCGATATAGTCTCCAAACTATGCAAAAGCAACTTTACTCAACTATTAATCAAGACTTTGTCGCTTGGCTAAAAAAAGCTAGAGAAGACAAGGGACTATCCCTCAGGGATGTGGGCCAAATTATCGGGCGACATCATTCGATTATCGGCAATGTGGAGAGTCTCTCTCGGCGTATGGATGTTGCAGAATTTATTGTCTACTGTGAAGCGTTAGGGGTGGACCCTTCGGATTGTATTGAATATCTGAAATCTCAGCGGGCAAAAAAGTAACTAAGGAAATGTTGTTAATCGTACAGCCTGCTCATCCAAGTATTCACCAAAGCTAATGCGGAAGCGTCACTCTTAGTGGTATATAAAATTCTAAATAGCTTATATGGACACCTCTCCGATGCAAGCACCGGCAGGTCTCTTTCTGACAAAGTAGCCACACACATATATCCGGCTTCGTGAGCCCTGATGAACATCCGTACTCTCTGTCCTCATTAGTGCCATGGCTTTTAGCAGCCCAGCTATTTGTCAGGTTCACAGAGAGTCGGTTCTACCTGTCAGCACATCAACTCTTTGGACTTATTAAAATCAGTTAGTTACTTAACGATATACTCTGTTTTTTGGTTTATTAGCGCCCACGCTATTCGGGCATTTTTGTTAGCCAGCGCCACTACAGCTTTGTTTACGCCACTTCGGGCAATAATACCTTTCAGCCACCGCTGGAGACCTCCACATCGTTCTTCCGGAAGGTTGATGACCCGGTAAACCACTGAGCGGGCGCCATGAATAAGCAGTCCTCGCAGATAACCATCTCCGCGTTTTGTTATCCCGAGTAGTCTGACTTTACCACCACTGCTGTGCTCCTTCGGAACCAGCCCCAGATAGCTGGCAAAATGCCGGCCATTCTGAAAATCAGCGCTGTCGCCCAGAGCTACCGTCAAGGCTGAAGCCCCTAATGGCCCGATACCAGGTATGCTTTTCAGTCTGAGGGTATCCTCATTTTGCTGGCTGATAAGCGCAAGGCGCAGATCCAGAGTTTTAATCCGCTGCTGATTGTCCTGAAGTTCCTGCAACATCTCATGGAACAGCTCCCGGCTGAGCGTGGTGAGCTCATTTTCTGCATCCTCCAGGTGCTCAGGCAGGTGGGCCATAATTTTATGAGCCCCTTCCGGTATGGCGATACCGTATTCCAGGCCTAGCCCCCGTATCTGGTTAATCAGCGCGGTTTTGTTTTTCATCAGCCGCTGGCGAACCCGGTGCAGACACTGAATATCCTGCTGTTCAATAGACTTCTCCGGCACATAGCGCATACCCGGGCGACTGTCAGCTTCGACAATTGCAGCTGCATCATTTTTGTCATTTTTACTGCCCATTCTGAAGGGGGCAACATACTGTGGACTGATTTGTTTAACTTCATGTCCGTATTGCCTGAACTGGCGTGACCAGTAATTTGCACTGCCGCACGCTTCCATCACAATACGGGACGGAGGCTGCTGAACAATAAACGCCGTCAATTTTTCACGGGTGATCATTTTATTCGCTTTCTTCTCACCCTGCGCAGATACGATATTCACCTGAAAAACTCGCTTTGCCAGATCAATTCCGATAATTTGTTCCATGGGACACCTCTTCATATTGCTGTTGGTTTGCACTTACAGCATGGCTCACTGAAGTCTTTGTGGGGAGGTGTCCATTTCATTAGATCCGAATACTGCTACATTTTCGCGATGCCGTGTCCGTTGCCGGGAAAAGGCGAAACGGTTTCCATAAAATGCCATACCTTGCCAAGAAGTTCCCGCATGCTCCTGCAACTATGATTGCGTGTTACCGTTTCATGTAGTGCCAACCATAAACGCTCTATCTTGTTGACCCAAGGTGAGTATACCGGTTGAAACAACAACCTGAACTTAGGGTTGCTCTTGAGCCAAGCCAGGGTTTTACGGCTCTTGTGAATGATGTAATTATCCAGAATTAGCGTGATAGTTTTGGCTTTGCGGTAATGTCGTTTGAGCTTTTCCAGCACCGCAATAAACAGCTCCGATGCCTTGCTGGCGCTGCTCACATAAAGCACTTTTCCAGTCTTGGTATGCAGCGTTCCAGCCAAGTAGTGCTTGCGGTTGTTACCTGGGGTGACAACACGTTTTTGCTGCCCTTTGGGCATCCAGTCCGCCCCGATTTTGGGGTTAAGGTCGATGTCTACTTCATCTTCATAGAATACCGGGTGCTCAGCACTGCACTGTTCAAGAGCCTGATTTATAGCGGCCATTTTCTCAGCTTTGTATGGGTCTTTAATGCGCAACGTCGGGGCTGAGCGGCGCCAGACTATGCCTGCTTCGGGTAACAGGCGGCGAATGGTTGATGCAGCGACGCATAGCTTAAGCTGTGCATTAATCACCTTGGCAAGCAGTTCGCTGCTCCAGCGGCTACGCTGGTAACCAAAGTCTTCCGGACAAAGCTGGATAAGCAGTGACAGGCAGAGCAATATCGGGTTAATAGGCAAGACGGTTGGCCGCCCCGGCTTCTCTGATTTCAGTCCATCGATGCCACATTGGGTGTACCAGCCCAACCATCGGCCTATGCTGGAGCGGGCTGCGCCGGTGATGTGCTGAACTTGGGTAACCGGCAGCCCTTGATGCAACATCAACATCGCAATAAGACGCCTGGCAAAGTGCTTATCGTTGGTTTTTTGAATCAATTTTTGCATGCGCTTGCGCTCAGCGCGGCATAGTGGTGCTAAAATGGCCATTCTCAGTCCTTGGGCGAGTGGTGGGTTTGTTTGGCGATAGATCTGATCGCTCAAACAGGACTGAGTTCCCTTCCTGTGATCTACTATTTGGAACAGCTATTTAGAGCCAAGCACCATTTAATCGTAGTCCGAGATGTAGACCATCATCTGATGATGATCTTATTTTGGCTATGTTTCTTAATAGTTTGATTTTATTTAAATTTAATTTAAGTGCAATCACCTCTCATCTGAGTTTGGTGTTCCATTAAACATACTTTACTCTGAAGTTCCAATTGGAATGCACGACCTTGTTTGATAAATTATTTATGCTTTTCAATGTGTTGGATTTTAAATGTCAAAGTGACCTTTGGGGATGTCTTTCATATTTTTTGTTTACAGTATTTAAACAAACGTCCTAAATTACGTAGGTATTCATCTTTGCTTTGCTAAACAGGAGGCGTGTGCTTTAAAGGCGGTAGGAGAATGACTTCATCTAAGGTCGCTGCGTACTATAAATATTGAATGCTTACCGGGCAAAAAATTGCCCGCTGAGCAAAAAATTGCCCGGAACTGGGCAATAAATTGCCCAGTATAAAAAGGCATTTTATGTATTCATTATAAATCAGTATGTTACATTTTGGCATGAGAGTTGCTCTTCATCAAACAGGTTTATCCAAAACCTCTTTGAATTTTTAAAAAGGAATTTATCATGCCAACACCATGTTATATCTCTATCGAAGGCCAAACTCAGGGCAACCTCACTGCCGGCGCCTTTACTGCGGAATCTGTCGGTGACATCTTTGTGGAAGGTCATGAAGACGAGATGCTGGTTCAGGAGTTCAATCACATTGTGACTGTGCCAACCGACCCTCAGTCCGGCATGCCTTCCGGTCAGCGTGTGCACAAGCCGTTCAAGTTCACCGTCGCGCTGAACAAAGCCGTTCCTCTCATGTACAACTCGCTCTCTTCCGGTGAGAAACTGACCAAGGTTGAGCTCAAGTGGTACCGCACTTCTATCGAAGGTAAGCAAGAGCACTTCTTCACGACCAAGCTGGAAGGCGCCACCATCATTGATATCAACTGTCATATGCCTCACTGTCAGGATCCCAACAAAGCCGACTTTACTCAGTTGGTTGAAGTGTCCATGGCCTATCGCAAGATAGACTGGGATCACGTCAGCGCCGGTACCTCTGGTGCCGACGATTGGCGTAAGCCCATCGAAGCATAATTCAGTCAACGACTGATTTGCTTGAATGTATGCGGGCGTTTGCCCGCATACATTCTGCTATCTGATACAAGGTTTTTCCAAGTAGCGTCTCAATGGCAATAAAAGAGTGATTCTAGCGGATTAGAGTCAGGACGAACTCGAACAAGGATACCGGCTATGTTTTATCTTGGCAGTGGTTTGCGGTTTCATTTCAAGGCAGAAGCGGAGGCGGACGATAGTTTCAACCTGCTGTCGTTTGATTTTGATGAGCAGTTGTCCTCGCCCTTCAAGGGAGAGTTGATATTACTGAGCCGCAGGGATGATATTACTGCCGAGCAGATAGTCGATAAGAATGGCGTCTTGAGTATTTGGCAGGACGGTGTTCGAGTCAGGAGTTTTCACGGCATAGTCAGTCGCTTTGCCAAGGAAGACTCAGGCCATAAACAGACCCAATACAAGCTGACCATGGAACCTGCCATGGCGCGGCTGCGGCTGAGACAAAACAGCCGTATCTTTCAGGAAAAGTCCCTCAAACAGATTTTCAGCACCCTGCTTGATGAAATGGGTATCAGTGATTATGCCTTCAGTTGGGATGCACGCTACGAGTCGGAAAAGCGCGAATACTGTGTTCAGTATCGGGAGTCGGACTTTGACTTTATCACCCGTCTTGCGGCTGAGGCTGGGGTGTTCTGGTATTTCGAATTCAGTGACGACAAACATACGCTGATTTTCTGTGATGCCACCAGCAAGCTGCCAGCGGCCAAACAACTATTCCCCTATAACGCCTTGAGCGGCGGCGACAGCGAAGTGCCTTTTGTCTGCAGCTTCAGTTACGCCAAGCAACTGGCGAGTGCCAAGGCCGAACTCAAGGATTACAGTTTCAAAAAGCCCGCTTATAGCTTTTTACAAACAGAAACCGCCAAGCGGTTGGCATTCCATCAAGCGGCCGCAGGGGATAAATACGAGCATTTTGATTACCCCGGACGCTACAAGGATGATGCTCAGGGGGGATTATTTACACCGGCCAGATTGCAAGCCTTGCGCAACGACACTGAAACGGCCGTAGGACAATCAAGTATTGTGACGGCCAGTGCCGGAGTGAAAATGAACCTTGCCGAGCATCCGGATACTGCGTTCAACCGTGATTGGCTGCTGGTGGCTGTGAAACATCATGGCGTACAGGGCGCTGCGGCAGAGGAAACCAACAACACTACCCCGACCCAATATCAAAACGGTTTTCATGCGATAGAGGGTAACCTTCCCTGGTTGGCTATGCCCAAGACCAAGCCATTGGTCACGGGTCCTCATATGGCTACCGTGGTAGGGCCTAAAAATGAAGAAATCTTCTGTGATAAATATGGCCGGGTTAAAGTGCAGTTTCCTTGGGATAGATATGGCCAGGCAGATGAGCACAGCAGCTGTTGGGTTCGTGTTAGCCAGGGGTGGGCCGGTGGCCAGTATGGCTTTATGGCCATCCCGCGGATTGGTCATGAAGTGATAGTCTCTTTTCTGGAAGGCGATCCGGATCAACCTATCATTACCGGCCGCACTTATCATGCTGCCAATCCAACCCCGTACCTGCTGCCTAACCACAAGACCCGAACACTGTTCAAAACTCAAACCCATAAAGGGGAAGGTTTTAATGAACTGAGGTTTGAGGATGAGGCCAGCCGGGAGCAGATCTATCTCCATGCCCAAAAAGACATGGATAGCGTCATCAATAACATCAAGCGAACTGAAATCGGCTTGGATGAGCATATCACCATAGGTCAGGATCAGTTCCAACTGGTGAAAAACAACCGCCATACCCAGGTTGCGCAGGACGATATTGCTAAGACAGACAGAGATCATCAGTTGTTGGTCGGGCGGAACTTCATTCACAAGATAATCGGTGCGATGAAGCGCTATATAGGGGGAGGGCTTATCACTCGCATTGATGGGGGTAACCAAACCAATATCGCCGCTTCTGATGAACGGATTATTGGTGCAGATTTGCTGATTAAGGTTGGCAATGCCAGTTCTCAGAAAGCAAAAACCATTGTGCTGGATGCCGGTCAGGAACTGACCATCAAGGGACCGGGTGGCTTTATCAAGTTGGACTCAGGTGGCGTCACTATTTCCGGAAATAAAGTCAAAATCAATGAAGGTGGATCGCCTGGCACCGCAACTGAGCCCAAATCTGTCGATCCGGAAGCGCCCGCTGAGCCAACCAAGCCCGATCTGGCTGACAGGCGTTAAGGGAGAAACCGTATGCCAAAAGCAGCCCGAATTGGCGATAGCTGTGCAGGACATGGATGCTTTCCCGCTACACCGATAACGGCTGGAAGCGGTGATGTCAGCATCAATGGTATCCCTGCGGCCAGAAAGGGAGATTCGGTCCTGTTTCACGCCTGCCCATGTCCCAAAATGCCACATGGCATTCATGGTCGTAGTATCTCTGCCGGCTCTGCGAATGTGTCCATCAATGGTAAAGCGGCTGCCAGGTACGGTGATGCTGTCGGGTGTGGAGGTTCGGTAGCCGCAGGCTCCGGGGACGTCTTAATTGGTGATACGCCATACCAGTCGACAGAGCATCCCTGTGGTGAGGCTGCGGCAAAAGACAATGCACCCTTCATTAAGTTGCTGCCTTTAGCCGCATTGCCTGTGATGCAATGGGCTGATGCCGGCGAGATGGTGTCTTTTCTGAATGACCCGGTCAACAGTGTTGCTGAGCGCAAGGCGCGATATGAAGCCCGTAAAGCATTGAGCCAAAGTCATGCGGGCTCGGCATCGGCGGCCCAAAAGGCTGCGTCGGAAAGATTGGCTTTCAACAACGACAATATACTGCGAGCAGAAGCTGCCCAGTATGTGTATCGTGTCGATGAATTCAAGCGGGGACACATCAGCGAACTACCTGAGCCGCCTTTGGGGCTGGAAGCTGTGGATACCAGCAAAATTCCGGGATTGAAGGATGCCGTATTCTCGGACAAAGAGACCGGTTTCGGCGCCGGGCTATTCAAATCAGCCATCAACGACGAAACCATGTTGACGTTCAGGGGAACCAATAACGGCGTGACTGGTGGTAAAGATTGGCCAACCAACCTGAAACAGGGCTCCGGAGGGGAGACTAAACAATATAATCAGGCCATGTATCTGGCCGATATGGTGGATGACTCACTGGATGATTTTACGATTGTTGGCCATTCACTGGGCGGCGGTTTAGCAGCCAGCGCGGTTGGCGTGACAGGTCGAAACGGGTATACCTTTAACGCAGCCGGGTTGCATCCCAAAACCATGGAGCGAAGAGGTGGTCTGCCTATTGCTGAAATCGATAAGCTTATCCAAACCCAGGCGGTCAATGGCGAAGTATTGACCGGGGTACAGAAGTGGCGTGGAGTGTTATTGCCTGGGCTTCTGGGGGGAATTGGGAGCCTGTTTGGTCCAGTCGGTACAGGTCTTGGACTGTTGGCCAGCGGTATATTGATGGCTCGGGATACGCTTCCAAGCGCGCCGGGAGAAATGCATAAACTGGAGAGTATTGCTGGTGGTAACCCTGTGGCAAGGCATGGAATGGACCAGGTTATTGCCGGTATTGAAGCTCAAAAACGTGAAGATATTACAACCTTGACTCAAGCAGCCTGAAGAGGATTGCCAGATGAAAAGATGTGTTACCTGGTTAGGCGTGGTTTTAACCTGTGTACTGAGTGCCTGTGGTGTAGGAGGAAAACAGATGGATGCTGAGCAGTTTTTTAAGCCGGAAATGGTGACGGTACTTCAGCATATTCAGCAAGGCCATGAAAAAGAGGCCAGAGCGGCGTTAACTGATGGACAAGACCTCAATATTCATGGTGACGAGGATATTACCCCTCTGCTATGGCTTATTTTACAGCAGGATAAAGCGGCGGTGGCTTTGGCACTCAAACTTGGGGCCGACGCTAACTTTAAGCGAGCGAATGGTGACAATGCGATTACGGCTGTAGCCGGGAATGAGGATACTGATTGGCTGAAAATGTTACTTGAGGCCGGTGGGGATCCCAACAGTGTGGATCGTAATAAAGAGCCCGCCTTGTTTCAGGCCGTAGGAGAAGGCAATAAGGAGGCTGTTGAGATCCTGCTGGATCACGATGCAGATGTGAATGCTGTCGATGGGCCTGGAAGTAACGCCTTGCAATACGCTGCTGCCATCAACGACTTTGAAATGGTGTACTTCCTGTTGCAGCATGGAGCCGACTTTACCCACCGTAACGATACCGGTGCGGATTTAGCCTGGAATATACATAAAAAGCTGTCCCGTGGGCTGGTATCGTCATCTTCGGACAACTACGAGTGGTTGATGAAATCCAAACAGTTTATTGAAGAGAAGGGGGTTAGCTTTCCACCGCTTTCACCGAAAGAAGTTCGGGCAATATGGGCTAAGGAAGGCAAACCAGGTTACTGATCGCTGTTGGAACCAAGGATGTTGTTGAATGTCAGGGAATGCACAACCCATGCTTATGCACCAGATCATCAGTGGCAGGCAAAGTCATTATTGCTATGCCTTGATAGAGCCATTTGATATCGCCGGGTTTGACGAGCAATGGTCAGTTCTCAGTACTGCCCCGGGAGCACAGTGGCGCAGCCTTCCCATTGCATCGCTGGCCTCGGCACCGGGGTTGCAGCCTTTGTTGTTACGGCTCAGTGATGGTAGCCCCTGCGAGACCCTGATGCTTTGGTTGCTGCAACAACCAGGGGCAGATCAGCGGTGCATCTTGTTCACCACCTGGTTTGATTGGCAGCAAGTCATCGCTTTTTGGTTGCAGCGAACTGAGGCTCTTTATCCTCAGGGCATAGTCGCTCCATTTAACAGTTTTTCGGCTCCCATACTGTCATTGCTGTGGCAAACTCTGGGCGATGAACAGCAACAGAGTTTTGTCGCTGGTTTGGAAGGCCTCTATTTGCCTGAAGGCGCAGCTTGGAGACTGTTGGCAATCGGAAACCAAGTGGCTGAACCCGCTTTTGAGCAAATACAACTCAGTGAACAACAATATGAGCTTTTGACGCGCGAGAGTCGGCGTGAACTGCAAAGTCAGCAACTGTTTTTAAGGCTACAGCCTTATCACAGGAGAGAATTTTCGCCGGCGGATGTCAGAGCCGTCTATTTCGATACCTTGCAACGGGTACAACAGCAGTTTGCTGATGCAGATGCCAGGAGTTGTGAAATCATGGCACAGCGCAGGTTCGTCTGGGGGAAAGATTACTTTATCCATCCTGTGTTTTTGGCCTTGTGTACGGATGGTGATTATCAAAAGGCGCTGAGACGTTTTCAGCAAAAAGTATGCAATGATGCGGCGCTCGGTCGCGATATGGATTTTCATGATTGGTTGCCTCCATTGGAGCAATAGCCAGAGGACAGGGATGTGGTAGCAATAGCAGCATTAGAGCAACAACAACTCGATGAACAGCAATGGCGGCAGCTATTGGTCAATGGCTCGGTGTTTTTGCTGGCAGATCCAACACTCAATGAAGCGGTGAGAGGTATAGCCGAATCACAGCTTCCTGAAACTCCCGAGTTCAACCGGCTCTATTGGGGGGAACTGGGAAGGCTGCACGCATCATTGTCACCGTGTCTTATCCGGGCTCATGGCAGTAATTGGGCCGAGTTGCAGCAAAAAATATGTAGCCAACCCGGTTGGGGAATGGCCTGGGTGCTGGAAGGCGATATGCAGGCCTACACGCCACTTCAGCAACTGCAACTATTGGTACATCACTTGCGCAGTTGGACTTGGATAGCAGACGGTGATGACACCCAGTTATTACGCATTGCCGACTGGAAGGTAGCGGAAACCTTGCTGAGTGCCAGTTCGGTTGAAGAAGCCGTTGACTTTTTGGGTCCGGCGGCGGCCTTGGTGACGATTAACGCCGATGGGATCACGCGCTGGCAACCCAAACAGCGTTCACAGTGGCAGTTAGCGCAGCAAAGCACACCCAGAGTGTTGACTGCCCCCCAGTATCAGGCGCTGCGTCAGATGGCTGAAGCCATCACTTATCGTGACTACATGACGCACCTGCAACAACATCATCCCGTGACCAGACAATGGTCCACAGACGACTGCCTCAGTTTTATCTCAAAGCATGTTAATCAGGCCCAGCAGCACGGATTCAGTGGCAAACAGCAGCAGATAAAGTTTCTCACGCTCGCGTGTCTGTTTGGCGATGATTTTTGGCAGTTGCCCTGGGCGAAATCTATCCTCGATGCTCCCAGACAAGGCGCCGAAGACAGGATGTACAAGCTATTTCGCGCAGCAGAGGCCGAATTGGATAAGGAAGTCGCATCATGAGTCAGAATCGCAAGGCAGAGTTGATCTCCAGTGAAGTTGCCGCAGAGCAGAACTTCACCACAGATAATATCTTGCGCGGCAGTTGCGTCGAGTGCGGTTGCACGGCACTGATATTTTATCACTACGATGATGGTCAACCTGTGCCCGAAGCCCCTTTCATACTGACTGACAGTAATAACAAAAAGCTTGAAGGCAAGACAGATAGGAAAGGGCTCTGCCTGATTGAAGAAATGCCCTGTGGCGCTTTCGAACTGCTGCTTGATGAAGGGAGCGATGAGTTTCGCCCCAAAGAAACCGAAGAGAATAACCCGGTTTTACAGGTTAAGCCCGAATATGCTGCCATTGCCGGAGAGTATTTCACTCTGTTCACGCTGCTGCGAAACAAAGGCTTCATTGAATATGACGCTGATGACAGCAGTGAGCGTCATATTGATATTGATGACACCAGTCTGTTTTTGAATGTACCGGATGAATATGAACCCGCCTACGAGCGCTTCTGGGAGTTAAACGACCGGATTAATCGTGGCTCGATGGGATTGCGCGAGGCCATTTATAAAATTCATGTCAGTCTTCCTGCCGAAGTGGTCAGCAAGGCCGGGGACAACAGCGCTATTTTATTGTTCTGTGAAATTGCGCTGGGCTTCATCCCCGTAGTTGGTCAGGCGATGGATATCTACGACCTCGGTGAATGGGGCTGGCAGACATACACTCAGGCAGCGCTAAGAAGCGATCCCATGCACTGGGCCATTGGTGGTCTGGTTCTGGTTGGGTTTGTTCCCGGTGTTGGTGATGCTCTGAAAAAGTCCGGTAAAGCCATTATTGAAGCACTGGCCAAAAACAGTCCGGAAGCGATCCAAGCCGGCATCAAGATGTTGCGTGGTTTATCCAACGGAAACCTGGTGAAGTTTCTCAATAGCTTTGCTGACAAAATCAAAGATGCCGGTGCCAAGGCATTGGAACTGCTGCAACAGATTATCGACGGACTCAAGCTGGCCTTGGTCAATGGCGGCCATTGGATCCTCAGGTTGATGAAAGAGGCATTTGGTTCGCTTATCGACATCATGGTATCCATGGCCGGCAAGCTCAAAGAGATGCTGGACTGGGTCTGCAACAAGGTAAAAGAATTTATTGGCAAGGTGGTTACCCGCCTGACCGGAACTCCCAGACCTAAAAAGACCGAGCATCCTGAAGTGGATTTGAATGCCGGGAAAGACGCTCAAATCCGGGATATGAGTGGGCCCACGGCTGAAGTGGATGCCAGTAACCAGGCATTGCCAGGCGCCAAGGGTAAATGCACCAATGGTTGCCCCATCGATATGGCTACCGGCCATGTCGTTGACTGGCGCACAGATTTCAGTTTGCCGGGAATATTGGCGCTAGGGCTTAAGCGTTTCTATCACTCAGGACCTGATGTCGAACCCGGTATGTTGGGAAGACGCTGGCGCGCGGATTGGGATATGAGCCTGGTGTTAAGTGGTGATCAGGCCACTTTTACTGACGGTGAGTATAACCAGGCGCTGTTTGTCATCCCTGAAGAAGGCGCCGCTCATCGGGCGGCTCATATGCCACAGTGGCGGTTATGCCGCATCGACGGGCTGTTGGTGATGCGCCATTTAAGCGGCATTGACTACACCTTCAATCATGCTTTGGGCAACAAGCTGATGCTGACAGCCATCAGCGATCAGAGCGGTAACAGCCATCATTTTGTTTATGACCGCGGCCAACTGAAAGGGATTTTGCTCAGTGACGGTCGGCGTATCAAGGTGAATGGTAGCCGGCGACGTATTGAACGCCTTGAGTTGCAGACAGCCGATGGCAAGGCGCTGAAAACCTTGGTGGCCTATGAGTACAACGACAAAGGATATCTGACATCATGCCGGGCCGATCCGGGCCACAGCTTTGACTACCAATACTCAGATGAGGGCTGGTTGCTGCGCTGGCAGGACATGAGCTGCACCTGGGTTGAACATGACTATGACAGTCAGGGGCGGGCCATCCGCTCCAGAGGCGCTGACAAGCGCTTTTGTGATGCGTTGCATTACGATGATGATAACCGGATTGTCTATTACCGTAGTCCGCTTGATGGTATCAAAATCTATCACAGGGATGAGCGCAACAATATTATTCGTGTTGTGTTGCCCAATGGCGATACCACCTACAACGAATGGCAGGACAACCAACTGGTATCCCAACGCAATCAGTTGGGAGAGCAACAGGCGTTCAAGCGGGACGAATGGGGGCAACTTGCCGAGCTGACCCAGGCGGACGGCAGTCAGCTTAAGTGGCAGTATGATGAAGCCGGCAGGTTGCTTAGCTTCACCAATGAATTGGGTGCCAGTTGGCAGCATGAGTACGATAGCCGCGGCAATCTGCTGTCGGTGCTTGACCCCTTGGGCCACAGCCGTTACTGGCAGTACAACTCCAAGGGGCAAATGGCCTGGGCGATCGATGCTGATGGCGAGCAGACCGGCTTTGGTTATGACAAGGTGTTAGGCCTGCCCTGCGAAGTCATTTTGCCCGGCGTTGAACCGCTAAAACTGGAATATGACAATCTGGGGCGGATAAGCCGGGTGCTTCAAGGGATCCAGAGTCACAAGTATACTTATTTGGGGCAAAGTGCCCTGGTCACTGGGGTGGTGGACAGCCAAGGCAAACGCCAGCACTTCGAATATGATACCGAAGGCAATCTGGTCAAAGCGACTGATGCCAATGGCAACAGCCAGCAATATCGTTACGGTGCGTTTGACCTGTTGCAAGCCAGTATCGATCCTTTAGGCCATGAACTGCAGCTGTTCTATAACGGAGAATGCCAGTTTGCCGGTATTGCCAACAGCAAAGGTGAGCAGTGGCGATATCACTACAATTCCAGCGGTCAGATTGTTGAAGAGCGTCACCTTGATGGTCGTCGTAACCGCTTCGATTACGATAAGGCCGGCCGGGTAATATGCAAAACCCAGGCTGATGGCAGCAGCATTCATTTCTTCTACGATATCTGTGGCCGTTTGCTGCAAAAGCAAACCCGTAACTCGCAGCAAATGGTGATGAACAATAGCCATTTTGAATACGACGGAGCCGGTCAACTGCTTAAAGGCCGCAATGCCGTGTCTGAGCTGGCGTTTAGCTATGATGCGCTTGGCAGGCTGATTGCTGAAACGCAAAATGGCCAATCGATTGAGTATCAATACACTGCAGCGGGTCGTCCAATTCGTGCCAATGGCTTATTGCTTGAGCAACAGCAGACATGGCAACACGGCCGTTTGGCAACGATTGCCGCTTCTGGGTTTGAGCCGCTGACACTGGCATACGACCGTTATGGCCGGGAAACCAGTCGCAGTAACCAGGCTGGATTCTGCCTGCAACAGGAGTACACCCCGGAGGGACTGCTCAAACGTCAGCACCTGGATGCCTGGAGCCCACAGGGGACAGAGCAGCAACTACCTGGCCGCTTTGGTGGCATTGCCCGCAGTTATGAATATGACGCTCTGAGCCGGATCACCGCCATCGAAGACGGTCACTGGGGCCGCAGTGAATTTACCCAAAATGCCCTTGGGCAAATCGTGGCAGAAAAACGCACCAGCGCCTGGCATACGCGCAGTGAGCGGCGCCAATTCAGCTATGACTCCGAACTCCAACTGACGGCCATAGCCTCTTGGGCTGAGGACGGGCAAAGCAAAGACCAGTTTAGCAACAGTCCCTCAAATAGCACTTCAAATAGCCGGATTATCGACTTCGCCAAAAAGCGCCAGGAAAAGGCACTGGAATATCAGCAAGCCGGGCGGGTAGTGCGTCAGGGAGACAATGTTTTCCGCTACGATGCCAATGGCCGTATGGTCGAGAAAACCCTGAAACGTGATGGTTTCAGGGCTCAGACTAGCTTCTATCATTGGGATGAAGAAGACCACCTCATTCGTGTCAGTCTGCCCAATGGGGATATTTGGCATTATGAATACGATGTCTTTGGCCGCCGCTGTCGTAAATACCGGCAGCAGCCAGCAACGCAGCCAACATCAGCGCAATCATTCACTCAACAAATCAGCCAAGGCGATATCCGTTACCAGTGGTTGGGTGATCAACTCAGCCAGCAGCAAAGTTATTATGCCGATGGCAGTGTGGCAACTACCCAGTGGCTATATGAGCCCGGCAGTTTCAGGCCGTTGGCACAGATAAGGCAACTGGATACACCCAATGACCCCGGCAGGCCCGAATTGCATTATGCGGTGACTGACTTAGCGGGCAATGTTAGGGAGTTGTGCGATCCACAAGGACAAATACACTGGCGTGGCGAACAGGGTTTATGGCAGGACTTCCATCAATGGCGGCTCAGCGGAACCCCGAAAAAGTATCTTGAACAAGCCGCCAATGAGCCTCTACACTGTGACCTGCGCTATCAGGGACAGATTTATGATAGGGAAACCGGGCTCTATTACAACCGGCACAGATATTACGATCCGGAGATTTGCCAATACCTGAGTCCGGATCCGATAGGGCTGGCAGGGGGCACGCGGCCACAGGCCTATGTGCACAACCCGCTCGAATGGGTGGATCCGCTAGGGTTGGCGCAATGTCCAATGCGCGAAGTTAACGGCACTAAAATTTATGGAAAAGGACAAAAAGATGGAACTCCGGGGCACGATCAATTCTCTGAAGTCATTGCCAATAAATTAGCAATGAGCGGGAAATTTAAAGAAGTATATTTAAATAGATCATATAGTTTTGCTAATGGTAAAGGAACGTCCGGAAGGCGACCAGATATAATGGCTGTGGATATGAATGGTAAAGTTCATGCTATAGAGCTTGCATCAAAAACAGATATGGGTAAAAAACTTCCAACACTTACTAGCCGTAATGATACAGCAATGAGCAATTTGCCATTGAATAAACAAGGTGAGGTAATTGTTCTTGAACATCCGTATAATGCTAAAGATATTAAATCAGCATTGGATAACTTGATTTTAGCAATATAGGTGGATATATGTACTCTGGAATAGCCTTATATGACACTGCACGTATAAGCTCAAAAGCTGTGTGTGAACTTGGCGAGCATTTTTTTAATAATCTTGGTTTGCCTATAACTGGTGCTGGATATTATTCCATTTTAGAGAATGGAGATCATCTAGGAGATCATGAGATTATAGAGACATCATTTTCAGATTTGAAGGCGAAAGTTGAAAACGGTGAAGCTACAGCATTCAGAATATATTCTGAACAGGATGGCGTGCAACCGTGGTATGCATCTCTTGGTTATATGACGAGTGAGTTTGGTGGTTTTCACTATATTGATATTCAATATCCAAAAGAAATTGATGATCCTGATGTGGTAAATGAATTTATAAGAGTTGTTTCTGAAGAGAAATCATTCTCTTACGGCATAAAGTACTTCAATGACAAAGTAACCCAGTCATTTTATTATGCCACAGGTGATAATATGGTTAATGTGTTTCGTTGTGAAAATTCATCTTTATTTAAAAGAGAATGCCATAGTAGATTTAAAGGAAAGGAACGTTACAAGGGAAGTATGTTAAGAATGGTATATCCAGTTAACATTATCAATATTAATCATCTTGGTATAACCATTGGTGGTACTACTTTGAAGGAGTGGATCTTAAGTAGTGAGAAACACGGTACTCTGAAAAGCTTAAGTAATAACCTATGGTTGTGGAGAGTTGAATACGATGAACTCGAAAAGTTAAATAACCATCTTGGTGAGCTTGGATTACTAATATCTTGGAAGCCATTGGCTGTAAAAAAAGGCTTCAAAAGCCTATCGTAAATAGATTGGGTAAATTATAAACGGTACTGACAAATCTCCGGATCCGGAGATTTGTCAGTACCTGAGTCCGGATCCGATAGGGCTGTCACAATGGCCATTTATTGGACTAAGTCATGAACGAAAAGCTACTCAGGTAAAGATGCGCTTTCTAAATGTATGAATCTAACATATTGTCGATGGTTGGTTAGCTCCAAGGTAGTATTTACTCCGATTTATGTGCCATAACGAAGCAAAAACGACGTTAGACGTGTAAGATTTTTGTGATTAACAGTGCATCAGCTTTGATAGTGATGGTATTTCGCTACTGAATAAATCATCAGGATTTGGAGCTGTTTCTCCCGAAAAATGGAAAAATGTACCGGGAGTGATGGACCACCAGATTTCAACAATCGCTATTTTAGTTAAGTGATATTATGGATATTCCATCCTTTAAGCAATATATAAAGTCAGCACCAGAAAGTGTATCTGAGTGGCAGGGGTGGGAGAATTCATTACCTACCTTCGACTCCATATTGCCAATATTGGACTATGTTTATAACTCTGAATGGCTGCAAGATGATTGGAAAGCTATAAGGGCATTCATTCGCAAAGGTTATTTAGAACAAAATGAAGAATCTGAATTGGTTAGCGGGGTTAAACATGTTAACATATTCAATTCTAGAGTGAAAAACATAAAAGCAGATGCTGCAATTTCATTAAACTGCTCCATTGTTCGTTCATTAGAGTCAATAAGTTTGTGCTCAGGTTCAACAGAATCATTAAGTATATCCCATGCGAGTAAACTCTCTGAAATTATTGGGAACACTCAGGGTTTAAGTTACGTCTCTTTAAATAAATGCCCAAAGTTAGATTTTGGCTCTATCATTTCAAAGCTCGACAGTGTAAGAGTTTTAGATCTCAGTGGTAACCCACAATTATCTAGTATTGAGGCGTTGCATAGAAATGAAAATGTTTTTGCATTGTATCTAATTGAAACTAGTGTGATGAAGGCTGAAAACACAGTAGAGGTCTTGTCTTCGATGCCAAACTTGAAAAAACTTTGGATTAAAGCAAACAAAAAGGAGTTAGAACTTTTGAGAGAAGTTCTGCCAGGGATAGTAAATTGAGCATGAAAAGACCAAATATTTAGTTTAAAAAGCGAAGAGATCTATTTGAGGGGCACTCTTAACCTGCAAAAAGGAGTAGAGTGCCAATAAAATACAAGCTTATTGCTCACTAAGGTGATCAGTTGGCATTAACCTTGGTTAAAGAGCTGAAGTAAATGTATAGCCGATACATCTTTGCTAAGACGGTTTAGTTTTTGCATTGATCTTTCCCAGAGTTTAAGGCCATGACTTTGATGGGTTTCTTTGATGTCGTTATAAAGAGATAAAAGATGATTTTAAATTCCGGTGATGTTTTCTCGATACCCTTGTTTTTGAATGATGTTAGTGCGATTAAGAATTTTTCACGCTTTGACTTTTCTAAGGAGGGAATGGAGTTTTGTTTCGCTAGGATCATAGAAGACCGAGGCGGAAGTGGAATCCTGATGGAAGTATTTGATTTTTGTTCTAGATTGGATTCTCAAATGGCAGATATTATTAGCCGACCTCGACTTTTTGATCCTGTTGCCGTGGCAGGGGAAGGTATAAAGAAAAAACGGTGGAGGGTTATAGGGACGACTGACTATGATAAAGAAAAAGATTCAAACTACAGTGAAATAAGTTTTTTGATGGGACCAAGAGAGAGTCGGTATCTATGGAAAGGTGGTCAAGAATACCCGCTCAAGGACACTGAATTGACGTCTGTCGAAGAGTATATCATTTGGCCTGCAGTCCAAATCGAGCGAAGAATAGTAAACGAATTGAATAGGAACGGGGCTTAGTACACTAAAATGTATTAGTTCAAATCTAAACTGACAACGGCACCGCTAAAAGTGGGTAACTGTCAGATCAGGTCTGAATCAGTACATCTAATCTGTAGTGAAATAGTTGACCTTTCCCCGAGATTAGTACCAATCTCTTGAGGGGTTGCGGTACTTGATGTCCACCGTCTTGGCGCGTTTACTGATACAGCTGTAGTCTGGGGCTGACCTTACCACTTTTTGGGAAGAGTAATACCATTCTGTCCTGATAACATCTATAAGTGTCCTTATAGCCACTTATGTGACTATATCCCCTCGTATAAAATGGCTCCGTAAAAATAATTCTGGAGCAATATGATGAAAATCACTCAAATTCGTAACGCAACCCAAATTGTCGACTATGCCGGGAAGAGATTCCTTGTTGACCCAATGTTGGCACCAAAAGACACTTACCCTGGGTTTGGCGGGACAGTGAACTCTGATGTGCGCAACCCAATGGTTGAGCTGCCACTCTCTATTGAAGAGATTATTGATGTTGATGCTGTGTTGTTGACCCACACTCACCCAGATCACTGGGATGAAACCGCCGTCAATGTTATCCCTAAAGACAAGCTGATTTTTGTGCAACACGAAGGTGATGAGCAAATTCTGCGCTCTCAAGGTTTTACTAATATACAGATTTTCTCTGAAGAGACCGACTACGACGGCATTTCGTTCACTCGTACTGCTTGTCAACATGGCTCTGATGCTGCTTACGAAAATAAGGAGCTGGGAGAAATGCTGGCTGAAGTAACCGGCGTTATACTATCTCATTCAGATGAAGAAAAGCTCTATTTGGCCGGAGATACTATCTGGACACAGACGGTAGAAGAAACAATGAAACGTGAACAGCCAGACGTGGTCATTCTGAATACTGGCTGGGCTCACGTGATTGGCTATGGTCCGATCATCATGGGTAAAGAAGATGCCTTAAAAACACACGTTGTTCTTCCTCAGGCAAAGATTATTGCTACTCATATGGACGCAGTAAATCACGCACTTGTGACGAGACAGGAGCTTCGCGACTATGCTGAAATCAATTTACTGACTGATTTCGTGTATATCCCGGAAGATGGTGAGACTGTCATTCTGTAGTTTCCAATTGCAATATGCAGGGCTACCATCACTGGTAGCTCTACAATCAGGTCTAAGCGAATGTCTTCTAGAACTCTATCTTTTAAAACACGGCCTCCCAAAGCTTTATCGCCCAAAGCAAAGCAGCACATGCCTAATGTTTCGGTCATTGTCTTTAATGGATTCAGTCCGTTTCATATTTCTGTCCCAAGCATCGTGTTCGGGCGTGATACTCTGGACGAAGCCTTCTTCAATCTACAGTTTATTGCGGGGGAGGAAGGCCCAATTCTGTCTGACATAGGGATGGAAATTCACACTCGAGCCAAGCTCGACTCGCTAGAGAAGGCAGATATCATTATTGTTCCTTATTGGCGAACGATTGATGAACGGCCAAATGTTCAGCTTATTGAGGCATTACGACTTGCTCATAAGAGAGGCGCGTTAATCGTCGGTTTGTGTCTAGGAGGTTATGTTCTGGCTTATGCTGGATTATTAGCAGGAAAGCGTGCCGCAACTCATTGGGAATTGGAGCAAGATTTCACTCATCGTTTCCCGGAAACGTCGCTCGATAACAATGCCTTATATGTAGAAGATGGTGGAGTTATTACATCCGCTGGCACCGCAGCCGGTATTGATTGTTGTTTGTATGTTTTCCGTAAGTATTACAGCAGCATTATCGCGAACCGTATTGCCAGAAGAATGGTGGTCCCTCCTTATCGAGACGGGGGGCAGGCACAATTTATTGAACAACCTATACCGATAACAACATCTGATTCTCGCGTCAATGAGTTAATGGAGCGAATCAGAAACGATATTGGTCATAAATATACTCTTGATGAACTTGCGGAATCAGTGATGATGACTCGCCGTACCTTTACCCGCAAATTTCATAAGGCTACAGGAATGGCGTTTGGAGAATGGCTAGCTTCTGAACGACTCAATCTGGCTCAGGATTTGCTTGAGTCTACTGATCTATCCATTGAGCAAATCGTGGCTAAAACAGGATTTAGTTCAGTGTTGATCTTCCGTGAAAAATTCAAAGAACGCTATGCGGTTACTCCAAACCGTTGGAGAAAAACGTTTCATGATCAGAATTAAGCATTGGTACTAGTGGTTATCAAACGACTCATACTGAGTTGATATAAATTCAACAATTGCTGATTTTATCCACCGCCAAAATACTACAGATGTGCATTTTTCAATACCAAAAGGAGTTTGTTTATGGCTAATTTATTGAATTGGATGGCATTTTTTGGTGGATCATGTCAGATTATAATTTGAGTCGTAATCGTAGTTCTATCCGGCAGTGCACTTGCTTACATTTGTTAAGTAAAGGTATTTGCAACTTTCGTAGGGTGTAACATACAATCGCAAGCCCTTTGGTTTGAGGATGTATGGTTTGAGTTCTGTGATGCAAACGAGGCGCAGATTGGCACTATGGCTTGCAGCCATCTTAGTGTTGCTGTCTGTTGCCTTTGCGGTACACAGTGTTTCCCACCTCAATGAAGATACCAAGGCCCACTGTGCCCTGTGTTTGCATCAGCAGCAATTGCAGTATGCCATCTCATACTCGCCGTTAGATTTCCAAGTTGCTCAACAGGGTGTTATCTCGGTTGAGTTTAATGTTATTTCTTTTAAGACGCCATTTAGGCGCCACTTCCATAGCCGCGCGCCGCCGCTAACAGCCTAACTCCTGCTTTTTATCTATTTCTCTTATTTTTCGAGCGCCTTGGCTTAACTAAGGTGCCCGATGATGTTTATTTTTGGAGTGAAAATGGCTGTTTATGTGAGCCACAATCGCTCGGCATTAGTGCTGGGCGTGGCGTTATTGGCGTTGGATGCGAGTGTTCCCCTAGTGGCCGCCGAGGCTATGCAAACTGATACTGCTGGACTTAATGGCGATATTGAGCGTTTGAGTATTCATTATCGTCAGGCCTACCGCGGCAATGTGCCGGCTACAGAGTTGCCCCAAGCGATTACTGTACTAGATGAGCAACTGATTAAAGATACTGGGCTGACGCGTTTTCAAGACTTATTGGATTACTCCGCCAGTGTCGCTCGGCAAAACAACGGTGGTGGGCTGTGGGATAGTTTTTCGTTACGGGGCTTTCCTGGGAATGAAAATATGCCATCGGGCTATTTAATCAATGGTTTTAATGGTGGCCGGGGCTTTAGCGGTCACAGAGACCTATCGAATGTGGCCTATGTGGAAATCCTCAAAGGACCAGGTTCGGCGCTTTATGGGCGCTCGGAGCCTGGCGGGACTGTGAACATAGTGACTAAAAAGCCGCAGTACGAGACGCAAGGCTATTTAAAAGCGTCCGTGGGGAGTTTTGATCAATATCGTTTGGAAGGGGATTTTACCTCGGGGCTGACCGATACCTTAGCCTTTAGGATCAATGGCGCTTGGCAGGAGCATGACAGTTTTCGCGATTACGTGTTTAGCGATAAAAAGATTGTCACGCCATCGCTACGCTGGCAACTGTCGGATAAGTCATCGCTCCTGTATGAGGTTGAATATCTTAAGCAAGAACAGTTATTTGACCGTGGCGTAGTGGTGCTCAATAACGACTTTAATACCGTGCCCCGTTCGCGGTACTTGGGCGAGCCCAACGATGGGCCAACTAAAGTGGATGCGACTGGGCATCAGCTTACCTATGAGTATGAATTAAATGAGGATTGGTCGCTTACTGCGGGTTACAACTATCGCGATTCGAGTCTGAATGGCTACTCATCGGATGCAGAATTAGCAAAGGGGCGTCAATCCTTATACGACGATGGCCGTACTCTGACGCGGCAGCATCGCTATCGAGATTACGCCTCTGAGGATCATTCTGTGCGGGCCGAACTCAGCGGTCAGTTTGATACTGGCAGCATAAGACACAATCTGCTGCTCGGGATGGATGCCTATCATTACCGACTGAAAACGGGACTCTACCGTTATCGAGGCCAGAAGGGGGCCTATGCCATCGATCTCTTTGAGCCCCAATATGGCGCGACTCAGCCGGAGGTCGGTCTGCTGTATGAAAACCGAGAGACTCAAGATGCCTGGGGCACCTATATACAGGATCAATTGGAGTTAACCGAACACTGGAAACTGCATTTAGGTATAAGGTTTGACCGTTATTCCCAAGAAATCGCAGAGCAGGTGAACGCGAGTCTATCGGATCAAAGCGACCACAGAGTCAGCCCGAAAGTCGGATTAGTTTATCAATGGTCTGAGGCGTTAAGTGTTTACAGCTCTTATTCGGAAGGATTTTTACCGCTTTCTGGCACTGATTATGCGGGTAATCCCTTCGAGCCTGAGGAGAGCAAATCCGTTGAGTTGGGGGTTAAGTTCAACAGCACCTGGTTTGAGTTACCCGTCAATGGCAGTTTAGCTTGGTTTGATGCGCAAAAGAGCAATATCTTGACTTCAGATCCTGTCAATGTGGGCTTTTCGGCGACCCTTGGTGAAGCTAAGAGTACGGGGATTGAATTGGATGTCGCGGCCGAGCTGACAGAGAGCCTACAAGCGACCTTGTCCTATGCTTACCTGAATACACGTACGGCGAACGACAGCCTTAATCTTGATTGGGGTGTGTTAATCCCTGCGGGGAGTCCGCTGGTCAATGTGCCGAAACACACTGGCAGTGTCATTCTCAAGCAGGACTTAAATGATCTTTCTATCGACGGTCATATAGGTGTGAGTTGGCGTTATGTGGACTCACGCTTGGGCGATTCGGCCGATCCGAGTTTTCAATTACCTAGTTATCAGTTACTTGGAATGTTCTTCACTGCTTGGCTTGGCGAAAACTTAAGTCTCGTGATCAATGTCGATAACCTGCTGGATGAGCACTATATTGCCAGTAGTTATTCGGCGCTTTGGGCCGTGCCGGGTGAGCCACGTAACATTAAAGTGAGTGTTAGCTATGAATTCTAATACCACAGTGACACCCTCCGCTTCGCCTGTGGCGCCTCAGCAGCAAGGGCGTCAGCGTATCAATAGCATCGACATGATGCGCGGTTTAGTGATGTTGATTATGTTGCTCGACCATGTGCGGGAGCGGTTTTTCCTGCATATGCAGGTGAGCGACCCAATGGATTTAAGCACAACAAACTGGGCGCTGTTTGTCAGCCGTTTTGCGGCGCACTTTTGTGCGCCGGTCTTCGTCTTTTTAACAGGGGTATCGGCCTGGCTTTACGCCAATCGTGGCTATGGTGAGCCGCGCTCTGCGCGCGAGTTTTTAATCAAGCGCGGACTCTTCTTAATAGCCCTCGAAGTGCTGGTGATTAATTTCTCTTGGATGGGCAATTATCACACCCTGTGGCTGCAGGTGATTTGGGTGATAGGACTTAGCATGTTGGCCCTAGCGGCATTAATCAATCTCCCAAGGTTGTGGATGGTATTATTGGGGCTATTGATTGTCTTTGGCCATAACCTATTGTCGCCTATTCATTTTACGACAGATGATTGGGGCTATAGTCTGTGGACGATACTGCATGACCGAGGTTATTTGATTGCCGAGGGCGAGCTAAAGCTGAAGATAAGTTACCCAGCCTTACCTTGGATTGGTGTGATTTTATTGGGCTATGTGGCTGGCCCCGTCTTTGGCCGAGGGGTAGAAGCGTGGCAGCGTCAGCAAAAATTAATACTGCTAGGGCTTGGCTGTGTAGTGCTGTTTGGGTTGTTGCGTGGGTTAAATATCTACGGCGAGACGCTGCCTTGGCAGTTTGGCGATACTCTAGGCCAAACCTTAATGTCGGTATTTAATCTAACTAAGTATCCGCCATCACTTAGTTTTTTGTTGGTGACCTTGGGCGGGATGTTCTACGGCTTAGTGGTGTTTGAGCGCTATTTTGCCGCAGGCAGCGTATTAGGTAGGATGGGGCAGAGGTTAGCTGTGTTTGGCTCAGTGCCTATGTTCTTCTATATCTTGCATTTATATGTGTTGCTGTTGCTGTATTCGCTGGCTAAATGGTTATTTGGCGCAAACCATGGTGAGCTTTTTGGTGTGGCGCATATGGGGTGGGTGTGGCTGATAAGCTTAGTCTTGATCCCCTTGCTCTATTACCCAGTACGCTGGTTTAGCCGTTATAAAGGGCAAAGTCAGCAGGCTTGGCTTAAATATCTCTAAACTGGCTTACGCTCAATTAATCCTCAATAAAAGTGGTAACGCCAGCGGCTAACGGCGCTGGCGACTCAATATCCTCGCTATGGGTATCTGATGCTGCATGGTTTGCTCAGAGGTGAAGGCTGGGTTCCGAACCGTAAACGTACATATCGCCTCTACACCGAGGAAGGCTTGCAGGTCAGGAGGAAGAAGCGCAAGAAGCTAACCCGGCCAAAACAGCCCATGGAGGTGTCAACGGCACCCAAAAACCGGGTAACTGTTAGATCAGGTCTGATCTAGTACATCTAATGAATTTATTGTCACCCCAAAACCACCTCCTATGGAGGTGGTGATCGTCAAGTCGGGGCTCAGCCCGAAGAGTGCCCATACTGCATACTGACTCGGTTTGTTACCAGCAAATCAAGGAGTAAGCAGTATGAGCCGATATGAAAGTGCATCGCACGTCTTCTATCGCTGTCAGTATCACATTGTATGGACGCCAAAGTATAGACACAGGATCTTGAAGGGCCGAGTTGGGCAGGAGGTTTGTCGAAGTATTTATATCTATAGCGGTATGAAGAAGTGTCGGATAGTAGAGCTAAATGTCCAGATAGACCATGTTCACTTACTGGTGAGACTTCCGCCAAGCTTGAGTATCTTCAGTGGGAGCAAACGAAGAGATCATTCGTCGATATGTAAGGTATCAACAGAAAGTAGAGGCAGAGGAATCAAACGGTCAGATCAAGCTTGGTTTGGATGGGTGATTCTTTTAGCCCCCTTCTAGGGGGCTGTTCAAAGCCACCTGCTATGCAGGTGGATTTTTTACTGAAACGTCATCGTTTTGATGCGACGGATAAATTTCCATCAGCAGCTGTCTCAATGTACTCACTCCACCAGTTCATCATAGGACGTCGCCGCTCCAGGAAGTCGGAGCGGTTATATGCCGCCCGTACTGAATTGGCATCGACATGTGATAACGCTGATTCGATAAGGTCAGATTCAAACCCTTCTTCATTGAGAATGGTGCTTGCTAAGGAGCGAAGACCATGGCTAACAAGTCTTCCACCATATCCCATACGTTTTAAGGCCATATTAGCTGTCTGCGTATTGCAGTGAGTTTTTGGATCTCTATCTGATGGAAATATAAATTCTCTGTGGCCACTTATTGGCTTGATGGCTTCGAGTATGCCGAGCATCTGTTGGGTAAGCGGAATAACGTGCACTCGACGCTTTTTCATCTTCTCTGCAGGTATTGTCCAAATTAGCTTCTCCAAATCTAATTCATCCCAGCGTGCCATGGCGGCTTCAGAGGGACGTGTCATAGTGTGTAACTGCCACTCTATAAGACAGCGTGTTACACGTTTAATGGAAGCTTGGGAAAGCGAGCGCATGAGTTCGGGGAGCTCTGATGGGGCTAGGGTAGCCATGTTCTCTTTTTTGGGCTTCTTAAATGCAGTATGAATTTTTACTAACGGATTCGCTACGATGTAACCGGAGTTGACACCATGGTTCATAATTTCATTTAGCCGCTGACTCAGGCGTTTAATGGTCTCTAAACTGCCTGAAGCTTCTATTGGTCGAAATAGCTTTATGACGTTTGGAGCGGTGATTTTAGTGAGTGGGTAGTTACCAAATTCAGGGAAAACATGTCTCTCTAATGAGCGCCAAGTTTTAGTGGCATGATCTTCTGTTACTTCGTGCTTTTTAATCTCTAACCATTCAGCTGCAACATTCCTCAGCGTGTACATAGTTTCTTGTTTGTTTTTGAGTGATTCTTGTTCGCGTTTTTCTTTCGGGTCTACACCTGTTGCTACTAGTTGTCGGTATTCCAAAACTAACTCGCGCGCTTTCGCTAGACCAATTTCAGGGTAGGGACCAATACCTATATTAACCCGCTTTTTGGTGATGGGATGATAATAGTTGAAGTTCCAAAGCTTAGAGCCGTTAGTTCTGACTCGTAGTTGTAACCCTCCACCATCAGATAAGACAATGTCCTTAGGGCCTGGCTTTTGATTCTTGATTTGGGTGTTGGTGAGACGCGTTGTGCTGGTGGCCATATTTACCCCCGATAGCCTCAAGTTGGATAATTTATAATCATGGTATTCCAAGAGTAAGTCAAATCACCTTGGAATACCGTTTGGAATACTAAAGCTGTGAGATTCAGTGAGACTATTTGATACGTTTTGGTACGCAATCTGTTGATTTTGTTGTTTTTTAGGCAATAAAAAAGACGTCCGAAGACGTCTTTTTACTTTGAATTGGTGGAGGCGGCGGGACTTGAACCCGCGTCCGAAAAACCTACGCTCAAGGCGCTACATGCTTAGTCTCTCTTTTGTTTAACCGGTCGAACTCCGAAAGACAGGATTCCAAACGGTGAGCCTGGTACTGTTTCGCGGTTCACCCCCAGACAAGGTTCCCTCGCTAGCACTATGTAAGGTGACCATCAAATCCACTGCCCATGTGCGAGACCTGTGGTAGATGGCTAGCGGCCTTAGGCTGCTAGAGCGTAGTTATCGTCGTTTGCAACTATAACTGTGCGGCTTTTTACGAGGCCAACCGCCCCTCGGCATGCTCCCGGAGTTTCGCGAATCCCGTCGAATCCAGAATCGCCCCCGTGATGTTTTGATTGTAACCCCTTTACCGCCGGCTTACCAAGGCTTTAATTGACAAAGGGCAATCACTTGCTGGTTATCCGCACAATTTGCGTGCGAAATAACGGCAAAATATCAGTTACTTGCTTTTCATGACCCGGGCTTTCTCGATAGCCCAGTCACGTTGTTTAATATCATCGCGCTTATCGTGGGCTTTCTTACCTTTACCCAAGCCTATCTCAACCTTGACCCAGGCACCTTTGCGCCAGTACATGGAGATAGGCACTATGGCGTAACCCTGTCTTTCAACCAAGCCGGCCAGACGGTCCAGCTCACGGCGATTGAGCAGCAGTTTACGCATGCGGGTCGGGTCGCAGACCACATGAGTCGATGCCGCGCTGAGTGGGGTGATATTACAGTTGTGCAGGAAGGCTTCGCCATTTTTCAGCATGACAAAGCTTTCCGACAGATTCACCTTGCCGGCGCGGATGGATTTGACCTCCCATCCCATCAGGGACAGACCGGCCTCGAATTTTTCATCGAAGCGATATTCAAAGGTCGCACGCTTGTTCCGGGCAATGGTTGCCGGAGCGTTTGCGGATTTTTTTGCATTCTTCTTAGCCATAGGCTGGCTATTATACGCAGCAGCCACCAATTTGGAATTGGCCTGGAAGAATATTTTGAGTTGTGGGCAGTAGCTTAGGGTTTTGTTGCTGGCTTTTTGAGCGCTTATGGTGGCCGCTCCCATTGCGATGGAACAAAGGATGCGTTTTTCGGCCGGCGTGCTAAAATCCGGGTCTGTTTTTGATCAGCCAAGAGTATCAACCAACGGATGCCACAGATTTCCCGCAGTGTTCTGGTGCGTTACAGTGCGATGCAGATGTACCAGCTAGTCAATGATGTCGAGTCTTATAAAGAGTTTCTTCCCGGTTGCGTTGGCGGTAAGGTGCTGGAGTTTGATGGCAAAACCATGCTGGCATCGGTGGATATCAGTAAGGCCGGGATCAGCAAAACCTTTACCACCCGTAATCAGGTGGTGGAAGGCAAGAGTATCGAGCTGCAACTGGAGAATGGTCCTTTCAAGCATTTGACCGGCCATTGGTATTTTACCGAATTGGCCGAGGATGCCTGTAAGGTGGAGTTTGAGTTGAATTTTGAGTTCTCCAGCTCCTTGGTTGGTATGGCATTCGGCAAGGTGTTCAAAGAGTTGGTTACCTCTATGGTGACGGCTTTTACTCAACGGGCGAAGGAAGTATACAGTGGCAAGTGAACAGGAAAAATTCAGTGTCGATGTCATTTATGCATTACCGACACAACAGAAGGTGATCAGTGTTTCCGTGACGCCGGGTACCAGTTTTATTGAGGCTGTGCGTCAGAGTAACATCCAGGCCTTTTTCCCAGAGATTGATTTGGAAACGGTGAAACTCGGCACCTTCAGCCGTCAGGTCAAACACGATGAAGAAGTTGAGCCCGGGCAGAGAATCGAAATCTATCGCCCCTTGATTGCCGACCCCAAAGAGGTGCGCCGCAAGCGCGCCGAAAAAGCAGCCGAGGAAGGGCGCATCAATAAAGTGACCGGCGCCAAAATCAGCTGAGTGACTTGAGTAAAAGCAAGATATTAAAAAAGCGCCTGTTGGCGCTTTTTTAATATCTTTGTCTGTGCAAGCTTGGAATTCGGAATTACTTACCGTCCTGCTGGTGCTTATTCATTTTGGCGGGATCTTGCTCTTCAACCAGAGGCTTTTCATCACCGCGTTGCTGCGGGATCTGCGGCGTCAGCTCTGGGCTGTTGGCCATTGGCAGGCTGCTTTGCTCCAGTGGGGTATTGAATTCATTACTCAGTTCATAATCCCCTGTGACTTTGGCCAATTGATCACCGGTAAAATGCAGGATCAGTTCCTTATGGGTAATACTGGCATCACGACCACTCTTGTAATGGTAAACATAGTACCAGGTATCATCCTTGAAGCTGTCACGCAGCACAGGACGCCCAAGCACAAATTCCACCTGTTCCTTGGTCATGTCGATGCGCAGCTTTTCCACCTGCTGAGGCTCCATATAGTTGCCCTGTGGAATATCAGGCTTGTACACCAGCCAGTCAAAGACACTGCAGGCACTGAGTGAGAGGGTGAGCGCACTGACGCTCAGCAGGGTAAGACTTTGCTTTTTAATTGACATTGAATGTGCTACTTCATGAAAAACTGTCGGCCATAATACCCAAGCCCAGCCCGTGCTGACAAGGGCTATTGACTCGGCGCTTGAGGCTTCGACAACATAAAAGTGACTTGGTTCGTCTCTCTGTTGCCAAATTGTTGTCTTGGCTCAAATTAACACCTGGCAAATAGAATAAGTTAACGGGGGCGGCGGCTGATTCTTCCTGGTTTAGCTAAGCGCACCATGACAGACTGACAAGAAATTTGAAATCGCTTTACCGGCTTGCAATAAGCCTGCTGCAGCATTGAAAACTATTTGTATTTAAAAGACTTATTTTTATATTTGCGCAAAATTTCGGTTATCAAGGTCTATAAAGCTGGCTATACTGAAACTCCCGTGATAGGCCTGAGCAAAAGCTAGTTTGGGCCGTTTCTAGTATCCATGCATTTTTAGGGCTGAACTTGGTCTTAGTGGCAAAGTGCATCCCGGAATATAAGAGTGACAAACAACAGCCCTCTATCGCCATTTGTTAAGGAGTCTTGATGGAACAGGCCGGCATCTTTACCTCAGTGCTCATGTTTCTGCTCGCTGCCGTGGTTTTGGTCCCATTGGGCAAACGCTTTGGTATCGGCCCCATTCTTTCTTACCTCGCTGCCGGCGTCTTGCTTGGGCCGGGTGGCATTGCCGTGGTGTCTGAGCCTGCCGCCGTGCTTCATTTTGCCGAACTTGGGGTGATCCTCATGCTGTTTGTGATGGGGCTGGAGTTAACCCCGGGCAAACTCTGGGAGCTTCGCAGTGCCATATTTGGCCTCGGCAGTGGTCAGTTGCTGCTGTCCTGGGCCGCGGTCAGCGCCTTGGCATTCGGTGTCGGACTTTCCATCGAAGCGGCGGTGATTATCGGCGCGGCGCTGTCATTGTCTTCTACCGCATTTGCGGTGCAGCTGATGAATGAACAGCGGCTGCTTACCACTCCAGTGGGGCGTGATGCCTTTGGGGTATTGCTGATGCAGGACTTGGCGGTGATCCCCATGATGCTGCTGATTGCTTACCTGTCGCCGAGCGGCGCCGATCCGGCTCATCATGCCGTGCCCTGGTATTGGACCTGTGTGGCTCTCTTGGGCTTTTTGCTGGTAGGTAAGTACCTGCTTCCCAAGGTATTGCAGCTGGTGGCGGCCAGTGGTGTCCGTGAAGTGCTGACGGCATTTTCGCTGTTACTCGTGATGGGCAGTGCGGCGTTGATGGCCTGGCTCGGGCTGTCGGCCGGTATGGGGGCATTTTTGGCCGGTATCATGTTGGCCAACTCTGGGTACCGCCATCAGCTTGAAACCGATATAGAACCCTTCAAGGGCTTGCTGCTGGGGCTGTTCTTTATGGCCGTGGGCATGACCATGGATCTTGGCTTGCTGCTGAAGGAGCCTTTGGCGTTGCTGGGGATCCTCTTTGGCATGTTGGCGGTCAAGACTTTGGTGCTGATGTTGCTTGGAAAGCTTAGGCACCATACCTGGCGCAGTGCCATGGTGCTGGGTTTGATCCTGGCAGAAGGTGGTGAATTTGCTTTTGTCCTGCTTTCCCAGGCGCAGCTGTCGGGGATCTTGTCTGAAAAAATCAGCCAGATGTTAGTGTTGGCTATAGGCTTGTCGATGGCGATAACCCCTTATCTGCTTAAGTTGTTCAAGCAGCTCGGTAAACCGGCCGAAACCAGCCGTCTGCCGGATGTGATAGAAGCGGCTGACAGTGAAGTGGTGATCGCCGGTTTTGGTCGCATGGGGCAGATAACCGGTCGTATTTTGGCATCCTCCGGGATCCCGTTTGTGGCGCTGGATAAAGACGCCCGCCACGTGGATGTGGTGCGCCAGTTTGGTGGTGAGGTGTACTTTGGTGATGCCAAGCGACTCGATATGCTGTTTTCGGCCGGTTTGCCCAAGGCGCGGGTGATCCTGGTGGCGGTTAATAATGTGGAAGACTCACTGCAAATAGTGACTCAGGTGAAGACTCACTTCCCTCATGTGGCCGTAGTTGCCAGGGCCCGTGACCGTAACCATGCCTATCGTTTGATGAGCCTGGGGGTGACTTCGGTATTTCGGGAAACCTTTGGTTCGGCGCTCAGTGCCAGTGAGAGTGTGCTGCATACGCTGGGTCTGAGTCAGGTACAGGCCAATGAGCGGGTGAAGATATTTGCCGAGCATGATAAGGCGCAGGTCGAGGCCGGGGCCAAACATAAGGACGATCTCAAGGCGCTTATTCGTTTGTCCAACAAGGGCAGGGCGGAGCTGGAGTCATTGATGCGGGCGGATAAAGACAAGGGCCTGTAAGGGTTCTGCCTTGAGACAAAAAGCGCGCCGATTGGCGCGCTTTTGTGGTTTAGAAGCGGTAGCTGACACTCAACTTGGCGTTGCGTTCGGCCCCCGGCATGCCGCCAAGGAACATCGCCTTGTCGTAGTAGCGGGTGTTGAACAGGTTATTGAGGTTCAGCTGCACACTCCAGTCATCGGTCTTGTAGGCAATGGCCGAGTCCCAAACTGTGTAGGCGGGCACTTTGCCATCCGGGATCCCGAAGGAATCCGAGTTGGTGCTGCGCTCGTCGACATAACGAACTCCAAAGCTGACGGACAAGGGTTGCGGCAGCGCCTGCCACTGATGGCTGTAAGTGACCCAGGCACTGGCACTGACCTGAGGAACCCCTTTCTGGCGGCTGTTGTAGCTGCTGGAGTTGGGGTCATTCTTGTTGCGTGCATCCTGATACAGACCATTGAGGTTTATCAACCATTCTTCATTGAGGTGAGCGTTGAGATCCAGCTCGGCACCAGTGGTCTTGTCCTTGCCATCGTAAAAGAACTCGGGCACTGAGATGTTGTAGTCAGGTGCACCTTCTTTGTCATTGTATTCCGGGTTACCGTAGCGCAGGTTAGTGCGCTCGCTCTGGAACAGGACCAAGGAGCCGAGCAGCTGATCGTCAAAGCCCTTGAAGCGCATACCGAGATCATAGCTCAGGGATTCAGAATCCTTCCTGTCCGCCGCGCCGCCGCTCTCAGCACCCGTTACGGCACCGAGCACGCTGTAGGCCGTGCGTCCTTTGGCATGATTGACGAAGAAGGACAGATTATCCGTCGGCATATAAGTTAACCCCAGGTTGTAGGTAATGCCGTGATCTTTGGTGTCTTGCTCCGGGGTCGGATCTTTTTTAGGGGTGCCCAGATGACTGTACTTCTGCTCAATCTCATTGAACGCTACACCCACCCTGGCAGTAAAGGTTTCACTCAGGTAACCCACATACTGCATGCCCAGACCCCAGGCGCGGACTTGTTTGTTGTAGTTGTCCTTGAGATCCGGGTTGTAGTCCTCAAAGGCTTTGTCACCCCAGTTGGGATTGCGGATATCCAGAATATAAGGCAGTTCACCGCCGCCATCTTTGTCGTACAGTGCCCAGCTCTTGTAGGCGATATCTCTGTCTTCCAGATTGGCATTCAGCAACAGCTCACTGTCTATGCCTGCCAGGCTGAAGTTGTAGCGCATATCGGCAAAGTACTGCCAGGATTTCTCGTGGGCATCTACCTTGCGGTATTCCTGTCTTCTGGCGGCATAAGGATACAGGACATCATCAATCACCAGTGGCGCACGGGGATCGGCATTGATCACGTCTACGGATTTGACCTTGCGTTTCCAGTAAACATAGTTATATGCGCCAGTCTGGCGGATGAACCCGGACTGGTAGTCTCTATACTGTAACTGCTGATTGAGCTGCAGATTGTCACTGAGGGCGATGTTGTGGTTCAGCTTGAAGCGCCACTCTTCGCCTTCATTGGGCCTGCTGATGGGAGAAGCCAGGCTGGTATCGCCTATGTCGAAGGGTTCGATTCCATCGCTCGCCACCAGGGAGTCAGCCAGTTGTTGCCGCTGCGCCTCGGTCAGTTGAATGCCGGCGCCATTGGGGTCGTTAACCAAATCTTGCCAGCTGACTTGTGCGCCGCTCAGGCCGCCGGTAGAGGCGGCGTTGTAGATACGTATCGGGTGGCCTACAGAGTCTACTTGCACAGAGTCTTTAATCCAAGCGGCCGACAGCACCAGATCTTGAGAGTTTGAAGGCAGAATTTTCAACGAGGCATAGACTTCATCTCTGTCGCTGCCAATATCACGATAGCCATCGCTACGGGCATGTTTGGCCACCAGGCGATAGGCCAGGGTGTCGCTCAAGCCTCCGGTAGAGTCGAGCCCCAGGCTGTAACTGTTCCAGGAGCCCACTTCGGCGCTGACTTCTGTGCTGTCCTGAAATTGAGGTTTCTTTTCAATAAGGTTGATGATCCCGCCGGCGCTGCCCATACCATAGAGCCCGGTCGCAGGGCCTTTGAGCACCTCAACCGCTTCCACATTGGTCATGGAGCGAGTGGGATTAAAAGTGTTGCCGAGTCCTGCGCCGCCGTACATGCCGTCATAAGTGTAGTTGGCGTCCAGGCCACGGATCACCAGGTTATCTCCTATGCCGTAGTTGTTGCCGGCTTGGGTAACACCACTGATGTTACGCACCAGATCCTGCAGAGAGTCTGCCCCCTGGGCGGCAAACAGCTCTTTATCTATCACCACCAAAGCCGCCGGGGTTTCCATCAGAGACATATCTGATTTTGTCGCCAGCCCTGAATTCATTACCACCTTGTTTTGTTTGCCATAAACGGTAATGCGTTCCACATCCTGTGATACCTGTTGTGACTGAGTCGCTTCGTTTGCCTGTGCGGCCTGTGCCATGGTCAGCGACAGGCAAGCCGTCACCGCCAGAGATATTGCGGATTGCTGCATTTGAGATCATCCCCCTCTAAAGTAGGGTGCGAATGATAATGGTTTTTATTTGTCTTGCAACAAAAGTTTCAAACTGTGTCAACCGAATGGATATTTTTTGACTAAGTCACTTGGATCCTGTTTCGGGAGCAAAATAGGCAAGTTTTTGAAAAAAATTTAAAAAAAATCGTTTTTTTATTGCTGCTGACCAAAGAGTCGGCCTGTGTTGATCACTATACGCAAGTCGTGAAAAACGGATCTCGATCACGTTTAACTCTGACCTTTACGTAAAGGTTAGAATTAAACGCTCGTTTAATATTCATCACGGTTGCATTATTGTTAACTATTTATTTTTGTTGGTTATTTGAAGTTGACCCTGACGAGAGTTCGAAACGAATATTCGCGGATTAGACCTAAGTTTTAATGATATTTTATGGAAATTAATTGTTCCTTATTGTTATTTAATTACGTAATAAATTACTTTGGCGTTTGTGTGGTCAAGTTGTCTGACATTTTTCTGTAATCTGCAGCATAAGTCTTTGTGGTTTAATATTTTTTATTTTAAAAACAATTGATTGCGCTTTGGATTTTGGCTTGGTCATACCAATTGTTAGTCAAGTTAAAGCCTAGTTTTTGACGGTTTTTTAGACATGCCGACTGTTGCAAATACAAATGTTTATAGATAGGTTTTAGTACGAAACGAACATTTGAAGGGTTTGGCAGCCTTATCTGCCATCCAGGGAGACAGCAGCATGATAGCAGAGACAGTCGCACAGCAAGGGCTCAGTATTAAGGGGGCCGAAATACCACAGCAGCAGAGCCTTTTTACTGAAGGTGCGCTCAACTTCCTCGAGGCTCTGTGTCGGGAGTTTGCTCCGGAAGTGACCAGTTTGCTGGAAAAGCGTGAGCAACGTCAGCAGCGGATAGACGGCGGCGAGTTGCCGGACTTTTTACCGCAAACCCGAGCCATTCGAGATGGTGATTGGCAAATTCGCGGTATACCGGCGGATCTTAAAGATAGACGGGTCGAGATCACCGGGCCTGTGGATCGCAAGATGATCATCAATGCGCTCAACGCCAATGTAAAAGTCTTTATGGCCGACTTCGAAGATTCGCTGGCACCCAGCTGGCAGAAGGTGGTCGAGGGCCAAATCAACCTGCGTGACGCCGTCCGCGGTGAAATTGATTTCACCGCGCCGGAAACCGGCAAACACTATCAATTGCAGGCCAACCCCGCGGTATTGATTGCCAGGGTGCGGGGGCTGCACCTGCCGGAGGCGCATGTCGAATTCAACGGTAAGCCTATTCCCGGCTGCTTATTCGACTTTGCTTTGTACTTTTATCATAACTATCGCCAACTGCTTGCCAAGGGCAGTGGACCTTACTTCTATATTCCCAAGCTCGAGAGCCATCTTGAGGCGCGCTGGTGGGCCAAGGTGTTTGCCTTCGCCGAAGAGCGTTTCTGCCTGCAGAGCGGCACCATCAAGTGCACCTGTCTGATTGAAACTCTGCCGGCCGTGTTTGAGATGGAGGAGATCCTCTATGAGCTGCGCTCCAACATAGTGGCGCTCAATTGTGGCCGCTGGGATTACATTTTCAGCTATATCAAAACCTTGAAGAAGCATCCCGATCGTATTTTGCCGGACCGCCAGCAAGTGACCATGGATAAGCCGTTTCTCAGCGCCTATTCACGCCTGCTGATCAAGACCTGCCACAAGCGCGGCGCTCTGGCGATGGGCGGCATGGCAGCCTTTATTCCCGCCAAGGATCCGCAAACCAATGCCCAGGTGCTGGAACGGGTTCGCAAGGACAAAGAGCTTGAGGCCCGAAACGGCCATGACGGTACCTGGGTGGCACACCCTGGCCTGGCTGATACCGCCATGGGGATTTTCAACGAATATATAGGTGAAGAGCACGCCAACCAGCTGCATATCACCCGCGACGTGGATGCACCCATCCTGGCGGCCGAGCTGCTCAAACCCTGTGATGGTGAGCGCACCGAAGAGGGGATGCGACTCAATATCCGTATTGCGCTGCAGTACATAGAAGCCTGGATTGGCGGTAATGGTTGTGTGCCCATCTATGGCTTGATGGAAGACGCAGCCACAGCGGAAATCAGCCGCGCCTCTATCTGGCAATGGATCCAGCACGGGCAAAAGCTTTCCAACGGCAAGCCGGTGACCAAGGCGCTGTTCAGCGCCATGTTGAAAGAAGAGTTGGCCAATGTGCGTGAAGAGCTCGGCAGCGAGCGTTTCGATAACGGCCAATTCAAGCAGGCGGCAAGCTTATTGGAAGAGATCACCACAGCCGATGAGCTGGTGACCTTCCTGACCTTGCCGGGCTACGAGCTGCTTACCCGATAACCCCATAACCATTAACGGCAGCTGCCCGCGGGGGCTGGGTGGCTGCCAAATTACCCTACGAAGGAGAGTCAAAATGACCAAGGCAACACAGAATTCACGTCAGGCGCAGATAGAAGCTTTGAAAAAAGATTGGGCTGAAAATCCACGTTGGCAGGGCGTTCGTCGTCCATTTACCGCAGAAGAAGTTGTAGCATTGCGCGGTTCAGTGGTTCCTGAAAACACTATCGCCAAGCGCGGCGCAGCCAAGTTGTGGGAACTGGTTAACGGCGGCGCGAAGAAGGGCTATGTTAACTCTCTCGGTGCTTTGACCGGCGGTCAGGCCGTGCAGCAGGCCAAGGCCGGTATCGAGGCCATCTACCTTTCAGGCTGGCAGGTGGCGGCCGATGCCAACCTGGCGGGCACCATGTATCCGGATCAGTCACTCTATCCGGCCAACTCTGTGCCTGCCGTGGTGGGGCGGATCAATAACTCCTTCCGCCGCGCCGATCAGATCCAGTGGAACCAGGGTAAAAACCCGGAAGATGAGGGTTATGTCGATTACTTCCTGCCGATTGTGGCCGATGCCGAAGCTGGATTCGGTGGCGTGCTGAACGCCTATGAGCTGATGAAGTCCATGATAGATGCCGGCGCCGCCGGGGTGCACTTCGAAGATCAGCTGGCCTCGGTGAAAAAATGTGGTCACATGGGCGGTAAGGTTTTGGTGCCGACTCAGGAAGCGGTACAGAAGCTGGTAGCGGCCCGTCTGGCAGCCGACGTATCCGGAGTGGATACTCTGGTGATTGCCCGTACCGATGCCAACGCCGCTGATCTGCTGACCTCAGATTGCGACCCCTATGATCGCGACTTCATCACCGGAGAGCGTACCCAGGAAGGTTTCTACCGGGTGAAGGCTGGTTTGGATCAGGCCATTTCCCGCGGGCTTGCCTACGCACCTTATGCCGACCTTATCTGGTGTGAAACCGCCAAGCCGGATCTGGAAGAGGCGCGCCGCTTTGCCGAAGCCATCCATGCCCAGTATCCGGATCAACTGTTGGCGTATAACTGTTCACCTTCGTTCAACTGGAAGAAGAACCTGGATGACGCCACCATTGCCAAGTTCCAGCAGGAGCTTGCCAACATGGGCTACAAGTACCAGTTCATCACTTTGGCCGGTATTCACAACATGTGGTACAACATGTTCGATCTCGCCTACGACTATGCCCGCGGCGAAGGCATGAAGCACTATGTTGAGAAGGTTCAGGAAGCCGAATTCGCTGCCGCGCAGAAGGGATACACTTTTGTGGCGCATCAGCAGGAAGTGGGTACAGGTTACTTTGATCAGGTGACCAATGTTATCCAGGGCGGCCAGTCCTCTGTCACGGCTCTGAGTGGTTCGACCGAAGAAGAGCAGTTTTAATCCCCTGTGTTGGCGTCCTCGGGCGCCACTTCCCCGGAAATGAACCTACGCCATTTTCGGGGGTAATTTGTGACTTTCCCAGTCATTTGAGCCTTGTTGCTTGTGTTTTGGCGACTCATTGAGTCGCCTTTTTTTGTTGTAATTGTGTTATTTCTTTGAAGTTTGTGCTTTATTCATAACAAGAGTTCCATTCTCAAGCCCACCGCTGGGCCAATACCTGAAAGAGTTGAGTCGTATTTGAAATCAGCCAACAAGGGGGTGGATTACTGGACCCGCAGGATCAGTGATCAGGAAATGCCCGCACTTTGCTCAACAATAAGGACATTGGAAAAACTCGCCAAGGACGATGTGTCCTCCATGGCGATTCTGGGGCGCAGCATAATGCACGACAATGCGCTCACTTCCCGTATTTTGCGGGTGGCCAACAGCGCCATCTATAACAAGGGGATAAGCCCTGTTACAACGGTCAGCCGCGCTGCCGTGGTACTGGGGTTCGACACCATCCGCAATATCTGCATTACCGCCAAACTCCTCTCCAGTTTGCTGGAAAGCAAAAATCTGGCGCCCTCGGTTTATCAAAGGTTGCTTAAGCTGATGGCTCAGGCGTTTCAGGCCGCCATGTTGGCCAAGATGATGCTCGATGGCTACGATGAGGAGTTGCAGGAGGAGGCGTTTATTGCCGCGCTGCTCTATCACTTGGGTGAGAGTGCCTTTTGGAGCACGGGAGCCGAACTGGCCGAGGAGCTGGATTTGGCCCTCAGCGCCGAGAGTGATGCCGTAAATAGGCTCAATCTGGTGCGCGAGGCGCTCGGGGCTTCATTCAATCAGCTCAGCCAGGGGCTGGCCCGCAGTTGGGGCCTGGGTGAACTATTGTGCAAGTCGCTCAGCAATCCCGATGAACGCACGCCGGAAATTCGCAGTATTTTTCTGGCCAATAAACTCAGCGAAGCGCTGGCCGGCGCCGCACTCAAACCCGAGGAGCTGGAGCGGCGCCTTAAACAAGCCGCCGATATGCTGCAGTTGGATACAGATGAGTTTCGTGGCCGGGTCCTTCGCTGCTCCAATGCTACCGTTAAGTTAGCCGAAGCCTATGGCGCCAAGGTGCTTATCGAGTATCTGCCGGACACAGATCAGCTGCTGCCCCAGGAGAGGGTGGCTGAGGTTGTAGTGCGCGAGGCAAATCTTGCGTTCCAGCTGAAAAAACTCAGAGAGCTGACCGGATTTGCCGTCGAGAAGACTGATTTCAATAAGGTAGTGACCACGGCATTGGAGGGAATACTCGAGGGTATTGGTCTCGACCGCTGCGCCGTGCTCTTGCTGTCACCGAGCAGGCGCATGTTGCAACCGAGAATCGCGCTGGGGGACGACGCCGAGGAGATGAAAAACGACTTTATTCTCGAGCTGGAAGGCCGTGGCACCTTGCTGAGGGATTGTATTGAAAATCAGAAACTGGCCTGGCAGGGCGAGGGGGCCAACAAAGCCGTACTGGGTGAACAGCTGGCGAGAAAAGTCCCCGCCAGTGGTTTTATGCTGGCACCGCTGAAAGTGGACAATAAGGTAATTGGCGTCTATTACGCCGACAAGGCCAGTTCGGGCCGGGATATTCATCCTGAAGATTTTGACAGTTTTGGCCACTTCGTGCAGCTGGCCAACATCTGTTTCTCAGTTGCCTTCAGGCACTGATTTCTGCTTTTTGCGATACAGCTTTATCTGATCGGTAATTCTTGGCGCCAGGGCGTTGGGAATGGGGAAACTCAGGCTGTATTGCAGTATTTGCCAGCCTTGTTCGGTTTTGACAAGCGTGCCTGTGCCCCGTCCAAGCCCATAGGACTGGCTGTCCAGTAGTTCATCGAACACTATCACATCGCCGTGTTGTACAAGGCGGCGCGAGGAACTTTGGTAAGTCCAGCCCTTGGTGGCACGGGCATACTGCTCAAATTCAACCATATTCCAGTATTCACTGGCATCTGTACCGATAAACCCCGCATCGGGGCTGAAGAGGCTAAAGTAGCTGTCCCAGTCGGCATTGGCAGCACTTTGGTGCAGCTTATCCAATACCGAAGCGGCCTGAGCTTGGCTATCATCGAGCTGGCCGTTTTGCTCCTGGCCGTTTTGATTGCCGGCTTCCGGGCTATTTGCCAAGGCTGAATGGCCGTAAATCGGTAGCAGCAGCGCTGTAGTCAGCAACAGAGGCTTAAGGTGCAACATAATGTTTCCTCTTATAAATTTTTATTGTCGGCCCCAGCTTAACCCAATTGGGCACAAGATGTGAGCCAAATGGGTTTTCTGTTTGCAGGCATGTAGTTATCCAGTTGAAAGCTGGCCTAGTGCCAACTCAGGGGATCGAGACGATAAAAGCGGCTCAGTTCCTGGTAGAGTGCCGGATAATCGGCTCTCATCTGCTGCGGCTGTTCGAAGAACACCTCGCTTATTACGGCAAAGAACTCGGCCGGATTGGTGGCGCCGTAGTAACTGAATAGGCTGGGCTCACCACTGGCGGCCTGAGCCTGCAGTTTGGCAAACTCTCGGCCAAGTACCTGCGACCACACAGGGTAGGCGTTGAACTCGCCGAGTCTGGGAGCGCCATTGGCATCGCCTGCTTCCTGATCCAGTTGATGGGCGAATTCATGGATCACGACATTCCGGCCGTCTGCCGGATCGGCGGCGTCATCCAGGGTATTTTGCCAGGAAAGGACGACCTTCCCCTGACCCCAGGATTCTCCTGCCAATAACCTTTGGCTGTGCCATTCCAGGCCATTGGCATCCCGCTGCTGCTGGCGAACAATAAAGGCCGATGGGTACACCAGAATTTGTCTCAGGTTAGGGTAATAGTCGGTTTGGCGATTGAGTAACAAGAGACAGGCCTGCGCGGCTATGGTCAGGCGGATTTCGTCATCTATCTCCAACCCGTCGCAACCGACAAACTGCTTTTCCGCCAGAAACACCTGGATGTGTTTCTTGAGCTGCAGTTGCAAGTCACTGGGCAGGGAACGGAAATAGGGCATACGTTTTTTCAGGATAGTGCGCCATTCCTTGGGGAAGGGCTTGGCGCGTATCTTGTCTCTGCGTCTGCGATCCCGCCAGGATTGGCTGAGGATCCAACCTATGGCGCTGGCGCCGGCGGCAAGGGTGATCAGAATGGCCAGCATGATCCGGCTCCATAGCTAAAGCGTCTAATCCGATCTGTGGGGGCTCAGTGGGAATAACTCAAGCTCGGCGCATGAAAAACAAGCAAAAAAAAGCTGACAGCAAAGAGGTTGAAACCTGTTATCGGCTGTCAGCAAAGGGTGGGAGTGTCAAACAGTCCACACATTTCAAGGGAAAGGAATCAGTCCGGCATAAACTTCTGCTCCAACTCGCGGCGCTCTTGCGGTGTCAGGCTGTGATGATGCTTGATAAGCAAACGTATCAGGCGTGACTTGGCAATATCACAGTCGCTGGCCATTTCGGCCAGGTGGCTGATGGCCGCTTCACTCAGGGTGAAAGTTGCCTTGCGAAAAGGTTCGTGGCGGCGTTTGGGTATCAGCTTTTGCTGAGCGGCTTCCAGATGGGTGGAAGCTGTATTGGAATACCGCTGCTCAACCGGCATAGTTGCCGCCGATTGCTGTGTTTGCCCCATGGCGTAATAGATGGCACCGTCGATAAACTCATCCAGGGATTGCATGGCCAACATACGCTTACGGGCATCGACCTCAGATGGCGTAACGTTTTTCTTCAGATCGGCCAGTCCCATACTGAGTCCTCATGCTGTTGAGTTGGTTGGTCATCAGGCGGCTGCGGATTTCAGTGGCATTCTGTGCCTGCAGCATTTCGCAGGCGATGGCACGGATCTCGGCGGCGGCCTTGCCCTTGGGCTCAAATTCAATTACCGAGCGGCCAGACTCTTCGCTGTCATCATAGATGTTACGGCTGTAGGTAATGGCGTCCAGCACATTGATATCATAGGTTTTGCAGACTTCCTTGGCCTCGAGAATACGGCTGGCCTGATTGGGCAGGTTAGGGCACTGGGTGATGACAAAAGAGGCGCGCATCTTGGGGTTTATCATCATGCAGGTAGCGACAATGTCGTCCATATGGCTGACGGTTTTAAGATCGCGGCGCTTGGGCCTGAGGGGCATAAGTACATGGGAGGCCACTGACATGGTGGCACGCAGCGCCAGGTTGTCCTGGCCGCCGCAATCGACTATCACATAATCGTAGTGTTGCTCCAGGCTCAGCAGATCGTTGCGGATTTTGCCATAGAGTTGAACACAGTTGATCCCGGCTAGTTTGCTGTCGTTGTTGCGGGCCTGGATCCAATCAGAGGTGGTTCGCTGAGGGTCGCAATCCACCATGATCACCGATGCGCCACATTCCACCGTGAGAAAAACGGCAATGTTTTGTGCCAGGCAGCTCTTGCCGCTGCCCCCCTTTTCACCGCCAACGAGTATGATCATTGTCTTGCCCTCTGAAAGCCTGTTATTAAGTTATTTGCTCTTTCCCTGATGGCTTACAACTTTCCTTGGTTCGGGAGTGTTCCCAACCTGATGTTTGCCGTGTCGCTGCTTTTCTGCACTCCGAAAAGTTGTTGCTGACGGAGGTGAACAGTGAACGGTAAAACAAATGTAAAAGCTAAATTGTTCTTGGTCAACTTGATGATTTTTATTGGTTTTTATTGTTTTTGTCGCGTCATGTTTTTGGCGTTGCCCCTTGGGTTGCCGTAATAATGGCAGTGTTGCCGGTGAGGGGAGGTGACGTAGGAAATTATCAATAAAATTATGCTGTTAAAAAAATGTTTCCGCGTCATTTATTTGTTAAATCTGCACTGCCACAGGGTAGGTTTCAGCAGAGCTTCTTTTATGACGCAGCAGATACCGTTTGTAGGAATTAAAAATATTTTTATTAGACCTAAAAAGTATAAATAAATGTGATCTTTGTCGATTGGTCCATTAATCAGACTCTTGGTGTGCCTTTAAGTCGTTTGGGGTGCCGGCTTTTTTCTGCTCTATCTTGTCACCCAGGTTGTTGCAACTGTCATCTGCTTGCCACAGTACTCTGCCATGTTGGCGTATTGGCTGGGGATACCCTGGCGTTTCGACCATCAGTATTTATGCAAGGAGGCATTTATGGGCCATGTACTCAACCAGACCAGTCGCTTTGAAGTGATGGAGTATTGTCTGGCAACCCACGAACTCTTGTTGCTCCGGGACAGGGCAGGACTGCCGGTGCATGGACTGGATGACAGTTGTTTGCCTGCCAAGCCGCTGCTGTCCTTATGTATCAGGGAAAGGTCCGGCGGGGAAAACCTGCAGCAGGGACAACTGGTGGCCTTGGCTTTGGTGCGTAGCGGCTCAGCAGCTGAACCCAGTCAGGAACAGGAGCACTATCTGTTGCAGGACTTTCTGGTGTTGCCCGAATTTCGCCATCTTGGACTCGGCAGCTTTTTGTTGGAGGCGGTTATTGAGCGATTATCGCTTCTGGGAGCGCCTAAGCGGCAACTGATGCTGGAGGTGCTTCCGGGAGACGAAGTCCTGGCGCAGCGCCTGGGGTTTAAGCCAGGCGGCCACAGTGTGCCGGGAAATCTTTGGCTGAGAAGCGTAGGTTGAATTGAAAGCCTAAATCAGCTGCAGCTCACCCGAGTGCGGTAATCGAGTTATCAAGTCGGCGCCCATGAGTTGCGAGGGCGTATAACTGCCGCCATCATGATTATGCTGCAGCAGATAATCCACAACCACCAGCGAGCCAAAAACCGTCAGACTATAACCATTGGCGGTTTTTATCCGCGCTGTGCGCCGCTCCCCTTGCGCATTACTGACTTCACCCCAGACAAAGGTCGGCAACTTTGCCCTTGCTGCTCCATCGGGCCCTGTCACCGTCTTGCCTATATGTGCCTTGAGCAGTTTCTGCAGCCAGCGGAATTTCAACAAGGGTCTGATGTAGTTGGCCCGTTTGGTGTTGGCTATCATCTTGGCCGAGCCCGGGATAAAGACCTCTATGTTGGGGATCCCTGTGGTGTAGAAAGCGGTTGCCACATCGCCCCAGGGAATTGTCATAGCCGGTTTCTCACCATCGCCGAAATCTATGTTTCTCACCTTATAGGCAAGCGGCACAGAGATGATTTTACCCTGTTTACGTACCTTGCCGCCCTGGGCCAGGCCTTCAACCGAGGTTTTGGCTGTGCCGGGAGATAAGCCCGAGCGAGAGTCGAAACCGAGTGATAAGTGGTTGGCATCGGGCAAGGCATTTTTCAGGGCTGCGGCGAGACAGTCTGTGGGGATCACGTCGAAACCGACACCCGGACAGATAACAATCCCGGTGTCTTGGGCTTGCTGCTTTAGTGATTGCGCCAGCTCGAACACCGCAATTTCCCCTGTAATATCCAAGTAGTGCACCTTGGCAGCCAAGCAGGCTTGCATCATGGGCCCAGCCGTTGCCGAAAAAGGCCCGGCGCAGTTGAGTACCAAGCTCATGTCACCTATATGGCGTGGGATATCATCCAAGTCGAACACAGCTGACTCGAGCCGCAACTCCTTGGCCAGTGCCCGGGTCTTTTCACGGTTGCGCCCGGCGAGTACTGGGCGCAATCCTCGATGTGCGGCTTCCCGGGCGATAAGTTCACCCGTGTAACCGTAGGCACCGTAAATCATCCAGTTTCCCTGCTTGTTTGAACCTGTGTCTGTCATGGTTCTGCTCCAAAAAGATTTTGTAATCAGTTGCTTGTGTCTGGCCATGAGGCAAGGCATTCGGTTGCTGCTTGAGTGACCGCTAAGGATTGGCCGCCCGGTGGCTTTGCTCCTGGAAAACTCGCTCCTGGAATATCTCACGCAATCCCTGTTCGTAGCCGGTGATTTGAAAGTCCGGGAAGCATGCCTTGAATTTATCGGACACAAAGAGATTATCCACCTTATAACGCGGCAAGAGTTCGGCGGTATCTTTGAGCTTTTGGTTGAACTTGGCGCCCAGCCACAGCTGCCAGCTTTTGAGCACTTTATACTTGGCCGGAGTGCCGAAAACCTTTGCCGCCAGAAAGATGAACTCCCGGTAGGTCAAACGGTTATCGTCGCAGGGAAGATGCCAGGTTTGGCCATAGGCATCCGGGGTATTACCTAGCAGCGCCATCGCCCGGCTGGCATCCGGGGTGTAAATGAGGCTGCGCTTAACCTTGTCATTCAGCAGCACCTTGGCACTTTTGGCCACTATCAGTCTGTCTATTACGGTGGTGTTGGTAAAGCTCTGGGTTTTACCCGGGCCATAAAATTCAGGCGCGCGGCAGATCATGGCTGTTACCTTTCCCTGTTGCATCGCATCCAGCAGCATCTGGGTGATTTGGCCTCTGACTAACCCCTTGGGACCGTTGGGCACAAAAGGTGTATCTTCACTTTGAGGCACTGAGGTTTGCGGGTACATATAAGTGTTATCGAAATACACCAACTTGGCGCCGTGGGCACTGCAGGCGTTGATAACATTCCGCATCATGTCAGGCCATTGCTCAAGCCAAATCTGGGTATCCAGAGGTAACCCCGCGGTAAAATAGACAATTTCTGAACCTGCTACCGCCTTCAGTGTTTGCTCAGGATCTCGGAGATCGGCTTGAAATAGCTCATCACTGTCATTGACCTTTTGTGGTCTGCGGCTGACCAAGCGTATGGTGTCGGTGAAGTTGCGTTTGAGACTCAAGGCCAGCTCTCTGCCTATCTGCCCATTGGCACCCAGTATTGTTTGCATGACTCAGCTTACCTTTTGTTGTGAGGTTAAGGATAGTGCGAACAAGTCGTGGTCTATTGGGCTCTGGCCCCTGATCGAGAGCAGGGCTTTTAGCGTCAGTTTAGCCGGGACTTGCTCTTACCCTGACTATCCTAAGGTTAAAGTTAAGTTTAAGGTCAAGAGGGAATCTTTATGATTAACCTGGCTGCTGGAATCGGCGCGTGGTTTGGCCGCAAGGCTCTGCTGTGTCTGCTGGATATAGCCTGGGGAATGGGAAAATCACTTTTTGTCACTGCTGCGGGGCAATATCTGCCAACCCAACTGAGACATGACTCTTTTGGCATTGCTGCTGCAGTCCAGGTCATCGGGCTTGGCTTCTATTTCGGCCAGAACCTGCAAGAGTTTGGCCTTGCTGGCGGCCACTTTGCGTTCAATCTCCTCCAGATCGGCTATCTTCCTGTGCAGAGAGCCAAGCAGTTGCTGGTGGTCCCATTGACCGAGTTCGCTCGGCAGCAGAGCCTTGAGCTCATCCAGGCTGAAACCGGCTTGTTGGCCTGTGGCTATCATATCCAGAAGTATCACGGCCTCGGGAGGATAGCTGCGATAACCATTGGCTTTACGGTTGACGATTTTCAGTAGCCCAATACGTTCATAGAAGCGGATCCGCGAGGGAGCCAGGCCGGTTTTCTGTGCCAGTTCACCAATTTTCATCTTTGTTCGTCCAAAATTGATTAATCCTGCTTTCATGAGCTGCGCAGATTGGCAGGCTTTCCACTCAAGTTTACTTTTCCGGAGTATACTGGCAACTTTAGCCTGAAACGGAGAGAAGATGCAGCCGGAACAGCAGTTGTTGGAAGCCATCAATCAGACCATGCCCTTTGGCAAGTACGCCGGACGCAAGTTATTGGAGCTTCCCGAGCCTTATCTGGTGTGGTTTCACTCCAAGGGGTTCCCCGAGGGCAAACTTGGGCAGCAATTGGCGCTTATCTATGAGGTGAAGCTCAATGGTCTTGAGTCTATGCTGCGGCCCTTGCTACGTCAGTGAAGCTGTCAAAAGTGTGAACCCTATTAGCGATTTATGAAATAACACATGTTTTAATGGCGCAGTATTTCCAACGACAACAGGAAGCAACAGACAATGGCAAAATTGGCAAAGATCTTGGCGACCGCGGCTTTGGCTCTGGGTATATCTTCAGCCTGGGCGCAAGGTGCGGTACATGAAGGCACAGTGGTCGACACCATGAACAGTGGCGGTTATACCTATGTGCAGATTAAAGAAGCCGATAAGACATTCTGGGCGGCAGGCCCTCAGGTAGCGGTGGCCAAGGGTGATAAGGTGCAGGTTACCGAGCAGATGTGGATGACCAACTTCACCAGCAAGACCCTCAACCGGACTTTTGACAAGCTGATGTTTGTTGGTGAAATCGATAAGAAGTGATTTCATCCACTCTCTGTTAAAGTCGCGACTCTGTTCGCGGCTTTTTTATTTGCGCTTAAGGGCTTTGCCTGAGCACAAATGTCGGGCAAAATGCCTGCAATTCAACTGTGTTGGTACCAATTCTCATGTTGCGGGTAGAGGTTTACTCTCATTCTCGTCACAGGCACTTGGGGGAGCAGATAGCCAATCTCTACCACAGTGCCGTTACTGCCATAGATGATGTCCGCTATAGCGCGGCTCAGCGTCTGGCTTGGTCGGCGGCGCCGCGCTCGGGGCGATACTGGCAGCTAAGGCTCAAACGGGCTCAGGCCTGGGTGATGCTCAAGGGCAGCGAGCAAAGTCCTCAATGTGTCGGCTTTGTGTTGCTGGAAACCACCTTCCGTGAGCGAGGTTACATCGCCTGCCTTTATGTGGCGCCCGATAGCCAGCGTCAGGGTGTTGCCTCATCCTTGCTTGAAGCCGCCAAGAAGTGGGCACTCACCCAAGGCTATCATCACCTGACAACAGATGCTTCGGCACTGTCCAAACCTGTGTTTGAACGCGCCGGGTTTCGTTTGCATCACAAAAGCTACCAGGAAAAATCCGGCCAAATGTTCGGCAGCTACTTTATGAAGCTGATACTGCCGCCTTTGGAGCACAAGAGCTAAGCCGCCTATGATTTCACCAACGCCCATTCAAGCCGAGCACGGCTTTATTGTTCGCCAAGGTCGCCCCGAGGACAGCGCGGCCATCGCCGAGCTGTTTCATCTGGTGGTAAACGCCAGCACAGAGCATTACAGCCAGGCGCAATGCCAGGCTTGGTCGCCTGCACAGCGCAGTGAAGATGAGTGGCGGAATCGTTTGCAGGGGACGGCGCTCTGGGTTGCCGAAGATGGTCGCAATTTGCTCGGATTTATTAACCTAAAGCCTTTGAATGCGCCGGGTGAAGCCGAGATAGACTGCCTTTTTACTCACCCCAATGCCCAGCGCCGGGGGATTGCCGTCGAGCTCTACCGGCAGCTATTGAGATACGCCGTCGATTCCGGGGTGCAGTGTTTGAGGGTAGAGGCTTCTTTCTATGCCAAAGCGTTTTTCGGCAAGCAGGGCTTTACAACCTTGAAGCGCAATCAGCATCAACGCCACGGGGAAGTGCTGACCAATTTCAGTATGCAGCTGCAGCCGCCCTGGAAAATCACCCAAATGAAGTTCCAAGAGCGGCCTATGGACAAACGCCAAGAAATGCTGCTTGTTATGGCAAATCAAACACCAGGGCGACGGCACGCTTGTTGCCGGCCTTGATGGCAAACTCCTCAAGTTCGTTGATGTGAATGCCATCGCCACTTTGCAGGGTTTCACCTGCCAATTGCAGCTCTCCTTCCACCACTTGAGCATAAAAGTTGCGTCCCTTTGCCTGCTTGAAGCTCGTCTGCTCGTCTGCGGTCAGCTCCAGGCGGTAGACGCTGGCGTCCTGTTTGATGGACAGGGTGCCATCGCGGCCATCGGGAGTGACGACCGGGGTCAGTGCCGAACTCTGGGCAAAGGCTTTTTGCTGATAACCCGGGGTGCCACCCTGGCTGCTAGGTTGGATCCAGATCTGCAGGAAATGCAGTGGTTCAGTTGCCGAGGCATTGTACTCACTGTGATAGATCCCCGTGCCGGCAGACATAAGTTGGAACTCACCGGCCGGCAAGGTTTTCACGTGACCAAAGCTGTCTTTATGGGCTATGGTGCCGGAAATCACATAGCTGATGATTTCCATATCCTTGTGGCCGTGGGTATCAAAGCCGGCGCTAGGCGCGACTCTGTCATCATTGATGACCCTCAGGGCCGAGACCCCCATAAATCTTGGATCATAATAGTTGCCGAATGAAAAACTGTGTTGGCTCTTGAGCCAGCCGAAGTCGGCCCGGCCGCGCTCGTCGGCATGACGTACATAAATCATAATTCAGTTCTCCTGCTGGGAAGGTGCAGACAAGTCTTTTGTGTGCTCTTCACAGACTTACAGGCCAGGATGCAAGGCCTGTAAGCAGTGAATGGCTTAAAGCAAGATGTGTGCTTTGCAAGAAGGGCCCCTTAATGTGTCTTGCGGGCTATCATGCTGTCGATGGACAGTTTACCGGCGCCGGAAATCGCCAGGGATACAGTGGCGGCCAGCAATGCCAGACCAAACTCGTAACCGTTGTTGGACATAAACAAGCCGTTGTCCAGGTGTACTGTGACTATCGCCATCAACATGGTGAATGCCAACACCGCGGAAGTGGGGCGAATCAACAGACCTATGATAAGCAGCAGACCACCGAAAAATTCACTGGAGCCGGCCATCAGCGCCATCAAATATCCGGGAGTCAGGCCGATAGAGGCCATCCATTGTCCAGTGCCCTCCAGGCCGTAACCGCCGAACCAGCCAAAGAGCTTCTGGGCGCCGTGAGCCATAAAAGTGATACCTATAGGCAGGCGCAGCGCCAGAGGAGCGAAACCGGCATCGGTGCGGAGCAGTTTAATAATCAGGTCTTTCATAATGGTGTCCTCAATGAATTTGAATAGGGTGGATAGGCTTTCCTGTCCAGTTGCTGTGCAGTTTATCCTTGACCTTTGTGGCTGAAAATCGGAACATTTTGATATTGAGTTTCAAAAAAATTGAACATAGGTTTTATCATGCACTCTGTCATTAGCCTGGATGCGCTTAAAGTATTGGATGCTATAGATAAAAAAGGTAGTTTTTCGGCAGCGGCCGAGGCGCTTTTCAAGGTGCCATCTGCCTTGACCTATCAGGTTCAAAAGCTGGAGAGCGAGCTGGGAAGCAGATTATTTGAACGTAAGGGCACTCGGGCTCAACTTACCGAAGTGGGGCGTTTGGTGTTGACCCAGGGGCGGGAGATCCTGGCGGCCACCGCCCGGCTTGAGGATGCCGTGAGGCAATTGGAAACCGGCTGGGAGGCGCAACTGACACTGGCGCTGGATACCGTCTTGCCACAGGCGCCGCTGCTTTCATTAATTAAGGACTTCACCGAGCTGGGTAAACAGCTCACCGTCAGCGTGACCCATGAGGCTCTTGGCGGCGGCTGGGATGCGCTTTATTCCAACCGCGCCGATATCGCCATAGGCGTCACGGGTGAATTGCCAAGAGGTCAGTATGAACTGCAAAAGCTTGGTGAGCTGGAGTTTGTGTTTGTTGTGGCGCCTGAGCATCCCTTGGCACAATTTGACACTGAGATAGCCTCTGAAGCCTTGTTGCAATTTCCATCCATCATAGTGGCTGATACCTCGCGTTCCTTGAGTCAGCGCTCCAGTGGGGTGTTTGACAGTCGCCAGCTTATCCGGGTGTCGTCGATGGAAGCCAAGATCACCGCACAGAAGATGGGAATAGGGGTGGGCTTTTTGCCGCTGCATTTGATCCGGGAGGCCTTGGCCAAAGGTGAGTTGGTGCAGCGCGAAGTGGCCTTGCCCAGGCCTTCGCTGCCCATCTACATGGCCTGGCGAAAAGGGGAGATGGGAAAGGCGCTTGGCTGGTTTGCTGAGCGCCTGCAAGGCAGTGACTTTGGTTTATAGAGCAGTTTATAACGTGATTTATAAAATGACTTATAACCTGGGTTTAGCATGCAGGCTGATGACCTTGAATGGTTGCTTTGTCAGCAAAAGGGGCGAGGCAAAACTGCTCTGAATACTACCGGCTTATTCGCCGGCAGCTTCGGCCCTGTGGCTGGTATAGTGCACATGGGGCAATAGCAGTTCATCCAGTTTTGGGGCCTTTTTCAGGAAGTTGATAAAGGCGCCCGGTAATGTCAGCGACGGCATCGACTCCTGCCAGCGGGCTTGCAGCAGGGGTTCATAGCCTTCTTTCCCGGCCGTGGTGTAACAGGTGGAAACCCCGATATAGTGCTGCTCCGGCGCCAGTGCTTGCCACAGACCATTGGCCCGCAACAGCTCCAGCCGCAATAGCCTTTCTCCCTGCTCTTTGCGGCCATCATAGAAATATCTCAGCCCATAGGTATAGGGGAAACTACCGGCGCCGGTGCCACGCACGCCGTTGTTGGTGGCGGCGTTGATGGCCGACTCCAGCGCCTGGTAGAGGTGTTCACCGGCAATTTCATATTTAACCAGCGGCAATTCAAACGGCAACAGGCGCCCGAGCACATCGGCTTTGGTCAACTGCCCCTGGGGTACAGATTGACGCACGCCGCCGGCGTTATGCAGCGCAAAGTCCACTCTTTGGTCTTTGGCTCTGGACTCCAGAAACATGCTGCGACTGACCCAGGGGGCAATTTCACTGCCGTGGGGCAGGGTGCGGCTTGGCAGACGGGTATGTACCAGGGCCTTGGGTACCAGAGCCAGCACTTGATTTTCCATGCTGCTGATCGCCGGGCGGAACTCGTTGGCAATCACTTGCTCCATGGCTTCATCGTAATCATCCCAGTGGATCCCTGGGTGTTGTTCCAATATCGCCTTGGCGGCTTGATAGTCGGCTTCGGTGGCAGCCTGTGGGCCGCTCAGCAGAAACTGACTGTCCAGCATAAAGATGTTACTGCCTTCGAGCCGGGTCACTCGGCCTGCATCATCGAACTGAATGTCGGCGAGCCCCAGGGTTTCGGCATGTTTGCCGGCATGGAGGATAGGCACGCCGTTGACGCTTTCACCATAGGGCAGGCATGACAGGCCAAAACCGCGGAAATCACCCATCAGGGTATGGGTGTGGCCGCCGACTATCAGGCTGATCCCTGGGATGGTTTCGGCCAGTAACCTGTCTTGCTCCAACCCTAAGTGACTCAGCACTATGATATGCACTATGCCTTTGGCCCTGAGGGCTTCAACAGTCTTCCTGGTAGTGGCAAAGGCATCGGCAAACTCGGTATCGGGATCCGGCCTGGCGATGGCTTTCATTTGATCCAGAGTAATACCGACTATGGCCAGTTGCTTGTCGTGGAAAGGTTTTATCAGGCTGCGGCCGATGCCTGAGGCGGTATCCAGATCATAGAGGTTGGCCAGCCCTCGAAGACGCCCGGGCTTATCTTCAGCTTCGCCGCTGAGATCCATATTGGCCGCCAGCACAGGGAAGCCGACCTCTTTGATAAAACCGGCCAGCAGAGCGTTGCCATCGTCAATATCATGGTTGCCTATGACCATGGCATCGGGTGCCAACATCTTCAGCAGTTTGGCGTTGGCCCGGCCTTTGAACTGGCTGTAATACAAGGTGCCCTGGAAACAATCGCCGCCGTGGAGCAGGATAAAAGGTTGGTTTTGTGCTTGGGCAGCGTCTCTTGCGGCCTTGACCTGAGCCGAGATCCGCGCGTAGCCACCACTGTGGCTGTGAAGATCAAACTCGCGTCCCTGAGAGTCAATCTTGAACTGAACCCGGCTGGGGTCCAAGTGTGAGTGGGTATCGTTGAGATGGGCAAGTCTTAAAACATAATCTGTGTGCATATCATCCTCATTCTGCGAGCGGGGATTGTACACCTCCAGAGGCAGATGAAAAAGGGGGAGCTCAAGCTCCCCCAAAATGATGACTGTATTGATGGGTGGGTCGTTAGCCTGTCAAACTATCTCCCACTTGGATGACACCTGTATTAAAGTACAGAATTAATATTCTGAAATCAGAGCCCTTGGGAGTCAGTGACCGGCTCTCTGTCATCCGAGAGTCGGATCCCCTTATCTTTCATGCGGCGTTTCCAAAGTCGCCTTGCCAGTTGCTGCATGTCGGTGGCCGGGTCATTGATATCGACAATCTCCAGCCCCAGCAAGGATTCGATTATGTCTTCCAGTGTCACCAGCCCCTGACCGCTGCCGTACTCGTCCACCACCATGGCTATCTGAGCGTTGCGTTTGATCATCAGCTCAAACAGCGGCAGGATGCGGGCGGTTTCCGGCACTATCACCAAATTGCGCTTGAGGTTCCCAAGGGGCGCATCGGGATTATCCCGCTCACTCAGCAGCACATCGGTACGGTTCACATAGCCTATGATGTCGTCGTGATCCTTGTCGAAAATAGGCACCCGGGTGAAAGGCTTATTGATATGCTGGCTGACAAATTCATGTTGAGTCAGTGCGGCCGGCAGAGTGAACATCACGGTTCTTGGAGTCATGATGGCGGTAACCGGCATCTCCTTGACGCTCAGCATCTGAGTCAGAATTTTGCTTTCCTGCTCATCCAGTTCACCGGATTCATGGCCTATTTTGGCCATGGCGCTCATTTCCTGACGGATATACTGGCCAGAGTCACCTTTGCCGAGCAAACGGGTAACCTTATTGGACATCCAGATAAGTGGCAGGGTGATGCGTTCCATCCACACCAGAGCCACAGACACACTGGGGGCCATGGCTCGCCAGTAGTTGGCACCTATGGTTTTGGGGATGATTTCGGAAAAGAACAGAATGAGGAAGGTCAGTACCCCGGAGAATACCCCCAACATCTCATCGCCAAACACTTTGGCAGCCTGAGCACCGGCCACGGCCGCACCTACGGTATGGGCTATGGTGTTGAGTGTCAAAATAGCGACCAGGGGAGATTCGACATTGTCTTTCTGTTTTTGAAGACGTTCGGCAGAATCCGGGTTGGACTGGCGCAGCGACGCAATATAGCTGGGAGTCACCGAAAGCAGCACGGCTTCAAACACACTACAGAGAAAAGAGACGCCGATGGCGACCAATACAATAACGATAAGCGTTAGCATAAGGGGGGAATTATCACTCCGATGCAAAGGCCAACATTAGCCCAGCGCTATTCTATCATAGAGCTTGTGAGCTGAAGCTTAATTTTCTGCTCGGTAGAGCGAAAGTCGGGTATAAGGGGATCCGCTGAATTACTGGCTATAGTGGCGGCCTATCTGTATAATTCGCCGCCCTGCTGCAGGTTTTGGTGTTGAGGTAAGTCAAATGAGTGAAAAAAAGATCAATCTTTTGGATCTTGATCGTAAGGCAATGCGTGAGCTTTTCGTCGAGTTGGGCGATAAGCCGTTTCGTGCCGAACAGCTGATGAAGTGGTTGTATCACTTCGGAATCAGTGACTTTGACCAGATGACCAACATCAACAAACACCTGCGGGCCAAATTGAAAGAGCGCTGTGAAGTGGTCGCGCCGGAGATCTCCAGCTATCAGAAATCGGCCGATGGCACCATCAAGTTTGCCATCAATGTCGGCGAAGGTCAGGAAGTGGAAACTGTCTATATTCCTGAAGATGATAGGGCGACTCTGTGTATTTCATCTCAGGTGGGGTGTGCGCTGGAATGTACTTTCTGCTCCACTGCGCAGCAGGGCTTTAACCGTAACCTGACAGTATCTGAAATTATCGGTCAGATCTGGCGGGTATCCCATTTCCTCGGCTTCCAGAAGGAAACCGGTGAACGCCCGGTCACCAATGTGGTGATGATGGGCATGGGTGAGCCCTTGCTGAACCTGGCCAACGTGATCCCGGCGATGGATATCATGCTGGATGACTTTGGTTTTGCCCTGTCCAAACGGCGGGTAACGGTTTCCACATCCGGCGTAGTACCGGCGCTGGATAAACTGGGCGACGCTCTCGATGTGGCGCTGGCGGTCAGTATCCATGCCCCCAATGACGAGCTGCGAAACGAGCTGGTGCCTATCAACAAGAAGTATCCGCTCAACGAATTCTTGGCCGCTATTCGCCGTTATATCGCCAAGTCCAACGCCAACCGCGGCCGGGTCACGCTGGAATATGTGATGCTGGATCATATCAACGACAGCACAGAGCAAGCCCATGAGCTGGCCAAGTTGATGAAGGATACCCCCTGCAAGGTTAACCTTATCCCGTTCAATCCTTATCCTGGCTCTCCTTACGGGCGTTCTTCCAATTCCCGTATCGACAGGTTTGCCAAAGTGCTTATGGAATACGGCCTTACCGTGATAGTACGTAAGACCCGCGGCGATGATATCGATGCCGCCTGTGGCCAGTTAGCCGGGGATATACGTGACAGAACCAAGCGTCTGGCGAAAAAACGCATGCAAGCCAATCAAATTTCGGTCACAATGGATTAACTCTTTGTTTGTCCAGATTTATAGGTTTGCCAATGAAGCACGGATTGCCAGGTTTAGCGCTCGCGTTACTGCTCGGGGCCACGTTGCCCGGATGTGTGACCGAGCGAACTTATGCCGGCACGGACATTCCGGTCTCGGAACGCCAGTTTGATAAAATTGCCGCCGCCAAGGAACGGACGCAGTTAGGCCTGACCTATCTGCAAAAGGGTAACTCCCAACAAGCCAAATTTAATCTCGACAAGGCCATGGAATACGCCCCTCATCTTGAGGAAGTGCATATTGCCATGGCCTATTACTATCAAACCGTGGGTGAAGCGGTGAAGGCTGAGCAAGCCTATGAAGCCGCCATAGATACCCGCAATGCCAGCGGCGACTCGATGAACAACTTTGGGGTATTTCTCTGCCAGCAGAAGAAATATGCCAAGGCAGAGAAGATGTTTCTGAAGGCAATCGACAACCCCAGATATACCCGCACTGCCTCCAGCTATGAAAACCTGGGTATTTGCAGCCGGCATGCCGGGGAAATAGAAAAAGCGCGACACTATTTTGAGATGGCGCTAAAGTATGAGCCCAGAAGACAGGTCTCATTACTGGAACTGACAGAATTGGAGCTTGACGCCCACAACTACGCCGCGGCCAGAGTGCAGTTGGAACGCCTTCATAGGGTGATTCCCGAAACAGCGGAGAGTTTGGCGTTGGGCATTAGCATTGAGCAAGGGTTAAATGATGACGCGGCCGCCAAGCGTTACGGAATACTGCTGCAGGCCAAATTTCCAGCGTCTCCCCAGGCCAAACAATACCGGGCAAGTATGCACTGATGACAGAGTTGAATAACCAAGTCAACAAGGATGAAGACGAGAGCCAAAAGGTTCCCGGGCAAGAGGATACGCTCGGGTCATTACTGAAAAGCGCACGCGAACAAAAAGGTATCACTATAGAAGATGCGGCTACCAGGCTGCATTTGCGTCCCTGTATTGTGGCCGATATTGAAGCCGATTGTTTCAGCAATATCGATTCCTCCACCTATGTCCGCGGCTACGTGAAGAACTACGCCCGCATATTGGATGTAGACAAAGAAGCCATTAACGCTTGTTTGGCGCGGCAGGTCCCCAAGGTGACTGAACCCGCGATGCAGAGCTTTTCGCGCAAGACCAGCCGTCAGGCTACCGACAGCCGTTTGATGCTGGTGACTTACCTAATCGGTTTTCTGCTGCTGGCTCTGCTGGTGGTGTGGTGGCTGCAAAAGCCCTCTGTGGTTTCCGATGTCGACTTTTCCAAACCGACGGCAGAAGAGGTGCAGCAGGCCAGAGAGTTTGAATCGCGTCAGGCACAAATGGAACAACAGGATGCATCGTGGCAGCCCGTTGAAGTACTGCCGGATAATGAGCCGGGCGCCGCTGCGGCAGCAAACCCCGCCTTGGAAACCGAGAGTGGTACTGAGAGCGCTGAAACAGACAGTGCCGAGAACAACACCAGCGGTGCTATCGCCGGCGTTGAGGCGGCAGAGCTGGAGCCGGTAACTGACCCGGCGCAGGCTTCGGTCGGAATTGAGCTTAACGGTGACTGCTGGATCAAACTCACAGATGCCAACGGCAAGACTCTGATAGATGGTCTGAGATCGCCAGGACAAAGCATCAATGTACAGGGTAAAGCGCCTTTTAAACTGGTCTTGGGCGCGCCGCAGACAGTTAGCCTGACATTTAACGGCCAGGCCGTGAGCCTTGCCGATTTCCCCAACGGTCGGGTAGCCAGACTGACCCTGCCACAGGCATAATAGCATCAAGCAGGATAATTGAAGTGGCGCCCACAGGGCGCCGAGTCAACAGAGCAGAATACGATGTACAGTGAAAATCCCATAAAACGCCGTCCTTCCACCCGCATCTATGTCGGCAATGTGCCTATTGGTGATGGCGCTCCCATCGCAGTGCAGTCGATGACCAATACCCGCACTACAGACATAGAAGCCACAGTGGCGCAAATTCGGGCGCTGGAAACCGTAGGCGCCGATATCGTGCGGGTGTCTGTGCCTACCATGGATGCCGCCGAAGCGTTCAAGCTTATCAAACAGCAAGTCAAGGTGCCGCTGGTGGCCGATATCCATTTCGACTACCGCATCGCCCTTAAAGTGGCGGAATATGGCGCCGACTGCCTGCGTATTAATCCAGGCAACATAGGTAATGAAGAACGCATTCGCGCCGTGGTTGAGTCTGCCCGTGACAAAAATATCCCCATCCGTATCGGGGTAAACGGCGGCAGTCTCGAAAAAGACTTGATGGACAAATACAAAGAGCCCACCCCGGAAGCCTTGCTGGAATCGGCAATGCGCCATGTGGACATTCTCGATAGGCTCAACTTCGACCAGTTCAAGGTTTCGGTGAAAGCATCGGACGTGTTCCTGGCGGTGGAGTCCTACCGTTTGCTGGCGAAACAGATTAAGCAGCCGCTGCACCTTGGGATCACCGAAGCCGGTGGCGCCCGTGCAGGCGCCGTTAAATCTGCAGTGGGCCTGGGTATGCTGCTGGCCGAAGGCATAGGCGATACCTTGAGAATATCGCTGGCAGCCGATCCTGTAGAGGAGATCAAAGTCGGTTTCGATATCCTCAAGTCGCTGCGCATTCGCTCCCGCGGGATTAACTTTATCGCCTGTCCATCCTGCTCAAGGCAGGAGTTTGATGTGATAGGCACGGTCAACGCCCTGGAGCAGCGCCTGGAAGATGTGACCACAGCCATGGATGTCTCCATCATAGGCTGTGTGGTCAACGGCCCCGGTGAAGCCCTGGTGTCCCATATTGGCCTCACCGGCGGTAACCGCAAGAGCGGGTACTATGACGAAGGTGAGCGTCAGAAAGAGCGCTTCGACAACGACAATCTGGTCGATGCCCTCGAAGCCAAAATTCGCGCCAAGGCGCAAATGATGGAAAACCGTATTTCAGTCAAAGAAGCCGAATAATCCCCGATGATGTGAATGTGAACTGGCCAGCGCTGGCCAGTTTTACGTTTGCCGGTGAAGCGCCTATAATGGCTGGCATTTTTGAATTTTTAGCCCCAGAGCAAAACGAGTCGAGATAGTGGCAAAACAGATCCAAGCGATTCGCGGAATGAATGACATTCTGCCAACCCAAAGCCCCGTATGGCAAAAAGTTGAGGCGGTATTGCGCGCCTCTGTTGCCTCTTTCGGTTACAGTGAAATCCGCACACCTATCGTTGAGAACACAGACCTGTTCAAGCGTTCGATAGGGGAAGTGACAGATATTGTTGAGAAGGAGATGTACACCTTCGCCGATCGCAACGGTGACAGTCTCACCCTGCGCCCGGAAGGTACCGCCTCGACAGTTCGTGCCGGTAACGAACATGGCCTGCTGTACAACCAGGAACAACGTCTGTGGTATATGGGCCCCATGTTCCGCCACGAGCGGCCACAGAAAGGGCGCTATCGTCAGTTCCATCAGTTTGGGGTTGAAGTTTATGGCATCAAGAGCGCCGATATTGACGCCGAAGTGTTGATGTTGTCCGCCTCTTTGTGGCAGAAGCTTGGATTGACCGAACACGTTTCCCTCGAGCTGAACACTCTGGGTGACAGCGACGAGCGTGCAGCCTATCGTGAGGCGTTGGTGGCCTTCCTCGAACAGCATAAAGACAAGCTGGACGAAGACAGCCAGCGGCGCATGTACAGCAACCCACTGCGGGTGCTGGACTCGAAAGATCAGCAGGTTCAGGCCTTGCTGGCCGATGCTCCGGCGCTGATGGACTACCTGGGTGAAGACTCAAAGGCACATTTTGCCCGCTTGTGTGAACTCCTGGAGGCCGTTGGCATCCAATACAGGGTTAACCCACGCCTGGTACGCGGATTGGATTACTACAACCGCACCGTATTTGAGTGGGTCACCGACAGCCTGGGCGCTCAGGGCACAGTACTGGCCGGTGGTCGTTACGATGGTCTGGTGAGCCAGCTTGGCGGTAAAGAAACGCCGGCAGTGGGCTTTGCCATGGGACTGGAGCGGATTGTTCTGCTGCTGGAAACCCTGGAGCTGAACGCCGATGTTGCTGCCGAAGTGGATGTCTACGTGACCGCCATGGGCGATGACTGCGTAATCGAGGCGATGAAAATTGCCCAGGAACTGCGCGAGAAGCTGCCCAAGCTCAAGGTGATGAGTCACTGCGGTGGTGGCAACTTCAAGAAACAGATGAAAAGAGCCGATAAGAGCGGCGCGGGTTTTGCGCTGATTATCGGTGAGACCGAACTGGCCAATAACAAGGTGGCGGTGAAACCGCTGCGGGGTGATGGGGCTCAGCAGGATGTTGAACGCCAGGCCCTGGCCGACTATTTGGCAGAACTGATTAAATAATTTAGAGGGGAAGTGCGGGTGGAAATCTACAGCACAGAAGAACAACAAGTCGAAGCGATCAAGCAGTTCTGGAAAGACTATGGCACTTCGATAGTCGCAGGTGTCGTAATAGGTCTGGGTGGCCTCTATGGCTGGAACTACTACTCCGATGTCAAAGTGGAACGTGCCGAAGCCGCCTCTCAGGCTTTTAATCAGGCCTTGATGCAAAGCGGTGATGAAGCCGCGGTGATGGCTGCCGCTGCCGAATTTGACAAGCAGCACGCCCAAGCCGGTTACTCGGCGCTGATGCAACTGATTGTTGCCAAAAGCGCAGTTGAGTCAGGCGACCTGCCCAAGGCCGAAGCCGCACTCAAAACCGTGATTGCCGCCAAGCCGGGCGATGCCCTGACTGCGGTTGCCACGCTGCGTTTGGCACGTATTCAGGCTGAGCAGGGCCAGGTTGCTACCGCTTTGACCACGCTGGATCAGGTTAAGAACAGCGCATTTTCTACCCAAAGAGATGAATTTAAAGGCGATCTGCTGCTGCGTCAGGGCGAAACCGACAAGGCCAGACTGGCCTATCAGGAAGCCGTTAAAAATGGTGGCGTGACAACCAGTCCGGCGCTGCAGATGAAACTCGATAACCTGAATCAGGCATAAGGAAGGCCAATGAAGTCGTGGTGTAAAACCCTTTTGGCCTGTGGCATGGCCATAGGCGCACTGACAGGTTGTGCTTCCAGCGATGTGGAAGAAGAACCTGTGAGCCCGCTGCTGGAGATCAATGCCAGCGTATTCCCACAGGTTAGCTGGAGCGCTTCGGTTGGCAGTGGTGTTGGCGATTATTACTCCCGTCTGCGTCCCGCAGTGCGTTACGGCAAAATCTTTGTTGCTGACCGTTACGGTGAAGTAACCGCCTTTGACGAGACCAGCGGCGAGAAGGTCTGGAGCACAGACTTCAGCGAGGCGTTCCGTGATGGCGCCCTGAAAAAGAACAAGGGTGCCCGCTTGGCATCCGGCGTAACGGCGGCCCGTAACAAGGTGTTTGTCGGTGGTGAAAGTGGCCTGCTGGCAGCGCTTGATGCCGAAACCGGTGAAGTGCTCTGGCATGCGGTAGCCGACGGCGAGCTGTTGTCCTTGCCCACAGTGGCCGAAGACATGGTGGTGGTTAACAGCAGCTCAGGCTCGCTGGATGCCTTCAATGTCGACACAGGTGAAAAGCTTTGGAGCTATGAAGCGTCCCTGCCGAACCTGACTCTGCGCGGTACCAGCTCTCCGGCTTATGCTCAGGGCGGTTTCTTTGTCGGTACGGCCGATGGCAAGGTCACTGTTGTTATCAAGAACAATGGTCAACCCGCTTGGGAACAACCGATTTACACCCCTAAAGGTGGCAACGAGTTCAGCCGTATGGCCGATGTCGATATGACGCCGCTGTTGCTGGGTGACAACCTGTACGCGGTGAGCTACAACGGTAACCTGGTCAGCATGGAAATGCGCAGCGGCCGTATTGTCTGGTCGCGTAAGTATTCCAGTTTCCACGAGCTGGACACTGCGGGCCTGAGCCTGTTCCTGGTGGACGATCACAGCCGTGTATACTCAGTGGACAGACGTAACGGTCTGGAGCTGTGGAGCAACTCGGATTTGACCAATAGGGATCTGACTGCTCCGGCCGTGTTCCAGGACTATGTAGTGGTAGGTGACTTTGAAGGTTATCTGCACTTTATCGATCGCAGCAACGGCCAAATTGTGGGTCGGGTGCAGGTCGACAGCTCGGGCCTGTTCAGTCAACCTCTGGTGGTTGACGACAAAATCTATCTGCAGACCCGGGATGGCAAAATTGCCACAGTAACTCTGCCCTGATCCCAGGCTTTGATACTGCCAAGCCCCTGGGAGTGTGTTCCGGGGGCTTTTTATTGAGAAGTTTTAAAGAGGCAAAAAGATGATTCCTGTAGTGGCCCTGGTAGGGCGACCCAATGTCGGTAAGTCGACCCTGTTCAATCGTCTGACCCGCACCCGTGATGCACTGGTGGCGGATTACCCAGGCTTGACGCGGGATCGTAAATACGGTCGTGCCTATCTGTCAGGTTACGAATTCATCCTGGTGGATACCGGCGGTATTGACGGCACCGAAGAAGGCATAGAAACCAAGATGGCCGAGCAATCGCTGGCGGCTATCGAAGAAGCCGATGTGGTGCTGTTTCTGACAGATGCCCGCGCCGGTTTGACCGCGGCCGATCAGGCCATAGCCCAACATCTTCGCAGCCGGCAAAAGACCACTTTCGTGGTGGCCAACAAGATTGACGGTATCGATGCCGACTCCGCCTGCGCCGAATTCTGGGCCCTGGGCCTGGGTGAGGTGTATCAGATGGCGGCGGCTCACGGCCGCGGCGTTACCAATATGATTGAGTATGCGCTGGCTCCTTTTGCCGAGGCGATGGGGATTAACCCGGATGCGCCCGAGGAAGAGAAGGTCGACGAGCGTCAATACACAGAAGAGGAAGCCGAAGCCGAACAGGCCAGACTGCAGGACCTGCCTATCAAGCTGGCGATTATCGGCAAGCCCAACGTGGGCAAATCGACCCTGACCAACCGTATCCTCGGTGAGGAGCGGGTGGTGGTTTATGATGAGCCGGGCACCACCCGCGACTCCATCTATATTCCAATGCAGCGTGAAGGCCGTGAGTACGTCATTATAGACACTGCCGGGGTGCGTCGCCGCGCCAAGGTGCATGAAGTCGTTGAAAAATTTTCCGTGATTAAAACCCTGAAAGCGGTTGAAGACGCCAACGTGGTGCTCTTGGTTATCGATGCCCGTGAAGGTATCGCCGAGCAGGACCTTGGCTTGCTGGGCTTTGCCCTCAACGCCGGCCGCGCGCTGGTGATTGCGGTCAACAAGTGGGACGGCATAGACAATGACGTCAAGGAAAGGGTCAAGAGTGAGCTGGACCGTCGTCTGGGCTTTATCGACTTTGCCCGCATTCACTTTATCTCGGCGCTGCATGGCACAGGTGTGGGTCATCTGTATGAGTCCATCGAAGAAGCTTACGACAGTGCTACCAGACGGGTATCCACTTCGCTGCTGACCAAGATCATGCAGATGGCGCAGGACGACCATCAGCCGCCTCTGGTCAATGGTCGCCGGGTCAAGCTCAAGTATGCTCACGCCGGTGGTTACAACCCGCCTATCGTGGTGGTACACGGCAACCAGGTATCCAAGCTGCCGGATTCCTACAAGCGCTATATGATGAACTACTACCGCCGCTCGCTGAAGGTTGTGGGTACGCCCATCCAGCTGCGCTTCCAGGAAGGGGCCAACCCCTTTGAAGGCAAGGGGGAGAAACTGACCCTGAGCCAGGAAAGACGCCGCAAGCGGATGATGGCGCACATCAAGAACAAGAAAGCCTGATAGGTTTTTCGCAAGACAAAGCCGGGTTTAACCCGGCTTTGTTGTTTCCGATGACCAATATTACACATTAATTCAGTGAGTTGTGTTTAATGAAGGGCTAGTGAACTGGAATAACATTTGCTAACGACTCACAGGTATTTTTAATTTGGGCTCCTTCTCCAGCGAAGAGCATTTATCTGATTGATGCTATTCCTCAATAATGGCTTCAATTCTTGAGAGCAGTGCGCCCTGTTTCAATTGGGTGCGCATCTGCTCGCCGACCACGGCGTTCTGGCTGTTTTCCAGGACTTTCCCGGCTTGGTTCTTGCTTATGCTGTAACCTCTGGACAGGGTCGACAGCGGGCTGACACTTTCCAGCGAATGGGCGCTGGCACCCAGGCGCGCCTTGGCCTCTTTCAGTTTATCGGCCATGGCGTCCTGCAACTGTTGACCGAGATAATTCAACCTGCTGGCTTCCAGGCTCAGCTTGTGGGCCGGACTCTGGGCTTCGAGGCGGCTCTTGAGCTGCAGCTGTCTGTGTTCCAGCCGGTGGAGGCGACTGTTGATGGCGGCCGTCATTCTCAGTTGCTGCTCATCAAACTGTTGTACCAGCTGCTCCAGCTGCCGCTTGGGATCCTGGCGCTGCAACTTGTGATCCAGCAGCGACAGCTGTTGGCGCTTGGCCAAGTGCCAGTGTTGCCAGCCCTGACGCAGCCTGGCCATGGCCGTGGTCAGCTTTTGCCGCTTGTTGTCGACATCCTGGGATACCAGCTCGGCGGCGGCCGATGGGGTAGGGGCACGCAGATCGGCGACATAGTCACTGATACAGGTGTCCACTTCATGGCCTACAGCCGAAATCACCGGCAGGGCACTGTTGTAGATGGCGTGAGCCAGATTTTCATCGTTGAAACACCACATATCTTCCAGGCTGCCACCGCCGCGGGTCAGCAGTAACAGATCCACTTCCAGCCTCTGGTTGGCTAGTGTGAGCGCCTCAATAAGCTGGTTGGCGGCGGTACCGCCCTGAACCTGTGAGGGGTAGATCACTACTTCGATGGAGGGATCGCGGCGTTTCAGCACATGCAGTACATCGCGAATGGCGGCGCCCGTGGGAGAGGTTATCACCCCAATGCGCTGGATATTGGCCGGCAGTGGCCGCTTGGTATCGGCGGCGAACAGGCCTTCGGCCGCTAGCTTCAGCTTCAGCGCTTCATACTGCTGCGCCAGCAGGCCATCACCGGCAGGCAGCATGGTTTCGATAAGCAGTTGGTAATCGCCCCTTGGCTCATACACACTCAGGGCTGCCCGCACCAGCACTTGCTGGCCGTTGGTCGGGCGAAAGGTCACATTCTGGTTGCGGCCACGGAACATGGCGCAGCGAATTTGTGAGTGATTGTCCTTGAGCGTCAGATACCAATGGCCCGAGCTTGGGCTGGCAAAGTTGGAAATTTCACCATTGAGCCAAATTCTGCCGAGGTTTCCCTCCAACAAGGCGCGAACTTCGGCATTGAGGCGGGAGACGGTATATACCTGTTTTTTGGGCTCTGGCATGGAATTTGCGTTCAAATTGGAATTTTTCTCTATTTTCCCATTTACCACCCCGGGGTTGCAAGGTATAATGCCGCCGCAATATTTCACCTTCAAATCTGACCCCCGGGGAGATGTTGCAATGCTACGATTAATTAAAGAAGCGCTTACCTTTGACGATGTGCTGCTGGTTCCAGCCCACTCGACCGTTCTCCCTAATACCGCCAATCTCAAGACCCGTCTGACCGACAAAATCGAACTGAATATCCCCCTGGTGTCCGCTGCAATGGACACAGTGACCGAAGCCCGTCTGGCAATCGCCATGGCGCAGGAAGGCGGCTTGGGCTTTATTCATAAGAATATGAGTATTGAACAGCAGGCCGAAGAAGTTCGTAAAGTGAAGATCTATGAAGCAGGTGTGGTTCAACAGCCTGTGACAGTGAAGCCTTCCACGACACTGGCCGAGCTTAAGGTATTAACTGCAAAGAACGGATTTGCCGGCTATCCGGTAATCAATGACGCCAACGAACTGGTGGGTATTATCACCGGCCGTGACGTGCGCTTCGTGACCGATACCAACCGCCTGGTTTCTGAAATCATGACCCCGAAAGAGCGTTTGGTGACAGTACCTGAAGGCACCAAGCTGGATGAAGTACAAAAGCTGATGCACTCCAACCGCATTGAAAAAGTGCTGGTTGTGAATGATGAATTCCAGCTCAAGGGCCTGATCACTGTTAAAGACTTCGAGAAAGCCGAGCGTAAGCCCAATGCCTGTAAAGATGAGCTGGGTCGTCTGCGTGTTGGTGCCGCTGTCGGTGCCGGTGCCGGTAACGAAGAGCGTGTTGATGCGCTGGTCAAAGCCGGTGTCGATGTACTCTTGATTGACTCTTCCCACGGCCATTCTGAAGGGGTACTGCAGCGTATTCGCGATACCCGTGCCAAGTATCCAGATCTGCAAATCGTTGGCGGCAATGTGGCAACAGCCGAAGGTGCCCTGGCGCTGGTAGAAGCCGGTGTGAATGCGGTTAAAGTCGGTATTGGCCCTGGTTCCATCTGTACTACCCGTATCGTTACCGGTGTGGGTGTACCGCAAATCACTGCGGTTTCCGATGCCGCTGCTGCCGTTAAGCATCTGGGTATCCCTGTGATTGCCGATGGCGGTATCCGCTTCTCAGGCGATCTGGCCAAGGCGCTGGCCGCCGGTGCATCTTGTATCATGGCAGGTTCCATGTTTGCCGGTACCGACGAGTCTCCAGGTGAAACTGAACTCTACAAGGGCCGTGCCTATAAGTCTTACCGCGGTATGGGCTCACTGGGTGCCATGTCTCAGGGTTCTTCCGATCGCTACTTCCAGAGCGACAACGCTGCCGACAAACTGGTACCTGAAGGTATCGAAGGCCGTGTTCCCTACAAAGGCAAAATCAAAGAGATTATCCATCAGTACATGGGCGGTCTGCGCTCCTGTATGGGCCTGACAGGCTGCGCCACCATTCAGGAATTGGGTGAAAAGGCCCAGTTCGTCAAGGTGACTTCTGCCGGTATGGGCGAATCCCACGTTCACGATGTGACTATCTCCAAAGAAGCGCCGAACTACCGTTCAGGCGTTTAACAAATTCGGGGCGGCATGAGTGTCGCCCTTGGTTTATAAGCAGATAAAAACTGTGCCTGTTACGGCAGGCACTGCAATCAAACTAAAGAGATAAAGGTTATCAATGAGCAATATTCATGAGCACAAGATACTGATCCTTGATTTCGGCTCCCAGTATACCCAGCTGATTGCCCGTCGTATCCGCGAAATTGGCGTCTACTGTGAACTCTGGGCCTGGGATGTCAGTGAAGAGCAGATCCGCGAGTTTGCCCCTCAGGGCATTATTCTGGCCGGTGGTCCCGAGAGTGTCACCGCCGACAATTCTCCCCGTGCCCCTGAGTATGTGTTTAACGCAGGCGTGCCTGTACTGGGTATCTGCTACGGCATGCAGACCATGAGCGAACAGCTGGGCGGCAAAGTTATCCAGGGCATAGGCGAGGGCGAGTTCGGTTACGCGCAAATCGAACTGCTGACCGAATCTGCACTGTTCAAAAACATCGAAGATGCCGTTAACGAAGTCGGTCGTCCATTGCTGGATGTATGGATGAGCCACGGTGACAAGGTCTCGGCCATCCCTGAAGGTTTTGTCGCGGTTGCCAAGACCGAAACCTGCCCGTTCGCCGCCATGGCCAATGAAGCCAAAGGTTTCTACGGCGTGCAGTTCCACCCTGAAGTGACCCATACCCGTCAGGGCAAGCGCATGCTGGAGCATTTCGCGCTGGAAATCTGTGGCTGTGAAGCGAAGTGGAAACCCGCTTCCATCATCGAAGATGCCGTTGAGCGCCTTAAAAAGCAGATAGGTGACGACGAAGTGATCCTGGCGCTTTCCGGTGGGGTTGACTCCTCTGTTACCGCCATGCTGCTGCACCGCGCCATCGGCGACAGACTCACCTGTGTGTTTGTCGACAACGGCCTGCTGCGTCTGAACGAAGGCGAGCAAGTGATGGAGATGTTCGGCGACCACTTCGGTCTCAACATCATCAAGGTGGAAGCCGAAGACAGATTCCTCAATGCCCTCAAAGGCGAAAACGACCCTGAAGCCAAGCGCAAGATCATCGGCCGGGTATTTGTGGAAATCTTCGACGAAGAAGCCGGTAAGTGCGTTAACGCCAAGTGGCTGGCCCAGGGCACCATCTACCCTGATGTTATCGAGTCTGCCGGCAGTGCCACAGGCAAGGCCCATGTGATCAAGTCACACCATAACGTCGGCGGCCTGCCGGAAGATATGGAGCTGGGTCTGGTTGAGCCGCTGCGTGAACTGTTCAAAGACGAAGTACGCAAGATAGGCCTGGAGCTGGGCCTGCCTTACGACATGCTCTATCGCCACCCATTCCCTGGCCCAGGCCTGGGTGTACGGGTACTCGGCGAAGTCAAGAAAGAGTACTGCGATCTGCTGCGCCGCGCCGATGCCATCTTCATCGAAGAGCTGCGCAAAGCCGAACTGTACGACCGTGTCAGCCAGGCCTTTACTGTGTTCCTGCCGGTTCGCAGCGTAGGTGTAATGGGCGATGGCCGTAAGTACGACTGGGTTGTGTCTCTGCGCGCCGTGGAAACCATCGACTTTATGACAGCCCATTGGGCTCACCTGCCGTACGACTTCCTCGGCCGGGTATCCAACCGCATCATCAATGAAATCGACGGTATCTCCCGCGTGGTGTACGACATCTCAGGCAAGCCACCGGCAACGATTGAGTGGGAATAAGCCCTCCGGGATAGTGATTTAAAAAGGCGCTTCGGCGCCTTTTTTGCTGTCTATGGGCGCGATACTCAAGGAGGAATCCGGCGTTTGCGAGCATTATGCGTAGAAATCAGTTTGTCAAAAATAAGTGTTTTAGTCGGTGATATTTGCTATAAATGCAAAAAATGTTGGCGATGTATTTAGGTAAGAGTGATGAAAACACGCTCCGATGACTTGGCAATACTGCTGGCGGTTGTAGACAATGGTGGCTTTTCTCCGGCAGCTGAGCTTTTGGATATCCAGGTCTCGCGGGTTTCAAGGGCGGTGAGTAAGGTTGAGAGTCAGCTTGGGGTTTCAATACTCAATCGTACTACGCGCCGCATAGAATTAACCGAGGAGGGACGGCAGTTTATTGATACAGTTCGTCTTGGCTTGTCGCAAATTCAGCAAGCAGAAGAAGAGATTATCACCAGAGGGACATTACCCAAGGGGCGTCTACGCGTCGATGCCGCAAGTCCGTTTGTGTTTCACCAACTGGTGCCGCTTATCCAGCCCTTTATGCAAGTCTTTCCGGATATTGAACTGGAACTGACATCCAACGAAGGGTTTGTTGATCTGTTGGAAAAGAAAACAGATCTAGCGATTCGGATAGGTTCTTTAAGCGATTCGACTCTGCACGCACGGCCGCTCGGAAAGAGTTTGCTCTATGTTGTCGCTTCGCCTGAGTACCTCGCAAGACGCGGATTTATCAATAAAAGCAGTGAGCTTATTCATCACGATTTATTGGGTTTTTCCAGCCCTAAAACCCTTAACGATTGGCCGCTCAAAGGGATTGGTCGTATCACCCCAACAATAACATCGAGTAACGGTGAAACGGTGAGACAGCTGGCATTACAGGGCAATGGTATCGCTTGCTTATCGGGATTTATGGTGAAGAAAGATATCAGTGAGGGGCGTTTAATCCCGTTATTGGAAAGAGAAAAAATCACCAATATAGGACGAGAGCAGATTAATGCCGTTTATTATAAATCCTCCAATGTTGCCAAGCGTATCTCTGCTTTTATTGACTTTATTCAGCCTAAATTGACGCTATGATTCGGCTTTGGGCAAGCTCTCTTTGCGGTTTGCGTCGGCGGTAATTCAGTCCTCCTCTAACGTTATTTGTACCTTCCATGGTTCAAGGGAGTCGAATGCTTTTCCTTATCTGGCATTGGGCTTTTATGTTACTTGGCAATTTTTGCGTATATGACAAAAATGATTTGTCTTTATTGCTCTCAATGCCTCTCTTTGGGTTTGTTACTATGCCTGCCATCACATGAGAGGGCTTTTCTATGACACAATCACTTTTTCAATCGATCAAACTGGGTGAGCTACTGCTCAACAACCGAGTTGTCATGCCACCTATGACGCGCTCAAGAGCCAGTCAACCAGGCGATGTGGCCAACGAGATGATGGCAACCTATTATGCGCAGCGTGCCGGTGCGGGCTTGATTGTCTCAGAGGGGACACAGATTTCCGCCATGGCAAAAGGTTATGCGTGGACGCCGGGGATCTACACTCCCGAGCAGATCGCCGGTTGGCGCAGAGTGACTGAGGCTGTGCATGCCAAAGGCGGTGCGATTTTTGCGCAGTTGTGGCATGTGGGGAGAGTGACTCATCCGGACAATATTGGTGGTTTGCAGCCTATCTCGTCATCAGACATTAAGGCAGAGAACGTGAAAGTGTTCGTCGATAATGGCAGCGACAAACCCGGTTTTGTCGATGTGGTTCAGCCCAGGGCAATGACAAAGGCCGATATAGAGCAAGTTATCGCTGATTATCGTCAAGCAGCGCTCAATGCTATTGAAGCCGGTTTTGATGGCATTGAATTACATGCCGCCAATGGCTACTTGATTAACCAGTTTATTGATTCTGAAGCAAACAATCGTGGTGATGAGTACGGTGGCAGCCTTGAAAACCGTCTTCGTTTTCTTGATGAAGTGGTTACGGCATTGGTTGACGCCATTGGTGCAGATCGCGTCGGAGTGCGTCTGGCACCGCTGACCACACTCAACGGCACCGTGGATGCAAACCCTATTGAAACCTATACCGCTGCTGCAGCACTACTCAATCGACATCGCATTGTTTATTTGCATATTGCCGAAGTGGACTGGGACGATGCGCCCGATACACCGCTTTCGTTCAAGCAAGCGCTCCGTGAAGCCTATCAAGGAGTGTTGATTTATGCCGGACGCTATAACTTGGAGAAGGCAGAGCAAGCCATTAACGCTGGCCTGGCCGATATGATAGGTTTTGGTCGGCCTTTTGTTGCCAATCCAGATCTGCCGGAGCGTTTGCGACGGGGCTATCCCTTAGCTGAACATGATCCCAATACCCTATTCGGGGGCGGTGAAGCAGGGCTCATTGATTATCCAAGTTATCAGGCATAAGGGGGTAGCATGTTAACAGCATTCCATGGTCAAGCATTGAAGACCAACAATCGCATCGTCATGGCCCCCATGACACGTTCACGTACTTCTCAACCGGGAGACATTCCCAATGAGATGATGGCTGAGTATTATCGGCAACGCGCCAGTGCCGGGCTCATTATTACAGAGGGAGCACCGGTTTCAGCCATCGCGAGAGGCTATTCGATGACCCCCGGGATTTATACCCCTGAGCAGATCCAAGGCTGGAAAAAGGTCACTCAAGCTGTCCATCAGCAAGGGGGAAAAATCTTTGTTCAACTTTGGCATGTGGGGCGTCGCAGCCATGCCAATATCGCCGGCTCGCAACCTTTGGCACCATCGGCGATTAGCATTCCAGATCAGGTGTTTGGCCCGTTGGCTGAAGGCGGCTTCGGTATGGTGGCAACACAACAGCCAAAAGCGATGACGGAAGCAGAGATTAAAGCCACTACCGCAGATTTTGTGCAAGCAGCCCAAAATGCAATAGACGCGGGGTTTGATGGCGTTGAAGTGCACGCCGCACATGGTTATCTGTTCGACACTTTCTTAAGGCTGGAAAGTAATCAACGACAAGATCAATATGGTGGCAATCAAGAGAATCGGATGCGTTTCTTGCTGGAAACGCTACAGGCACTTTGTGAGGCGATTGGCGCAGGCAAGGTCTCTGTACGTTTGTCCCCTTATGTTAACGAAGGCTTTGCCGGCGAGGACCCGGAAATCGTGCCTTTGACGTTGGCCTTGCTGGAAAAGTTGCAGCCGATGAATCTTGCATATGTGCACTTTTCGGAGAATATCTCCCGTTACTCGGTAGTACCCGAGGCATTTCGTCGCCAGGTTCGCAGTGTATATAGCAATCCTATTATGGTGGCGGGCAAGCTGACCAGGCAAACAGCGCAAAGCTTACTCGACAAAAAGTATGCCGACTTTGTTGCCTTTGGTACGCCTTTTGTGACCAATCCGGACTTGGTTGCCCGTTTTACCCATGACTGGCCATTGGCTGAGTTCGATGCAGATGCAAGGCTAACTTTATATGGTGGTGGTGAACAAGGTTATATCGATTACCCAGCTTATGAGGTATAGCCGACAGGGTTCATTGGTTCCCCTGCTGCAGGAATACTGAAGGGATAAAATCTGGGGTTACATCATGTCCAAGTCAGTTCAGCGTATAAGGTAAGAAGATGAAGCAGAACATTGTCCATATTGCACTGGTAGTAAAAGACTACGATGAAGCAATCGATTTTTATACCAATAAGCTTCAATTTGAGCTTATTGAAGACACTTACCAACCAGAGCAGGATAAGCGCTGGGTTGTAGTTGCGCCGCCCAATTCCCATGGAGTGGCTTTGTTGTTGGCAAGAGCTTCAAAACCTGAGCAATTAGACTTCATTGGTAATCAAGCGGGAGGTCGTGTATTCCTTTTCTTGAATACCGATGACTTCTGGCGAGACTACGAGCGTATGCAGTCAGTAGGTATCGAGTTTGTACGTGAACCCCAAGAGCAGGATTACGGTACGGTAGCGGTATTTAAAGATTTGTATGGCAACCTTTGGGATTTACTTCAGTTGAATCCTGAGCATCCAATGGCGAAAAGGCAAGCATAACAAATGGCTATGGCGTCAATGGTTATTTTTCAATCTGACGCCGGCTTGTTAAGTTTCCCTGCAGCAGGAAGTCGTTGAATGCCAGTTAACTCCACACAGTTAACCCACACTCGGCGACTGCAATATCTCTTCATCCACCCAATGGAGCAGTTTCTTGATGGCTTTGGATAGCACCTGGTTCTGACGCACTATGTAACCCAGGCTGGCGGAAGGGAAGCTGGGCAGTGGGGTAATGCTGGACTGCAAATTGAGTTTCGGATGCAGAGCAAAGTCCGGCACTATGGCGATGCCGAAGCCGGCTTCGGCCCAGTCGATTTGGGCATCCACGCTGCCCACTTCCATGATGCGGTATTCCGGCAGTTTGAGCTCAGGCAGTGCCGGGTCAATCAGATCCCGGGTGCGGGTGTCGTGCCCCAGTAGTATCAAGGTCGGTGCTTCCTGCGGGCTGGGGACTTTTCCTCTCTGCCAGGCCTTGAGATCATTGCCCAAGGCGTACCATTTCACTTGTTTCAGCTCGGTAAAATGCAGCGGCTGACTCTCTTTTTGCGCCATCACAAAGCCGAGATCGGCCTTGGCACTTTTTACCAGGTCTGCCGCCTGCGAGGAGGTGGTGTTCAGCAGAGTCAGGTCGATGCCGGGGAATTCGGTTTTGAACGACTGAAACGGGCCTATCAACAGCCATCTGGAAATAATATCGCTGGCGGCTATGGTCATGGTGCCCTGGCACAGATCATTGATGGCGTTGAGATCGGCCTGGCAACTTTGCAGCTCCATCAGGGTGTTGTGCGCACTCCTTAGCAAGCGCTCACCGGCTTGGGTCAGCCGAAATGGATTACGCTCAATCAGCTTTACTCGGGTAGTTTGCTCCAACTGTTTGATATGCAAGCTGACATTGGGTTGAGTCATATGCAGCTCATTGGCCGCCTTGCCGAAGTGTTCCAGGCGGGCCAGGGTGACAAAGGTTTTAAGCCAGTGGAGTTCGAGCATAGCAGCCTCTTTAAGAGTTTTTTAAGCGGTACTTTTGCAGCTTTGGGGCAGGCGCATTATGGTTGGCGGCTTGGCCTTGGTCTTAGTCATGGCCTTAATCATGGCCTTGGCCACGGCAATGACCCGCTATTTCGATGCAAAGTATCCCGATATGGATTTCTTATCAAGCCAATAATGATTATTAATTTTTCTTATTTATGCCGTGGTCATAGGATAGACAGGTTTTTGTTTAGGAGAACTGGAAATGTCGTCTATCGTTGTAGTTGGTGCAAACTGGGGTGATGAAGGTAAAGGCCGTATCGTGGACTATCTGGCAGATAGCGCAGCGGCGAGTATACGTTTTCAGGGCGGCAACAATGCCGGCCACACAGTTGTGAATGACTTTGGTACATTCAAACTGCATCAACTGCCTAGCGGCGTATTCAATCCTGGTTGTTTGGCGGTATTGGGCCCCGGCATGGTGATAAGCCCGGCGCCACTTTCCGAAGAGATTGCCGAGGTAAAAGCCGCCGGCGTCAATGTCAATCTGTGCATTTCCGACCGGGCGACTCTGTGCCTGCCAATCCACGCCATTGAAGATACTCTGGAAGAGGAGCGTCTCGGTGACGGCGCTTACGGTTCTACCCGCCAGGGCATTGCCCCGGCTTACGGTGACCGGGTAATGAAAAAAGGTATTCTGGTGGGTTGGTTGAAGCAGCCTGAAGTACTGCGTGAACGTATCCAGTTTATGCTGGACTGGAAACTGCCGCAGCTCAAGGCGCTGTATCCCTCCTTTGAATTTTCGCAAACCGCAGAAGAGATGACAGCCTGGTTGCTGGAAGTGTCTGCCCCTTGGCGTGATGCCATCTGCAACGTGAGCGAGCCACTGAAAGCGCTGCAGGCAAAAGATGAAAACCTGTTGTTTGAAGCCCAGTTGGGCGCGGGTCGTGACCTTGTTTACGGTGAATACCCTTGGACCACGTCTTCCAACGTGACCGCCGCTTATGCCGGTCTCGGCAGTGGTTTACCGGCACTGCACCCCGAGCGGGTGATTGCCGTAGCCAAGTCCTTCAGCTCATCAGTGGGAACCGGTACCTTGATTACTGCCATGGAAGAGCAGGACAGCTTCCGCGAAGCCGCCAATGAGTATGGCGCGGTAACCGGGCGTCCCCGTGATATGGGCTATTTCGACGCCGTGGCCACCCGTAATGGTGTCGAGCTGCAGGCGGCTACCGAAGTGGCGCTGACCAAGCTGGATTGTTTGAGTGGGATGCAGGATCTTAAAATCTGCATCGATTATCAGGGCGATCACAGCGAAAACCCTATTTGGCCACAAACCTCAGCCTTGGCGCCGGTTTATGAGCAGATGGAAGGCTGGAGCGAAGATATAACGGCTTGCCGCACCTTTGAGAGCCTGCCTCTGGCGGCGCAAAAGTATGTGCAGCGGGTTGAAGAGCTGATGGGCGTACCGGTAAAAATGATCTCTGTCGGCCCGGAGCGGGCGCAGATGATCCTCCGCTAACAGCCTCTTGTGTGCCAGGCCGCAAACTTAGCTTGTTAAAGAGAGCGGAATAAAGAGAACTGATTGAGGGCCCCATTCACTTTTACCGAGTGAATGGGGCCCTTTGGTTTTATTGGCTTGCAAGATAAACTCTTGGAGACATGGACTTGCTCCGGAAAAAGGAATAATGACCATGAGCAAACAGCAGGAAACGGCAAAACCAAACTCAATATCTCAGCGAGATGAGCCGCTGGTTCGGCGGCTCACGGATGATGAGATAGCCGAGCTCAGGCGGGATATGGCCGAATCGGCTGCCTGGATGCGCGCCGAATTGAAACGGCGCAGGGAAGCCAAAGATAAAGCGGACAAGCCTCAGGAAGCACAAGACTAAGGAATCGTCATGCCGCAAAATCGAATGCGGTGAAGTTAAGGAGCGCTGCGAATAATAAACTGCCCGCAATCGCGGGCAGTTTGGTCTTTCTATAGCGAGCCCGAGTTACTGGCTCTGCAATACAGGCGCCAACTGCTGCTGTCTTTCATCTATGCGGGTATGGTCCCGTGCCAGCAGGGTGTAGATGGTCGGCAATATAAACAGGGTAAACAGCGTGCCTATCAACATGCCGGAAACGATCACCAGGCCCAGACCGAAACGACTGGCGGCACCGGCGCCGCTGGCAAACAGCATGGGGATAAGCCCAAATACCATGGCGGCCGTGGTCATCAGCACCGGCCGCAGTCGGATCCTGGCGGCTTCCAGTATCGCCAGTTGACGGCTCAACTGTTTTTGCTGTTGCAGCTCGTTGGCAAACTCCACCATTAAAATACCGTGTTTACTGATAAGGCCTATCAGAGTGACCAACCCTATCTGGGTGTAGATATTGAGAGTGGTCAACCCCAGCGCCAGTGGCAGCAGGGCGCCGCAGATGGACAAAGGCACAGTGATCAGAATGATAAGCGGGTCAATCAGGCTTTCATACTGCGCCGCCAGCACCAGATAGATGATCAGCAGTGCAGCGATAAAGGCAAAGGCCAAACTGTTGCCTTCGTGCACATATTGGCGCGAGTCAGACTGCCAGTCATGGCTGTAGTCGGCGGGCAGTGCTGCAAGCTGCTGCTCGAGGAAGGCCACAGCTTGCCCCATGCTGACTCCCGGCGCTGGAATCGCCTGCAAGGTGGCGGCATTTTGCTGGCCGAACTGACTCAGACGGTTTGGCTCGACTCCGCGCTCGAGTGTGACCAGGCCGGAGAGGGGCACCAGAGTGCCATCAGTGCTGCGTACATACTGTTTGCCAAGCTCTTCGGCCGAGAGGCGTTGTTCCCTCAGGCTTTGGGGGATCACATCATAGGCGCGGCCATCCATGGCGAAGCGATTGACATAGTTCTCGCCCACCAGCCGCGCCAATGACTCGGCGATATCCTGCATCCTCACCCCTAAGCTGTTGGCCTTGGCCCTGTCGACACTGAGTTGCACCACTGGGTTGTTGTAATCCAGATCGCTGTCTACCACGACAAACAAACCGCTCTGGCGCGCCGCCTGCTTGATTTGCTCCATGGTTTGATAAAGCTCGGGGTAAGCGCCGGGGGAGCGCAATACCATCTGCACCGGCAGCCCGCCGGTGGAACCGGGCAGGGGCGCCAACTGGAAGGCAAAGATACTGCTGCCCGGGATAGTGCCCGCCAGTTGCTGCAGCTCGGCCTGAATAGCACTGGCGTCGCGGCTGCGTTCACTCCAGTCACTGAGATTGATACCGCCGAAACTGGCCGCCGGGCCGTCGGTGCCATTGATTATCCAGGTACCCTGGGTTTCCGGGATCCGGGTAAATATTTGATCCAACTGCCGGTTGAAGTGCTCGGCATACTCGAGATTGGCATGTTGCGGCGCCTTGATGGCGGTTAATACGCCGGCCTGATCTTCCGTGGGGGCCAATTCCCGCTGCGGCTGCAAATAGAGCCATGGAAGAGCAAGCATCACCAGCAGGGCGAAGCCCAAGCTAAGGGTTCTGTGGGCGAGCGACCATTTCAGCAGACGGCCATAGCTATCGCCCAAGCGCTCGAAAAAATGCTCGGCAGCGCGAGCCAGTCGGCCTTCGCTCTGCTTAGGTTGCAGCAGCATTGAGCTCATTACCGGCGATAAGGTCAGGGCGACTATGCCGGAGACAAGTACAGCACCGGCCAGGGTCAGGGCAAACTCACGAAACAGGCTGCCGGTGAGGCCGCCCATCAAGCCTATGGGGGCATAAACCGCCGCCAGGGTAATGGTCATGGCTATCACAGGGCCGGCCACTTCGCGGGCGCCTATCAGGGCAGCTGCCACCGGGTGTTTCCCCTCTTCGATATGGCGGTGGACATTTTCTACCACCACAATGGCGTCATCCACCACCAGGCCTATGGCCAGCACCATGGCCAAGAGAGTGAGCAGGTTAATGCTGAAACCAAAGGCCAGCATCAGTGCAGCGGCGCCGAGCATGGATAGGGGAATGGTGGCTATCGGGATCAGCACAGAGCGCAGCGACCCGAGACACAAGAGGATCACCAGTACAACTATCAGCAGTGCTTCGAGCAAGGTGCGCAGCACTTCATCTATGGATGCCTGAATAAAGCGGGCGTTTTCATAGGCAAGTTCCACCCGAACACCCGGCGGCAAGGTTTTGCGGATCTCCGGCAACTGTTTGCGAATGCCATCCACAATGATCAGAGGATTGCCCTTAGGGGTGGCAAATAGCCCCAGATGCACAGCTGCCTGACCATCCATGGAGGCGCTGCTTTCTTTGGAAGCGGCGCCCAGTTCCACAGTGCCGACATCACCGAGGCGTACCAAGTCCCGCCCATCGTTTTTCAATACCAGATCGCGAAAGGCTGCGACATCAGTGATATCGGTATTCACCTTAATATTGGCGACAACAAACTGGCCCTTGACCACACCGGGAGCGGCCTGAAAGTTGTTGCGTCGCAGCGCATCGGCCACATCGGCGGCCGTCAGGCCTCGTCCGGCAAGCTTGTCGCTGTCGAGCCACAGGCGCACCGCCAGTTGTTGACCGCCAAACTGCTGGACCTTGGCCACACCGGTAATGCTGGCAAATCTGGGCTCGACCACCCGCGACAGATAGTCGGTCAGGGCCGGAATGCTCAGGCTGTCACTGGCAAAACCGACATAAGCCACGGCGGTGGATTCACCCGAGGAGCGCTCGATAACAGGATCGAAGGCATCCTTGGGCAATTTGTAGCGCACGGCACTGACCTTGGCCATCACTTCGGTCAGAGCCTGGGTGGAGTCACTGTTGAGTGTCATCCTGAGTTGAATTTGACTGCGGCCCTGGGTGGAGGATGAGGAGATAAAATCGACGCCCTCCACTGATGACAGCGCCTGAGTCAGCACCTGGGTCACAAAGCCCTGCATTAGCTCGGCCGAGGCGCCGGGATATTGGGTTGTCACACTGATAGTGGCGTTTTCCAGCTGCGGATATTGGCGCACCGGCAACTTGCCAACGGAGAACAGCCCCAGCAACAGGATAAGACTGCTGACCACCAGTGCCAGCACAGGACGCTCGACAAAACGGTCGGTGAATCTCATTGTGATTGCCCCTTGCTCTGATAAAGCAGCGCTGCGGTGAGGCTGTCCTGGCCCGTGCTGCTGACCTGGACGCCATCGCTCAGCCTGAGTTGACCGGAGGTGACCACTAGTTGATCAAGCGACAGGCCGGAGATGACCTCGACCCAGCCATTCTGACGTTGGCCGGTTTTAACCGCCACTTTGTGGGCCGTGAGGCTTTGTTCTCCGACATCGACCCGAAACACGGTTTCGCCCCAGGTGTTATAGGTGATGGCGCTTTCGGGGATCATCAGCGCATGGCGTCTGGACTTTTCCAATGCTACCCGGGCAAACATGCCGGCTCTCAGCTTGGCGGCGCCATTCTCCTGGCTTGGATAGCTGGCCGCCTTTTCGGCAGGCTTGTCGTCGACTCCCTCTTTATCATCGGACTCGCCGTCAATAGGTTTTGGCAGCAATATCGCCTGCAGTTGCAGCATTCGTGAGCTGCCGACAATCGGCTCTATGGCGCTCAGCCTGGCGGGCCAGCTTTCATCGGGGCGTAAGTCTGTCCAGAGTTGCAATGTCTGCCCAAGCTCAAGTTTATCGGCCTGGGCTTCGCTGATGGCAAAGTTGATTTTGAGCTGGCTGTCATCCACCAATTGGGCGATGGTTTCACCGGCACCAAGGTATTGGCCCAAGTGAATTTTGCGGATCCCCAAGGTACCGGAGAAGGGGGCCTTGATGGCCTTTTGGGCTATCTGAGCCTGGGTTCGGGCGACAGCGGCGCGGGCTATATCGCGCTCGGCCAGCGCATTGTCCAGTGCTTCCCTGGAGGCCAGATTATCGGCGGCCAGGCTAACGAGACGCCGATAGGCACTCTCGGCTGCCAGTAACTGCGCCTCTTGCTGCAACAGTTCGGCTTGCTCCACCGCATCATTGAGCTGCACCAAGAGTTCACCGGCTTTAACCTGTTGCCCCGAGTCGAAGTGCAGCGCCGTCACCCGGCCAGATGTCTCGGCAGCGACGGCGATTTGGGCCGCGGCTTCCAGTTCGCCGACGGCGTCGAGTTGCTGTGGCAGGCTGATTTGTTGCACGCTGGCCAATGACACAGCCACAGGGCCATAGCCATGGCCGCCACTGTCAGCCTCATCATCGGCTTTCAGGCCGTAGGTAAGACCCAGGCCGAGAAGCAGCGAAAGGCCAAGCATCAGAGATAGGGATTTGTTGATCATGATAGCGACAAGTTTCCTGTGTTTTTTGTCGTTTATGTAAAGGGGCCATCCTTGGCGGGGGTTGATTTATTCCTTCGGCGGCACTATAAAACCTCAAGTTAACTTGAGGTCAATAGTCAATGAACACAAAATTTACTGTCGAACCTGAAAATGATGACGAAGGGGCATCCCGCGGTGCTCTGACCATAGGCCAGGTCGCCAAACGCAGTGGGGTACCGGTGTCCACTATTCACTTTTATGAGTCAAAAGGGCTTATCAGCAGCCAGCGCAGCAGTGGCAACCAGCGGCGCTTTCCCTCGACTGTGCTTAGGTTGATTGCCATCATCAAGGTGGCGCAGCGCACCGGAGTGCCGCTGGAGGAGATAAAGCAGGCACTGGCCAAATATGGCACCAACGCCAAGTTGACGGCGGCGCAGTGGCGGACCATTTCCGCCGAGTTAAGGGCCTCGCTGGATGAGAGGATCAAGAAGCTGACCCGGCTGCGGGACGAGCTGGACAGCTGCATAGGCTGTGGTTGTTTATCGCTGGCCGAATGTCCACTCAGAAACCCAGATGATGTGCTGGGGCAGGAAGGAGCGGGCCCGAGGATCCTGGAGCGGCCTTGAGTCTATGCCGCATGCTGGCGCCGAAAGAGTCGATATCCGCGGATATCGGATTTGGTACTGGTATTCATGCCAGTTATACTGGCGCCGCATTGAGAACGGATGAATAGAATGACAGAGAATCGCGACTTACATTGGATGCAGTTGGCCATGGAGATGGCGCAAAAGGCTGAGGCCCTCGGGGAAGTGCCGGTAGGGGCCGTGCTGGTCAAAGATGACAAGCTTATTGCCTGCGGCTGGAACCAGCCTATTGCCGCCAACGACCCCTGTGCCCACGCGGAAATTCTCTGCCTCAGGCAGGCGGGTAGTCAACTGGAAAACTACCGTTTGCTGGATACTACCCTCTATGTGACGCTGGAGCCTTGCGCCATGTGCGCCGGGGCCATGGTGCATGCCAGGGTGGGGAGACTGGTGTACGGGGCTGCCGATCCCAAGACAGGCGCGGCCGGTTCAGTGCTGGATCTGGTACGTCATCCCCTGTTCAATCACAAGTTGGCGGTCAGTGCCGGGGTGATGGAACAGGAGTGCAGCGAACAGTTGAGCGCCTTTTTCAGGCGACGCAGACAGGAGCAGAAGGCATTGAAGCAGGCAAGGAAGCTTAATCCGCCTGCTGCAGAAAACTGAAGAAGAGTTTGTGACGGTTGAGAATGCGTTTGTGACGGGTTTTAACCAGGCTGCGGCGACGGGCCATTGCATTGTTAATGGTCTTTCTTTTCATAAGCTTACCTTAGTTTATTTAGATGTCTTTGTTAGTTTTTTGGCATCAATGACAAGCTAACAGCTTATTTAAGCTTGCGCCAGCCCCAAATGGCGGGCTGCGCATCAAAGCCAGACTGTTTGGCGCGAAAATGAGTCGTGTGCGGGGTTTTCAGTTGGGCTGGGCACCGCTGAGTTCGGTTTCTTCCCCGGCCTGGGATTCAGCTTCTCTTTGTGCCGCCTCTTCCTGAGCCTGCTCTTTGGCCAGGGCTTCCAGTTTGGCCTGATTGTCTATCCACACCAGAGTGTCGTAGTAACGGCGAATGCTGTCGACATAATGCACCGCCTCGTTGCCTCTGGCATAGCCATAGCGGGTGTGCTGGTAGTATTTGCGCTTTTGCAGCAAGGGTAATACCTGCTTGAGATCTTTCCAGGCACTGGGATTAAGGCCGCTGGCCTGTGCCAACTTACGGGCATCCTCCACATGGCCGTAGCCTATGTTGTAAGAGGCGAGGGCAAACCACATCCGCTCCTCCTCCGGAATAGACTCAGGCAGGCGCACCAAAATGTCGCTCAGATAGCGGGCACCGCCACGGATGCTCTGCTCGGGATCGAGGCGATTCTCCACTCCCAACTGTTTGGCGGTTGCCAGGGTCAGCATCATCATGCCGCGCACGCCGGTCGGTGAGCGGGCCCTGGGGTTCCAGTGCGACTCCTGATAACTGGTGGCGGCCAGCTTACGCCAGTCGAGTTCACCGGCATAGGTTTCAAACAGATGGCGGTACTTGGGCAGCTTGCTGTCGACTGCGCGGATAAAGGCGCGGGTGTCGACATAGTCGAAACGTTTGACATGGCCGAAGTACTTTTCCACCAAGTGTTCCAGCGTGCCGTCTCTTTGTTCCTGGTGCCAGAAACGCAGCAGTTGGCTCATCAGTTGATCGCTGCCCCTGGGTGGCAACAGCCAAACCACAGCCTGTTGCTGCTCCAGCACCTGGCCGGATCTCAGCTCAGGCATAAAACGGCGATTGATATTGATGCTGGTGGAATCTGAAATGGTGTAGCTGAGTTCGCCGCTGGCTATCATGCTCAGTAGCTCTTCATTATCTTTATCTGCGACCTGTTGCCACTCAAGGTTGGGATTATCTGCCTTGAGTCGGTTCAGGGTTTCCACAAACGACGAGTCGGCTATCACAGTAACAGGCGCATCCAGGGCGTTGAGATCTTTGGGGACAGGGGTGCCGGCGCGGTAGACCATCACCTGATTGACCCGATAAAGCGGTGGTCCCAGACGAAACTGCTGTCTGCGGCTACGGGTATCCGACAGCCCGGCGGCAATCAAATCTATCTCGTTTTGTTTCAGCGCCTGGTAGAGCTCATTGATATTGCCATAGGGCTTCATCTCCAGCGGCTTGCCGAGAAAGTCGGCGAAACGCGCCGCCATCTCATAATCAAACCCGGCACTGCCCTGGGTGGAAGAAACATAGATTTGTGGGCCATAGAGGGTGCCAACCCTGAGTTCCTTGGCCTCATTCACCGCAGGGATTACCTGAGCTTCATCCACGACAGCTTGCCGGCAGCCTGCCAGCAAGATTATCAGGGTGAGAGTCGCGGTGAATCGTTTCATTATCTATCGGTAAAAGCCCTTAGCCTGTGGTTTGCCGCTGAGATAGGGGTTATTCCTTTTGTTTGATTAATTTGTAAATAAATTCAATGAATTGTGTCTTGGTTGCAGGCCTGGTATCCCCATGATTGAACCATGGGGGCAGGCACCGGAGGGTATATTACCCCATAGGATTACTTTATATCACAGGAAACACTGTTTTAAGCAAAGTCTGAGGTGATTTGTAGGGCGCATTTACCTATAATAGCGCCACCTCTGACCCTGTAATTATAAATAATAAGGTGATAAGACGTGATGGAGATCATCCGCGGAGCCCCCGCACTCTCGGCATTCAGAGTGCAAAAGCTGATGCAGGCCTGTGAAGCCGCCCAGCTTCCGGTAAAGCAAATCTATGCCGAATATGTTCATTTGGCTTATCTGAGCGAAGCGCTCAACCCCGATGACCAAGCGCAGTTGAGTAAGATTCTAACCTACGGTCCGGCCATCGAATCCCACGAGCCCCAAGGCACTCTCCTTTTTGTTACTCCCCGTCCCGGTACTATTTCTCCCTGGTCTTCCAAAGCCACCGATATCGCCCAAAACTGCGGCCTCAAGCAGGTAAAACGTTTGGAACGCGGTCTGGCTTACTATGTGGAATCCGACGCTCTGAGCTGCGAACAGCTCAAGAGCCTCAAGGCGCTGCTGCATGACCGCATGATGGAAGTGGTACTGGACAGCTTTGAAGCGGCCGATGTGCTGTTTGCCCGCACTGAGCCCAAGCCTTTTGTCAGCGTCAACATTCTCGGCGAAGGCCGCAGAGCGCTGGAAATCGCCAACCGCGAAATGGGCCTGGCGTTGGCCGATGATGAAATCGACTACCTGGTCACCAATTTCCTGCGCCTTGAGCGCAACCCCAACGACATTGAACTTATGATGTTCGCCCAGGCGAACTCAGAGCACTGTCGTCACAAGATCTTCAACGCCGATTGGACCATTGACGGTGAAGTGCAGCCAAAGTCGCTGTTCAAGATGATCAAGAATACCTATGAGAAGACCCCGGACTATGTGTTGTCGGCCTATAAAGACAACGCCGCGGTAATGACAGGTTTTGAAGCCGGGCGTTTCTTCCCCGACAGTGACGGCGTTTATCGCTATCACACAGAGCCGATGCATATTCTGATGAAGGTGGAGACCCACAACCACCCGACCGCCATCAGTCCTTATCCTGGTGCTGCAACAGGCTCTGGCGGTGAAATCCGTGACGAAGGCGCTACCGGCCGCGGCTCCAAGCCCAAGGCGGGGTTAACCGGCTTCAGCGTATCCAACCTCAAGATCCCGGGCTTTGTGCAGCCTTGGGAAGGTGACTACGGCAAGCCGGACCGGATTGTGACTGCCTTTGATATCATGATCGACGGCCCTCTGGGCGGCGCCGCTTTCAACAACGAATTCGGTCGTCCGGCCCTGCTGGGTTACTTCCGCACCTACGAGCAGCAGGTTTGCAGCCACAACGGTGTCGAGGTGCGCGGTTATCACAAGCCTATTATGCTGGCCGGCGGCCTTGGCAACATTCGTGAAGAGCACGTACAGAAAGGAGAGATCTCCTTAGGCGCCAAGCTGATTGTACTGGGTGGCCCGGCGATGAACATTGGCCTTGGCGGCGGCGCGGCTTCCTCCATGGCGTCCGGCCAGTCCAGTGAAGATCTGGACTTTGCCTCGGTGCAGCGGGAAAACCCGGAAATGGAGCGCCGCTGTCAGGAGGTTATCGACCGCTGCTGGCAGATGGGCGATGCCAACCCTATCCAGTTTATTCACGATGTGGGCGCCGGTGGTTTGTCCAACGCCTTCCCTGAGCTGGTAAGCGATGCCGGTCGCGGCGGTAAGTTTGAGCTGCGTAACGTGCCTTCCGATGAGCCAGGCATGAGCCCGCTGGAGATCTGGTGTAACGAATCGCAGGAGCGTTATGTGCTGTCTGTGGCAGCCGAAAACCTGGATACCTTCGCCGCCATTTGTGAGCGCGAGCGTGCGCCATTTGCCGTGGTGGGCGAGGCGGTTGCCGAGCAGCACCTGAGCCTGAGCGACGAGCACTTTGACAACAAGCCTATCGACTTGCCGCTGGAAGTCTTGCTGGGCAAACCACCCAAGATGAGCCGTGATGTAGTGAGTCAAAAGGCGCAGTCTGCGGCGCTGGATGAAGCTTCCATCGATCTCGCACAAGCCGTTAAGCGGGTGCTGACTCTGCCAACCGTTGCCGACAAGAGTTTCTTGATCACCATAGGCGATCGCACGGTAACCGGCTTGGTGAACCGCGATCAGATGGTCGGCCCCTGGCAGGTACCTGTGGCGGATTGCGCCGTTACCGCCGCCTCGTTCGACAGCTATGTGGGCGAAGCCATGTCCATGGGCGAGCGCACTCCGCTGGCCTTGCTGGATTTTGGCGCCTCGGCGCGGATGGCCGTGGCCGAATCCTTGCTGAACATGGCCGGTGCCGATATCGGCTCACTGAAGCGCATTAAGCTGTCGGCCAACTGGATGTCTGCAGCCGGTCACCCAGGTGAAGATGCCGGACTCTATGAGGCGGTCAAGGCGGTGGGCGAAGAGCTGTGTCCCGAGCTTGAACTGACCATTCCCGTGGGCAAAGACTCGATGTCGATGAAGACCGCCTGGGAAGACAAGGGCGAGCAGAAGGCGGTTACCGCCCCTATGTCGCTGATCATCTCTGCCTTCGGTGCGGTGCGCGACATTCGCAATACCGTGACTCCTGAGCTGCGTACCGACAAGGGCGAAACTGTATTGTTGCTGGCCGATCTGGCCAAGGGCAAGACTCGTCTGGGCGGTTCCTGCCTGGCGCAGGTGTTCGGTGAGCTTGGCGATATCGCGCCGGATCTGGATCAGGCAGCCGTATTGAAAGGTTTCTTCGAGGTGACTCAGCAGTTGGTGGCCGAGCGGAGCTTGCTGGCTTACCACGACAAGAGTGACGGCGGTCTGTTCACCACCTTGGTGGAAATGGCCTTCGCCGGTCACACTGGCCTGAATGTGGATATTTCTGCGCTGGCCGGCAGCGCCCTGGCGCGCCTGTTCAACGAAGAGTTGGGCGCCGTGCTGCAGGTGAGCAAAGACCAAGCCGCCGAGATTATCAAGGCTTACACTGATGCCGGTGTGGATTGTCATCCGATAGCAGAGCTGAGCGACGATGGCCGCATCCGTATCCAGGATCAATGTGCTGAAATTTATAGTGCTTCACGTACGGAGCTGCGTAAGCTCTGGTCTGAAACCACCTACAGAATGCAGGCGCTCAGGGACAACCCTGAGTGTGCCCGTGAAGAGTTTGACCTCAAGCTGGATGAAACCGATCCCGGCCTGACGGTTAACTTAAGCTTTGATCCGGCAGAAGATGTTGCTGCTCCTTATATCCTCAAGGGCGCTGCGCCCAAGATGGCGATTTTGCGTGAGCAAGGGGTCAACTCGCATATCGAGATGGCAGCCGCCTTCGAGCGTGCCGGTTTTGAAAGCCGCGATGTGCATATGTCGGATATCCTCAGTGGCCGTATCAGCCTGGAAGAGTTTCAGGGGCTGGTGGCCTGTGGTGGCTTCTCTTACGGTGATGTATTGGGCGCCGGTGAAGGTTGGGCCAAGTCCATCCTGTTCAACAGCCGTGCCCGTGAGGACTTCAGCCGCTTCTTCGAGCGTGCCGACAGCTTTGCTCTGGGTGTTTGTAACGGTTGCCAGATGCTCTCCAACCTCAAGGAGATCATTCCGGGTACCGAGCATTGGCCGCACTTTGTCCGTAACCGCTCTGAACGCTTTGAAGCGCGTTTTAGCCTGGTGGAAGTGCAGCAAAGCCCATCGCTGTTCTTCAGCGGTATGGCCGGCTCCAGAATGCCGATTGCCGTTTCCCACGGGGAAGGGCGTGCCGAGTTTGCTTCAGCTGCCGCCATGGCGGCTGCCGAGCAGAGCGGCACTGTGGCGCTGCGTTATGTCAATGGTAAAGGTGAGGTGGCCAGCTTGTATCCACAGAACCCCAACGGCTCGCCCAACGGCTTGTCCGGGATCTGTAGCCTGGATGGCAAAGTCACCATCATGATGCCTCACCCTGAGCGGGTGTTCCGCACAGTCGCCAACTCCTGGCATCCGGAAAACTGGGGTGAAGACAGCCCTTGGATGAGAATGTTCCGTAACGCCAGAGTGAAGTTGGGATAAGGTTAAAAATCATCCCATAAAGGGTAAAAAAAGGCGGGTATTTATAACCCGCCTTTTTTATTTAACTTTTGCCCTACAGTAAAAACTTTAAATCATCAATAGGTTGCACTTTGTTCAATATATTCTTATGTATTGAAGTGTCAAAATGCAGGCTTTACAGCGCTTAACAGGCTAAAGCCGGACTAAGGCTGGAATCACTCTTTAATGGCTGCAGAGACGAAAAAGCCCCATAGGAATACCTATGGGGCCGTTTTGCGCTAACAAAACTTCAAGACAAGCAGTTGCTCAGCTGTGATTAGTAAACCAGTTGAGACTTGTAAAGTTCAACAAAAACAGGCTTGTAGCAGTTAACCAGACGTTCAAAAAACTTTTTCATAACGATATCTCCACACAAAGTTCAGTCAATGTGCGCGGAGGAAGGTCTGCAGATATTGATGTCGGCCGACCCGAGCGTCTCCTTAACACAGGCTACATATTAGTCAACCCTGGCGGCTTTATCAAACGAGAAATAATATGATATGAGATTAGAAAAATTAATCTGAATTTTTGGTGGTTTTTATGTTTGGTTAATTGGCTTTTATTTATTTCACCATAATCAAAAGGTTAAAAAATAATGAGATCGAAGTCACACGATTTGAGTTAGCATATTTAACCTTGAAAATTGTTAAAAAGTTTATTTTAGCTTGTTTGTATATGTTTTTACCTAAAGCATCCAAAATGATGGATTATTTATAGTTGGTGCAAATGCTCTAACAGGATTTTGCCACAAAGTCAATACTCATCCTTGGTGGCTGTGTGCCCCTCCGCAAAACCCAGCTAAAGCCCGGAGTTTGATTGATTTGCGTCAAATTCAAGTGGTATAAAATCAGGGCAAATCTTAGCTGAACTAATAACGCAAGTGCCTGATATTAAATAATTTGCAAATATTGGAACACTGGCAAATGCTGATGCTGATCGCATAAATCTGCAAAAGCGTGATTCGTCTCTCGTTAAGGCCGCCAAAAACCGATTTTTAAGCTTTTGGTGAGTTAAAGCGCAGCAACGCGAATCATTTGGGTGGTTTATCCGGGTTTCCGGGTAGATAAGAAATTAATGAACTAAGCTATCCAACTCACCACCTGTTGTCTTTGATGGGGATCTGAAGACAACGGGCGGAGCACCATGTAAGGAGTCACAAATGATAGTTGAAGAAGTCGTTGAGCTATCGCGCATACAATTCGCGCTGACAGCCATGTATCACTTCTTGTTTGTTCCTTTGACTTTGGGTTTGGCCTTCCTGCTGGCAATCATGGAATCACTCTATGTGATGACAGATAAGCAGATCTACAAGGACATGACTAAATTCTGGGGCAAACTTTTCGGTATTAACTTTGCCCTGGGGGTTACCACAGGTCTGGCAATGGAGTTCCAGTTCGGTACCAACTGGTCCTACTACTCACACTATGTGGGTGACATTTTCGGTGCTCCTCTTGCGATTGAGGGCTTGATGGCCTTCTTCCTGGAATCCACTTTCGTGGGTATGTTCTTCTTCGGTTGGGACAGATTCTCCAAGCGTCAACACTTGGCTGTGACCTGGTTGGTTGCATTGGGAAGTAATTTGTCTGCGCTGTGGATCCTGGTCGCCAACGGCTGGATGCAAAACCCTGTGGGTAGCGTGTTCAACTATGAAACCATGCGTATGGAAATGACCAGCTTCGCGGAAGTGGTATTTAACCCAGTCGCTCAGGTTAAATTTGTTCACACTGTCGCTTCCGGTTATGTGGCCGGTGCCATGTTTGTTTTGGCTATCAGTTCTTACTACATCCTCAAGAAGCGTGACCTGCCATTTGCCCGCCGCTCTTTCGCCATTGCGGCGAGTTTTGGTATGGCCTCTATCCTGTCTGTTATCGTACTGGGTGACGAATCCGGTTATAAAGTTGGTGAAGCTCAGCGGGTGAAACTGGCAGCGATTGAAGCTGAATGGCACACAGAGCCTGCTCCGGCAGCCTTTACTGCGATAGGTTTCCCTAACCAGGAAACCATGCATACCGACTATGCCATCAAGATCCCATATGCCATGGGTATCATAGCTACTCGTTCTATCGATGAAGAAGTGACAGGAATCAAGGATCTGATCGCCGAGCACGAAGTTCGCATCCGCAACGGTATGAAGGCTTATGCCCTGCTTGAGCAGTTGCGTGCCGCCAAGGCTGACCCTGCTATTGAGGAAGATCCTGCGGTTCGCGCGGCTTTCGAAGAGCAGAAAGTTGACCTGGGTTACGGTCTGTTGCTGAAGCGCTACACAGATAAAGTGGTCGATGCCACCGAAGAGCAGATTAAGGCGGCCGCAAGGGATTCTATTCCAAGCGTAGCACCGCTGTTCTGGAGCTTCCGTATCATGGTGGGCCTTGGTTTCGTCATGCTGGTAGTGTTTGCAGCTGCCTTCTGGCAGAGCACCCGTCATCAGATTGAAGAGAAGAAGTGGGTACTCAAAGCTGCGCTCTACAGCTTGCCTCTGCCTTGGATCGCCATCGAGTGTGGTTGGTTTGTGGCCGAGTATGGTCGTCAGCCATGGACTATCTCCGAGATTCTCCCGACCTTTGTGTCTGCTTCCAGCCTGACGGCGGCCGATCTCTGGTTCAGTATCATCAGCATTACTCTGTTCTACACTGTGCTGCTGGTTATCGAGCTCTTCCTGATGTTCAAGTTTGCGCGCCTGGGTCCAAGCAGTCTCAAGACCGGCCGTTATCACTTTGAAAAACTAGAAGCCTGAGCAGAGGGATTTCATTATGTTTGATTATGAAATATTAAGATTTATCTGGTGGTTGTTAGTTGGCGTCTTGCTCATAGGCTTCGCTATTACTGATGGCTTTGACATGGGGGTAGGTGCCTTACTGCCAATCTTGGGTAAGGACGATACCGAGCGCCGGGTGATGATTAACACGGTTGCTCCTCACTGGGATGGTAACCAGGTGTGGTTGATCACCGGTGCCGGTGCCCTGTTCGCCGCTTGGCCTACTGTATATGCCGTTTCTTTTTCCGGCTTTTACGTGGCCATGATCATAGTGTTGCTGGCGCTGTACCTGCGTCCCGTAGGTTTCGACTATCGCTCCAAGATAGAAGATCCACGCTGGCGCAAGAGCTGGGACTGGGCATTGTTTGTCGCAGGTTTTGTTCCTCCGCTGATTATAGGTGTTGCCTTCGGTAACCTGCTGCAAGGCGTGCCTTTCAGCTTCGACGAGTACCTGCGTGCCCACTATGATGGTGGCCTGTTCGGTCTGCTCAATGGCTTTGGCCTGTTGGCCGGTCTGGTCAGTGCCTGTATGTTCATGATGCAGGGTGCTTGCTGGTTGCAGATGAAGACCGAAGGTGAGCTGCGCAATCGCGCCGCTGCAGCTTCACAGTTGACCGCACTGCTGCTGATTGTACTGTTCGGTGCAGCCGGTGTGTGGCTGGCTACCGGTATTGATGGCTATGTGGTGACTTCGGCTCTGGATACTAACGCCGTATCTGACCCAACCATGAAGACAGTTGAAGTTGTTTCCGGTGCTTGGATGGCCAACTACGACAAGTACCCAGTGACCATGCTGTTCCCTGCTTTGGGCCTGTTGGCGCCGGCCTTGGTGCTGCTGACCAGCCGTATGGGGCGTAGCGGTTTCGCCTTCCTGTTCAGCTCACTGGCCATTGCCGGTATCATCCTGACCTGTGGCGCGGCTATGTTCCCATTCGTGATGCCTTCATCACAGGAGCCTAACGTCAGTCTGACCATGTGGGACGCTACTGCCAGCCAGATGACTCTGACTGTGATGACTTGGGTTGCGATCATCTTTGTACCAACAGTGCTGAGTTACACCTGCTGGACTTACTACAAGATGTATGGCCGTCTGAACCGTCAGCACATTGAAAACAACAGCACATCACTTTACTAAGGAGCCTGAATTATGTGGTATTTCACTTGGATACTCGGCATTTTATTGGCTTGTTCCTTCGGTATCATCAATGCTCTCTGGTTGGAAAATACAGAGAACATGGATAGAGACACTGAAGAGAAGTGATAGCTTGAGTTAGAATCGAAAGCCTCCGCCTGCGGGGGCTTTTGTCTTTTTAAGGGGGCTATGGTGGCAAATGATGAGTTAGAGCCGAGAGGGCCGCAGCAGGTCAGTGAAAGTGAGGCGGCTGAGCTGATTGAAAACTGGCTCATGCAGGACAGGATGCGAATGCAGGTACTTGAGTGTGTTGCAAACCTTGGGCCTATTGATGCCTGGGTCGTCGCAGGATTTGTCCGTAATCTGGTGTGGGACAAGTTGCACGGCAGTGTATCCAGGCTCAGCGACATAGATGTGCTCTACTTTGAGCCAAACGACAGCTCGGAAGTCACCGACAGGGCCTATGAGGCCAAGTTGGCCACAGCACTCGACTTACCATGGTCGGTAAAGAACCAGGCCAGAATGCACCTTAAAAACCACCATAAACCCTATACTTCAGTGATTGATGCCATGAGTTACTGGCCAGAGCAGCAAACGGCCCTGGCTGTCAGGTTGAGGGCAGGGGAGCTGCAACTGCTCAATCTGTTCCCGCTTGGCCCATTACTGGCGCTGGAACTCAGTCCTAATCCCAAGAGCACTCCCGGCGTATTCGAGAGTCGGCTCAAGGCCAAGAATTGGTTGGCAAACTATCCGTTGCTCAAGAGGCTTTACTGAGTACTTTCTCAAGCATTCTCTGACACATTTATCTTGCCGATTGCAGTTATTTGGCATCCTCTGCTTCCTTTTCTCTCCAGTTAAAAACACCATTCTGTAAGTGCTGGTCAGCATATCTTACTGTGACTGATTGTTAATTTTTGGTTGTGAGCACCTCGAGCGTCATTGCTCGAAAAATGTACTTTTCTTTCACTTTGGGGTTAGTGGAGTTTTGAACTGGCTCACTTATTTTAAAGGTGTAATATCAATAAATCTTTATTTTGTGTGATCTGTTTCGCGCTTGTTGTATCTAAATCTAGGTACCTATTAAAACGCTTGATGCAGATCAAAAATGTGAAGAGTTAAATCTGGCAGTGTGGCCTCAGTTGTTATGGATGTAATAAAAAACAAAGCGCTGTGTTGTCGCTACGGAGTGAGATGATGAAAAAAAATATCGTATCAGGATTGATTGCCGCCGCCCTTTTTTCTACTGTTGCTGCCCCTGCACTGGCCCACAAGGCCGGTGACTTTATTGTTCGTGCCGGTGCCGTTGTGGTAGCCCCGGACGAGTCCAGCCCGGTTGTGGCCGATATCGCCTCTTTTGGCGTGGACAATAACACCCAGTTGGGTCTGAACTTCGGCTATATGCTGACAGATAACTTTGGTATCGAACTGTTGGCCGCTACCCCGTTCAGCCATGACGTATCTCTGGGGGCACTCGGCAAGATTGCCGAAACCAAGCACCTGCCGCCTACCTTGGTGGCCCAGTACTACTTCGGTAATGCCGAGTCCAAGCTGCGTCCTTACGTGGGTGTCGGTGTTAACTACACCAACTTCTTCGACAATGACTTCACCGATGAAGCTAAAGGTCTGGGTCTGGATAACCTGAGTTTGAGCAACTCTTGGGGCTGGGCTGCACAAGTGGGTCTGGATTATCAGATCAACGATAATTGGCTGGTAAATGCTTCTGTGTGGTACGCCAAGATCAGCACAGACGTGAAATTCACTATGGGCGGTGCCGAGCAGGTTGTTGATACTGACATAGATCCTTGGGTCTATATGATCAGTGTCGGTTACACCTTCTGATCTCCCCCAAATCCAGCTCCCAACCCAAAGCTCCCAACTATTGAAAAGGCGCCTCTGGCGCCTTTTTTGTCATTGGCGTCAGCTGTATGTTTTTCCTCTGAGGAAAATACTCTTGTCTTGATGGCAACTCGCTGGCATCAGTCCGGGCATTTATGCTGACAAGCAAATTCCTGCTCTATCAACTGATCATGCGTTATTACCTTATCTGTGCCTTTGCCTTGGTTTTACTCTATCCATTGGGGATCGATCTCTACTTGGTTGGCTTGCCCGAGATAGCCCTCATCCTAAACGCCGATGAGGCCCAATTGCACAACGCCTTTTCCTGTTATCTGGCGGGCATGGCTCTGGCCATGTTGCTCGGTGGGCATCTTGCCGATAGGCTCGGGCGCAAGCCGGTAGCCCTTTGCGGAGCGTTGATTTTTGTGCTGTCGTCGATTTGGGCCGCCACGACTCTATCAATCACGGCGTTTTTGTTTGCCAGGGCCGGACAGGGTATAGGTGCCGGGGCGGCCTATCTGGTGACCTTTGCCATTCTGCGGGATGTGCTTGATGACCAAAGACGAGCCAAAGTCTTGTCGATGATAAATGGAATTACCTGCATAGTGCCGGTTCTAGCGCCTGTGCTGGGGCATTTGGTTTTGCAGTATTTTCCCTGGCCGGCGCTGTTTGTATTGATGGCTTTGTTGGCTGCGGCGGCGCTGATTTTGTGTTTGGGTTTGCAAGAGTCGCTTCCGGCCAAGACGGCGGAAGAATTGATAGCCGGTGAATCCTTGCTCTGTGTGACTTTCATCAGTCGCTTATTGATCAGTTGTCTGGCCGTGACGGCGATACTCACCTTCGTCAATACTTCGCCCATGCTGTTGATGGAGCAGTTAGGGCTCGACAGTGGTGGCTACGCCTCAGCCATGGGTGGTTTGGCACTGATAAGCATGGTTATGGCCTTTGTTTCTCCCTGGCTAATAGATTCGATTGGCCAACAACGCATGTTGCAACTGTCGCAACTGGCTTTTGCCTTGGCGGCCACTGTACTGCTGTTGGCTGCGTCTCTGGCCGCAGAGCTTTGGCTATATTTGCTGGGCATTGGCTTTGTTTGCGCCGGTTTTTCTGTGGGGTTCGGGGTCACTATGAGCCAGGCTCTGGCCCCCTTTGCTCAGCGCTCGGCTCTGGCAAGTTCCATATTGGGGATCTGCCAGATAAGTTGGTCTGGAGCCTTCATTGCGATAAGTGCCTGGTTTGGATTGACGGCGAGCACTATGTTGATACTGAGCTTGCTGATCGCCGCTTTGGGCAGCATCATACTGCTGTATTTTACCTCGCGCGCTCCAATTAAGACCAATAGCCAATGGAAGCAAGATGAACAGAGCCTTACATCGCCTCGATCTTAACCTCTTGGTCACGCTGCAGATCCTCCTCAGTGAGCGTAGTGTTACCAGAGCGGCCAAACGCCTGTCGGTAACACCTTCTGCCGTAAGTAAATCTTTGACCAAGTTACGTCATTGGTTCGATGACCCTCTATTGGTTCGTTCTCCCCAGGGCCTGCTGCCGACGCCATTGGCGTTGGCATTGGCCGAAGAGTTGGCCGAGCTGTTTCAGTTGGCCAGCAGTATAGTTGCCAAACGCAATGTTGAAGTCCCCAAAGGGGTAGAGTTTCAGCTGATGTTGGAGTCACCATTCTACCTCGAATTGTTGCCTGAACTTCCGGGGTTGATTGATGCCCATTTCCCTGATTCCGTGGTGCGGATCCGCAATTGGGACTATGACTCCTTGGACGCCATTATTTCCGGCAAGGCTGATTTGGGGCTATCGGGGCGTGAGAGTCATCCCGGCTCGCGGGAGACGCTGGCACTCTTGCCTGCGGCCGTGGATTATGAGGTCTTGTTCAGCGACGAGCCCTTGGTATATCTGCGGAAAGATCATCCCGCACTGCAGCAAGTCTGGAACCTGGAGACATTCCTTGAGTATCGGCAAATCAATATCGAGTGGGAAAAATGTGAGGGCTGGGCTCTGGATAGCCTGCTGGCTGAAAAAGGTCTGAAGCGGGATATCGCGTTGTCGGTTTCCCTGTTTGAGCAATCTTTATGGCTGGCATCACAGCCCGGGTCGCAGCTGTTAACCACGGCTCCTGGCTATTGCCGGACCTATGCGGCCAGGACATGCCCTGAGCTGGTGACCCGGCCATTGCCAATGGTTGCGGAAGATAGGGAAAAACTCACCATTCTCTTTACCCTGATGTGGCACAAACGCAACAGCCACAATTCCAAGTTGCGCTGGCTTAAGGAAACCATTCGCCGGCAATTGGAACAGCGGCTGTCGCTTTAAAAGATTATTCCGCTTGCCCCTTGCGTTTCTTCACCTTCCAGTGGCGGGTATTGTAGATAAACTCGGGCAGCAGTTTGGTGAGCCAGGCAACCGTCGCCCAGCGTTTGGTGACATAGACCCGGCGCTTGCCTTTTTGCAGGGCGCGGATGATTTGCCCGGCAACCACATCTACGGGGGATAGCCATAGCCTGCTCTGCTGCAGCGCGGCCTTATCCAACAAACCCAACTGAATATCCGTGATGGTGATCGGTAGCTTGAGCCTTTGGGCATGCATGGACAGCCCCTCGAGATAGTTCATCCCAAAGGCTTTGGAGGCATGAAAGGCTACGCTGGGGCCACCGCGAAGACCGGCAATGGAGTTGATGGCCGCAAGCTGGCCATAACCCTGCTCGCGAAACAGCCTGAAAGCTGTGTTGCAAACGGCGGCAAAGCCACGGACATTGACACTGATGATCTCATTTTCCAACTGCCAAGGCAGATCCGGATGATAGGAGTTGAGTCCGGTATTGACCAACACCAGATGTGCGCCACCCAACTGTTGCCAAATCTGTTCCAGCTCGGCTATCAAGGTTTGCGGTTTATCTATGTCCAGGCCAAACACCTGAGCCTCGGTTGCCAGGGTGGCGGCAAACTCTTTCAATGAGTCGGGATCCTGTGCCAGCAATGCCAGTTTAGTGCCTTCATCGGCCAGGCGGCGGGCTATTTCACGGCTGAGGAGCGAGCTGGCGCCCACAATAATCGCAGTTGCTTGTGTCATAAGGATATTTGAACTCAAAAATGGAGTCCTATGATAGGATTATCCTCCCAGGTTCTCAACGATTAAACTTGGATGTATAGACATCCAGAAGTCTTTGTGTATGATTAGGAGCTAGCAATGAAAATGACAGGCAACTGGCTGCGACTGCCAATGATGGCGGCTGTAGCAGGAATGATGGCACTCACAGGTTGTGCGACCCCGAATGCCACAGTCGAAATTGATGGCGATGTCTGGTACCGCGAACGTATTGCCCTGCCACCGGAAGCTGTGCTGACGGTTCAGGTTCAGGACGTTTCAAAGGCGGATGCTCCGGCAGAAGTGCTGGCGGTTATTCAGCGCGACAGCGTGACCAGCCCAACGCCTTTTAAGTTTATTCTTGCCCGGGATCAGTTCCAGAGTGGCCACAGCTACAGTGTCAGTGCCAGGATCACCCTCAAGGATGACTTACTCTTTATCAATACCCAGGCTTATCTTGTCGATATCGACAAGGCTGAGCCGGTATCAGTCATGGTGCAAAAGGTAGGGCGCTAACAGGTATACCAAGCCAAGCGCCTTGCCCTGGATAGTTCAGGAGAGGCGTTTTTATGCCCGTAAGAATACCCGATAACCTGCCAGCCGCCGGCGTTCTTGAGTCGGAAAACATTTTTGTTATGTCCGAGAGCCGGGCGGCGATGCAGGATATACGGCCGATGAAGGTGTTGATCCTCAATCTGATGCCCAACAAGATTGAGACAGAAACCCAGTTGCTGAGGCTTTTGGGCAATACTCCGTTGCAGGTGGATATCGACCTGCTCAGGATCCACGACAAAGAGTCCAAACATACGCCGACCGATCATCTCAATACCTTTTACCGTGACTTTGAAGATGTACGCCATCGCAACTATGACGGCCTGATCATCACTGGCGCCCCACTGGGACAGCTGGATTTCGAGGAGGTCACTTACTGGGATCATATCCGCGAGATTATCGATTGGTCACAGGAGCATGTTACCTCGGTACTGTTTCTCTGCTGGGCGGCCCACGCCGGTTTTTATCACCTGTATCAACTCGAGCGCAAGATCCTCGCTGAAAAATGCTCCGGGGTTTATCAGCACAGGCGTATTCGCGCCCATGTGCCCTTGCTGCGCGGCTTTGATGATGAGTTTTATGCTCCGCACTCCCGCTATGCCCAAATGGATGTGGACGAGCTTAAGGCGCATCCCGAACTGACAGTGCTGGCCGAGTCAGACCAAGCCGGTGCCTATCTGGTGATCAGTAAGGACAATCGCAACCTGTTTGTGATGGGGCATCCAGAGTATCGCAAGTCGACCCTTAAAGATGAGTACCAAAGAGATCTGGCGGCCGGTTTGGCGCCCAAGATCCCGCAAAACTATTTCCGCAACGATGACCCAGAGGCTGAAGCTATTGCCCGTTGGTATAGTCACGGCAGTCTGTTGGTGAGCAACTGGCTCAACTATTATGTCTACCAGTTGACCCCTTATGACTTATCGGATCTCAGTGCTATTACGCCCTGGGAACAGAGTGGCTGAGCCCGTAACGCCAAATGTTTTGTTGGCGGGAGTCGCAGTCTTGTGACTCAAGGAAGGTGCGAACAAGTCCCATGTGTGCTCTGCGCCGGCTTACGGGCCTGGATGCAAGGCGTGGTTCGCAGCAAATGGCTCGAGTCCTTTGCTAGAGGCACAACACAGCAGGCAGGCCTGTAAGCCACGCCCTTCGGGGCTTTCACAGCAACCGGCTCTCTGCGTTATCCGACTTCGCCAGGCCCCGGCATGCCTTCAGTCAGATGCCTTGAACGCCAATTGCTGTGTAAGCTAGAGTGCCACTAGGACTTATTGGCACCTTCCCTAAGTCCTAAAGGGCTTAGCTCATATTAAGCCAGATGGCGTCAGCCTCTACTGCTTATGCTTCCTCAAACTGGTACTTCCTTCCCTAACCTTTTCTAAGCCGTAGTGTTTTGGCTTTCTTTCAGGGCACAAGCTGTCATCCTGCTGTAAATCCTCCCTGACAAAAATACCTATAAACAGAGCCTGTATTAGACTAATTAGTACTTGCCTTACGTTCGCGTAAACGTCAAAGTGGCAGCAATAGAGTGCAAATTTGCTGCACCTAACACCGCCGGCCTGCTGTTGGGCCGGTGTTTGGGTGCCCAACAAGGGAGTCAACAATGAGTCGTCCTCAGGATATTGTTATCGTCGCCGCCAAACGAACTGCCATGGGCGGTTTTCAGGGCTGTCTTTCCACTGTGCCTTCTCCTCAGCTGGCGGCTTTCAGCATCAAGGCCTTGATGGAAACTACAGGAGTGAAGGGCGAACAGGTCGATGAAGTGCTGATGGGATGTGTATTGCCGGCTGGTCTGGGGCAGGCCCCTGCCAGACAGGCGGTTTTGGGGGCAGGTTTGCCCCAGTCTGTTGGCGCAACCACAGTCAACAAGGTGTGCGGCTCGGGGATGAAAACCGTGATGCTGGCGCACGATCTTATCAAGGCCGGCAGTGCCAATATTGTGATTGCCGGTGGTATGGAGAGCATGAGTCAGGCGCCGTATCTGCTGGATAAGGCTCGCGGCGGCATGCGTATGGGCCATGGTAAGGTGCTGGATCATATGTTCCTCGATGGGCTGGAAGATGCCTACACAGGTGGCGCCATGGGAACTTTCGCCCAGAAAACTGCCGACGATTTTGGCCTGACCCGTGAAGCCATGGACGCCTTTGCCCTGAGCTCACTGGAAAAAGCCAATGCGGCCATCGCCTCAGGTGCCTTCAAGGAGGAGATAGTCCCGGTAACCGTAAGCAGCCGCCGCGGCGATACACTGATTGATACCGATGAGCAGCCCGGCAATGCCCGCCCTGACAAGATCCCGGCGCTACGGCCCGCTTTTGCCAAAGACGGCACCATTACCGCCGCCAACTCCAGTTCGATTTCCGACGGTGCCGCCAGTTTGATGCTGATGAGCCGTGAGCAGGCCGAAAACCTGGGGCTGGCAGTGATGGCCACCATCAAGGGCCACGCTACCCATTCCCAAGAGCCGGCCATGTTTACCACGGCGCCCGTGGGCGCCATGCAAAAACTCTTGGCACAGACCGGCTGGAGCAAGGATGAGGTCGACCTTTTCGAAATCAACGAAGCCTTCGCCATGGTGACCATGTTGGCCATCAGTGAGTTGGGGCTGGATGCCGCCAAGGTCAACGTCAATGGCGGTGCCTGTGCGCTCGGTCATCCGATAGGTTGCTCCGGCGCCCGTCTGCTGGTGACTCTTGTTCATGCGCTCAAGGCCCGAGGCCTCAAACGTGGCATGGCATCGCTGTGCATAGGTGGCGGTGAAGCCACTGCCATGGCGATTGAGATCTGATATCCAGTCGGCCGCGGCAGCGGCCGGCAACAAATTGAAGCAATCAACAAGACAGGAAACGGCGTCATCAAAAAGCAGCCACAAGAGCTGTTGCCGCGCCGTTCCACTACTTACAAGGAATTCTTATGAGCACACAAGTCAAGCACTACATAGATGGCGAATTCGTCAACGGTTCCGGCAGCAAGCAGATCAATGTCACCAACCCGGCCAACAATGAAACCATCGCCTTTATCAACTGTGCGACCCAGCCGGAAGTTGAGCGCGCCATCGCCAGCGCCAAGGAAGCCTTCAAGAGCTGGAAGGAAGTGGCCGTTTCCGAACGCGCTCGGGTGATGCTGCGCTATCAACACCTTTTGAAAGAACACCATGACGAGCTGGCCACCATTTTGGCCCAGGAAACGGGTAAAACCTTTGAAGATGCCAAGGGTGATGTCTGGCGCGGCATTGAAGTGGCCGAGCATGCCTGCAACATCGCCTCCTTGCTGATGGGTGAAACGGTTGAGAACGTGGCCCGCAGTATAGATACCTACTCCTACACTCAGCCGCTGGGTGTCTGCGCCGGGATTACGCCATTCAACTTCCCGGCGATGATCCCGCTGTGGATGTTCCCGCTGGCTATCGCCTGCGGCAACACCTTCGTCCTCAAGCCGTCCGAGCAGGACCCAATGACGCCGCAGCGTCTGGTGGAGCTGTTTGAACAGGCCGGTGCTCCCAAGGGGGTGCTGCAGCTGGTTCACGGTGACAAAACGGCGGTTGATGTACTGCTGTCTCATCCGGATATCAAGGCGATTTCCTTTGTGGGTTCTGTGGGCGTGGGTCAGTACATCTACAAGACAGGCACTGACAACCTCAAGCGGGTGCAGGCCTTTGCCGGTGCCAAGAACCACTGCGTGATCATGCCTGATGCCAACAAGCAGCAAGTGATCAATAACCTGGTGGGCGCCTCGGTTGGTGCCGCCGGTCAACGCTGTATGGCGCTGTCGGTCGCTGTGTTTGTCGGCGCCGCCAAAGAGTGGATCCCTGAGCTGAAAGAAGCCCTGTCCAAGGTGCGTCCCGGTCTTTGGGATGACAAGGAAGCCGGTTACGGCCCACTCATCAGCCCGGCCGCCAAAGAGCGGGTACTCAAGCTTATCGCCGAGGGCAAGGCTGAAGGCGCCGAGTGTCTGCTCGATGGTTCCGACTGCACTGTACCCGGTTATGAGTCTGGCAACTGGGTTGGCCCGACCATGTTCGACAAGGTAACCACGGACATGAGCATCTACAAGGAAGAGATCTTCGGCCCTGTGCTCTGCTGTATGGAAGCCGAGTCGCTGGAAGATGCCATTGAGTTGGTTAACGCCAGCCCTTACGGCAACGGCACCTCTATCTTTACCGCCAGTGGCGCCGCGGCGCGTAAGTATCAGCATGAAATTGAAGTGGGTCAGGTGGGTATCAACGTGCCTATTCCTGTGCCGCTGCCATTTTTCTCTTTCACGGGTTGGAAGGGCAGTTTCTACGGCGATCAGCACGCCTACGGCAAGCAAGCGGTGCGTTTCTACACAGAGACCAAGACCATCACCAGCCGTTGGTTCGAGTCTGATATCGCCTCTGGTCCCAACATGACTATCGCCCTCAAGTAACAGTGTGAGCCCAAGGGCACCGGCAATGGCCGGTGCCCCTTTTTAATCGCAACAGTAAATAACAAGAGATCCGGCATCACCGGATCACCGCAAGACGCAGAGATCTGCGCACAGGAGTCAAGCATGGATTTCAATCTCAACGAAGATCAGCGCCAATTCGCCGAGCTGGCCCGTCAGTTTGCCGCCGATGAACTGGCCCCATTTGCCGCCAAATGGGATGAGGAGCATCACTTTCCCAAAGACGTGATCCAAAGAGCCGGGGAGCTGGGATTCTGCTCACTCTATTCTCCCGAGTCGGAAGGCGGCATGGGCCTGTCGCGTCTGGATGCCTCGATTATTTTTGAAGAGCTGGCCAAGGGCTGCACTGCCACCACAGCCATGCTGACCATTCACAACATGGCCACCTGGATGGTGACAACCTGGGGCCAGCAAAGTCTGCGTGCCGAGTGGTCTGAAGCGCTGACCACAGGCAGCAAGCTGGCTTCTTACTGCCTGACCGAGCCTGGTTCAGGCAGTGACGCCGCTTCACTTGCCACCCGCGCCGAGCGCGACGGCGATGAGTATGTGATTAACGGCTCCAAGATGTTTATCTCAGGTGCCGGCGCCACCGAGCTTTTGGTGGTGATGTGCCGCACCGGTGAGGCCGGCCCCAAGGGCATTTCGGCCATTGCCATCCCGGCAGACGCCAAGGGCGTTATCTACGGCAAGGCCGAGGACAAGATGGGCTGGAACGCCCAGCCAACCAGACTCATTACTTTTGAAAACGTGCGGGTGCCGGTCAATCATCTGTTGGGTGAGGAAGGCCAGGGCTTTACCTTCGCCATGAAGGGCCTGGATGGCGGCCGCATCAATATCGCCACCTGCTCTGTGGGTACCGCTCAGGCTGCACTTGAGCGCGCCACCGAATATATGCATGAGCGCAAGCAGTTCGGCAAACCACTGGCCGCCTTCCAGGCGCTGCAGTTCAAGCTGGCTGACATGGCCACAGAACTGGTCGCCGCGCGGCAGATGGTGCGTCTGGCGGCATTTAAGCTGGACAGCGGTGATCCCGAAGCCACGGCTTATTGCGCCATGGCCAAGCGTTTTGCCACAGACATAGGGTTTGCCGTGTGTGACAGCGCGCTGCAAATTCACGGCGGCTACGGCTACATCCGCGAATACCCGCTGGAGCGACATTTCCGTGATGTACGGGTACACCAGATCCTGGAAGGAACCAATGAGATTATGCGCCTTATCATCGCCCGCCGTCTGCTGGATGAGCATGCCGGCGAGATCCTCTAAGGCCAAACCCATTTAACCGAATTGCAAGGAGTCATTCATGTCTTTTTTGATTGAGCATATCGAAGGCCACACGGCTGTTCTGACCATCAACAATCCACCGGCCAACACCTGGACGGCCGAGAGCCTCAATGAACTGCGCCTCAAGGTGGAAGAGCTCAACAATGATCCCGATATCTATGCCTTGGTACTGACAGGGGAAGGGGAGAAATTCTTCTCGGCCGGCGCCGATCTTAAGCTGTTTGCCGATGGTGATAAAGGCAATGCCGCTACCATGGCACGCTATTTTGGCGAAGCATTTGAAACCCTGAGCGCCTTTCGCGGTGTGTCTATTGCCGCCATCAACGGCTATGCCATGGGCGGCGGTTTGGAAGTGGCTCTGGCCTGTGATATCCGTATCGCCGAAGAGCAGGCGCAGCTGGCATTACCCGAGGCCACCGTCGGCCTGCTGCCTTGCGCCGGCGGCACCCAGAATCTGACCGCTCTGGTCGGTGAAGGCTGGGCCAAGCGGATGATCCTTTGCGGTGAGCGAATCGATGCCGCCAAGGCCTGTGAGATTGGCCTGGTCGAAGAGGTAGTTGGTAAAGGCGAGGCTCTGAGTGCCGCCATTGCGCTGGCGACCAAGGCCGCTAAGCAGAGCCCATCGAGCGTGACCGTTTGCAAACAGTTGATCCAGGCCGGACGTAATATGCCAAGAGCTCAGGCGCTGCCGCTGGAGCGTGAGCTGTTTGTGGCTCTGTTTGACACCCAAGATCAGAAAGAAGGGGTCAATGCCTTCCTGGAGAAGCGCGCAGCCAACTGGAAAAACGCATAAGGAGGCGGTGATATGAGTCATGAAGTGGTATTTCAGACCCTGGGAACCGCCAGCGGCAAGTTGATTGGTGTGGCGACACTCAATGTGGAAAAAGCACTCAATGCACTGAATCTTAACATGGTGCGTTTGCTGGCCAAGCAGTTGGCTGCCTGGAAACAGGATGAGCAGATTGCCTGCGTGATCCTCGACGGCTGCGGCGACAAAGCCTTCTGCGCCGGTGGTGATGTGCGGGCGCTGTATCAGGCGCAGCAGGCCAGTCCCGGCAGTTACACCCAGGAAGCACGGGTGTTTTTCGAAGAGGAGTATCGGCTCGACTTTCAGCTGCACACCTTCGGCAAGCCGGTATTGGTTTGGGGCGATGGCATAGTGATGGGTGGTGGTCTGGGGCTGATGATAGGTGCCAGCCACAGGGTGTTGACCGAGCGTTCGCGCATCGCCATGCCCGAGGTCACCATAGGCCTTTACCCGGATGTCGGCGGCAGCTATTTTCTCGGCCGCATGCCGGGCAAGACTGGGCTGTTTCTCGGCCTGACCGCCTACAATATGAATGCGGCCGATGCCCGTTATACCGGCATTGGCAATCATTTTCTGGCCTCAACGGATAAAGAGCGCATGCTCGATGCCATGGCGACGGTGAACTGGGGCAATAACACCAGTCTCAACCAGCAGAAGCTGCATGATCTGCTCAATGAACTGGAAACCCAGAGTGAAGAGCGTCCCGGCAGCAGTCGCTTGAAGGGCCATCAGGCCCAGATTGATGAGCTGATGACCGGAGATATGGCCGAAATTCTCGCCAAGATGCAGGCCCTGGAAACCCAAGAGAGCTGGTTGCAGCGCGCCCGTGACACCATGCTGAGCGGCAGCCCGCTTAGCTGGGCGCTGGCCTACGAGCAGTCAAGGCTTGGGACTGACATGAGCCTGGCGGATTGTTTCCGCTTCGAGCTGGGTCTCAGCCTCAACTGCTGCGCCATAGGTGATTTTTGTGAGGGTGTCAGGGCGCTGCTTATCGACAAGGACCGTAATCCCAACTGGCGTTACGGCAAGGGCAAGATAGCACCGCAAGAAGCGGTATCTGCCTTGCTCGAGTCGCCATTTGAACATGAACACCCATTGGCCGATCTGTAACAGATGCAGGCAAACAAGATTCCAACAGGGAGAGCAAACAGATGACAACAGTGGCTTTTATTGGTTTGGGCAATATGGGGGGGCCGATGGCGGTCAACCTGATCAAGGCCGGGATGACTGTTCGGGTATTCGATCTGGTGCCGGCGGCGATGCAGAGCCTGGCAGAGCAGGGAGCTATAACGGCTCAGAGCGCCTGTGGCGCAGCGGCGGGTGCCGATGTGGTGGTAACCATGTTGCCGGCCGGCAAGCATGTTCGTAGCCTGTACCTCGGCAGCGAGCAGCAGCAAGGGCTGCTGGATGTTGTGGCCGAGGGGACCTTACTTATCGATTCATCGACCATAGATGCCGACAGCGCCCGCGCTGTGGCGGCTGCTGCGGCCGCCAAAGGGCTTGAGTTTGTTGATGCGCCGGTTTCCGGTGGCACCGCCGGGGCCGCGGCCGGTACGCTGACCTTTATCTGCGGCGGCAGCGACGCAGGTTTTGCCAAGGCCAAACCCGTTCTCGAGTGCATGGGCGCCAATATTTTTCATGCAGGCAGTGCCGGCGCCGGTCAGGTTGCCAAAATCTGCAACAACATGCTGTTGTCTGTCTTGATGGTAGGTACCAGCGAGGCACTGAGTCTGGGGATAGATAATGGTTTGGATCCCAAGGTGCTGTCGGATATCATGAAAGTTTCGAGCGGCGGCAACTGGACCTTGGAGAAATACAACCCCTGTCCCGGGGTGATGCCAAGCGTGCCATCGTCCAATGACTATCTGGGCGGATTTATGGTGGATCTTATGGTCAAGGATCTCGGCCTGTCCCAGGAAGCAGCGCTGTCCAGCCAGTCGAGCACCCCTATGGGCGCACTGGCGCGCAGCCTCTATGTCAATCATGCTCGCAAGGGCAATGGTCGTCGCGATTTTTCCAGTATTTTTGAACAATTCAAGCAAGAGAAATAAGGATAACCCAATGGATGTAAAAGGTAAGGTAGTCGCCATCACAGGTGGAGCCGGTGGACTGGGTCTGGCCATGGCGCAGGAGCTGGCCGCTGCCGGTGCCCGTCTGGCGCTGATCGATGTGGATCAGGACCGTCTGGAGCAAGCCTGTGCCCTGATGGGCGAGACCGAAGTTCAGGGTTATGCGGTGGACATCACAGATGAAGAAGATGTGATGGCAACCTTTCAGTACATTCTGGAAGATTTTGGTCAGCTCAATGTGCTGGTAAACAACGCGGGTATTTTGCGTGACGGCATGCTGATCAAAGCCAAAGAGGGGCAGGTGACAGACCGTATGTCGCTGGAGCAGTTCCAGTCGGTTATCAATGTAAACCTGAGCGGCAGCTTCCTCTGTGGCCGTGAAGCCGCAGCCGCCATGATAAGCTCTGGCCAGGAAGGGGTGATCATCAATATCTCCAGCCTGGCTCGGGCCGGCAATGTAGGGCAGAGCAACTATGCCGCCTCCAAGGCCGGTGTCGCTGCCATGGCGGTGGGCTGGGCCAAAGAGCTGGCACGCTACAAGATTAGGGCCGCCGCTGTTGCCCCCGGGGTTATTGCCACCGAAATGACCGCCGCCATGAAACCGGAAGCGCTGGAGCGCCTGGAGAAAATGGTGCCGGTCGGCCGTTTGGGTGATGCCGCTGAAATCGCCTCGACAGTTAAATTCATCATTGAAAACGACTATGTCAATGGCCGGGTATTTGAAATTGACGGCGGTATCCGCCTGTAATTCAATGCTTTGATATCAAGGCGAAAATAGATATCATCCCTGTTCTTTACCGCGTTTCAAACAAGGACAGGGATGATGTTTTCTTCCACCAGGCAGGTTTCCTTTAACCCTCTATTGTTGTCAACCACGCTAGTGCTGACTGCTTCGCTCTCCTGTGCTCTTGTCGGCTCACAAGCCAATGCCAGCCAAACCCAGACAGTTCAACCCAGTGAAGCCAAAGCTGCCATACGTCACGAGGAAGGGCGGCAGATTTATGCCGAGCAGATGGAAGGAAAACTGCTCGCCAAAGACGGCCAGAGCTTGCCAGATGGCGTTGCGCCCAAGACGTTGCTTGATTGGTTGGCACCGGGACGTTCCCCGAACTTGCTGGCAAGCATAGGCGCCAAACCTTGGGGCAACCAGGGCCTGTATCTGGGCTATGCCTGTGTGGTTGCCGAAGAATCGGATCTTAAATATACAGATGGCAGCGATCTTTGCAGTGAGAACTTTGCCGAGCGTCAGACCCATGATTTTTACTTTGGCGTATTTAAGCTGGACCAGGGGAACTTCCAAGCGCTTGCTACCCACGATGGCCCACTCAATACCCCGGTCAACTGGAACTACTCCAATCTGGAGAGCACAGTGGATGGCGGTTCTGATACAGTACCTCAATCGGTCAAAAAGCTGGATCTGGCACCCTACAAGGTTAGTGACCAGTTAACCGCCATAGGGATCCGAGTTGGTTTCAGTGAAGGTTTTTCCGGTGGCGGTGCCTTCTATGAAGCGCTGCAGCTCTATGTAATCGATGGCGATAAGCTGGTGAATATCTTCTCTGAACCCATGTATTTCTATAAAGATCTGGCCGGTGAGCGGGATGAAACCGGCGTCCGCGCCCGGGTTATTGATGAAGGCAAAAATCTGCTGCAGCTTCTTGGGCGTAAACATCAGGGATACTATGATCTGCGCCTGAAAAATGTCGACAATGGCAGCAAAGTGGACTTTCGTTGGTCCAGGGATGCCGGGCGTTATTTGCCCAAAAATGGCGGTTGAGCCGCGCCCAAGTCTCTCAAAAGTTATCATTCTGCAATCCGGGGTGTCAGATACTTGTCCGCTTTGTATCACAGACGTTGACAATTCTTGTCCCGGATTGAACAATTCCCCTACTAAAAGGTAAAAGCACCAGAGGTATAAACACTCACCCATGCATTGGCTGGAGAAACAAATCAAGCGCCTGCTTTTACTGGTGGGAGTCGTGGGGGTCATGGTAATCTACTTCGGATTCTTCTACCTGCTTCTCAGCGGTCGCTCCACAGAACCCATCACCTGGTACTATTTGCTTTCACCTTGGATCTGCATCTTTTTTGGATTATCCAGTTTGCAGCAGTACAGGGTTTTGCAGTGGTTCTGTGCCAGATACAAAAAATAAGAAAAACCAAGAAAACACAAGACTTAAGTTGTAGTAGTTTCAGCCTGCCCCTGGGCAGGTGTTGGGGGAAACGAAACCATGATTTTCAATCCCGGAAAGCGAATTCTGGCCGCAGCGCTGATGGCTTCAGTGTTGCAGGGTTGCGGTCAACCTGCGCAGGAGCAAGAAGCTCCTGCCAACAATGAACAGAGGATTAGTGCCGCTTATGGCAGCTGGGTCTCACCTTTGGGAGCCGCCGAAGTCTACGGCAGTGCCTCGGCAATAGGTGAGCTGCAGAGTGTCGGTGATGCGATTTATTTCTCGGAATCCAGCCCGGCCGAAGGTGGCAAGGTGGGGATCAAGCGTCTCGAAAAAGACGGCAGCATTACCAGTGTGGTGGCGCCGGCCTTTGGTATTGGCAGCCGCGTTCATGAATATGGCGGAGGCGACTTTCTCGGCATAGGCCAGAGCCTGTTTGTCACCAAGGGGCAGGATCAGCTGTTTTACCGGATAGCGCCCAATCAGGAGGCGCTGGCACTGACACCCAATGGCACCCGTCACGGCGACTGTATCTCTTATCCCAAGGGCTCACGGATTATCTGTGTCCGGGAAGATCATCGCCAACCGGGAGAGCCCAAGGCCAGTTTGGTGACCATTAACCTGAATTTCTCCGGTGAAGGGGATATCTTCGTCGATGGTCACGACTTTATCAGTTCTCCGGCAATTAATGCCGACAATACACAGCTTGCCTGGATCACCTGGGAACACCCCAATATGCCTTGGGATAATACCCAGTTGTGGCTTGGGGATCTCAACCGCAAGGGGCAGTTGACCAATATTCGCCAAATCGCCCCTGAGCGAAAGGGCGCACTGATGCAACCCCTGTTCAGCCCTGGCGGTGTGCTCTACTTTATTGCCGACTATGACAACTGGTGGAACCTGTATCGGCTGGATGCCAACGGCAGTATCGAGCAGGTTACTCAACTCAAGGCTGAAATCGGCGGCCCTGCCTGGAAGCTGGGCCAGCATGCTTACGCCTTTGAGAATGAAAACACCCTGATAGCCAGCTTCAACAAGGAAGGCGATGCCGGATTGCTGCGACTGGATCTGCAGACTGGGGTCATTGAACCTTTGGCCGCCGACTTTGCCGATATCAGGCAGGTGGTGCAAGGGGCCGACGGGGTTTATTTTGTTGGCAATAGGCCAACACCCGAGCGTGGCATCTACAAGGTTTCCGGCCGCGGTACAGAGCTTGTGTACGCCCCGGAGATCAGCGGATTGGATCCCAAATATATCTCCCGCGCCATCAATGTGGAGTTCACCACCAAGGGGGGAGACAAGGCTCACGGCTATTTTTATCCGCCGGTAAATGGTGACTACCAACCCCAGCCGGACACCCGGCCGCCGCTGCTGATGATGTTGCATGGTGGCCCGACCGCCAAGGCCAACCGGGCTTACAGCAGCGCCATTCAGTACTGGACCAGTCGCGGCTTTGCCGTGTTTGAACTCAATTACCGCGGCAGTACCGGCTTTGGTCGCCAATATCGCCAAAGTCTCTATGGCAACTGGGGCAAGGCAGATGTTGAGGATGCTGTCTGGGCCGCAGGGTTTTTAGTTGACCAAGGCTGGGTCAGTGCTGACAAACTGGCGATTCGCGGCGGCAGTGCCGGTGGCTTGAGCGTGCTTTCGGCCTTGGCCTTCTATGACAAGTTCAAGGCCGGGGTGAGCTATTTCGGGATCAGTGATATCGAGGTGCTGGGCAAGGAAACCCATAAGTTTGAGTCAAGATACCTGGATCAACTGATAGGCCCTTACCCCAAAATGAAGGCTGTGTATCGTGAACGCTCGCCCCTGTATCATCTGCAGGGATTCAATGAACCTTTGCTGCTGTTGCAAGGGCTCGAAGATAAGGTGGTGCCACCGAATCAGTCGCAGCATATCTTTAAGGCGCTGAAAGACAAGGGCGTTCCCACGGCGTTTATCGGCTTTGAGGGGGAGGGGCACGGCTTTCGCCAGCCCCACAACAAGATACTGGCATTGGAGTCAGAGCTGGTGTTCTACGGCATGGTGTTTGATTTCACCCCGGCGGGCACGCTGCCGGCACTGAAGCTGGACAATGCCGCAGCCTTGGCGCGGCCCGGGCAGCAAGCCAAATTGCCTGAGTGACAACTTCAGGCCTGTTTGGCTTCGCTGGACAGGCCATCTATGATGGCGCATTCAGACTGGCTGCCACCGCGGCATTGAGATACCAGCTCGCTCAGTTGGGCATGCAGTGAGGCCAGTCTGGTCATCTTTTCTTCCAGCGCCTGCAGGTGCCCCTTGGCCAGGCGTTTGACATCTTCGGCGCAGCGTTTGGGATTGTGTTTCAGTTGCAACAGATCCCGGCATTCATCCAAGGTAAAGCCCAGCTCGCGGCAGTGCTGCAAAAACTTGAGCGCCTCGATGTCGGCTGCCCGATACTCACGATATCCGTTGTCGCCTCTATGGGCCTCAACCAAGCCTATGTCATGGTAATAGCGGATACTCTTGATACTCAGACCTGTTGCCTTGGCCACTTCGCCTATTTTCATCGTCAAACTCCCGCTTTCTGCCGTATTTGGACTATTGTGGGCTATTTTGTCGCGCCGCAAGCACATTGTTGAGAGTCAGTGCACCTTTTATCTCACGGATGATTTTTCGAGCTTGACTCTCCCGTTACTGGAGACTTTAACCTTTATCTCAGTGTTGAGCCAGCCTCGCTTGCGAGGGGCACAGAAGGGAGTTTCCAATGGACCAGATGCAATTCACCATAACGAATATGAAGTGCGGCGGCTGCGCCAGCAAGATAAGAGCCCTGTTTGCCGACGATACCGGTGTAGAAGCCGCTACCGAGGTGGCCGATAAGTCGTTGACGCTGACATTCGCCCCGGGCGCTGAGCTTACCCCCGCCGCGGCGCTGGCGAGACTGAAAGACGCAGGTTATGACGCTGAGCAGGCCGAGATTGTGGCTCCCGGCGCCGGTGACAGCGCGCAAGAGCCAAGCCCTGAAGCCCCTGCCAGCTTTAACTTCCATGTTGCCGATATGAACTGCGGCCACTGTGAGAGTAAGCTTCGCAGGGCGCTGGCTGATGAGCTTGAGGTAGAAGTCGACCTTAAAGGCAAACAGCTGCGGCTGAAAAGTCACAAGAGCGCGGCCAAACTGGCCGAATTGATAACAGGCGCAGGCTTTACCCCGCCAACGCTTGCGCCAGGTAATACAAGTGAGCCGGAAAACTTCCACTTTTATGTTGGCGATATGACCTGTGGTCATTGTGAGGCCAGTATTCGTAAGGCGCTCAGCGATGAAGCCGAGGTGACAGTCAATCTGAAACAGAAACGGCTTGCACTGAAAAGCCAAAAAACTGCCGCCGAGTTGACCGAGCTGTTAAAGGCCGCTGGGTTTACCGCCGAGCCTTGGCGCGATGAGCATGCCGAGGCTGATACCGAGACTGAGACAGAAGCTCAGGCTGACACTTTGAAACCGGCGGTGGCCGAAGCCACAACTGAAACCGAAACTAAAGCCGGCAAGCATGCCGATAAAGCTGTCAAGCACAAGGCCGCCACGGCTCACCCTGCCAAGCCCATACTGCTGTTTGTGCCGGATATGAGCTGCGCCAGCTGCGTGGCCAAGATAGAAAAAGCCTTTGCCGCCAAAGAGGTCGAGGCCAGAGTCAACTTGGCCGACAAGCAGGTGAGCGTGGCCGCAGGGTTGCCAGTGGCTGAAGCTGTTGCGCTGCTGCTCTCGGCCGGGTATCGCGCGGAGCCAATAACCGACGCCGCCAGTGCCATGGCCGACAAGGCCGAGCATGATGCCAGGGAATACCGCACCCGGATCAGACAGGCCATCGCCGGTCTCGGGCTGGGGATCCCCTTGATGATCTGGGGCCTGGCCGGTGGTGACATGATGATCCACGATAGCCAAAGCCAACTTATCTGGGGCGCCATGGGGCTGCTGACCTTGCTGCTGCTGGTTACCACCGGGGGGCACTTCTTCAGTGGTATGTGGCGCTCACTCAAGGCCAAGAGTGCCAACATGGATACGCTGATCGCCCTGGGTACGGGCACGGCCTGGCTTTACTCCATGTTGGTGGTGCTTATTCCCGGCTTTTTCCCCGACGGCACCCGTCATGTGTACTTTGAGGCCAGTGTGATGATCCTCGGCTTGATTAACCTTGGGCATGCGCTGGAGCTGAGAGCCCGCGGCAAGACCAGTGAAGCGGTGCAGAAGCTTATTGGCCTGCAGAGCAATACGGCCATCAAGATCACCGAAAACGGCGATGAAACCGTGGCCATAGCAGCGCTGGTGGTGGGCGATAAGCTGAGACTGCGCCCGGGTGACAGAGTGGCGCTCGACGGTGAAGTGCTTTCAGGCAGTTCGCTGCTCGATGAGTCCATGCTCACAGGCGAACCCATTCCCGTGGCTAAATCCGTGGGCGACAGTCTGAGCGCCGGCACAGTCAATGGTAACGGCAGCCTTATTTACCAAGTTACTGCCGGGCCTGCCGATACCCGCCTGGCGAAGATTATCGCCCTGGTTCAGGAGGCCCAGACCTCCAAGATGCCCATAGGGCGACTGACAGACAAGATAGCCGCCGTGTTTGTGCCTGTGGTGGTGGTGATTGCGCTGCTGGCGGCCATCATCTGGTATTTTGCCGGCCCTGAGCCCGCGTTGTCCCATGCGCTGGTGGTGCTGACCAGTGTGCTGATTATCGCCTGTCCCTGCGCCTTGGGGCTGGCAACGCCCATGTCCATCATGGTATCTGTCGGCCGCGCCGCTTCCATGGGGGTGTTGGTGAAAAACGGTGAGGCGCTGCAAACCGCCAGCAAGGTCAGCTGTGTGGTGCTGGATAAGACCGGCACCATCACAGAAGGTAAGCCCACCGTCACCCAGGTGGATATTTTTGATGATGCCTTTGATGAGCGCGAGCTGCTGCGCGCCGTGGCCAGCCTTGAACAACACTCGGGCCACCCTTTGGCGGCGGCGCTGCTGGATGCCGCCAAAGTCAAAGAGGTTGTGCTGAGTGAGCCGCAGGGGTTTGACTATCGCCAGGGGCAAGGTCTGCTGGGGCAGTTTGAAGGCCGGCAGTGGGCGGTCGGTAACAGCAAGCTAATGGACGCACTGGGCATTAGGCTGACCGAGGCGCACCAGGCAAGACTGGAGCAGGGGGCGGCGCTTGGACACACCCAGGTGCTGGTGGCCCGAGATAATCAACTGCTGGCGTTGGTGGGGATAAGTGACCCAATCAAAGCCGATGCCAAAGAAGCCATGGCCGCACTCAAGACTCAGGGCAAACGCTTGGTATTGCTTAGTGGTGATAACCAGGTCACAGCCGAAGCCGTGGCGCGTCAGGTGGGGATTGAGGAAGTCATCGCCGGGGTGTTGCCGGATGAAAAGCAATCCTGGGTCAATAAGTTTCAAGCGCAGGGTGAAGTGGTGGCCATGGTCGGTGATGGGATCAATGACGCCCCGGCGCTGATGGCCGCCGATGTCGGCATTGCCATGGGCTCGGGCACAGAGATTGCCATAGAGAGCGCCGACCTGACCTTGCTTAACCCTAGACTGGGCAGTTTGGCCGGGGCATTTGCCCTGTCACGGGCGACACTTGGCAACATCAAGCAGAACCTGTTCGGCGCCTTTATCTACAACACTCTGGGGATCCCGATTGCGGCCGGGGTGCTGTACCCGCTGACAGGAATATTGCTGAGCCCTGTGGTGGCCGGCGCGGCAATGGCGCTGTCTTCACTGACTGTGGTGACCAATGCCAACCGCTTGCGGCGTAAGTCTTTGGATTAAGCTCTTTCAGCGTTCGAGCCGGGGGAATTGCCCCGGCTTTTTATTGTTTTCTTGTTTTATCGCCTTGTTTTTCCTGTTTAAATAAGGGGTTTGCCTTTACTCAGCACCAATGCCTGCCGAAAAAGGCAGCCTGCGGTCACGGCCTGAGCCCTTAGCCTGTCAAAGCCTTTAGTCTAAAAGAGCCTTTGGTCAATATAAGTTTGGGGCTGGATATCGCTGGCCGAGCGAGTCACAGCAAGGGCAACGGGGAATAAGAAAAGGAATGGGAAAGGAGTAGGAAAATGCAATCCAGAAAATTAACCGCGGCAGCTAAGCTGAGTCTGCTAGGCGGTGTCTTGCTGCTCAGCGCCGTCTCTGTGCCTGCTCAGGCGGGCTGCGGCGAGAAAACCACTGAGTGCATAGTGATCAAGGGTGACAGCCAAAAGACCCTGGAGTGTGAAATCACGGTTTGTGCCAATGTGCACTCATTTCTCAGTCGCTGGCAGTTGGCCGATGGCACCACGCTGAGCACGGATTACACCGATGACAACGAGAGCATCACTATCAATGGTGAGCCGGGATATGCCCTGCCGACAGAGATTTTGCGCCCCGAACTTGGCTGTTACAGCACTTGTGCAACAAACAAGGCGGAAACTACCTTGGTGTGTGGCCGCGATCTGGATTTTTAATCTGCTTGCAGAAGATTTTTAAAGTCTTTTATAAACAGCTGGTTGCACTGCTTTATCTCGCTGGCTGCCCGCGAGTTTGGTTGATAATTCACGCAGGAATGTTATAGTGCCCGGCTTTATTTACCCGGCCAATCATAGGCCTTGGGCTCTTGGACGCGGCTTTACATGGCCCGGTCCCGCATCTGGATATTTTGGAATCATACAGTGATAACGACAGCTAACATCACCATGCAGTTTGGCGCCAAGCCGCTGTTTGAAAACATCTCGGTTAAATTCGGCGAAGGCAACAGATACGGCCTTATCGGCGCCAATGGCTGCGGTAAGTCTACTTTTATGAAGATCCTTTCCGGTGAGTTGGAGCCAACCTCGGGTAATGTGTCGCTGGATCCCAACGAGCGTCTGGGTAAGCTGAACCAGGATCAGTTCGCCTATGAAGAGCACAGCGTTATCGACACAGTGATCATGGGCCACAAAGAGCTGTGGGCGGTGAAGCAGGAGCGCGATCGCATCTACTCCTTACCGGAAATGAGCGAAGAAGATGGCATTAAAGTGGCCGATCTTGAGATGCAGTTTGCCGAAATGGACGGTTATACCGCAGAAAGCCGCGCCGGTGAGCTGCTGCTCGGGGTGGGTATTCCGCTGGAACAACATTTTGGCCCCATGAGTGAAGTGGCACCGGGTTGGAAACTCAGGGTGCTGCTGGCACAGGCCTTGTTCTCTGATCCCGATGTGTTGCTGCTCGACGAACCGACCAACAACTTGGATATCGATACCATTCGCTGGCTGCAGGAGATGCTTAACCAGCGTAACAGCACCATGATCATTATTTCCCACGACAGATACTTCCTCAACTCTGTCTGTACCCATATGGCGGATCTGGACTATGGTGAGCTGCGGGTCTATCCGGGCAACTATGATGAATATATGACAGCCGCCTCTCAGGCCCGCGAGCGCCTGGTGGCTGAAAACGCCAAGAAGAAGGCACAGATTGCCGAGCTGCAAACCTTCGTGGCGCGCTTCTCTGCCAACGCTTCCAAGGCCAAACAGGCCACATCCCGTGCCCGTCAAATCGACAAGATCAAACTGGATGAGATCAAGGCTTCCAGCCGGGTTAACCCCTACATTCGTTTCGAGCAGGAGAAGAAACTGTTCCGTAACGCTTTGATTGTTGAGAACATGAGCAATGGTTACGATGAGCTGCTGTTCAAGGATGTGAACTTTATCGCCGAAGTGGGCGAGCGTATCGCGATTCTGGGTGAAAACGGCGTGGGTAAGACCACCTTGTTGCGTACTCTGATCCACGAGTTGCCACAAAAGAGCGGTACCATTCAGTGGTCTGAAAACCATCGTATCGGCTACTACGCCCAGGATCATGCCAGCGACTTTGAAAATGATATGAACCTGTTCGACTGGATGGGTCAGTGGCGTTTGGAAGGTGATGACGATCAGGCGGTGCGTTCAGTGCTGGGCCGTATGCTGTTCAGCGCCGACGACATCAAGAAATCTGTCAAGGTACTGTCCGGTGGTGAGCAGGGTCGTATGCTGTTTGGCAAGCTGATGCTGCAAAAGCCCAATATTCTGGTGATGGACGAACCAACCAACCACCTGGATATGGAATCGATTGAGTCGTTGAACAACGCCCTCGAGCTCTATGAAGGCACCTTGCTGTTTGTCAGCCATGACCGCGCCTTCGTTTCATCACTGGCCAACCGTATCATAGAGATAAGCGCTGATGGCGTGAGCGACTTCAAGGGCACTTATGATGAGTTCCTGGCCAGCAAAGGCATTGAAGCCTAAGTCTTTTATGGCGAGCTTGGTTTAACACCAAGTAAAAAAAATCACAATAAACAAGGCCGGTTCATTGAACCGGCCTTGCTGTTTTTTAAGGGCTTGGATCAGAGGCTGGACTTCCACTTCTGATTACTGTCGCCATGGTGGTGATAGAGGATAAGAGCCGCGCCGGCTTGTTCTCCCGAGGCATCAAGCACCTGATTGGGTGCCATTCGGCTTGAGAACACGCTGCCGTCTTTATCGAATGCCTGAGCCGGATTGGAAGCATCGCAGGGCGCCAGTGCCAACTGGCTATGATCCTGGGTATTGCCACCGGGAATGTGCAGGCACAGTCCCGCGTCACCAGCCAGTTTGATACTGCCTTTTATCGGATCGAAGTACCATTTTTGCCCCTGACGGTTGCTGCAGTTGTCCAGGTTCACCAGGCTGCCGCTTTGGGCCTGTTCGGGAGCGCTGATACATAGCCCGGCACGTTTATCCCGCAAACTGACCCAGCTGTGAATAGTCATCTCAGGCCTGAGCAACCATTGCTGGTTGGCGCCGCCATGAAATTGCCATTGACCCACTTGGGCATCGTTGCCACGGCCATAGGCGTCGGCCACTATATTGGCGTCATGGGCACTGCGAATAAAGCGGCCGTCATAATCCCAACGCAGATTGTCGCTGTCGACACACTCCCATACCACGATTTCGCCTTCATTGTAGGCCTGGCCGCGATTGTCCAAACACAAGGATGGATTGGCCTTGTTGCTGAACATGCGTTTGTCGGCATCAAAACTCCAGCGTTGATCCCAGGCGTCGCGTTCACAATCATAGAGGATCACATCTGTGCCATTGACCATATCGCTGCCATTACCCGGAATATCCATACACTTGTCCGAAGCGCGGTTGACTATCCGCACATAGGTCGGCAGTGGATTGGTATAGGCTTCATCCCTGTGGGCTTCAGCGCGTTCCCACATCTGCAGATAAGCTTCGGCCGAGTTCATCAAGGCTTCATAGGTACTGCCGCCAAGCTGCTCGCGCACATCCTGCAGGTGGTCGGCCAGCATACCGTAATGGGCCATGCCATCCTGATTGAAGTCAAATACACGATTCCCCGATACCTGACGCTCAAACTGGATACCGAACTCACTGACGAAGGGGTAGTGCAGTGGATTAGTGGCCGCATCGTCTCTGGGGCCGGCCTGAGCGCCCAGGCCACTCATATCGGTTCCCAGGCCGACACCCGGCAGAAAAGGAGTATCGGCTATCAACTGCAGGTATCTATCAATACTGCCTCCAAGATGGTTGGCGTTACTGTTGTAGGGCGCCATAAAGCCGCCGACCTTGGCCAGGCGCAGGGTGTTGGGGTGCAGTCTGCCTTGGGTGCCATCAGTCATCCAGCTGTGGCTGGTGATCACCCCGCCATATTGGCGCTGCTCGACAATATCCATCACACTGGTGGCGGTTTGTGCCGACATATGATCCAATTCTATCAACATTCCCATATCTATCATGCGGTTAACCAGGTAGACGCCTTTTTCGGACAAGCCATGCTTGTTGCAGTGCAGCATGCTCTCGTCGTACTGGGGATTGAGACCCACGGCATTGAGAATATCCTTGAGCACTGGGATTTCGCCCAAAATGGGGAAACCTGACTTGAATGGTCTGCCTTGGGTGTCGGCGTCGCAGGCCTGGGTTTCAAAGAAATGGCCCGTCGCCAAGATTTCACCGATATTGATAAAGCCGTCTTCCACCACTGAGCCGCCCAACTGGTTATCGAACTTGTGGGTCGGGAACAGGACTCTCACCCCCTTGGCATAAACTTGCTGCAGTTGCTCTTCAATCTGGCGGCGGTTGCAATCATCCTTGATACCGCAGTTGAACAGCTCTGAGGCCTCTATGCCCATCAGCACCGCCAGCTTGCCGTCGGCAATGACCTCGCGAGCCTCTTGAGGCGAGGACACCAGGCGGAAGAAGCCTTTGCCGGGGCCGCCGGACTGCACATCAATATACTCCTGCATTTGCTTTAGACGGTTAATCTGCAACTGAATGCTGTTCATGGTGTTACAGTCGTTGGGGTTGACCCAACTGGCGGGATTGATGGTTTTCTGGGCGTTGCACAACACCTCGTTTTCCACCAGATGGGTGACCATCAGGCGCAAACCGCCTAGCCAGGCGCGCTCAATCCACTTGTAGTAGTAACCTGAGTGGGTCATCTGCTCGTGATTGGGCCACCAGGGGAAGTCCGGCCAGCCTCGGGTGTCATAGCGGAAGTTGGCGTCGTTGAAGGAGTAGAGATTGCCGATGAGATCCAGTGAGCCATTCGGCCCATGGATCACCGCACTGTCGTTCAACGCCTGGGTCACCCCCCAGCGGTGGAACGGCTTGCCATGCATCATCTTGCCGCCCATAAACTCATACGAGGTGATATGGGTGTGGGCATCGACCAGACCCCGCACCGGCAGTGCAGCATCGCCTTTTAGGGCGGAGAAATCACCACTGGCATTGACTTCAACCTCGGGAAACGCGCTGCAGGCATCACTGGCAACCAGCTTGAAGCTTGCCTCTGAAGTGTTGTTTCCAGGGTTGAGCAGATCGAAGAAATACAAGCCACCACCGCTGTAGTTGTGCCTGAGTCCCAGATTGAGGCCTACGGCGTGGAAGCGATAACTGAATTCAGCGGATGGCGTTGTTTCGGCGTCAACCCGCCACTCGGCAAATTCCCCCGGGTAACGACCGGCGC